>NZ_JBHSNY010000002.1:0-768538 GCF_042657145.1 Streptomyces bullii
TGCGCGAGGGCAGCGAGGAGTACCTCGACTCCGAGAAGTACCAGCTCCGCCCCCGCGACTGGGAGACAGCCGAACGCGAAGGCCGCACCATCACCCCCCTGATCACCAGGCTCAACACCATCCGGCGGGCCCACCCGGCCCTGCGACGGCTCAGGAACCTCCGCTTCCACGACACCGACAACGACGCGCTCATCGCCTACAGCAAGCGCACCGGGGACGACGTCGTGCTGGTGGTCGCCAACCTCGACCCGCACCACCCGCAGGAGGCGACGGTCTGCCTCGACATGCCGCAACTCGGCCTTGACTGGGGCGAGTTCACACCGGTGCGCGACGAGCTGACGGGCGAGACGTATCTCTGGGGCAGGTCCAACTACGTGCGCCTGGAGCCGGGGCGGGCTCCCGCACACGTCCTGCACGTCCAGTTGCCGCCCGCCGCGTCGCCGAACGGAGGGGCAGGAACGTCATGACCGTCAACGAGCCCGTACCGGACACCTTCGAGGACACACCCGCGAAAGACCGGGACCCTGAGTGGTTCAAACGCGCCGTGTTCTACGAGGTCCTCGTCCGCTCCTTCCAGGACAGCAACGGCGACGGCGTCGGCGACCTGCGCGGCCTGACCGCCAAACTCGACTATCTCCAGTGGCTGGGCGTCGACTGCCTGTGGCTGCCGCCCTTCTTCAAGTCGCCGCTGAGGGACGGCGGCTACGACGTCTCCGACTACACCGCCGTGCTGCCGGACTTCGGTGACCTGGCCGACTTCGTGGAGTTCGTCGACGCCGCCCACCAGCGCGGCATGCGCGTGATCATCGACTTCGTCATGAACCACACCAGCGACCAGCACCCGTGGTTTCAGGAGTCGAGGAAGGACCCCGACGGGCCGTACGGCGACTTCTACATGTGGGCCGACGACGACAAGGGCTACCCGGACGCCCGCATCATCTTCGTCGACACCGAGGTCTCCAACTGGACGTACGACCCGGTGCGCAAGCAGTACTACTTCCACCGCTTCTTCTCGCACCAGCCGGACCTCAACTACGAGAACCCGCGCGTCCAGGAGGAGATCCTGGCCGCCCTGCGCTTCTGGCTGGACCTGGGCATCGACGGCTTCCGGCTGGACGCGGTGCCGTACCTGTACGCGGCCGAGGGCACCAACTGCGAGAACCTGCCGGCCACCCATGAGTTCCTCAAGCGGGTGCGCCGCGAGATCGACGCCCAGTACCCCGACACCGTGCTGCTGGCGGAGGCCAACCAGTGGCCGGAGGACGTCGTCGACTACTTCGGCGACTACGAGCGGGGCGGTGACGAGTGCCACATGGCCTTCCACTTCCCGGTCATGCCGCGCATCTTCATGGCCGTACGGCGGGAATCCCGCTACCCGGTCTCCGAGATCCTCGCCAAGACCCCGGCCATCCCCTCGGGCTGCCAGTGGGGCATCTTCCTGCGCAACCACGACGAGCTGACCCTGGAGATGGTCACCGACGAAGAGCGCGACTACATGTGGGCCGAGTACGCCAAGGACCCCCGCATGCGCGCCAACATCGGCATCCGGCGCCGACTCGCCCCGCTGCTCGACAACGACCGCCACTCGATCGAACTCTTCACGGCCCTGCTGCTCTCCCTGCCGGGCTCGCCGATCATCTACTACGGCGACGAGATCGGCATGGGCGACAACATCTGGCTCGGCGACCGCGACGCGGTCCGCACGCCGATGCAGTGGACCCCGGACAGGAACGCGGGCTTCTCCACCTGCGACCCGGGCCGGCTCACCCTGCCCGTGATCATGGACCCGGTCTTCGGCCACCAGGTCACCAACGTCGAGGCCTCGATGGCCTCGCCGTCCAGCCTGCTGCACTGGACCCGCCGCATGATCGAGATCCGCAAGCAGAACATCGCCTTCGGACTCGGCTCCTACACCGAGCTGTCCTCCTCCAACCCCGCGGTCCTCGCCTTCCTGCGGGAGTACGAGGACGACCTGGTGCTCTGTGTGAACAACTTCGCGCGCTTCGCGCAGCCCACCGAACTCGACCTGCGCGAGTTCGCCGGCCGCCATCCGGTGGAGCTGTTCGGCGGGGTGCGCTTCCCGGCCATCGGCGAACTGCCGTACCTGCTGACCCTCGGGGGCCACGGCTTCTACTGGTTCCGGCTCACTCGAGTCGCATCCCGCATCGGCCGACGCCTGTGAGCATGCGCCGACGAAAGGAGGCGTGACCATGCCGAAGACCGCATCCCTCCGCCCGGACCGCACGCTCCTCGCCGAGCCCCTCGAATCGCTCGGCGAGCTGCTGCGCGAGTGGCTGCCACGGCAGCGCTGGTTCGCCGGCAAGGACCGGCCCGTCACCGAGCTCGGCGTGCTGTCCGTGACCGAGCTCTACCCGGGGTGTCTGCACCTGCTGGTCCACGCCGGGCACGGCGGCGTGCCCGCCCCGGGCGGCGCCCACCCGGCCGGTGACTGCTACCAGCTCCTGCTCGGCGTACGGGAGCACCCCTCGCCCCGGCTCGGCCGGGCGCTGATCGGGCGGGTGCAGGACGGGCCGCTGGCCGGTCTGACGGTCTACGACGCGCTCCACGACCCGCGTTCGGCCCAGCTGCTCCTGGAACGGCTGCGGCAGCCCGGCTGGGCGGGCCCGCTGCGCTTCGAGTGCGACCCGTCCCTGCCGGTGACCACCGGACTCGCGCCGCGTCTGCTGGACGCCGAGCAGTCCAACTCCTCGCTGGTGTACGGCGACGAGTACATCCTGAAGGTGTTCCGGCGCATCCAGCCCGGCGTCAACCCCGACTTGGAGGTGCCGGGCGCGCTGGCCCGCCAGGGCTGCCACCGCGTCCCCGCACCGGTGGCCTGGTTCCAGACCCGGCATCCGTTCCGGGCGACGCTCGGCGTGCTCCAGCCGTATCTGCGCGACGCCTCCGACGGCTGGACGCTGGCCCTGCACGCGCTCGCCGCCGGGGACGACTTCACGGTCCAGGCCCGCGCGCTCGGCGGGGCCACCGCGGAGGTCCACCTCGCGCTGGCCTCGGCCTTCCCCGTGGGCGCGCCGGGGGAGAACGCCCGGACGGCGGCGGCGATGCACGAGCGGCTGACCGCCGCCGCACACTGCGTCCCGGCCCTCCAGCCGTTCGTCCCCGGCCTGCGGGCCGCCTTCGCCGCGCTCACCACCTGCGACCCCGGGCCGCCCGCCCAGCGCATCCACGGCGACCTGCACCTCGGTCAGGTGCTGCGGGCCGGGCGCGAGTGGTTCGTCATCGACTTCGAGGGCGAGCCGTCCCGGCCGCTCTCCGAACGGCGCAGCGCCCACTCCCCCGTGCGGGACATCGCCGGCATGCTGCGCTCCTTCGACTACGCCGCCCGGCAGCGCCGCCCCTGGCGCCCGGAGTGGGCGCGCCGCTGCCGGGAGGCCTACTGCGCGGGCTACGCCGCCAGCGCCGGGTGGGACCCGCGCAAGAAGCACGGCCTGCTGCGCGCCTACGAGACGGACCGGGCCGTGTACGAGGTGCTGTACGAGGCCCGGCACCGCCCCGACTGGCTGCCCGTACCCATGGCGGCGATCGAACGCCTCGCCGTGAGAGGAGACTGACCGTGGCCCTGCGTGACACCTCACTCCCCGAGCCGTCCGGACCCGTCCCGTGCGGGACCGCCCCGCCCCTGAGCCCGGAGGACCGTGGGCGCCTGCTGGCGGGCGCCCACCACGATCCGCACGCACTGCTCGGCGCCCACCCGGTCGCCGACGGGATCGTCTTCCGGGCGCTGCGCCCCTTCGCCCGCTCCGTGAGCGTGGTGATCGACAGGATCCGCACCCGCCTCACCTCCGAGGGCGACGGCCTGTTCTCCGGCGTGCTGCCGCTGGACGAGATCCCCGTCTACACGCTGCTGGTGGCGTACGGGGACGGGGAGGCCGACGAGCAGGAGGTGCACGACCCGTACCGCTTCCTGCCCTCGCTCGGCGAGCTCGACCTGCACCTGATCCGCGAGGGCCGCCACGAGGAGCTGTGGAAGGCGCTCGGCGCGCACCCGATGACCCACCAGGGCGTGACCGGCACCCGCTTCACGGTGTGGGCACCGAACGCGCAGGGCGTCCGGGTCGCCGCGGACTTCACCTACTGGGACGGCACCCAGTTCCCGATGCGGTCGATGGGCGCCTCCGGGGTGTGGGAGCTGTTCCTGCCCGGCGTCGGCGAGGGCACCCCGTACAAGTTCGAGATCACCTCCCGGTACGGCCACCGGTTCCTCAAGGCGGACCCGATGGCACGCCGCACCGAGGAGCCGCCGAACACGGCGTCGATCGTGACGGCCTCCCACTACACGTGGGGCGACCAGGAGTGGATGGCGCAACGCGCGGACACCCCGGTGCACGAGGCGCCCTTCTCGGTGTACGAGGTGCACCTGCCGTCCTGGCGGCCCGGGCTGACCTACCGGGAGCTGGCCGAGGAACTCCCCGCGTACGTCAAGGACCTCGGCTTCACCCACGTCGAGCTGATGCCGGTCGCCGAGCACCCCTTCCACGGCTCCTGGGGCTACCAGGTCACCGGCTTCTACGCCCCCACGGCCCGCCTCGGCACCCCGGACGACTTCCGGTACTTCGTCGACGCCTGCCACCGGTCCGGCATCGGCGTGATCATGGACTGGGTGCCGGCGCACTTCCCGAAGGACGACTGGGCGCTGGCCCGGTTCGACGGGGACCCGCTGTACGAACCCGGGGACGCCCGGCGCGCGGAGCACCCGGACTGGGGCACGTACGAGTTCGACTTCGGGCGCACCGAGGTCCGCAACTTCCTGGTGGCCAACGCCGTGTACTGGTGCGAGGAGTTCCACATCGACGGGCTGCGCGTGGACGCGGTCGCCTCGATGCTGTACCTCGACTACTCCCGCGAGGACGGCCAGTGGGAGCCCAACGTCCACGGCGGCCGGGAGGACCTGGCGGCCATGGCGTTCCTGCAGGAGATGAACGCGACCGTGTACCGGCGGGCACCCGGCGTGGTCACCATCGCCGAGGAGTCCACCGCGTGGGGCGGGGTGACCCGGCCGACCGACACCGGCGGGCTCGGCTTCGGGCTGAAGTGGAACATGGGCTGGATGCACGACTCGCTGGAGTACATCTCCAAGGAGCCGGTGCACCGCAAGTACCACCACAACGAGATGACGTTCTCGATGGTGTACGCCTACAGCGAGAACTTCGTGCTGCCCATCTCCCACGACGAGGTCGTGCACGGCAAGCAGGCGCTGGTGTCGAAGATGCCCGGCGACTGGTGGCAGCGGCGCGCCAACGTCCGCGCCTACCTCGGCTACATGTGGGCCCACCCCGGCAAGCAGTTGCTGTTCATGGGGCAGGAGTTCGCCCAGGGAGCGGAGTGGTCGGTGGAGCGGGGGCCGGAGTGGTGGCTGCTCGACGAGGGCTACCACTCGGCGGGCGACCACCGGGGCGTGCGCGACCTGGTGCGGGACCTGAACACGGTCTACCGGGCGACGCCCGCCCTGTGGCAGTGCGACACCCGCCCGGAGGGCTTCCGGTGGGTGGCGGTGGACGCGGCCGACGACAACGTCTTCGCCTTCCTGCGGTTCGACGCCGAGGGCAACCCGCTGCTCGCGGTGTCGAACTTCTCCCCCGTCGTGCGGCACGACTACCGGCTCGGCGTGCCCGACGGCACCGCTGCCTGGGAGGAGATCCTCAACACCGACGCCGTCTGCTACGGCGGCAGCGGCGTCACCAACCCCGACCCCGTCAAGCCGGAGGACGGGTGCGTACGGATCACGCTTCCCCCGCTGGCCACGGTGTGGCTGACGCCGTTCGCTCTGTGAAGTCCTGAGGCGGCGGCAGGTTCCGACTGCTCCGAGCGGGGCATTCGGGGTCGTACGACCGAGGAACCCCCCTCGTCGTCGCCGCGTCAGGTCACAGAAAGGGCGGCATCACGTGCGCACTGTCGGAGTGGAGGAGGAGCTCCTCCTGGTCGATCCGGAGTCCGGCGAACCGCGGGCGCTGTCCGCCGCGGTACTCGCCCGCGCCGAGCAGGACGATGCGGACCAGGACGTCTTCGAGAAGGAACTCCACGAACAGATGCTGGAGTTCGCCACTCATCCGCAGTCGTCGATGGAGAGCCTGCGCGCGGAGATCGTGCGCTGCCGCAAGGAGGCCGCGCGGCACGCCGGCGAGATCGGCTGCACCGTCGCGGCGCTGGCGACCTCACCGCTGCCCGTGAGCCCCGCCGTGGGCGTCAACCGGCGCTACCAGTGGATGGCGCAGGAGTACGGCATCGCCACCCAGGAGCAACTGGTGCTGGGCTGTCACGTCCATGTGAACGTCGACTCCGACGAGGAGGGCGTCGCGGTCGTCGACCGGGTGCGGCCCTGGCTGTCCGTGCTGGCCGCGCTCAGCGCGAACTCGCCGTTCTGGCAGGGCAAGGACACCGGGTACAGCAGCTACCGCAGCCGGGTGTGGCAGCGCTGGCCGTCGGCCGGTCCGACCGAGATCTTCGGCTCCGTCGAGCGGTACCACCGGCGGGTCGCGGAGATGGTGGCCACCGGCACGATCCTCGACGACGCGATGATCTACTTCGACGCCCGGCTGTCCCGCCGCTATCCGACGGTGGAGATACGGGTCTCGGACGTCTGTCTGCACGCGGACACCGCCGTGCTGATCGCCACCCTGGCCCGCGGGCTCGTGGAGACCGCCGCACGCGAGTGGCGGGCGGGCACCGAGCCGGTCGACCACAGCGTGAGCCTGCTGCGGCTGGCCGACTGGCGGGCCGCCCGGTCCGGCCTCACGGGCGAACTGCTGCACCCCGCGACCATGCGGCGCATGCCGGCGGAGGCGGTCGTACGGTCCCTGTTGGACCATGTCGGCGAGGCACTGGAGGAGACAGGGGACCTGGAGCGGGCCCGGGAAACCTGCGCCGGGCTGCTGCGGGACGGCAACGGCGCGCAGGTGCAGCGCGCCCTGCTGGAGCGCACGGGAAGCCTGCGGGACGTCGTCACGGAGTGCGTGCGGCACACGCAGGCGTGAGGCGTTCCGTTCACCACCCACCGGGCGCCGGGGCGCGGCTCAGAGCAGCAGCACCAGGGCGTAGGCCAGGAAGAACGCCGCGACCAGCACGGTCACCACGAGGATCAGTGCCAGGGGTGCCTTGGCCCAGCCCTTGGGCGGGTTGTGCGTCTCACGGGGGCCCGCCTCGGGCATGCTGCTCTCCGCGGGCGGGGTCTCGCCGGGCGGTACGCCGCCGCCGGGTTCCAGGCCGGAGCTGCGTTCGGGTTCGGGATCGGGACTGACGTGTTGACTCATGCGGTCCGAGTCCCCCGAACCCGGCGAGATCATCAGGGGACGGCGCACTTGCGCATTCCCCACCCCGCGGGGCCTCGGCTCGGCTACATTCGAGCACCGCCGATGACGGTACTCGTCGGCAGAGTCACACCCCGTACACGTCAGGAGCAGTGCATGCGCGATCTCGCTCCGGCTCCCCCGGCCGCCGCGCCCCTGACCGGCGGGCTCGCCGACAGTCTCTTCGAGACGGCCGACCGCGAGCCCACGCTGCCGATGCTGGCCCGCCGCCCCGACCCGGCCTCCGCGACCTGGGAGGAGGTGACGGCCGTCGAGTTCCGCGACGAGGTGGTCGATCTGGCGAAGGGGCTGATCGCGTCGGGGATCTCGCCCGGGCGGCGCGTCGCGATCATGGCGCGCACCCGGTACGAGTGGACGGTGCTGGCCTACGCGCTCTGGTCGGTGGGCGCCGAGGTCGTGCCGATCTATCCGACCTCCTCCCGCGACCAGGTGGAGTGGATCCTGAGGGACGCCGGCTGTGTGGCCGTCGTCGTCGAGGACGAGCAGGGCGTGATGACGGTGGGCTCGGTGTGCGCCTCACTGCCGCAGCTGCGCCACGTCTGGCAGCTGGACGCGGGTGCGCTGGAGGAGCTGGTGGCGCGCGGCGAGTTCATCCCGCTGGCCACGGTCGAGTCGATGCGCCGCATCGTGCTGCCGGACTCCACGGCCGTCATCGCCTACACCTCCGGCACGACGGGCCGCGCCCTGGGATGCGCCCTGAGCCACCGCGGTCTGGCCAGCCCCTGCGACACGCTGCTGGCGGGCTGGAAGGAGACGACGGCGCCCCCGGGGGAGCAGGGCTCGGTCCTGGCGTACCTGCCCTTCTCCCACGTGTACGGCCTGATGATCCAGGGCATCTGCGTGCGCGGCGGCATGCTGATGGCGCACGAACCCGACCTGAGCGGGGACTCCCTCGCCTCGGCCCTGCGCTTGTTCCGCCCGACGTACTTCTACGGCGTCCCGTCGGTGTTCGAGAAGATCTACAAGAACATGCTGCGCACGGCCCAGCAGGCGGGCCGCGGCAGTCTCTTCGAGCGGGCCGCCGACACGGCACGGGACTTCGCAGCCGCCGTCGAACGGCAGCGGCTGGGCAGGGGGTCGGGGCCCGGCCTCGACCTGCGGCTGCAGCACGCCCTGTACGAACGCACGGTCTACCGCAGGCTGCGGGAGGCGCTCGGCGGCCGGGTGCGCCGGGCCACCTCCGGCGGCTCGCCGCTCACCCGCGACCTGTCCCTCTTCTACGAGGGCATCGGCATCTACGTGCACGACGGGTACGGCCTGACGGAGACCTGCGGCGGGGCGACGATGCAGCCGCTGGGGCGGGAGAAGTCCGGCACCGTCGGGCAGGCCCTGCCGGGCACGGAGATCCGGGTCGCCGAGGACGGGGAGATCCTGGTGCGCGGGCCGTCGGTGTTCCAGGGCTACGTGGGCGCCGAGGCCGCCACCCGGGCCGCGCTGCGCGGCGGCTGGCTGGCCACCGGGGACCTCGGGCAGCTGGACTCCGAGGGATATCTCACGATCACCGGCCGCAAGAAGGACGTCATCATCACCAGCAGCGGCAAGAGCGTGGCGCCGGCGTTCCTGGAGCAGCGGCTGCGGATGCACCCGCTGATCCACCAGGCGGTCGTCGTCGGCGACAACCGGCCCTGTGTGGGGGCGCTGATCACGCTGGACCCGGAGTTCCTCGCACACTGGCGGGCGGGGCTGGCGCTGCAGGGCGACGCGCGGGAGGCACGCGAGGAGAACGCGCTGCGCGAGGAGGTCGCCCGGGGTGTGGCCGCGGCCAACAGCGCCGTGTCGCGCCCGGAGTCGATCCGTGTGTTCCGCATCCTGCCGGAGCCGTTCGACGTGACGAACGGGTTGCTGACGCCGTCGATGAAGCTGCGCCGGGACGAGATCGTGCGGCACTACGCGGCCGAGATCGAGGCGATGTACCAGTCCCGGGCGCGCCCCGGCCGGCTGCACTCCTCCGAGGTGTTGTCCGCGTGGGACGACTCCGACAATGTGTTCCGCTGAGGGCTGAGGAACCGGACGAGTAGGCCCGGCCCCCACGGGAACACGCAACAGTGGCGACGCAAGAGACCACATGAGAAAGGCTGACAGGCCTGCTGACACCGGGCCCGAGAGGCGATATGTCAACCGAGCCGCGTGGGGACGACGCACTGACTGCCGAGGAGATTCCGAGCCGCACGAACAGCTTCGCGGGCGAGCCGCACGACGTGACGGGGGCGCGACTGGCCGCGGAGGGGTTCCTGCGCGACCTGGCGCGCTCCTCGCCACCCTCCGCCCCCGAGTACTGGGACGACATCCTGTTGGTGGTGACGGAACTGGCCGCCAACGCGGTGCAGTACGCTCCGGGCCCCTTCGCGCTGCGGATGCGCAGGACCTTCGACGGGGTGCACGTGGTGCTGCGCGACAGCAGTACGACCCCGCCGGCCCCGCGCCCCTTCGATCCGCGCAGCGGTGGCGGCGGCATCGGCTGGCACCTGATACACACGCTCTGCGACCAGGTCAGCGTGGTGACCGACGAGCGCGGCAAGGACGTGCACGTGTTCCTCCCCTGGTGACCCGGGTCACGTCCCGGTGAACCAGGTTCCTCCCTGGCGGACGGCCCGTCCCGGCGGACCGGCCCCCGGCCGGTGACCCGGGTTCCTCCCCCGGGTGGACGGGAGAGGTTCCCGGGCCCTGTGCGTAGACCGGCTCAGACCGAGGCCGTCTCGCGCGGCGGCAGCCGGTCGTAGTAGTCGCCGACGGTCCTCAGATAGCCCTGGTCCAGCGTCTCGCTGTCGGTGCGGAAGCGGGGGGCCTCCTTCGCCTCTCCCCCGGTGCAGGCCAGGGTGATCCGCCGGGCCTGCGGGTCGATGCCGGTGACGACGCCGGCCGGCACCAGGACACTCCTGCCGAACACCCACACGCCGGTGTCGACGACCAGGTGCCGCATGCCGTGCGGGGCGGCCTCCCGGTCCACGTGCCCGATGGTGCCGTCGGCCGCGGCGACCGTGAAGCCCGTCAGATCCTGCCCCTCGACGTGACCGCTGTCCGGCGCGTACGACCAGATTCTGTCGGTGGCCACGCTGCTCCTTCCCTCCCGAACGGTGTGCGGGTCGCGGAGCGCCCGGCGGACGGTTCGCGCGCCCGCCCCGGCTCCACAGCACCAAATACCCTTCTCCCGCAACCGCATTCGGCGTGTCGCGGGCCGTCGTACGACGCCGCCCGCCCGGCCGCGGATCAGGGCCGGGCCGGGAGGAATGGGGGGTGGATTCGGGGGTAATCGCGGGGGCGCGGTGAAACAGGGAACCCGGCAGGTGAAAGGAGGCACATGAGACGCGGTGTCCGAGCCCGGCACCCGACCGGCGTCGCCCCGCATCCCGGTCACCGGCCGCGGTGACCAGCCCAGGCCGTCAGCAATTGTTGGAGGAACTCGTGCCCCTTGCCCAGAACCCGCTGTCCGTGGAGGTCGAGCTGCCCCGTGAGGACGTGGCGTTGATCACTGTCGACGGCTACCTGGACGTCGACACCGCGACCGAGTTCCAGGCCCATCTGGCCAATCAGCTCCACCACGGCCGACGGCACTTCCTGCTGGACCTGTCGGCCGTGCCCTTCATGGATTCCTCGGGCATGAACATCATCCTGCGGATCTACCAGGAGACCCGTAAGGACGCCGGCAGTGTGCACGTCATCCGCCCGACTCCCGCGGTGCGCCGGATACTCGACCTGACGGGCGTCAGCATCACCGTGCCGGTCTCGGAGAGCGTCGAGAAGGCCCTCGACCGCGTCGACCAGGGGCCGGACGCCCCCGGGGAGCAGAGCGGTCGGGAGGCCTGACGGGGCCGCCCGGCCCCGCCCGGCCGAACGCCTGTTCGCCCTTGGCACGGGCGTCACGCCGGTCGCCGGCCGCCGTGCCACTGAACCGGCCCGCATGCTCCGGACCTGGTGTCGTACGAGGTCGGCGCGTGGTTAGAGTTGTCGCCCGGCAGAGTCATATCGCCGTCTCGTTGCCTCCAGCGGGCTCGGTGCGACGCAACGCGGATGAGGAGACAAGCAGGTGCCGGAGCACGAAGCGGACGGACAGTTCGGAACGCCGACGCACGAGGTGAGGGATTTTCTGGTCCGCCGTCGGGAGCAGATCGCCCAGCGGTGGGCGGACGAACCCCTGTTCCGCACCGTGTTCACCGTCTCGCGGGACGAGGCGGTGGAGGCGGGCAAGGTCGTCGTCGACGCGCTGGCCCAGGTCGCGGACACGGGCCGGGTCGACGACCCGGACGCCGCCGGGTTCAGTGAGGTGCGCGAGCAGCTGGCCCGGATGGGCGCGGCCCGGTCCCGCGCCGGGCTGTCCAACACGCAGGTCTCGAGCGAGCTGGCCGCTCTGCGCCCGCCCGTCGAGAACCTGCTCGTCGCGGACCTGGAGCAGTTGCCGCCCGAGCATCTGCGGGCTTGTTCGACCGCGTTGACGGTGCTGATGGGCACCCTGCGGCTGGTCGCCATGCAGACCGCGCTCAGCGAGGGGCAGGCGCTCATCGACCGGCAGCGGCTGCAGCTGATGGAGGTGGCCACGCCTGTCATCAGGCTGTGGGACGGCATCGTGGCCGTCCCGCTGATCGGGACCCTCGACAGCGCCCGCAGCCAGGTCGTGATGGAGACGCTGCTGAACGCGGTCGTCGACCAGCACGCCCGCTTCGCGATCCTCGACATCACCGGTGTGCCCACGGTCGACTCGCTGGTGGCGCAGCACCTGATGAAGACGGTGGCCGCGGCCCGCCTGATGGGCGCGCAGTGCATCGTCTCCGGCATCCGCCCGGCGATCGCGCAGACCATCGTCCACCTCGGTCTGGACCTGGACGTGGTCACCCGTGCGAGCCTCGCCGACGCGCTGGCGTACGCCCTGCACAAGCTCGGCGCCGACATCATCAACGCGACGCCGGGCGGTGCGGGGCAGCGGTGAGCGAAGCGTTCTCCTACCCCGCCGCGGGACACGTCCCGGTCCTCAGGCTGGGCGACGTCCTGCTGGTGACGCTGCAGGGCGACCTGCACGACAGCTCGGCGCAGCAGCTGCAGCAGGACCTCGCCGAGACCATCTCCCGTACCGGGGTCCGCGGTGTCCTCATCGACATCTCCGGCGTGGAGATCGTCGACTCCTTCCTCGGCCGGGTCCTGGCCGAGATCGCGGCGCAGGCGAAGCTGCTGGCCGCACGCACGGTGGTGGCCGGCATGCGTCCGGCCGTCGCCATCACCCTGGTCGAACTGGGCCTGACGCTCCCGGGGTTGAGCACCGCGCTCAGCACCGAGGCGGCCATGGAACTGCTCGGGCAAACCACCTCGACGTCCCGCCCCGGCGGCCGGCGCCAGGAGAGTCCGTGATGCACACTGCCGCGGGCGTCGAGGCCTGCCTGCCCATCCGGTCGGACATGGACCTGGTGTGGGTGCGCCAGCATGTGCGGCAGGCCGCCGCCCAGCTCGGCTTCGGCCTGGTGGACCAGACGAAGCTGGTCACCGCGGCCAGTGAGCTGGCCCGCAACACCCTCGTGCACGGCGGGGGCGGACAGATGGAGACGACGCACGTCACCAGCGGGGGCGCGCACGGGCTCCGGCTGACCTTCACGGACGAGGGGCCGGGCATCTCCGATCTCGACCAGGCGCTCAGCGACGGCTACACCTCCGGCGACGGGCTGGGAATGGGGCTGGGCGGCGCGCGGCGCCTGGTGCACGATTTCTCGATAGAGAGCACCCCGGGAGCCGGGACCACGGTGCGGGTGACCTCGTGGGTGGCCGCTCCGCCGCGTCCGCGCGAGGAGGCGTGATGCCGCGTGTGTGGGACGTCCCGGTTCACGACTCGACCCGGGTCCGTGACGTCCGGGTGGCCGCGGAGGAGGCGGCCGCCGCGGCCGGGCTCGACGATCGGCGGACCGCGGCCGCCGCGCTGGTCGCGACGGAACTGGCCACCAATCTGCTGAAGCACGCGGAGGGCGGTGAGGTGCTCATCGACGTCGTGGCCCCGTCCGTCCTGCGGGGCGGCCCGGTGGACCACCGGGTGGTGCAGATCGCCGCGCTCGACCACGGCCCCGGGATCCGCGACGTGCCGGCGGCCATGCGCGACGGTGTCTCGGCGACCGGCTCGCTGGGCGCGGGCCTGGGCACGTGTCTGCGGCTCTCCGACGACTTCGACGTGCACAGTGTGCCCGGCCGGGGCACGGTCGCCGTCGCCCGCGTCGGCCGGGTGCCGCGCCGTCGCGGACTGGTGCGCGCCGGGTCGGCCCTCGCGGGCCGGATCAGCTGGACGCACGGCGGCGTGCCGCGGGCCGGCGGAGCCCCGGGAGCCGGGTCGTACGACGCCGCGGGCCACGGCGGCCGACCGTCCTCCGACGGCGGTCCCGGTGCCGGCGCGCCCGCGGCGCACCGGGGCTACGGACCGGCCGAGGGGGCAGCGCCCGCCGACGGGGCCTGGTACGGCGTGCCGGGCGGCACGCAGGACGGCGGCGGTGCTTCGGGCCAGGGGGCGCCGGGCGGCTCGCCTGCCCCACACGGCGACGGGCGGGGCGCCGAGCGGCCGTCCGTCTGCGGCGTCCGCGCCGGTGGCGTCAACGTGCCGTTCGCCGGGGCCGCGTACTCGGGGGACGCCTGGGCGTGGGTCCGGGACGAGGACCGGGTGACGCTGATGATGGCCGACGGGCTCGGGCACGGCCCCGAGGCGGCGCGCGCCTCGACCGCGGCCGTGGAGGCGCTGCACCGCTCGGCGCACCTGACACCCGCCGAGTCGCTGCGGCAGCTCCACTCGGCGCTGGGCGGCACCCGGGGTGCGGCCGTCGCCGTCGCCCAGCTCGACACCCGTGCCCGGCGGCTGCGGTTCGCCGGCGTCGGGAACATCGGGGCGCGGCTGCGGCAGGACGGCACCTGGCGTTCGCTGCTGTCCCGGCCCGGCATCGTCGGCGTCCACCGGCCCACCACCCTGCGCGAGGAGGAGGTCGCCTGGGCGGACGACCGGATGCTGATCCTGCACACCGACGGGCTGCCCAGCCGCTGGACGCCGCCCTCGGACCCGGCTCTGCCGGCGGCCGACCCGGCCGTGACGGCCGCGGTGACGATACGCGACGCCAGCAGTTCCGCCCGACCGGTGCGGGACGACACCGCCGTGGCCGTGCTGACTCCGACCCCGCCGGACCGCCCATGATGCGTACTTGGCAGATCACCACCGTCACCGATGCGGCGCGGGCCCGCATCGCTCTGGCGCGCCTGGCCGCCGCGTACGGTGTGCCCACCGTCGACCGTTCCCGCCTGGCCGCATCGGTCAGCGCCCATCTGCGGCAGTGCCTGACCAAGGGCGGCACCTGGCGGCTCACCCTGGAGGCGGTCGGCGCCCCGGGCGGGGAGCGCCGACTGCACGCCGTGGTGACGCCGACGCAGGACGCGTGCGCGGCCGGGGAGACGCCGTGGGAGGTGACGGTCGCCTGCCCCGAGGCGGCGGAGGTGTCCGGCGCCGCGGCCGTGGACGGCGGTGCCGACGCCCTGGCGGAGGCGCTGCTGGGCGCCGACGAGGACACGGCCGTGGTGCTGGACAAGCTCGCCGAGCAGGAGGAGTTGGTCGCCTTCCACCGGGAGGAGCTGCACCAGACCAACCAGGGCGTCCTGGCGCTGCACGCCGAGCTGGACGCGGCGGGACGGGCCCAGCGGGAGGCGTTCGCGGCGGAACGCCGGGCGCGCACCGAGGCGGAGAACGCGCGCCGCAGGCTGACGTTCCTCGCGGACGCGAGCGCCGTGCTGACGGCGTCGCTCAACCACGACGAGATCGTCAGCCGGCTGCCGGACCTGCTGGTGCCGGAGTACGCCCGCAGTGTCGACGTGTGGCTGTTCGACAACGACACCAACGGCGACCGGCACCGGTCGGCGCCCCACGCGGCCGCCGCCGTGATCGCGGCCCGCACCGGTCGGCCGCAGTACGCCGCCGACCACCCCGGCCATCTGCCCGGTGTCGACGACCAGCCGCCGTCGGCACTGGATCCCACCCGGCCGCTGCTGTGCATCCCGCTGCCGACGCGGCGGGCGCCGCTGGGCGTGCTGACGCTGTCGCCGCCCGGTGAGCGCTGGGACCCGGACGACGCGGTGATGCTGATCGAGCTCACCCGGCGGGCCAGCATCGCCATCGACAACGCCCGGCGCTTCGAGCACAACCGCGACATCGCCGAGACGCTGCAGCGCGCCCTGCTCACGGAGCTGCCGACCACACCGGGCCTCAGCCTGGCCGCGCGCTATCTGCCGGCCACGCACGGGCTGAACATCGGCGGTGACTGGTACGACGCCTTCCGGCAGCCGGACGGCGGTCTCATCACCGTCGTCGGCGACGTGACCGGGCACGGACTGCACGCGGCCGTGATGATGAGCCAGCTGCGCACCGCGCTGCGCGCGTACGCCGTCGACGGCGGCAGCCCGGGCCGGCTGCTGACCAGGCTGCACATGTTCCTGCACCATCTGCAGCCGGATCTGTACGCCACCGCGGTCATCGCGCGGTTCCATCCCGAGGAGCCCACCGTGACGTGGGCCGCCGCGGGCCATCCGCCGCCGGTGCTGCGCACCCCCGACGGGCGGGTGCACATCCTGGACGCCAAACCGGGCGCCATGCTCGGCATTCCGCTGACGCAGGAGATCGACGACCACGCCGTGCGGCTGTCGCCCGGCTCGACGCTGGCCCTGTACACGGACGGACTGGTCGAGCGGCGGGCTCTGGGGATAGACCCGGGCATCGAGCGGCTGGCGACGGCACTGGCCGGATTCGGCTCCTCGGAGCTGGACGCGGACCTGGAGGGCGCGGCGGACGGCATCCTGCGTCCCCTGCTCAGCGACTCCGAACGGGACGACGACGTCTGTCTGTTGCTGTGCCACCTGCAGGGCGGGGCGGGGCAGCCGGCCTGAGCCGAGGGTCCCGCCGGGCCCGGGTGTGCACGCGTTCTTCACTCCCGCCTGGTGCGTTTCGGCCACGGGAGGGGCATGGTGGTGATCGACACGTTCGTCTGCCTGCCCCGTCCGGCTCGCGCGCCCACCGTGGACGCGGTGGGATCGAGGGGTGCGAAGCCACGATCCAGGGGCAGGCGAAAGGCGTTGAGGCAGACCGCCTGGAGCCGCAGAAAGGGATGAACACCGTGACACGACCCAGGATCCTGGTGGTTGGCGCAGGCTTCGCCGGCGTGGAGTGCGTCCGCCGCCTGGAGCGCAAACTCTCCCCCGACGAGGCCGACGTCACGCTGGTGACGCCGTTCGCCTACCAGCTCTACCTGCCGCTGCTGCCCCAGGTCGCCTCCGGCGTGCTGACGCCACAGTCGATCGCCGTCTCCCTGCGCCGCAGCAAGAAGTACCGCACCCGGATCATCCCGGGCGGAGCGATCGGCGTGGACCTGAAGTCCAAGGTCTGCGTCATCCGCACCATCACCGACAAGATCGTCAACGAGCCGTACGACTACATCGTGCTGGCTCCCGGCAGCGTCACCCGCACCTTCGACATCCCGGGGCTGACGGACCACGCCTTCGGCATGAAGACACTCGCCGAGGCCGCCTACATCCGTGACCACGTCATCTCGCAGCTGGACCTGGCCGACGCGAGCCAGGACCCGGCCGAGCGGGCCGCGCGCCTGCAGTTCGTGGTGGTCGGCGGGGGCTACGCCGGCACCGAGACGGCGGCCTGCCTGCAGCGCCTGACGCACGCCGCCGTCAAGCGCTACCCGCGCATCGACCCGGGCCTGATCAAGTGGCATCTGATCGACATCGCGCCGAAGCTGATGCCCGAGCTGGGCGACAAGCTCGGGCGCAGCGCGCAGGAGATCCTCCGCCGGCGCGGCATCGAGATCTCGCTGGGCGTCTCCATCGAGAAGGCCGGCCCCGAGGAGGTCACCTTCACCGACGGCCGGGTGATCCCCACCCGTACGCTCATCTGGACCGCCGGGGTCGTCGCCAGCCCGCTGATGGCGACGCTGGGCGCGGAGACGGTGCGGGGGCGGCTCGCGGTCACCGCCGAGATGTGCCTGCCGGGCCACGACGGGGTGTTCGCGCTCGGTGACGCCGCCGCCGTGCCCGATCTGGCCAAGGGCGAGGAGAGCGCCGTCTGCCCGCCCACCGCGCAGCACGCCATGCGGCAGGGCAAGCACGTCGCCGACAATGTCATCGCCACCCTGCGCAACCGGCCGATGCAGCCGTACACGCACAAGGACCTCGGCTTGGTGGTGGACCTCGGCGGCAAGGACGCGGTGTCCAAGCCGCTGGGTGTCGAACTGCGGGGCCTGCCCGCCCAGGCCGTCGCGCGCGGCTACCACTGGTCGGCACTGCGCACCAATGTCGCCAAGACCCGGGTGATGACGAACTGGCTGCTCAACGCGGTCGCCGGCGACGACTTCGTACGGACCGGTTTCCAGGCCCGCAAGCCGGCCAAGCTGAAGGACTTCGAGTACACCGACATGTATCTGACGCCGGAGCAGGTGCGGGCCCACGTCGAGGGCACCGCACGGCAGGACTGAGAGGACACGGGCCCGGGATCCGGTCCGCGGCATGCCGGCCGACGGCCGGGTTCCGGCATGAAGGGGAGAGAGTACGGCGGCGTGAGGACAGCGGGACGCTCGGTGCGGGCACGGCTGAAGGACCGCGTCGCGGCGTCCGATCCCGGGCTGCTGCGGCTGACGGCCGGGCTGCGGACGGTGGGCGCCATCGCGCTGACGCTGGCCGTGCTCACCGTGCTGCGGTCCGACGTGACGCATCTGGTGGCCGGGGCGATGGCGGCGATGGCCGCCACGTTCGCCATCCGGGAGAAGCAGCCCGCCGCGCAGGCCGTCACGCTCGCGCTGGGGCTGCCGGTGGCGCTGGCGTCCGTGTCCCTGGCCGCGGTGCTGCACACGCGGGTCGTCGTCGGGGACGTCTTCTTCGTCGTGCTGATCTTCTGCGCGGTCTACGGCCGCCGGTTCGGCGACCGCGGCACCGCGCTCGGGCTGATCGCGTTCCAGGTCTACTTCCTGTCCCTCTTCGTCGGCGCCGGCCCTTCGGCGCTGCCGGAGCTGTGCGGGGCCGTCGCGGTGGCGTTCGTCTGCAGTGCCGTGGTGCGTTTCGCCGTGGTGCCCGCGACGCCCGCCCGTGTTCTGCTGGGGCTGCGCCGGGCGTTCCGGGCGCGCCTGGCCCAGCTGGTGACGGCGCAGATCGACCTGCTGGACGCCGGGCCGGACGAGGTCGACAAGGCGCTGGAGGCGGTGCGCGACGGCACCGCCCGGCTGCACGAGACGGCAATGATGATCCAGGGCCGTCTGGAGGAGGGAACGCCGGACGAATCCGTGGCCCGGCTGGTGCAACGGCGGATCGCGGACGCGGAGATCGCCGCCGAGCGGCTGGGCCTGCTCGTGCTGTCGGCGCGCAGCGCCGAGGGGGCCGACACGCTGACCCTGCACCTGCCGGGCGCGCCGGCCCCGTCGGTGGGCCGGCTGCCCGGGCCGGACCAGGCCACCGGCACGCTGCGCCGCGATCTCATGGCGCTGCGCATGCTGGTGGAACGGGCCGGGGACGCCGGGACCGGGCTGTCCCAGGTGCGCAACCGGCTGCTCGGCTACCGCGAGGAGGAGAACCTGCCGCCCGCCGCCCGGCCCGTGCAGGACGTGTTCCGGGGCGTCGGCGAGGCCGCCCGCGCGGTGTTGGGGCTGCGGATCGCCCTGGACGGGCCGCAGGACGAGTCGGACGACACGCCCGCCACGGCCCGCTCCCGGGAGGAGCTGGACGCCGAGGACGCCGCGATCGACGCCGAGGAGAGCGAGCCGGAGGAGGAGCGGACGGGGCTGCGCAGGCCCACCACGCGCGCCGCCGTCCAGGTCTCCGTGGGGTCGACGCTCGCCATCGTGGGCGGCGAGCTGCTGTCCGCGCAGCGCTGGTACTGGGCGGTGCTCACCTGCTGGATCGTGTTCCTCAATACCGCCTCCACCGGGGAGATCCTGGTCAAGGGCTATCGGCGGCTGCTGGGCACGGTGTTCGGCGTCGTGGCGGGCATCGTCCTGGCCGGTCTGGTCGGCCGGCACACTTGGACGGCGTTCGCGCTGGTGCTGCTGCTGATCTTCGCGATGTTCTACACGGCGCCGCTGTCCTACACGCTGATGTCGTTCTTCGTCACCGCGATGCTGGGGCTGCTCTACACGCTCCTGCACACCTACAGCCTGGATGTGCTCGTGCTGCGCGTGGAGGAGACGGCGCTGGGCGCGGCCTGCGGAGTCGTCGCGGCGGCCCTGGTGCTGCCGGTGAACACCGACCGCCGTACCAACGAGCTCCTCGGCACCGTCCTGGAGCGGCTCGCCGACGTCACCGACGCCGCCGTCGGCCAGCTCAGCGGCGGACCCGCCGACGACCTGCTGGACAGGGCGCGGGATCTGGACCAGGCGCTGGCCGACCTGCGCGCCGCCACCCAGCCGCTCACGCACCCGGTGACGCCGCTGCGGGCCCGCCGCAGCACGGCGCGGTACGTGGTCGCGCTGCTGGAGACCTGCGCGTACCACGCGCGGTCGCTGGCGGCGACGGCGGAGCTGCTGCCCACGCATCCCTCGATCGCGGCGGACCCGCGGCTGCGCGGGGCGACGCGGCGCACCGTGCGCAACATCCGCACGATCGCGGAGCGGGTCGCGGACGAGGACGCCGCCGCCGTGGTCACGACCGGCCCCAGCATCGCCTCGCTCCTGGAGTCCGACGCCTCCGGCACCTCTCGGTACGGCAGGATCACCGACCGGGTGCTGCGGCATCTGGAGCGCCTGGACGAGGCGGTGGTGGGTCTGGCCCGGCCGCTGAAGGTGCCGGTGGCGGCGCCCCGGGGCTGAGCCCCGGCGGGCGCGGGCCGGTCAGAAGTCGGTGGGCAGGCCACTGACCTCGGCTATGCCCCGCAGCTCCTCGTTCTGGCGGTGCCTCTCCCGGATGTAGTCGGCGATCTCGCCGAGCCGGACCGGGTCGGACGCGGTGGCCGCGTCGGTGACCACCCGCACGGGGCCGGTCTCGTCGACGTGAAGCTCGATCACCTCGTTGTCGAGGCGGCCGGTGACGGCGGTGGCGATGACCAGGGCGGCCTCGTCGCGGATCTCCTGCGGCAGCGCGTCGGTCTCCCCGCCGTCCAGTGCGAGGTCGAGGGTGGACAGACGCTGCTCGTCGATCGCGCGCAGCACCGGCTCCACCACACGCAGCAGGAGCCGGTAGTCCTCCGTGTCCATCCGGATGCGCAGGAGGTCCAGGTAGACGTCCACGGGCCGGCCGTCCGGCGGGATCTCGGAATCGCTCATGCGCTTCGTGTTCCCCGCACGCCGCCGCTCAGACCCGGCGCCATCGGGCCATCGCGAAGGAGAACACGCCGAACAGCACCAGACCGGCAGCGACACAGACCAGCAGCCACGGGCCGAGCGGGGTGTCGGCGAACGTGCGGAGGGTGTCGTCGAGGCCCTTGGCGCGGTGGGGTTCGGCGTCGACCGCGGCGCGCACGGCGAAGGCACCGGCCACCGCGAACACCAGGCCGCGAGCCGCTCCTCCGCCCACGCCGGTGACGTCCACCAGGCGCCGGATCCCGGGGCTCATCCGCCCGAGCTTCAGCTTGTCGTGGTACTTGCGGAGGACCGCCCGTACGCCCATGCCGACGCCCACGACGACGATCGCCGCGCCGGCCGCGCCCACCAGCCACTGCCCGGCGGGTGCCTCCAGCAGCCGGGCGGTGACGTCCCGGGACTGCTGGTCGCTGGATCCGCCGGAGTTGTTCCGGCTGGCCGCGAACGACAGCACGGAGTAAGCGACGAAGGTGTAGAACGCGCAGCGGGCCGTCGCCAGCAGCCGCTTCTTCGGCTTGCGGCCGTCCTTCCCGGCGGCGCCGAACAGCGCCTCCGACAGCCGCCACAGGGCCATCCCGACCAGCCCGATGCCCAGCGCCCACAGCAGCACGGCGCCGAACGGCTTGTCGGCGAGCTCGGCGAGCGCGCCGCCGCGGTCCGCCTGCCGCTCGCCGTCGCCGAAGGCGATCTGCAGTGCGAGGACGCCGACCAGCAGATAGATCACGCCTCGCGCGGTGAGGCCGGCCCGTGCGGCCCCCTCCGTCACCGAGCCGTTCGCCCGCCGGGCCTCGGCCCGCCCCGCCCGTGCCAGCACACGCGTGTTCATCTCGACCTCCCGGGATCCGGATGCCCCGGCTCGGCCCGCACACACGCGCGGCCGACGAGGCTCACAGCGGTCTGACCGGCGGCGCACTGTTCGCGGCCGGTCGGTGGGGCCGTATCCGGCGTGAGGCCGGTTGCCCACGGCCGACGCACGCGAGCGGGAGACCACAGGGCCTCCCGCTCGTGTGCGGGCAGGTACGGCTCTCCGCCCTCGCCGTCGTCGGCCACCGTTGTGCGGTCAGCCACGAGCGAGGGACTTGCTCGTCTTCTTGAGGGTTCTCAGCGCCCGGTCACCGGCGGCCGGTGCGCGGCGGCAGGCCCCGCACCGGCACGGGCAGGAGCACCCCTCCCCCGGGCAGGCGTGCCGGTGCTCACTCGGCCATCGACGCGGGGCGGGGCGTGGCCGCGAGCCAGCGGCGTGCCGCGTCGAGCGCCTGTCTCACGTCCCGCGTGCCGGTGGACACGCACAGCGTGTACGCCAGGTCGCGGGCCCGCGCGCTCGGCTCGGCCGAGCCGAGCGCTCCGTCGGCGGCCGACAGGGCCTCGTAGTCGTCGACCAGCCTGCGCAGCACGGCGGGGTCGGGCCTCAGCATGTGTCTCACTCACTCCTCGTCGGGTCGGGGGGCGGTCACGCCGTCGTGTGGCCGCCGGAGCCCCGGTTGCCCGGCCGCTGCCCCATCACCTCGTCGCGCACGCGGGCGCAGCTGCGGCTGATCAGGCGCGAGACGTGCATCTGGGAGATGCCCAGCCGGTCCGCGATGCGGCTCTGTGTCATGTCCTCGAAAAAGCGCATGTAGAGGATGGCCCGCTCGCGTTCCGGCAGGCGGCGCAGCCCTTCCTTGGCGGACTCGCGGTCGACCACCACGTCGTAGGAGGAGTCCGCCGCGCCGAGGGTGTCGGCGAGGCTGTAGCCGTCGTCGTCGGCCGACAGCTCGGCGTCCAGCGACAGCGTGCTGAAGCTGTCCAGGGCCTCCAGCCCGGCGCTGACCTCTTCCTCGGTCAGGCCCGTGTGGGCGGCGATGTCGGCGACGGAGGGCTCGGGGCTGCCCGGGTTCTGCGTCAGTTCACGGCGGGCCACCCGCACCTTGTTGCGCAGTTCCTGCACCCGGCGGGGCACCCGCAGGGCCCACATACGGTCCCGGAAGTGCCGCTTGACCTCGCCCGTGATGGTCGGCACGGCGTAGCTCTCGAAGGCGCCGCGGCTCGGGTCGAACCGGTCGATCGCCTTCACCAGCCCCAGGGCGGCCACCTGCCGCAGGTCCTCGAGCGACTCGCCGCGGTCGCGGAAGCGGCCGGCGATCCGATGGGCCATGGGCAGCCAGAGCGTGACGAGCTCGTCGCGGACGGCGTCACGCTCCGGCCCGTCCTCCAGTTCCGCCATTCGGGCGAAGAGTTCGGCGGTGTCGGGCGCGTCGTCGTGGCGCCGCCGGGGGGCGGTCTTCGTTTCGGGCGTGCCGGGACGGTTGGTCGGCGTATCGATCAGCATGCGGATTCGCTCCTGAACGGTCGTTTCAGGGACTTACCGCGGGAAGGCGCTGCCCGGATCACCAGGACGGCCCGGAGCAGCCATACCGCTCCCGCGAGGCGCGCCTCCGGTCCGAAGCACGAAACTGCGTCTGCCCCACCACCGGGGGAGCAAACTCCGCTTCGCCGCACAATCTTCTCGACTCCGCCGTTGCATGGTCAGTACAGGGGAACGACGGCGGTGATGCACTTGCCCCCCGAGGGCAGGTCCGACACCCGGACGTCGCGGGAGAGCCGGCACACGATCGGCCAGCCGTGGCCGCCGAGCCGTCGGCGGCCCTGGCGGTCGGTGGGCGGCTTGGTCACCGGCAGTTCGTCGCTGCGGTCGCTCACCGAGACCCGGACGCCGGGCCCGACGACGTCGACGCGGAAGTCCGTGACACCCCCGCCGTGCAGCATGGCGTTGGTCGTCAGCTCGGAGGCGACGAGCAGGGCGTCCGACAGGGCGGCGGCGTCGCACGGCCTGTGCGTGGTGCGGCAGCGTTCGGCCACGGCCCGTTCGACGGCCCGGCGCGCCTCAGCGGGTTTGCACGGTCGCCGCGGCCACCCGGCCCGCCGGTCGGCGCCCGGCGGCTCGAAGACTGATTCGGTCATGCGCTCCTCGCACATCCTGCAGCTCCCCGGTCAATGGAGTCAGAGGTCGTTGAAGTCGGAGATCGTCGAGGACTGAGGCCGGCTCCCCGGTCGGTGAGGACAGGCCGGGGAACCGGACGCGCCCGCGGCAATCCGCACGGGCGCCGCGCCTGGCCCGGACGCGGTTCCCCGGCCCTGCCCTGGCGGTCGGGACGCGTCTGTGAGCCCGGCGGGCCCTATAGACCGGCTGACCTTTCCCGGTACGGACAAACCTCCGGCATCCGCCAGATGCCTCTGATTCCGGCCAGCACGCGCCCGGGCCGACCGCGCTCACCGGCTGTTCCCCGCGGACCCGGGTACGCGCGCTGACCGCCCGCGCCCCGCAGAGCCCGCCGCGCGCCGTGCCCGATCTCTGCGCCGCGCGCCCATCCGCGCGATGACGGCCCGTTACGGGGGTACGCGAACGTCATGACCGATGTAGTGGACTCGGATGAACTGCTGCGACGTATCCAGCGCGCGAGGGCCTGCGCGGTGCAGGAGGAGCGGACGTGGCGCAGGAGGACCGACGAGTTGGGGGGATCAGACCCGGACGGGGCACGCGACGCCGCCGTTCGGACGATAGCCTACGAGGCCGTGCTGCGGGTGCTGGACGAGATCCTGACCCCGGGCAAGCACGCCGGGCAGGGCTGACCGGACCCCGCGGGCAGGGCATGCCGGAGCGCGCGCCGGGCACCTGGTGCCCATGACAGTCGACCACACCCGGGCACCGGTTCTGGAAGCGCTGGAGGACTACCGCCGCAAGGGACGGCTGTCGTTCACGCCGCCCGGACACAAACAGGCGCGCGGCGCCGACCCCGCGGTGCGGGACGTGCTCGGCGACGCGGTGTTCCTCGGCGACGTCCTGGCCTCGGGCGGTCTGGACGACCGGCTCACCCGGGGCCGGGTGCTGCAGCGGGCGCAGAGGCTGATGGCCGACGCGGTGCACGCCGAGCACACCTTCTTCAGCACGTGCGGGAGTTCCCTGTCGGTGAAGGCGGCGATGCTGTCGGTCGCGGGCCCTCACGAGAAACTTCTCATCGGCCGGGACGCCCACAAGTCCGTGGTCTCGGGCCTGGTCCTGTCCGGTATCGAGCCGGTGTGGGTCGAGCCCCGGTGGGACGCCGAGCGGCATCTGGCCCATCCCCCGTCCGCCGCGGACTTCGAGAAGGCGTTCGAGGCGCATCCCGACGCGCGCGGTGCCCTGGTCACCAGTCCCACCCCGTACGGCACGTGCGCCGATCTGCGGGCGATCGCCGAGGTGTGCCACCGGCGTTCGCTGCCGCTGATCGTGGACGAGGCCTGGGGCGCGCATCTGCCGTTCCATCCCGACCTGCCCTCCTGGGCGATGGACGCGGGCGCCGACATCTGTGTGACCAGCATCCACAAGATGGGCAGCGGCCTGGAGCAGGGTTCGGTCTTCCATCTGCAGGGCCGGCTCGTCCCTCCCGCGCTGCTCGGGCAGCGCGCGGACCTGCTCGGCACCACCAGCCCCTCGGCGCTGATCTTCGCCGGGCTGGACGGCTGGCGCCGGCAGATGGCGCTGCGGGGCAAGGACCTCATGGGTGCCACCCTGGAGCTGGCGGCCGAAGTCCGGGCCGCCATCGAGGAGATCGACGGGATGCACGTCAACGACCGGGACGACTTCTGCGGCCCGGGACTGGCCGACGACTTCGATCCGCTGCCCGTCGTCATCGATCTCGACGGGCTCGGGATCACCGGATTCCAAGCCGCGGACTGGCTGCGCGAGCACAGGGGCGTCGACGCGCATCTCGTCGACCACCGCCGCATCGGCGCGCAACTCACCCACGGCGACGACCGGGAGACGACCGGCGAACTGCTCGTCGCACTGCGGGACCTGGCACGGGCCGCGCCCGGCCTGGAGCGGGCCCCGCGTGTCGAGGTGCCGCCGCCCGACGAGCTGCGGATGGCACAGGCCCTGCTTCCCCGGGACGCGTTCTTCGGCCCGGCCCAGGACGTGCCGGTGACCGAGGCCGCGGGCCGGGTCGCGGCGGAGATGATCACGCCGTATCCGCCCGGCATCCCGGCCGTCCTGCCGGGTGAGCGGCTCACCGGGCCCGTGCTGCGGTACCTGCGCACCGGGCTGGCCGCGGGCATGCACCTGCCCGACCCGAGCGACCCCGAGCTGGAGACGATCCGGGTCGTCGCCCGGGACGCGGAGGGCGGCGTGTGACGACGAAGTGAAACAGGTCACTTGACCCGGTTCCGGTTGGGCGAATTCCCCCCGGGTGGTTTACCGTTCATCCATACGTGGTGACGGAGTCGACCTCAAGTCCTCCAACTACCACCTCTTACGGCCCTGGCTGGTGTCCCCCGTCCAGCCAGGGCTTTTTCATGCTCTTGCGCGGGCTGCCGAGGCCCGTGCGCACCGGGAGGCGGCGGGGACGGCGCGGCGCCCGGCGGCGCGAGGTCGTGCCGTACGCCGAGGTGCCCTGGGCGGCGGCAGCGGCTGAAATGGGCAGAGGGAAAGCCCCGGAACCGAAGGCCCGGCGAGGAGCCCCGCACCATGACCAAAGCGATCAAGCTTCTGACCGCCCTCCCCCCGCCCCAGCGACAGCGCTTGATGGAGCTCGCCCGGGAGGTGTCCTTCCCGGAGGACACCCGCATCTTCGAGGCGGGAGGCACGGCCGACCGCTTCTGGGTCATCCGCTCCGGCGCGGTCTCCCTGGACCAGCGGGTGAACTCCCTGCAACGGGCTACGGTGGCCAGCCTCGGCGCGGGCGATCTGCTCGGCTGGTCCTGGCTGTTCCCCCCGCACCAGTGGGACTTCGGCGCCGGGGCCTTCAGCCCCGTACGGGCCTACGAGTTCGACGCGGCCGCGGTGCTCAAGCTGTGCGACGACGATCCGCGGCTCGGGTTCGTGCTGGTGCGCTGCGTCGCGGAGATCCTCGCGCACCGGCTGGAGATGACCCGCGGCAAGCTCATGGAGCAGTACGCGATGCACCGGCGCGGCGCTCTGTAGACGCCCGCCGACACGGGCGCCGGGCCGGTCCCGCGCACCCGCACCGGCACCGGCACCGGCACCGGCACCGGCCGAGCGTGCCCGGTGCGGGCTCCCTCAGGTCCCGGCGATGAGCACGACGCCGAGGACGAGCATGGTCGCGGCGACCAGGCCGTCCAGGACGCGCCAGGCGGCGGGCCGGGCGAGGAACCGGCTCAGCAGCCGGGCGCCGAAGCCCAGCGCGGCGAACCAGCACACACTGGCCACGACGGCGCCCAGGCCGAAGGTCCAGCGCAGCGGGCCGTGGTCGGCGGCGACCGACCCGAGCAGGAAGACGGTGTCGAGGTAGACGTGCGGGTTCAGCCATGTCATCGCCAGGCAGGTGAGCACCGCCCGCCGCCGCGAGCCCGCGGCCTCACCGTCGGCCACCAGGGCGGCGCCCGGGCGGAACACCCGGCGGGCGGCCAGGGCCCCGTAGCAGAGCAGGAACGCCCCGCCGATCCAGCCGACCGCCGTGAGGGCACCCGGCCACGCCACGACCACCGCGCCGACCCCGCCGACGCCCAAGGCGATGAGGGTGGCGTCGGACAGGGCGCAGATGCCGACGACGGCGAGGACGGCGTCGCGGCGGATGCCCTGGCGCAGGACGAAGGCGTTCTGGGCACCGATGGCGACGATGAGGGAGAGGCCGGTGCCGAATCCCGCTGCCGCGGCGGTGAGAGAGCTGGTCATGGCCCCGACGCTACGGAAGCGATCACTCGGCGTACAGCTAAGGATTCTTACGTATCATTAGCCGTCGTGATGACCGACCTTCCGCTCGACCAGGTGCGGACCCTTCTCGCGGTGGTGGACGAGGGCACGTTCGACGCGGCCGCGGCGGCCCCGCACCTGACGCCGTCGGCGGTCAGCCAGCGGATCAAGGCGCTGGAGCAGCGCACGGGGCGGGTGCTGCTGCTGCGCACCAAGCCGGTCCGGCCCACCGAGTCCGGTGAAGTGCTGGTGCGGCTCGCCCGTCAGATGGCCCGGCTGGAACGCGACGCCTTCACCGAGCTCGGACTGAGCGGCGCCGGGGAGCCGACACGGGTGTCGGTGGCGGTGAACGCGGACTCGCTGGCGACCTGGTTCCTCGGTGCCCTCCGCCGGGTGCCGCAGGAGCCGCGGCTCAGTTTCGAGCTGCACCGCGAGGACGAGGACCACACGGCGGCGCTCCTGCGGGAGGGGCTGGTGATGGCCGCGGTGACCTCGTCCCCGGACGCGGTGCCCGGCTGCTCCGTGCGGGCGCTGGGACGGATGCGGTACCTGCCCGTGGCCAACCCGGACTTCGCGGCCCGCCACCTCGGCGGACCGCTGCGGGAGGTGCTGGTCGAGGCACCGGTGGTGTTCTTCGACCGGCGCGACGACTTCCAGGACGGTTTCGTGCGCGGGCTCACGGGCGGGCGCCACGAGGCAAGTGCGCGGCGGCACTACGTGCCGACGTCGGAGGGCTTCGCCGAGGCCGTCGCCGCCGGAATGGGCTGGGGAATGCTCCCGGAGGCACAGGCGGAACCCCTGCTGCGCGCCGGGCGGCTCGTCGAACTCGCCCCGGAACGGGCGGTCGACGTCCCGCTGTACTGGCAGCAGTGGAAACTCGACTCACCCGCACTGGCGGCCGTCGCCGAAGCAGTGACGACGGCGGCGCAGGAGGCGCTGCGCGGATAGGCGGAGGGCCGCCCGCGGCGGTGGACGCGGCCCTGCCCCCGCCCCCGGCGGCCGACCAGTGGTGCCCGTCGCTGTTTTGGCACGCGTCGACAGGTGACCCGAAAGGAGAAGACATTTGAAAGGGACGTATCTACTCCGATCGCAGGTGACTTTTCCATGGACAACTGGCGCAACCACGCCGCCTGCCGGCACGAGGACCCCGACCTCTTCTTCCCGATCGGCACCTCCGGCCCGGCCCTGTTGCAGACCCAACAGGCCAAGGCGGTGTGCCGACGTTGCCCGGTGCGTGAGGAGTGCCTGGAGTGGGCGCTCGACACGGGGCAGACCATCGGGGTGTGGGGCGGCACGAGCGAGACGGAACGGTGGGCGCTCAAGCGCCGCGCGGCGTCCCGCCGCGGTGCGGCCTGACCGGCACGGACGGGCCGCGGGCGGAGGCATGATGCCTCCGCCCGCGGCCCGCGGTCTCGCCCACTGGTTTCAGGGGCCGCCGCGGCGCAGCGGCCCCCACGGGTTCTCCTGCCGGTCCACCTCGGTCCGCGCCTCCTCGATCACCTGCCGGTCGATCCAGCACATCGGCCTGGCGTCGGTGACCAGCGGCTCGTTGTCCGGGCCGCGTGCCGTCTCCTTGCCCGTCAGGACCCAGGGCCGGACTCCCGGCCCCTTCTCGTGCGGCAGGTGGGCGTAGTCGTGCAGGCGGCGGGCCACCCACAGCCGTACCGGCCGGCCCTCCCACCACCCCTCCACGTCGAGAGGGTTGGCGGACAGGCCCGGCATGGGGACGCCGGTGAGGTCGTCGTTGCTGGACGGATCGGGAAGATCGGTCTCCGGACCCCGGGACCAGCGGACGTACAGGCCCTGGTGCCGTTCGACCAGGTCGGTGAGTTCGGTGAGTGTCCGCACGACCGGCAGGCCGTCCGATGTGTTCATGTCGTGACCTCCCTCGACGCCGTCAGGCGGACGGAGTACCCGCACGCGGCGAACGGAATCGGCTGGTCCACCCGGCGGTGCGCCGGGCGCCGGCCCCGCACCGCCGCAGTACGCTCACGGCACGCCCGCCTCCAGCCAGGAAGGCCCGACCGTGACCGTTCGTGTGCGCCGAGTCCAGGAACCGCCCGAGCCGGACGACGGCGTGCGGGTGCTGGTGGACCGGCTGTGGCCGCGCGGCGTGTCGAAGGACGCCGCCCGGGTGGACGAGTGGCCGAAGGCTCTCACCCCGTCGTCCGAGCTGCGCCGCTGGTACCACGCCGGTGAGGGGTCGTACGAGGAGTTCCGCGAGCGGTACGAGGCGGAGCTCGCCGCCCCGGAGGCGGCCGAGCTCCTGGACCACGTCCGCGAGCTGGCCCGCAAGGGCCCCGTGACGCTGCTGACCGCCGTGAAGACACCGCAGAGCAGCCACGCGGCGGTGCTCGCCCGTCTGCTCGGCGGGCCCTAGTTCTTCCCTAGGCCGTCTGCTCGGCCGCCGCCCGGCCCGCCGCCCGGCCCGAGAAGAGGCAGCCGCCGAGGAAGGTGCCCTCCAGCGCGTTGTAGCCGTGCACGCCGCCACCGCCGAAGCCGGCGACCTCGCCCGCCGCGTACAGACCGTCGATCGGGGTGCCGTCGGCCCCGAGGGCGCGGGAGTCCAGGTCGGTCTGGATGCCGCCGAGGGTCTTCCGGGTCAGGATGTGCAGCTTGACGCCGATCAGCGGGCCTGCCGCCGGGTCGAGGACGCGGTGCGGGGTGGCCACGCGGCCAAGGCGGTCGCCGATGTAGCGGCGGGCGTTGCGGATGCCCTGGATCTGGGCGTCCTTGGCGTACGCGTGGGCGATCTGCAGGTCCCGCGCCTCGATCTGGCGGCGGATCTCGGCTGCGTCGAGGAGGGGCTTGTCGGTCAGGCCGTTCATCTTCTCGACGAGCTGTTCGACCGTGGGGGCGGTCACGAAGTCCGCGCCCTTGCGCAGGAACGCGTCCACCGGTCCGGGCGCGCCCTTGCCCAGGATGCGTTCGCGCAGGAACCCGGCGCGGTCCTTGGCGGTGATGTCGGGGTTCTGCTCGGAGCCCGACAGCGCGAACTCCTTCTCGATGATCTTCTGGGTGAGGATGAACCAGGAGTGGTCGTAGCCCGCCGTGTCCTCCGTGGTGCGCAGGTGCCTGAGCGTGCTGAGGGTGTCGTAGCCGGGCAGGCACGGCGCGGGCAGACGGCGGCCGAGGGCGTCGAACCACAGGGAGGACGGCCCGGGCAGGATGCGGATGCCGTGGCCGGGCCAGATCGGGTCCCAGTTCCGCAGGCCCTCGGTGTAGTGCCACATGCGGTCGCGGTTGACCAGCCGTACCCCCGCCGCGGCGCTGATGTCGAGCATCCGCCCGTCGACGTACGCGGGGACGCCGGTGACCATCTCCTTCGGCGGGGTGCCAAGCCGTTCGGGCCAGTAGCGGCGCACCATGTCGTGGTTGGCGCCTATGCCGCCGGTGGTGACGATCACGGCTTGGGCGGTGAGTGCGAAGTCGCCGACCGGGTCGCGGTTGGAGGCGACGCCGCGGGGCGAGGTGTCCTCGGCCAGGACCGTGCCGCGCACCCCCCGCGCGGCGCCGCCGTCGAGGACCAGTTCGTCGACGCGGTGGCGGTGGTGGAAGGTGAGGAGCCCGTCGCGCGCGGCCTGCCGGGCGTAGCGGACGAACGGCTCGACGACGCCCGTGCCGGTGCCCCAGGCGATGTGGAAGCGCGGTACGGAGTTGCCGTGCCCGTGCGCCGTCAGGTCGCCGCGCTCGGCCCAGCCGACGGTGGGCAGGAACGTGATGCCGTGCCCGTCCAGCCAGGACCGCTTCTCCCCCGCCGCGAACTCGACGTATGCCCGGGCCCAGCGCACCGCCCAGGAGTCCTCGTCCGCCAGCCGGTCGAACTGCGCGCTGCCCCGCCAGTCGTTCCAGGCGAGGTCGAAGGAGTCCTTGATGCCGAGGCGCCGCTGCTCCGGCGAGCCGACGAGGAACAGCCCTCCGAAGGACCAGAAGGCCTGGCCGCCGAGGTTGGCGGCGTTCTCCTGGTCGACGAGGGCGACCCTGCGGCCCCGGCTGGTCAGTTCGTGCGCGGCGACCAGGCCGGCGAGGCCCGCTCCGACGACGATGACGTCGGCATCCATGGCGACCGTTCCCTTCCTTCGGTTCCTCAGTCCCGGTGGTGTCCGGGGATGCCGCTGCCGTCGGTCAGCAGGGCGGTGAGCAGTTGCTTGAGCCAGGCGCGGGCGTGTTCGACGTCGCGGTCCAGCAGCAGTTGGGTGGTGACGCCGTCGTAGGCGGCGACCACCGCGTGGGCGGCGCCGTCGGCGTCACCGAGGACGGCGGGCAGGGGGGTGTGTCCGCGGGCGCGGGCGAGGCGGTCGGCGATGGCCTGCCGCAGCCGCGCCCGGTGTTCGAGCAGCGTCCGGGCCACGTCGGGGTCGCGGGCGGCGTGCACGAGGAAGTCGGTCTTCACCAGCAGCCAGTCCCGGTCGAGGAGCAGCACCTCCGTGACGCGGTCCACGGCGGCGGGCACGTCGAGGTCGGGGCCGTCGACGGCGAGGGCGCCGGAGACCTGCTCCGCGATGAGGTCGGCCCGCTCCCGGTACAGGGCGAAGAACAGCTCGTCGAGGCTGCCGAAGTTGGAGTAGAAGGCGCCCCGGCTGTAGCCGGCCGCCTCGCAGACCTCCTCGATCGAGACGTGTCCGAACCCCTTGTCCGCGAAGACGGAGAACGCGGCGGCGAGCAGGTTCCCCCGCGTGCGGACGCGCCGCCTGGTCACCCGCCCGGTTGTCGTGCCCTCCGCCACCGCGCCCACCTCCGTTCAATACGGAAACGTATCCGATACAGCGGTGTATCGAAAGCCTGCGCCAGGACATGCGCCGGGCGAGCCCGCCCTTGGCCGGACGAGCCCTCCTTGATCGAACAAGTTCTCGAATCGACGGCTACGCTGGACGCATGGCCACGCACCACCTCCAGGGCTCCCTTTTCGATCAGACCGACGAGGTACGGCTGGGGCCTCTCGGCGGGATCAGCCGGACCGACCTCGGTTCCGGCGCCTGGATCGACGTCCTGCCCGGCTGGCTCAGCGGCTCGGACGCACTGTTCGAACAGCTGGCCTCCGACGTGCCGTGGCGGGCGGAGCGGCGTCACATGTACGACCACGTCGTCGACGTGCCCCGGCTGCTCGCGTTCTACGGCGCGCAGGACCCGCTGCCGCATCCCGTGCTGGCCGAGGCGCGCGACGCGCTGAGCGAGCACTACGCCGACGAACTCGGCGAACCGTTCACCACGGCCGGGCTGTGCTACTACCGCGACGGCCGGGACAGCGTCGCCTGGCACGGCGACCGGATCGGGCGGGGCGCGCGCGAGGACACGATGGTCGCGATCCTGTCCGTGGGCACGCCCCGCGACCTGCTGCTGCGCCCCATGGGCGGCGGCCGGGCGGCGGTGCGCCGTCCGCTGGGCCACGGCGACCTCATCGTGATGGGCGGCTCCTGTCAGCGCACCTGGGAGCACTCGATCCCCAAGAGCACGCGTGTCACGGGACCGCGTATCAGCATCCAGTTCCGCCCGCACGGCGTCGGCTGAGGCTCCGCCCAACCCCCGCGCGCAGCGGGGGGGTTGAGGCGCCCCACCGCTCCCCCGCCGGAGGTGATCTGCTTTGCTGGGTCCCGTCGGACAAGGACCTCACCACGCGGGGACGGCCATGCGGGCGGATGTGCACCAAGTCGCGGACGGCACCTACCTGGTGCACGGCTCCAACACCAACTGGGTGATCCTCAAGGAGGAGGACGCGGTCACCCTGGTCGACACCGGCTACCCCGGCGACCGTGCGCAGCTCCTCGCCTCGCTGGCGGCGGTGGGGAGTTCACCGGAGTCCGTCACGGCCGTACTGATCACCCACGCCCACAACGACCATCTGGGCTCCGCCGAGTACCTGAGCGCCACCTACGGCACACCCGTCCACCTCCACGAGGCGGAAGTGCCGCACGCGCGACGGGACTTCCTGCACCAGGTCTCCGTCGGCACGGTGCTGAAGAACGGCTGGCGGCCCGGTGTGCTGCCGTGGGCGGTGCACGCGCTCCGCTCCGGCGGCACGGCCCACATCCCGGTCGCCGCGCCCCGCCCCTTCCCCACCGAGGGCAAGCTCGACCTGCCCGGCCGTCCCGTGCCGGTCCACACCCCCGGCCACACCGACGGCCACTGCGCCTACCACCTGCCGGACGCGGGCGTACTGATCTCCGGCGACGCCCTGGTGAGCGGCCATCCCACGTCCCGGGTGAAGGGGCCGCACCTGCTGCCCGACATGTTCCACCACGAGCGCCCCCGGGCCGTGGCGTCCCTCGACGTGCTGGCCGGTCTGGAGGGCGATCTGCTGCTGCCCGGGCACGGGCCCGTCCACCGGGGCTCCGTGCGGGACGCGGCCCTCCTGGCCCGGGAGCGCGCCCTCTAAGGTGGTGCCGATCACCGGCGAGGCAAGGACACCCGACCCATGGCACTGCAGATCAGCGCGACGAACCCGGAGCACCCCGCGCTCCTGTTGGAGCTGCCGTGGCACCTTCCCCTGGAGGAGTGGCCGGAGGAGTACCTCGTACCGCTGCCGCGCGGCATCTCCCGCCACGTCGTGCGCTACGCCCGCGCCGGCGACGAGGTCATCGCCGTCAAGGAGCTCGCCGAGCGGCCCGCGCTGCGCGAGTACGAGCTGCTGCGCGACCTGGACCGGATCGGCATCCCGGCGGTCGACCCGCTCGCCGTGGTCACCGGCCGCACCGACCCCGGCGGAGCCCCGCTGGAGAGCGTCCTGATCACGCGCCACCTGCGCGGCTCGATGCCGTACCGGTCGATGTTCGAGACGACGATGCGGCCGGCGACCATGCACCGGCTGATGGACGCCCTCGCCGTGCTCCTGGTGCGGCTGCACCTGGCCGGGTTCGCCTGGGGCGACTGCTCCCTGTCCAACACCCTCTTCCGCCGCGACGCGGGCGCGTACGCCGCCTACCTGGTGGACGCCGAGACCGGCGACCTGCACCCGCAGCTGAGCAACGGGCAGCGCGAGTACGACCTCGACCTGGCCCGCGTCAACATCAGCGGCGAGCTGCTCGACCTGGAGGCCTCCGGGGCGCTGCACCCCTCCGTCGACCCGATCGAGTTCGGCATGGAGATCTGCGCCCGCTACCGCAGTCTGTGGGAGGAGCTGACCCGCACCTCCGTGTACCCGGCGGGCAAGTACCACTACATCGAGCGCCGGATACGCCGTCTGAACGAGCTCGGCTTCGACGTGGCCGAGATGCAGATCGAGCACGCCGCCAACGGCGACACCGTCACGTTCGTCCCCAAGGTCGTCGACGCCGGCCACCACCAGCGCCAGCTGCTGCGGCTGACCGGCCTGGACACCGAGGAGAACCAGGCGCGGCGGCTGCTGAACGATCTGGAGAGCTGGATGGCCACCCAGGACGACTACGCCCCCGGTGACCCCCTCGGCGCCCGCCCGGAGGTCCTCGCCCACCGCTGGGTGCGCGAGGTGTTCCGGCCGACCGTGCGGGCAGTGCCCTTCGAGCTCCGCGGCGACATGGACCCCGCCGAGCTGTACCACCAGCTGCTGGAGCACCGCTGGTACCTGTCCGAACGGGCCCAGCACGACATCGGGCTGGACGTGGCGGTGCGGGACTACATCGAGACCGTCCTCCCCAAGGCCCGGGAGACGCTGGAGCCGACGCCCGACGCCCTGGAGTCGCCGGCCGGCCCGCTGGAGCCGGCGGCGGAGTGACTCAGGTGTGCGGGACCACCGCCACCGGGCACTCCGCGTGGTGCAGCATTCCGTGCGCGACCGACCCGATGCGGGCGCCCACGGCCGTGCGGTGGGCGCGGCGGCCGACGACCATCAGCTGGGCCGTACCCGCCACCGACAGCAGCACCTGTCCGGCGCTGCCCATCTCGACGTGCTCCACCACATGCACGCCGGGGAAGCGCTCCCGCCACGGCTGGAGCGCCGTGGCCAGCGCCTTCTTCTCGTACGGCTCCAGTCCCCCGGCCTCGTCGAGGAGCTTGAGCGAGCCGGGGCTGTAGGCGAACACCGGCGGCAGGGTCCAGGCCCGCACCGCGCGGACGGTGGCGCCGCGCGCCGCCGCCGTCTCGAAGGCGAAGCCCAGCGCTGCGGCGCTGTCCTCCGGCGCGCCCTGCTGGCCGACAACAATCTCGTGCCCGGCGACCTCGTCCGACGGCCGGTCGCCGGCCCGGACGAGCACGACGGGCCGGGCGGCCTCCACGAGCACCTGCTGGCCGACGGAGCCCAGCAGGAAACCCATCACGCGGCCGTGGCCGCGGGTACCGAGCACCAGCATCTCGGCGTCGGCGGCCGCTGCGACCAGACTCTCGACGGTGTCGCCGCCCAGGACGTCGGTGGTCACGTCGAGGCCCGGGTGCCGTTCAGCGGCACCGCGGGCGGCCTCGGCGACCGCGTCCCGCGCCCAACGGGCCTGGGCGTCGGCGTCCCCGGCGTTGACCGCGTCGAGCGCCTCGTGCGGCTGGAACCGCCAGGCGTGCACCACCCGCAGCGCCACTCCGCGGCGGACGGCCTCCCGGGCCGCCCACGCCAGCGCGGCGAGGCTCTCCTCCGATCCGTCGACCCCTGCCGTGATCGGGCGTGTCATCCGAGCTGCCTCCCTGTGTCGCGGACACTGCGTGTGCCCCGGTGTCGGGGCCCAGTCTTCCCCACCCCTCCCCCACGACCGCTCGGCGGGAGCGGAGTGGCGAGCCGTGCTCCTCGCCGGCCGCGGGGGCGGCGAGCGCCGCGTCCTTGGGGTCGCGGCGCGGACGGGGGGCCGAGCGCCCCCGCGTATCGCGGGCGAAGCGGAACGCCCGACCATACGATGGGCGAAGGTCGGCGCGGGGCCGCGGTGGCACCAGGGCTCGCCGTGCCGTGAATCCGACCGGCTCGACGTGGGGGACGTATGGCACAGGCCGCCGACGCAGCGCGCACCGTCATCATGACCGTGGACGACGACCCGGGAGTCTCCCGCGCCGTGGCCCGGGATCTGCGACGGCGCTACGGGGCGTCGTACCGGATCGTGCGGGCCGAGTCGGGCGAGTCCGCCCTGCAGGCGCTGCGGGAGCTGAAGCTGCGCGGCGATCTCGTGGCCGTGATCCTGGCCGACTACCGGATGCCGCGGATGAACGGCATCGAGTTCCTGGAGCACGCGCTGGACGTGTACCCGGGCGCGCGACGGGTGCTGCTGACCGCGTACGCGGACACCGACGCGGCGATCGACGCGATCAACGTCGTCGACCTCGACCACTACCTGCTCAAGCCGTGGGACCCGCCCGAGGAGAAGCTCTACCCGGTGCTGGACGACCTGCTGCGGGCCTGGCGGAGCAGCGACCACCGGCCCGTGCCCGCCACCAAGGTCGTCGGGCACCGCTGGTCGGCGCGCTCCTCGGACATCCGGGAGTTCCTCGCCCGCAACCAGGTGCCCTACCGCTGGTACTCGTCCGACGAGCCGGAGGGGCGGCGGCTGCTGGCCGCCGCCGGCGAGGACGGAATGCGGCTGCCGGTGGTCGTCACCCCGGACGGCACGCCCCTGGTCGAACCGGAGGCCGTCGACCTCGCCGCCCGGGTCGGACTCGCGACGACGCCGACGGCCGACTTCTACGACCTCGTCGTCGTCGGCGGCGGCCCGGCCGGGCTCGGCGCGGCCGTGTACGGGGCCTCGGAGGGGCTGCGGACGGTGCTGGTGGAGCGGTCGGCGACCGGCGGGCAGGCCGGGCAGAGCTCCCGCATCGAGAACTACCTCGGCTTCCCGGACGGCGTGTCGGGCGCGCAGCTCACCGACCGGGCGCGGCGCCAGGCGGCCAAGTTCGGCGCCGAGATCCTCACCGCGCGCGAGGTGACCGGACTTGAGGTGAGCGGCGCCGCCCGGATCGTACGGTTCTCCGACGGCTCGGCGGTCGCCGCACACAGCGTGATCCTGGCGACCGGCGTGTCCTACCGGCAGCTCCAGGCGCCCGGCTGTGAGGAGCTGACCGGCTGCGGCGTGTTCTACGGGTCGGCGCTGACGGAGGCGCCCTCCTGCCACGGGCAGGACGTGTACATCGTGGGCGGCGCCAACTCCGCCGGTCAGGCGGCGATGTACCTGTCCCGGGGCGCCAAGTCGGTGACGCTGCTGGTGCGCGGGGAGTCCCTGGCGGCGTCGATGTCGCACTACCTGATCCAGCAGATCGAGGAGGCGCCGAACATCCTCGTGCGCACGGGGACGGCCGTCGAGGCCGCGCACGGCGACGGCCACCTGGAACGGCTGACCCTGCGCGACGTGGCGAGCGGAGCGACCGAACACGTCGACGCCCAGTGGCTGTTCGTGTTCATCGGGGCGGCCCCGCTGACCGGCTGGCTGGACGGCACGGTGCTGCGGGACGAGCGCGGGTTCATCCTCGCCGGGCCCGATCTGACGCCCGACGGGCGGCCGCCGGCGGGCTGGGAGCTGGACCGGCCGCCGTACCACCTGGAGACCAACGTCCCCGGCGTGTTCGTGGCGGGCGACGCCCGCGCCGAGTCCGCCAAGCGGGTCGCGTCCGCCGTCGGAGAGGGAGCCATGGCCGTCATGCTCGTCCACCGGTATCTGGAGCAGTCGTGAGCGGGCGGCCGGTGCCGTGCAGCCCGCAGGAGATCGGCTCCCTGTTCCTGTTCGAGAAGCTGACGCCCGAGCAGCTGGGCCGGCTGTGCGCCGAGGGACGGGTGGAGAGGTTCGAGCCCGGGCCGGTGTACGCCGAGGGTGACCCCGCGACCTGCTTCTACGTGATGATCGAGGGCACGGTGGTGCTGTCCCGCCGGGTCGGCGGGGACGACGTGGAGGTGACCCGGACCTCGCAGCGCGGGGTGTACGCGGGCGCGATGCAGGCCTACCTCGGGGACCGGGTGCGGCAGGTCTACACCAACTCGATGCGGGTGACCGAGCCGACGCGGTTCTTCGTGCTGCCGGCCGACACCTTCGCGAGCGTCATGCAGGAGTGGTTCCCGATGGCGGTCCACCTCCTGGAGGGGCTGTTCTTCGGCTCGAAGAACACCCAGCGGATGATCGGGCAGCGCGAACGGCTGCTGGCGCTGGGCTCGTTGTCGGCCGGACTGACCCACGAGCTGAACAACCCGGCCGCGGCGGCCGTACGGGCCACGGCGACGCTGCGCGAGCGGGTCGCGAAGATGCGGCACAAGCTGCGGGTGATCTCCGCCGGGACCTATTCCCGCGAGACGCTGGCCAACCTCATCGACATCCAGGAGCGCACCGCCGAACGCGTCGCCAAGGCGACCGCGCTCAGCCCGCTGGAGGCCGCGGACCGCGAGGACGAACTCACCGACTGGCTCGACGACCACGGCATCCCGGAGGGCTGGCGGATCGCGCCCACCTTCGTCCAGGCGGGCCTGGACGTCGACTGGCTGGACCAGGTCGCGGCGGCGGTGGACGAGGAGCTCCTGCCGGGCGCGGTCGGGTGGCTCAGCTACACGGTCGAGACCGAGCTGTTGATGGACGAGATCGAGGACTCCACCAGCCGCATCTCGCACCTGGTCGACGCCGCCAAGCAGTACTCGCAGCTGGACCGCGCGCCCTACCGGGTCGTGGACGTCCACGAACTGCTCGACAGCACGCTGGTGATGCTCTCGGGCAAGATCGGGGAGCGGATCAAGGTCGTGAAGGACTACGACCGTACGCTGCCGGGCGTCCCGGCGTACCCGGCGGAGCTCAACCAGGTGTGGACGAACCTGATCGACAACGCGGTCTCGGCGATCAACAGCGCGGGCGGGGAAGGGACGCTGACCGTGCGGACGGGGCGGGAGCACGACCGGCTGCTGGTGGAGTTCCGCGACACGGGGACCGGGATCGCGCCGGAGATCCGCGGGCGCGTCTTCGATCCCTTCTTCACGACCAAGCCGGTGGGTGAGGGCACCGGGCTGGGACTCGACATCTCCTGGCGGATCGTGGTCGACAAACATCACGGCGGGATCCAGGTGGAGTCCGAACCCGGGGACACGCGGTTCCAGGTGCTCCTTCCGCTCACCGCCCCAGAACCCGACACGTCGGAGGAGCCGGTATGACCAGCGGAATCGACCCCAGTGCCCCGCCGAGCGGCACGGGGTGCGTCGAATGCGAGGCCGACGGCGGATGGTGGTTCCATCTGCGGCGGTGCGCCCAGTGCGGGCACGTCGGGTGCTGCGACAGTTCGCCCGCGAAGCACGCGACGGCTCACTACCGGGACACCGGGCACCCCCTGGTCCAGAGCTTCGAGCCCGGTGAGGACTGGTTCTGGGACTACGCGTCGAACGCGCTGTACGAGTCCGGGCCCGATCTGGCGCCGCCCGTGAGTCACCCCGCGGACCAGCCGGCTCCGGGGCCGGCGGGGCGGGTGCCGGTGGACTGGGCGAGGACGTTGCGCGCCTAGGACGGGATCTTTCGTGCGGCGGCGGCCGCGGGTCGTTCGGGGCGGTCGCGCGGTTCCCCGCACCCCTGCCGTCATGCGTGACATGACAGGATGGACGGTGTGTCGCCGACCTCCTTCCCCACGCCGCTCGTCGGGCGGGACGACGAACTCGCCCGGCTCACCGAGGTGCTGGAGCGCGCCCGTGGGGGTGAGGCCCGGGCCGTGCTGATCGCGGGGGACGCCGGGGTCGGCAAGACGCGGCTGCTGGACGAGGTGACCGGGCGGGCCGCCGGGGCGGGGACGACGGTGGTCACCGGGCACTGCGTCGACCTCGGGGACGTCGGACTGCCGTACCTGCCGTTCACGGAGGTGCTGGGGCGGCTCGCGGGCGACGAGCGGTTCGCGGGCGTCCTGGCCGCGCATCCCGTGGTCGACCGGCTGCTGGGCGCGGGGACCGACGCCGCGCGGGATGTGGACGGGCGACTGCGGCTGTTCGAAGGGATGGCGGGGCTGCTGGCCCGGGTGGCGGACGTGGCGCCGCTGCTCCTCGTGCTGGAGGACCTGCACTGGGCCGACCAGTCCTCCCGCGACCTGCTGCGGTTCCTGCTCGGACGCGGCACCTTCCAGCGGTCCGCGGCCGGCGCCCCCGCCCACCGGATCACGGTGCTCGCCTCCTACCGTTCGGACGACCTGCACCGCCGTCACCCGCTGCGCCCGCTCCTGGCCGAACTGGTGCGGCTGCCCGCCGTCGAACGGCTGGAGCTGCGGCCGCTGCCGGACGGCGACGTGGCCAGGCTGGTGCGCGCCCTGGGGCCCCGCCCGCTGCCTGACCCCACGGTCCGCCGGATCGTCGAACGCGCCGAGGGCAACGCCTTCTACGCGCAGGAACTGCTCGCCGCGACCGACGCGGAGGCGGGCGGCGTGCCCAGCGGTCTGGCCGACGTGCTCCTCATCCGGTTCGAGCAGCTCCCCGAGACCGCGCAGCACGTGGTGCGCACGGCCGCCGTCGCCGGGCGCCGGGTCGAACACGACCTGCTGAGGGAGGCGGTCGGGCTGCCCGAGGAGGAGCTGGAGGCGGCGCTGCGCGAGGCCGTCGGGCGGCAGCTGCTCGTCGCGGGCGACGACGACACCTACTCCTTCCGCCACGCCCTGGCCCGCGAGGCGGTCTACGCCGATCTGCTCCCGGGGGAACGGGCCCGGCTGCACGGCGCGTTCGCCCGGCTGCTCGCCCGCCGCGGACACCGCGGCGAGAGCGCGGCGGAGCGTGCCCACCACTACCGGGAGAGCCACGACCTGGCCGAGGCACTGGCCGCCTCACTGGAAGCCGCCGACCACGCCCAGCGGGTCGGTGCGCCCGCCGAGGAGCTGCGGCACCTGGAAGCGGCCCTGGACCTGTGGCCGGCGGTGGATCCCGCCGCGCGTCCCTCGGGCGGCGGCGTCGGCCCCGTCACGCTCACGCTGCGCGCCTCGGCCGCGGCGGCCCACGCCGGCGAACTGCACCGCGCGGTGGCCCTCACCCGGTCCGCGCTGGCCGACCTCGGCCAGGACGCCGATTCCGACCTGGCCGCCCGGGTCCGTTACACCCTCGCCGGGAACCTGCTGAACGTCGACAGCCTCACGGCGGCCTACACCCACAGCAGCGAGGCGCTGGCCATGATCCCCGACGAGCCGGCGTCCGCGACATGGGTGTGGGCGGCGGCCACGCACGTCATCGCGGCGCGCCAGGTCGGCGCGACCGGCACCGCCGTGCCCGTCGCGCGCCGGGCCCTGGGCGCCGCCGAGCGCCTGGGCCTGACCGACGCCCAAGCCGACCTCCTGGTCTCCCTGGCCACTGTGGAGGACGGCGGCCGTGGCACGCCCGGGGGACGTGAGCGGCTGCTGCGGGCCCGGGAGTTGGCGCGTGCCTCGGGCAACGCGCCGGTCGAGCTGCGCGCGCTGTTCCACCTTGCGATGGGCCACTACGAGTCCGGTGACCTGGAGGAATGCCTGCCCTGGCTGACGGAGGGACTGGAGCGGGCACGCCGCGCGGGGCTGCTGTCCTCGCCGTATCCGCAGGAGATGCGGTACCTGCGGCTGCTGGTGCTGTACACGCTGGGCCGGTGGGACGAGTGCGGCCGGGCGGCGGCGGCCGACGCCGAGGTGCTGCCCGTGACCGCCGGGTACACGGTCGGGCCCGCGCTGTACGTGGCCCTCGCGCGGGGCGACTTCGGGGCCGCCGACCGGGCCCGTGCCCTGCTGGAGGGGCCGTTCGACTGGTTGGCGACGCTGGTGGCGGGCATCGTGCTGACCGACGCGGCCGCGCTGCGGGGCGATCCGGACGAGGCCGTCGGCCGGCTGCGGTCCACGGTCACGGCCCTCACCGACGCCGCGGGCACCCGCCCCGACGTCACGGTCCGGCTCGCCGCGCTGGCGCTGTCGGCGGTCGCCGACGCGGCGGCCCGACTGCGCTCGTCCGGCGACGAGGCCGGGGCCCGGCGCTGGGCGGACACCGCCGACGAACTCGTGGACCTGGCCCGCGCCACGGCCGGCCAGGGCGAGGACGGCAGGCCGCAGGGGCCGGAGGGGCAGGCGTGGCTGGCCCGTAGCGAGGCGGAGTGGGCGCGGGCCGTGTCCGGGCCGGACGTGGCGGCCTGGGCGAAGGCGGTGGAGGCGTTCGGCTTCGGCGACGTCTACGAACGGGCGCGCTGCCGTCTGCGGTACGCCGAGGCGCTGCTCACCGCCGAGCGCCGCGCGGAGGCCGCCGTGGAGGCCCGTGCGGTCCGGGAGAGCGCCGACCGGCTCGGCGCCACCCCGCTGCGGGAGCGGGTGGACGCCCTGGTCCGCCGCGGCCGTCTGTGGGACACGCCGCCCGGTGCGGGACACCGGGCGGTGCTCACCGCGCGTGAGCAGGACGTGCTGCGGCTGCTCGCGCTCGGCCGCAGCAACCGGCAGATCGGCGAGGAGCTGTTCATCAGCGGCAAGACGGCGAGCGTGCACGTCTCCAACATCCTGGCCAAACTGGGCGCGTCCAGCCGCACGGAGGCCGTGGCGATCGCCTACCGGGAGGCCCTGATCACTCCGGCACCGACCACCTCGGGCTGACCGGTCGGCGGGCCGGGCCGCGTGCGCCCACTTCTTTCAGACCTTGTCTTACGCCTTGACGTATCTGGTACGGACCTTTAGGTTCACCGGTCACCACCGTCGCGCACAGCACCACCCCAACCCCCCACACCCCTGGGAGAGTTCCGTGCCCGAGACAGCTCGCAGACTTCGAACGTCCTCCTCCGGCCGAGGCCGGCCACGACCGCTGCTCGCCGCCTTCCTCCTCGCGGTCACCTGCTCCGGCGCCACCGTCGCCCTGCCCCACGCCGCGCAGGGCGCCGAAGCGGCTGCACTGCCCACCGGTTGGGCCACCGTCGTCAACAAGGCCAGCGGCAAGTGCGTCGACGCCCGCGCCGCCGGGACCGCCGACGGCACCGCCGTCCAGCAGTACGCCTGCAACGGCACCCAGGCCCAGCAGTGGCAGTTCCAGGACGCGGGATCCGGGGACGTACGGGTAGGCAACCGGGGCGACGCGGCCAAGGTCTGGGACGTCACCGGCGTCTCCGCCGCCGACGGGGCGCTGGTGCAGTTGTGGACGTACGGCGGCGGCGCCAACCAGCGGTGGCAGGCCGTCGCCGAACCCGACGGCGCCTTCCGCTTCGTCAACCGCCACAGCGGCAAGTGCCTCGACGTGCCGGCCGCCTCGACGGCGGACGGCGTGCAGCTCCAGCAGTACACCTGCAACGGCTCCGCGGCTCAGTCGTTCCACGTCGCTCCGGTCGACGCGCCGCGACCGCCGGGCACACCGGACCTGGGCCCCAACGTCACCGTGTTCGACCCCTCGACGCCGGCCGCCACCATCCAGAGCAGCCTCGACGCGGCCTTCGCGCAGCAGGAGACCAACCAGTTCGGCAGCGCCCGCAAGGCCTTCCTGTTCAAGCCCGGCACCTACACGGCGGACGCCAACGTCGGCTTCTACACCCAGGTCGCCGGTCTCGGTCTCTCCCCCGACGACGTGACGATCCGGGGCTCGGTGCACGCGGAGGCGGACTGGTTCCAGGGCAACGCCACGCAGAACTTCTGGCGGGCGGCGGAGAACCTGTCGGTGACGCCCACGTCCGGCACCGACCGCTGGGCGGTGTCGCAGGCCGCTCCGTACCGGCGCATGCATCTGCGCGGCAATCTCCAGCTGGACGACGGCGGCTGGTCCAGCGGCGGCTATCTGGCCGACTCCAAGGTCGACGGCCAGGTCCGCTCGGGCTCCCAGCAGCAGTGGCTGACCCGCAACTCGCAGCTCGGCAGCTGGACGGGCTCGAACTGGAACATGGTCTTCGTCGGCAGTCAGGGCGTACCCGCGACCAGCTTCCCCAGTCCGCCGTACACGACCGTGGCGCAGAGCCCGGTGACCCGTGAGAAGCCGTTCCTGTACGTCGACTCCGCCGGCGCCTGGAAAGTGTTCGTGCCCGCCCTGCGCACCAACTCCTCGGGCGTGGCCTGGGCTTCGGGCACACCGGCGGGTTCCTCGCTGCCGCTGTCGGACTTCTTCGTCGTCAAGCCGGGCGCCACGGCCGCGCAGATGAACGAGGCGCTCGCCGCCGGCAAGCACCTGCTGGTCACCCCCGGGGTGTACCACCTGAACCAGACGCTCAGGGTGACCCGCCCCGGCACGGTCGTCCTCGGCCTCGGCCTGGCGACACTGATCCCCGACAACGGCATCACCGCGATGACGGTCACCGACGTGGACGGCGTCAAGCTGGCCGGACTGCTCTTCGACGCCGGCACCACCAACTCGGCCCAGCTGCTGGAGATGGGCCCGAGCGGCTCGTCCGCCGACCACGGCGCCGACCCCAGCTCACTGCACGACGTGTTCCTGCGCGTCGGCGGCCCCGCCGTCGGCAAGGCCACCACGAGCCTGACGATCAACAGCGACGACGTCATCGGCGACCACCTGTGGATCTGGCGCGCCGACCACGGCGACGGCGTCGGCTGGACCGTCAACACGGCGGACACCGGGCTGGTCGTCAACGGCGACGACGTCACGATGTACGGGCTGTTCGTCGAGCACTACCAGAAGCACCAGACCGTCTGGAACGGCAACGGCGGCCGCACGTACTTCTACCAGAACGAGATGCCGTACGACCCGCCGAACCAGGCGGCCTGGATGAACGGCTCCACACAGGGGTACGCCGCCTACAAGGTCGCAAACTCCGTCACCAGCCACCAGGCCTACGGGCTCGGCAGCTACTGCTACTTCAACGTCAACCCGAGCGTGACGGCCGAGCGCGCCATCGAGGCCCCGAACCACCCGAACGTCCGCTTCCGCAGCATGGTGACCGTGTCCCTGGGCGGTACGGGCACCATCCGGCACGTCGTCAACGACCGGGGCGGCCCGTCCAACTCCGCGACGAACGTGGCCAACCTGGTCAGTCATCCCTGAGGGCGGTGAGCCGGGCGGGCTCGCCGCCCGGCTCACGCGCTGGGTGGCCGCGGTCAGGACCGCGTGGCCGGCGTGTTGGCGGCGGTGACGCCCACGGCGGCCCAGGACCGGTTCACCGCCTTGTACTCCGTGCTGCCGGACCCGTACAGGTCCTTGGCCGCCTTCAGCGTCGCCACGCGCGCGTCGTGGAAGTCGGTGCTGGAGACCATGTAACGGGTCAGTGCCCGGTAGTAGACCGCCGTGGCCTTGGCGCGTCCGATGCCCTTGACCGGCCGGCCGTCGTGGGTCGGCGAGTCGTAGGTGACAGCGCCGATCCTCTTTCGGCCGCTGCCTTCGGCGAGCAGGTAGTACGCGTGCGAGGAGACGCCGGAGCCGGCGTGCACCTCGGCGTGGCGTACCGCCGGTGACCAGTAGTCGACGGCGCCTTCGAGCCGATCGAGGGAGGGACGGTCCAGGCGGCGCAGGAACTTCTGGGCCAGGCCCAGCTTCTCGCCCACCAGGTAGTTGGGCGGGTTCTTCGGGTTGTCGGCCGAGAACTCGACGGCCGAGCCGAAGATGTCCGCGAGGGACTCGTTCAGTGCGCCCGGCTCGCCGTACTGGTTGCCGTCCTCGTCGACGTACGTCGGCTCGAGACGGGCGGTCGCGTCGACGACGCCGTGGGTCAGCTCGTGGCCGGTGACGTCCAGGACGACGAGGGGCTTGGTGAACATCCGCCCGTCGCCGTCACCGTAGAGCATGCAGGCGCAGGCGGGGTCCCAGAAGGCGTTGGCGACCTTCTTGCCGAAGTGGACCATCGCGCGGGCGCCCTTGCCGTTGTTCTCGACGCCCTTGCGGCCGAAGGTCTTCCTGTAGAAGTCCAGGGTCTTGGTGATGCCGTACTGGGCGTCGACGGCGGCGCTGACGCGGCTGGAGACGGCGCCGTTGCCCCACTTGTTGGTGGTGGACGTGAACTTCCTGCCCCGGGCGAAGTTGCCCGGCTCCAGGTTCTTGGCGTCCCGTGTCTCGGTGCCCCAGCGGTTCGGGTCCTTCAGGACGTAGCTGGTGCGGGCCGTCCGGGTGGTGGTGAGCGGGACCTTGCCGGCGAACAGGGAGCTGCCGGTGCCGGTCGCGGGCGCCGGGTAACGGGCGCCCGCGGCCGGGGTGGCGGTGAGCCCGGTGGGCCGCGGGGCGGTGCCGGTGGCGGGGTCGAGCCGCTCGCCGCGCTCGCGCAGGGTGTCGAGGAGCCCGGGTGACAGGAAGCCGTCGCTGTCGGGCGTGTTGCTGCGCACCTTTCCGGTGCGGGCGTCGACGACGACCGTCCGCGAACCGCCGGCCTCGGCCGTGGCGCTGCCGCTCACCCGCACCCGGTAGGCCACGGCGGAAGCCCCACCGCGGGCGTCGACGACCGGTTGGGCGTCGCCGGCGGTCCCCCCGGCGACGGCGGAGGCACGCTGTTCGGCCTGGCGGGCCGTCAGGCGGGCCCGGACCGTGGTGGGCCGGACGGTGTGGTCGGCGGCGCGGGTGACGCCCGCGTACGCCAGCCGCTTCGTGAGGTGGACGACGAGGTCGCCGCCGAGCACGGGCATGCCCCGCTGGGCCCGTACGAACCGGACGTGGCGTGCGCCCTCCGGGTCGATCATCACGTCCTGGGCCCGCAGGTCGTCCTCTGGGCTGACCCCGGTGGCCGAGGCGTGGGCGAAGGCGGCGGCGCGGGCCGCGTCCACGACGGAGTCGGCGGAGGAGGGGGCCCTACCGCGGTCCGCCCTCATGGCCGGATCCGCCACGGCCGTTCCCGCCAGGCCCGTGGCGGCCGTCGTCACGGCGACGGCGACGGCCAAGCTGCGTATGTGTGCTCTGCGCACTGCTGGGAGGTCCTTCGTTCGCAGGCGGCCGGATCCCCAACCGCCGTCTTGCGTAGCGCTGTTGGGCGCCACAGGGGCTGGTCGGGCCCCGAAGGAAGACCCTGGTAGATACGACATGTCCATGTAAAGCCGACATGCTCGCTTTATGCGCATCTGACGGCGATACTGCGCGCATCCGCACCGCTCGCGGACCGGAGACCGGAGACCGGAGACCGGCCAACGGCGCGTCGGCTGTGGAGATGTGACGGGATGCGAGCAGGTTGCCTCGCGCGTGTGTGATCGATCTCGCATCAGAGCACGAGCAGAAACGGGAGAAGAGCCGGATGGTCTCAGCAGCAACGGTGCGCGGGAGCACGGCGGCAGTGGCAGCGGCGGTCACACTGTCGCTCCTGGCGGTCCCCGCGCAGGCCGTGCCCCACGTACCTGTCCCCAAGAGATCCGGTGCGGGGTGGGCCGGTGCGGCGCCGGCGCCCGATCTGACGGGCCTTCGGAGCGTGTTGCGTACGGCCCGGTCGCAGGGCGCGCCGGGGGCGCTGGCCCGGATCGACGATCACGGCACGGTCCTGAAGACGGTCACCGGTGTCGCCGACCGGAGGACCGGGCGGGCCCTGCGCACCACCGACCGCTTCCGCATCGGCAGCGTCACCAAGACCTTCTCCGCCGTGGTGCTGCTGCAACTGGCCGACGAGGGCAAGCTGAACCTGGACGCCTCGGTGAACCGCCATCTGCCCGGCCTCCTGCCGGACGACCGCATCACCGTACGTCACGTGCTGAGCCACCGCAGCGGCCTGTACGACTACACGAACGCCATGTTCTCCCGTACGGTTCCCGGCTTCGAGGCGGTCCGCAGCAAGGTCTTCACCCTGCGCCACCTGGTGGGCCGCTCCCTGAAGCACCCCAGGACCACCCCGCCCGGCGGCGTCTACTCGTACTCGAACACCAACTTCGTCGTCGCCGGGATGCTCATCAGGAAACTGACCGGGAATTCGCTGGCGACCGAGTACCGGAACCGGATCATCGCGCCGCTGCAGCTGACCGACACCTTCTACGTGCATCCCCGCACCACGATCCCCGGCCGCCACACCCGCGGCTACCTCACCCCGGACGCGGCCGGCGCCGCCCTGGTCGACGCCACCGAGCAGACGGTGTCCTGGGCGCAGAGCGCGGGGGCGGTCATCTCCAGCGCACGCGACCTGAACACCTTCCTGACGGCACTGCTCGGCGGCCGGCTGACCTCCGCCGAGGGTCTGGAGCAGATGCGCCGGTGGGTGCCCGCGGGCACCGGCCAGGCGTACGGGCTCGGGCTGCGACGGCGCGACCTGTCCTGCGGGGTGTCGGTGTACGGGCACACCGGCGCCGTGCAGGGCTACTACACCTACGCGTTCGCGTCGAAGGACGGGCGGCGCAGCCTCACCGCGCTCGCCAACACCTCCAACAACGCCAGGGTGATGACCACCATGCTGCGCACCCTGGACTCCGCGTTCTGCGGCAAGCGGACGACGACGTGGCGCGACGCCACGCCGGGTGCGCACGTGCCCACGTCGGAGGACGCCGAGCGGTACGCGGACGCTGCTCCGGGGAGCGCCCGGGACTGACCGGGCCGCCGGGCGGGGAACCCTCACGTCGCGGTGCGCGTTGCCCGGACATCACCCATCGGTCCGGCATGACGACGACGGCTGCGTCGACGGTCACGACTACAGCAGGGCGGCGCGATGAGCGAGTTGGTCCCCGGAGGCAATCTGCCCCTTCCGGGCGGCGTCGTGACCGTCCGGGTGCCCGGCCCCTTCGACGTGTCCGCGCTCGTCACGGACGACGGCGGCAAGGTCCGGGACGACGGCGACTTCGTGTTCTACAACCAGCCGGACGCCCCGGGTGCCCGGCTGCGGGGCGACACGCTGACCGTCGACCCACCGCGGTTGCGCGCCGGCGCCACCCGGGTCACGGTGGCCGTCAGCCCCGCCGAGCCCGGCACCCCCCTCGGCCGCCTGCCCTCCCCCGTGCTCCAGGTGGCCGACGCCGGCGGCCGCGTCGTCGCCCGGTTCGCCCCGCCTCGCCCCCGCCAGGAAGCAGTCCTGCTGCTCGCGGAGATCTACCGGCGCGGCGACCGCTGGAAGCTGCGCGCCCTGGGACAGGGGTACGCCGAGGGGCTGGCGGCCCTCGCACGGGACTTCGGCGTGGAGATCCTGGACGCCGAGCCCGCGGCTCAGGCACCGCCGACCACCCCGGGGCGACGGCCAGTGCAGGCACCCCCGACCAGCGCGGCACCGGCGACCGCCCCGATACCGCCAACCAGTGCGGTACGACCCACCGGACCGCCCCCGCCGGCCAGCCCGGCACTGCCCACCGCCCCGCCACCGCCGACCGTCCCCGACGACTTCCTCGGTCCGGTCAACGCGGCCCGGCAAACGGTCGGTTCACCGCCGATCGCTCTCGACGTCCGCCTGGTTGCCGCCGCCCGGGAGCATGCCGCCGCGCTGGCCGCCGCCGGGCGCCTCGGCGTCGAGAGCCGGGACGGGGTCTCCGTGTACCAGCGGGTGATCGCCGCCGGGTTCCCGTATCTCACGGTCGGCGAGCACCTGGTCTCCGGCCCGCGCACGCCCGCCGAGTTCGTCGCCCACTGCCTGCGCACCGAGGCCCCGAGCCGCACCCTGCGCGAACCGGCCTTCACCCACGCCGGTCTGGCGTGCGCCCGCGGCGGCCCCTCCGGCGACATGTACTGGGTGGCGCTGTGGGCCAGGCCTCTCACGCCGGAGGGCCTGGCCGGCGCGGCCGTCCGTGTCGTCGAGCTGACCAACCGGGAACGCGCGAGGGCCGGACTGCGCCCGCTGGCCCCTGACCCGCGTCTCACCACGGCCGCGCAGGCGCACAGCGCGGACATGGTGGCGCGCGACTTCTACTCCCACACCTCCCCCGACGGCCACCGCCCCTGGGACCGGGCCGCCGCCGCCGGCTTCACCCGGCGTTCGATCGGCGAGAACATCGCCTGCGGCCAGCGCTCCCCCGCCGATGTGGTGGAGGGCTGGATGAACAGCCCGGGTCACCGTGTCAACATCCTCAAGCCGGACTTCACCCACATCGGGATCGGTTTCGCCGGCGGCGGCCGGGCGGGCACGTACTGGACGCAGCTGTTCGGCGGCTGACCGCGCACCGACGGCGCCCCCGCGCAGCGCCGGGGTGTCACCCGTCCGCGAGCTAGGCGGAAGCGATCCGTCCGGGTGAGGATGCCCGTATGAAGGGTGACCTCTTTTCCAGTGAGCACATGGTGCAGCCCGCCACAGCGCCGGGCATGACGATCGAGAACGCCAAGTGCATCCGGTACGCGGTGAACGGCGAGATGCTGGCCCGGCAGGGCGCGATGGTCGCCTACCGCGGCAACCTCCAGTTCGAGCGCAAAGGCCAGGGTGTCGGCGGCATGCTCAAACGCGCGGTCACCGGGGAGGGACTGCCGCTGATGGCGGTGCGCGGGCAGGGCGAGGCCTGGTTCGCGCACGAGGCGCAGAACGTCTTCGTCGTCGAGGTCGACCCGGGCGACGAGTTCACCGTCAACGGCCGCAACGTGCTGTGCTTCGACGCCTCGCTGTCGTACCGCATCGCGACCGTGAAGGGCGCCGGCATCACCGGCGGCGGCCTGTTCAACAGCGTCTTCACCGGCCACGGCCGGCTCGGCCTGGTGTGCGAGGGCAATCCCCTGGTCATCCCGGTCTCACCGCAGTACCCGGTGTATGTCGACACCGACGCGGTGGTCGGCTGGACCGCGGGCCTGGCGACCTCGCTGCACCGCTCGCAGTCCCTCGGTTCGATGCTGCGCGGCGGCTCCGGCGAGGCGGTGCAGCTGATGCTGCAGGGCCAGGGCTACGTCGTCGTACGGCCGAGCGAGGCGACCCCGCAGAAGGTGCAGCAGCACTGATACGCCGTCAGGTGATCTACGCCTCACAGGCAACCCGGTCCGCTCCGCCGACGTCTTGACCGACGACAGACGACGCCCTGGCCCCTGGGCCAGGGTTGATCCCCGACGCTCTATACGCACTCTGTATACACACGGTGTATACAGAGTATCGACGTGGACCGAAAGGCATCGATGTACGGCAAGGCATTCGCCCCCGAGTACCAGGGCGCCCTCACCACCCTGTCCGTCAACTCCTCCCTGACCGAGGTGCTGGCCGCCGGAACCGAGCAGCTGAGGGCGGCCGAGCGCGCCGGCCGGCCCGCCGAGGCGGCGCGCTCGGGACTCGCGGTGGCCGAGGCGCACCGCCGCCTGGGACGCGTCGAGGAAGCGGACCGGGCGTGGAAGGCGAGTTACCGCGCGGCCCGCGAGGCCGGGGACGTCGCGGCGATGGCCTGGGCGCTGTGGAGCGGCGGCACCCTCGCCCGGCAGCGCGGCGCCTTCGCCCTGGCCCGGCGGCTGCTGCAGCTCGCGGCCGACCTCGGGGAGCGCGGCGGGGACATCGTCGTGCGCGGCTACTCGCTCGCCGGGCTGGCCGAGACCGGCCGGATCCAGGGCGACTACGAGGCCGTCGGACGGCTGCACGAACGGTTGCTGGCCGAGGCCCGGCGGCGCGGCGAGGCGCGGCACACGGTGTGGGCGCTGGAGGGCATCGCGCAGATGCACCGCAACACGGGCGCCTACGACACCGCCTACGCCCTCTTCGAGGAGGCGGCCGGGATCGCCGCGCGGGCCGACGACCGGCGCGGGCACGCCTGGGCGCTGCGCGGACTCGCCGACGTGATCTCGGTACGGGACGGCGACACCGAGCGGGCGCTGGCCATGCTGTCGGAGGCGGAGGCGACATGCCGCGCGATGAAGCTGTCCAGCGCGCTGGCCTACAACCACAAGATGCGCGGCAACGTTCTCTACCGCGCAGGGCGTTACGCCGAGGCCCGTGACCTGTACGAGCAGGCGCTGGCGGAGTTCCGCGCCATGCGGGAGCCGCGCGGGGAGGCGCTGGCGCGGCTCGGGCTGGCCAAGTCACTGGCGAAGCTGGGCCGCGACCGGGAGGAGACGGCCACGGAGCTGGCCGACCTTGCCCGGACGTTGGACCGGATCGGACTCAGGCACGCGCGGGAGATGGTGGCGCGCGCCCAGGAGGAGTTCGGCACACCGGCCGGCGCGGCGGAGACGGAGGCCGTACGGTGACGGCGCTTCCCTCCGCCGCACCGGTCCACGCGCCCGAAGTCCTGGACCGGTGCCGCACGTTGGTGCGGCCCGCGCTGGCCGAGGCCGTCGGGCGGCTGCATCCCTGGGTCGGGGAGATGGCCGCGTACTCCTTCGGCTGGTGCGAGGTGGGCGGCGCGCCCGCCGACGCCTCGGGCGGCAAGGGCGTACGGCAGGCGCTGGCCGTACTCGGCGCCGAGGCGGCCGGTGCGCCCCGGCGCGCCGGGGTGGCCGCGGCCGTCGCGGTGGAGCTGGTGCACGCCTTCTCCCTGCTGCACGACGACATCATGGACGGCGACGCGGCCCGGCGCCGCCGCCCCACCGTGTGGAAGGCGTACGGCACCGGCCCGGCGGTCCTCGCGGGGGACGCGCTGTTCGCGCTGGCCGTAGAGACGCTCGCCGCTCAGCCGGGCGGCGCGGCGGCCGTGCGGACGCTGTCCGTGGCGCTGGGCGACCTGGTGCGCGGGCAGGCCGACGACCTGCTGTTCGCCGCACGCCCCTGGACGGGTCCGCAGCGGGTGCGTCCCGCGGAGTACCGGGCCATGGCCGAGCACAAGACGGGCGCCCTGCTGGGCTGCGCGGCGGCGCTGGGCGCCGTGCTCGGCGGCGTGGCCCCCGAGACGGCCGCCGCGCTGGACCGGGCCGGCCGGCACCTCGGGATCGCCTTCCAGATCGTCGACGACGTGCTGGGGATCTGGGGCGATCCCACGGTCACCGGCAAGCCCGTGCACGGCGATCTGCGGGAGCGGAAGAAGACGTTCCCCGTGCTGGTCGCGCTCGACTCCCCCAAGGCCGGGCAGGTCGCCGCCCTCCTGGAGACCGATGTCGAGGCGGCCGCCGCGCTGATCGAGGAGGCGGGCGGCCGGTCGGCCGCACTGGCCGAGGCACGGCGTCACCTCAGCGCCGTGGAGGCGGCACTGTCGGGCGTACCCCTCGACGCGGGCGCGGCCGGCGAACTGCGGGCGCTGCTCGGCTTCCTGGTACGCCGGGATCTCTGAGTCGGGCATCACGGTCGACCGGTCCCGCACCGGATCAGGGGGTGACCCGTCCCCGGCCGGGATCACGGTCGACCCGCCCCGGACCGGATCACGGTTGACCCGTCCCTGACCGGCGCGCAAGGGTTCGGTACGGCGCGCACCACGACCGACGCGCCGGAGAGGGGACTGCCGTGATCGGCATCCGTGAGATCCAGGACGCGGCCGGGCGGATCGCCGGGCACGTCGTGCGCACCCCCACCGTGCCGAGCACGGGACTGTCGGCCCTGCTCGGCGTCCCGGTCACCGCGAAGCTGGAACTGTTGCAGCGCACCGGCTCGTTCAAGGCGCGCGGGGCGACGGCGAAGCTGCTGTCGCTGAGCGAGGCCGAGCGGGCGGCCGGGGTCGTGGCGGTCAGCGGCGGCAACCACGGGATCGCCCTCGCGGTCATGGCCGCCGCCCTCCACGTGAAGGCCACGGTGGTCATGCCGCGCTCGGCACCCGCCCGTGCCGTCGAGATCGCGGAGGCCGCCGGTGCGTCGGTCCGGCTGACGGACGACATGCCGGGCGCCTTCTCCCTGGTGACGCGGCTTCAGCAGGAGGGGCTGACCCTGGTGCATCCCTTCGACGACCCGGTGGTGATCGCGGGGCAGGGCACCGTGGGGCTGGAGTTCGCCGAGGACGCCGGGGAGCTGACCGACGTGCTCGTCAGCATCGGGGGCGGCGGGCTGATCGCCGGTGTCGCGGCGGCGCTGCGGGCCCGCCGCCCCGACGTACGGCTCTGGGGCGTGGAGACCGAGGGCGCCCAGGCCATGTCCGAGGCGCTGGCGGCGGGCGGACCGGTGCCGGTCGAGCTGTCGTCGATCGTGTCGACGCTCAGCGCCCCGTCCGTGTCGCGACTGACGTACGACCATGTCTCGGCGCTGGTCACCGAGGTGCTCGTGGTGCCGGACCGGGAGGCCGTGCGAGGTTCGCTCGACCTCGCCGACCACGCCAAGGTGTGGACGGAGCCGGCCGCCGGGTGCCTGCTGCCCGCCGCCCGTCAGGTCCTTCAGCGGGTCGGTGACGGCGCGCGGCTCGGGCTGGTGGTGTGCGGGGGCAACGCGACCACCGGCGAAATGATCGCCTGGGCGGCTCGGTTCGGGCTGCGCTGAGAGGGCCGGACAGCGCTCGGGATTCCGGGGCCGAATTCCCGCCGGGAAGGGCGATTTCCGCGTGGTGGCCATCTTCTCTTTACCCGTGGTTACCGCCAGGTCGGCCAAGGGGCATTGGTTTCCGTAGCTGCCCGGGAATCAGAATTCCCTGCGGCCCCGTACGACCGCGCCGCCCGAGGTGGGGCCCGGTCCCGTCCGTCATGGCTCTTTTCCCTCGCACACACGCCCGCTTTTTCTTGAACAAAAGACAAGAAGGTGCGGAGTTCCAAGGTCGTTGAACGCACCCCGCCCCGCTTCCCGTACCCCTGGGAAAGGTGAGAGCCACGGGTTCAGCGAGGGATGACCATGGGCAGGCCGCACGTCTCCACACACCAGTTGGTCGCCGGACGGTACCGGTTGCTCGACATCATCCATCGCGAGACCAACCGCATCTGCTGGTACGGGGAGGACATCGGGATCGGCGAGACGTCCCGCCCGTGCCTCGTCACACAGATCGGGCTGCCGCAGGACCCGCACGAGACCGAGCGCCGGGCCCGGGCGCGCGTCATCCGCACGTTTGAGACGATGGCGCTGCTGTGCCCCGGGCGGATCGCGCCGGTGATCGACGCCGTCGAGGAGGCGGGTGTGCTGTGGACCGTCACCGAGTGGGTCGACGGCACACCGCTCGGCGAACTCCTCACCGAGCAGGGCACGTTCACCTACGTGCGGGCCGCGCGCATCGGTCTGGAGCTGCTCGACGTGCTGGAGGCCGCGCACGCCGAGGGCATCACGCACGGCGAGCTCAGCCCGGGCCAGGTGTTCGTGCGCGAGGGGGGTTCCGTCGTCGTCACGGGCTACGGGCTCGCCGGCGCGACCCTCGCGCCCCGGCTCACGGCACCGTCGTACGCCTCTCCGGAGCAGGCCCGCGACGAGCGCGTCGGGCCAGCCGCCGACCTGTGGGCGCTGGGCGCGATCCTCTACACGATGGTCGAGGGGCGCCCGCCCTTCCGTGACCGGGGCCGGCCCGAGACCACGCTGAAGGGGGTGGACCGGCTGCCGCTGCGCACGCCGGTGCGCGCCGGGCCGTTGACCAAGGTGGTGCAGGGGCTGCTGCGCAAGGACTCGCGGGAGCGGCTGACGCGCCCGGTGGTCCGTGAGGCCCTGACCCGCGCGGTGAGCGAGGAACCCGAGGCCGCCCTGGGCGCGGTGCCCGTTCCCCGCCTGCGCGGCACCTACGCCGCCGCCCGCGTCGCGGGCCGGGAGTGGAGCAGGCGGACGATGGTCGCCGGAACCGCCCTGGCCGTCGTCACCGTGGCGGTGGCCGTGCTCGCCGTGACGCACGGACTGCCCGGCACCGGCACCTCCGCCGCCGACGCGCCGTCCCGTCCGCCGGCCTCCGCCACGGACGACGGCACAGGCGGGGGTCCGGGCGGTGGTACGACCGCGCCGTCCCGGGAGGCCACGCCGACGCGGTCGCCCTCCGCCCCGCCCACGGCGTCGTCCCCGGCCCAGCCCTCCGCGTCGGCGCCGGCCGACGCCCTGCCGCCGGGGTTCGACCGCTACCGGGCACCAGAGGGCTTCTCCGTCGCGCTGCCCGAGGGCTGGAAGCGGCTGGACAACTCGCGCCAGGCCGACCTGGCGTACCGCGTCGTCTTCGGCGCCGAGGGCGACCACCGCACGCTCGCGGTCACCTACAGCGAGCGCGTCGGCCCGGACCCCGTGGCCGTCTGGCGCGACGACGTCGAACCGACCCTGGAGCGGACCGGGGGCTACCGGCGGATCGGCGAGATCCGGGCGACGACCCACCAGGGGCGTGAGGCCGCCGACATGGAGTGGTACGCCGAGGTCGACGGTGATCGCCTACGCACCTTCGGGCGCGGTTTCCTGCTCGGCGGCGGGCGGGGGTTCTCGCTGCGCTGGACGACACCCGCCGCCGAGTGGGAGGACAAGGCGAACCAGGAGGCGCTGAGCACCTTTCTGCGCACCTTCCGCCCAGGCGCAGACTGAGGCGCGGCCCGCGCTGGTCGTGCGGCGAGCCTTCGTGCTGCGGCCGTGCGCGTCGGCGCGCCGTGAACGTCCGGTCCGTCAGCAAGCAGGTGACGGGACGGGCGATCGAGCCGTTTCCGTCACCGGCCGGCCGGGGACCCGGCGACCATGGTGCGAATCGGATACACGATGATGACCGAGCAGGCCGGTCCTCGTGAGCTCGTCGACCACGTGGTGCGGGCCGAGGAGGCGGGCTTCGACTTCTCGGTGACCTCGGACCACTACTTCCCGTGGCTGCGCTCGCAGGGTCACTCGCCGTACGCGTGGAGTGTGCTGGGCGCGGCCGCCCAGGCCACGTCGCGCATCCCGTTGATGACGTACGTGACGTGTCCGACGTTCCGCTACCACCCGGCGGTGGTGGCGCAGAAGGCGGCGACCCTGCAGCTGCTGTCCGAGGGCCGCTTCCGGCTGGGGCTGGGCTCGGGCGAGAACCTCAACGAGCACGTGGTGGGCGGCGGCTGGCCGTCCGTGGACGTGCGGCACGAGATGCTCGAGGAGGCGGTGGAGATCATCCGCGCCCTGTTCGAGGGCGGTCATGTCAACCACCGCGGCACGCACTTCGACGTGGAGTCGGCCCGGCTGTGGGACCTGCCGGACGAGCCTCCGCCCATCGGCATCGCCGTCTCCGGCGAGCAGTCCTGCGAGCTCGCGGGCCGGCTCGCCGACCTGGTGATCGCCACGGAGCCCAAGGCCGGGTTGCTGGAGGCGTTCGACCGGCACGGCGGCGAGGGCAAGCCGCGGGTGGGCCAGCTGCCGGTGTGCTACGACCCCGACCGGGACACGGCGGTCAAGCGCGCCCACTCCCAGTTCCGCTGGTTCGGCAACGGCTGGAAGGTCAACTCCGAGCTGCCCCACCCGGACGCCTTCGAGTCGGCCACCCAGTTCGTCACGCCTGACGACGTCGCGGAGTCGATCCCGTGCGGCGACGACCCGGAGGCCTTCGTCGAGGCCGTTCGTCCGTACGCCGAGGCCGGGTTCACCGAGATCGCCCTCGTCCACATCGGCGGGGAGTCGCAGCCGGCGTACCTGGACTGGTCCGAGAAGACGCTGCTCCCGGCCCTGCGGGACGCCTTCGGCTGAGCTCCGGCCTCGTCGCACGGGACCGATCCCGGGCTGCGCGTGCGTCGACTCGTTGCGCGGGGGAATCACCCGGAGGGCTGAGCATCATGTGCGGAACGGGGGTACTAGAGGGCGATACGTCGGTTCCCTGCGGAGGCCCTCTCGTGAACTCCTTTGTGCACAAGACCATGGTCGTGCAGCTTCAGGCGGGCGTCACGGACCGCTTTCCGGTGCTCGCCCACCTGAGCTACGACGCGGCGGACCCGTTCGCCGTCACCGTCGTCTTCAGCCATGACGGCCGGGTGCTCGCCCGGTGGCAGCTGGACCGGGAGATGCTCGCGGACGGCCTGACCCGTCCGGTCGGGATCGGGGACGTGCGGATGCGCCCTGAGTCGCGCGGCTCGTGGGAGGAACTGCGCATGGAGTTCCTGGGTGACGCCCACCCCGACGGCGGCCGTCACCACGCCGTGGTGTTCGCGTGGACCGCCACACTCGCGGCCTTCCTGCGCGAGACCTACGAGGTGGTCGCGCCGGGGCGCGAGGAGGTCCGGGTCGACGAGTTCCTGTCGGACGTCATCGCCGGGGGCTGAAACGTTCGGCCCGGGGCGTCGGGGCCGAGGCGTCGCGGACCGAGACGTCGCGGCTGAGACCTTGGGGCGTTGCGTCGCGGCGGTGGCGTCGGGGCCGGAGCACGGGCGAGCTGAGTAGCCGTACTCATGCGGACGGCGCCGCCCCGCCGCCACGATGGGCTCCACCGAGAGGAGCCCGCATGTCCGCCGCGTCCACCGCCCGGGAGCCCGCCCCCTCCCGCCCTGCGCCTCGCCGTCCCCTGCCCGTACTGCTCGCCTGGGCCGTGCCGGCGGTGCTCGTCCTGTCGGCCTGGGGCCCGCACGACGGTCTGACATGGTTCCTGGAGACGGTGTGGGTCATCGTCGGGCTGCCGCTCGTCGTCCTGGTGTGGCGGCGCTTCCCACTGACGGACCTGCTGTGCTGCCTGCTGGCCGCCCACGCGGTCGTGCTGATGGTGGGCGGCCACTACACGTACGCCGAGGTGCCGCTCGGTGACTGGGTGCGCGACACCCTCGGCCTGGACCGCAATCCCTACGACCGGTTCGGGCACCTCATGCAGGGCTTCGTCCCGGCCGTCCTGGTACGGGAGCTGCTGGTGCGCACCTCGCCGTTGCGTGGCAGCCGCTGGCTGGCGCCGCTGACGGCCTGCGCGTGCCTGGCCTTCAGCGCGGTGTTCGAGATGCTCGAGTGGGCGGCGGCCGTGGCCGGCGGGCACGCGGCGGACGCCTTCCTCGCCACCCAGGGCGACGTGTGGGACACGCAGTGGGACATGTTCTGCGCGCTGATCGGCGCGAGCGCCTCCCTGTTGCTGCTCGGCCGGCTCCACGACCGTCAGCTGGCCGCGCTCGGCGTCAGCGCGTCGTGTGACGGTGGCGCAGCCACAGCGGGAACCCGAACCAGCACAGCAGGTACCACGCGACCACGGCGGTGACCAGCCACGGCACGGAGCCGTCGTCGGTGGCCACCCGGAGGATCAGCAGCAGCGAGGCGGTGGTGGTGGCCAGCAGCAGCACCAGCCCGAGCAGCGTCAGCCGGGACGCCCACTGCACCGCCTGCGGTTTCACGCGCCGCCCGGAGACCAGGCGGTGCAGCGACACCGGCGCGATCAGGGCGCCGGTCGCGGAGGCGCCCAGGATGACCGTCGCGAGGTAGATGGCCTGGTCCGTGCCGGACAGATCGTCGTACTTCGGCGTGAAGACGACGGTGAGCAGGAAGCCGAACAGGATCTGCACGCCCATCTGGGCCACGCGGACCTCCTGGATGAGCTCCTGCCACATCCGGTCCGCTCTCTCCTCCTCGGTCTCGTTGCGCCCTCGGCGCCTGCCCCCGCCTTCGGCTGTGTCCGACACCGTGCCCTCCCGGTTCGACCGACCCGCGTTCTTCTTCCCCAGTGGGTTCCCCGTCTGCGGCCGTCCTCCCGGGCCGGCCCGGTTTGAGCGGTCGGCGGCCGGTTACACGGACCGCAGTCATGCCCAGGTTGGAGGAGGTCGTGGGACGTATGTCCGGTACGCAGCTGACCGTGACGCTCAGCGGTGGAGGGGTCGACGACGCACGCGCGGTCGTGCGGGCCCTGGAGGGAGTGTTCGGGGCGCCGGACGAGTTCCCCGCCGACGAGAACGCGACGGTCCACACCGCGACCTTCGACGCCACCGCGGCCGGGTCCGGCCAGGAGGGGGCGGCTCGGCTGTCCGCGCCCGTGACCGTCACCGTCCAGGGCACCCCGGAGGCCGTGCAGCGGGCGAGCGACACCCTCGCCCACTCCTTCACGGCGCAGGACCAGGGCGCCGCCTCCGGCGACCAGGAGCAGGAGAGGCAGCTGCGCCTGGTGCCGTGACCCACGGTGTGCACCAGTGGGATCCCAGCCGGGTCTACCAGCGGGATTCGACCTGGTCCCTGATGCGGCGGTCGTACAGGTCGCGGATCGCGGCGAGCGTCTCGTCGGACAGCTCCGGCAGCCGGGCGGCGGCCGCGTTGGCGCGCGCCTGCTCGGGCGAGCGGGCTCCCGGGATCACGGTGGTGACGCCGGGCTGCTGGATGATCCAGCGCAGCGCCAGCTGGGCGGGGGTGTATCCCTCGGGGGCGAGCCCGGCGAACTCGACGGCCGCCTCGACCCCGGTCTCGTAGTCGACACCGGAGAAGGTCTCGCCCACGTCGAAGGACTCGCCGTGCCGGTTGTAGGTGCGGTGGTCGTCCTCCGGGAAGACGGTGTCCTTGGTGTACTTGCCCGACAGCAGGCCGGAGGCGAGCGGAACGCGGGCGATGATGCCGACGCCGGCCTCGCGCGCGGCGGGGAGCACCTCACGCAGCGGCTTCATGCGGAACGGGTTGAGGATGATCTGCACGCTGGCCACGTTCGGCCGGGCGATCGCGGTCAGCGCCTCCTGGCAGGTCTCGACGCTGACGCCGTACGCGGCGATGCGCTCCTCCTCGACCAGGGTGTCGAGCGCGTCGAACACCTCGTCCGTGGAGTAGACGGGCGTCGGCGGGCAGTGCAGCTGCACCAGGTCGACGCGGTCGACACCGAGGTTGCGGCGGGAACGGTCGTTCCAGGCGCGGAAGTTGTCCAGTACGTAGTTCTCGGGGATCTGGTCGACCCGGCGGCCCATCTTCGTCGCGACGAGCACGTGCAGATCGGGCCTGCCGCTGAGGAACGCGGCGATGGTCTGCTCGCTGCGTCCGTCGCCGTACACGTCGGCGGTGTCGAAGAAGGTCACGCCCGCCTCGGCCGCCGCCTCCAGTACCGCCAGGGCCTCCTTGTCGTCGACGTCTCCCCAGTCGGCCCCCAGCTGCCACGTACCGAGACCGACGACGGATGCGTGCTGGCCCGACCTGTCGAAAGTGCGCTCGTCCATGGCGTCAGTCTGTCACCCGTCACCGGCGGGCACGGCACCGGTCGCTCCGGCCGGCCGCCCGCGGCCGGCTCACTTCTGGGACAGGCGTCCGCGGGCCTGGACCGCGAGGTCAGTCCTCGGGGGTCAGTGTCCGGGCGTGCGCGGTGCGGGCCAGCTTCGGTCCCAGCCAGCGTTTGAGGCGGCGCAGGGAGTCCAGCCGTCCGGCCGCCCGGTCCAGTCGGTAGTACAGCTGGGGCGGGACGTGGGGCAGCAGGGGCGAGTGGCGCTGGCCGAGCAGGGCGAACATCCGCTCCGGGGGCAGGTGAATGTAGCGCGGCAGGTTCTCGTACCACTGGGCGCTGTAGCGGGCCGCGCTCCGCACGGGCAGGAGGGCCGCGCGGCGTTCGCGCTCGTAGTGGGCGAGGGCCTGCGGGAGTGCGGAGTGCGCGCGCAGTGCGCCGGCCAGGGCGATGGCGTCCTCCAGGGCGAGCGTGGTGCCCGCCCCGATGGAGTAGTGCGTGGTGTGGGCGGCGTCGCCGATCAGCACCAGGTTGTCGCGGTGCCAGGTGCGGTTGGTCAGGGTGCGGAAGGTCAGCCAGGGGGCTCCGCCGGAGCCGCCGATGAGGGGGTGGCCGTCCAGGACGCCGGCGAACAGCTTCTCCAGCAGGGCCAGTCCGTCGGCCTGGCTCGCACGGTCGAACCCGAGTCCCGTCCAGGTCCGCGGTGAGCACTCGACGACGCAGGTGCTGCGGTCGTCGGCGTAGCCGTAGCCGTAGCACCAGATCCAGCCGTGCTCGGTCTCCACGAAGGCGAAGGTGAAGGCGTCGAAGACCTTGCTGGTGCCGAGCCAGACGTACCGGTTGCGGCCGGGTGTGAGGCGAGTGCCGAAATGGTCGGCGTGGCGGCTGCGCAGCGCACTGTGCACACCGTCGGCGGCCACCACCAGGTCGGCGTCGGCGGGCAGGGTCTCGGCGGTGATCTCGTGCTCGAAGTCCAGCCGGACGCCGAGCGCGCGGGCCCGTGCGGCGAGGATCTCCAGCAGGCGGTGGCGGCCGATGCCGTGCCCCTGGTCGCCGCTGTGCCGGGTCGTCAGGTCCCGTACGTGGGCGACACCGTCGGTCCACCGCACGGAGTTCTCGTCGAGGGCGCGCGCCGTCTCCGGGTCGTGCTCCTGGAGCCGGTCGAGCAGAGCGCGCCAGTACGTGACGCCCCAGCCGTAGGTCGAGCCCTCGGGGTTGCGTTCGTGGACGGTGATGTCGTGGGAGGGGTCCTGCAGCTTCAGCAGGATCGAGAGGTAGAGGCCGGCGGGCCCGCCACCGACGCAGGCGACCTTCACGCGCACTCCGACAGTTACTCATTGCTTCGACGTGATGACGCAGGGTAGCAGTAGGTACCGACTCGGGTCGGACCTCTTGATCGCGCCATCTTCGCGGCGTGAGGCACCCCACTCGGGAGGGGGAACGTCGCCAAAGATCACTCGAGACAGCGCTTTCCTCGCAAGGAATTTCCCGTTCCGCATACCCCCGAACTCGACCCCGAGCAAGATCATCTTGGTTCAACCTTGCACCACATAGGGGGAATTGCCCGGATCTCGGCCAACCGGCCCGAGGCGATTTCTCCCGTTCCCGGCCGGGCCGGTAGGCATGCGGGATCACCAGCCGAACGAACCCAGGGGGTCCCTGTGCCCGAACTCAGCCGTCGCCGCGCGCTCACCGCCGCGGCCGCCGTCGCGGTGGCCGCCGGCGCCCACAGCGCCGCCGCTCCCTCCGCCTCCGCCCACGGCAGTCGCCACCACGACGGCTCACCCGAGGCCTTCGACGAGGTCTACCGGGGTCGCCGGATACAGGGCCGGCCGGTCACCGGCGGCGGCCATCACCACCACGGCCCGGGATACGCCGTGTTCGTCGACGGGGTGGAACTGCATGTGATGCGCAACGCCGACGGCAGCTGGATCAGCGTCGTCAGCCACTACGACCCGGTGCCCACCCCGCGCGCCGCCGCCCGCGCCGCGGTGGACGAGCTGCGGGGCGCCCCGCTCCTGCCGTTCCCCGCCAACTGACCGCCCCGCCCCCGCAAGACACCGGGAGTATCCGCACATGACCGTCCGCAAGAACCAGGCCGCCCTGACCGCCGACGAGAAGCGGCGCTTCGTCGCCGCGGTCCTGGAGCTCAAGCGCAGCGGCCGCTACGACGAGTTCGTCACCACGCACAACGCCTTCATCGTCGCCGACACCGACACCGGCGAGCGGACGGGCCACCGTTCACCGTCCTTCCTGCCCTGGCACCGCAGATTCCTGCTCGACTTCGAACGGGCGCTGCAGCAGGTGGACGCGGCGGTGGCGCTGCCGTACTGGGACTGGAGCACCGACCGTTCGGTGCGCTCCTCGCTGTGGGCGCCGGACTTCCTCGGCGGCACCGGGCGCAGCCGGGACGGGCAGGTGACGGACGGTCCGTTCGCCGCGTCCACCGGGAACTGGCCGATCACGGTCCGGGTCGACGGCCGTACGTTCCTGCGGCGCTCGCTCGGCGCAGGGGGGCGTCAGCTGCCGACGCCGGCCGATGTCGAGTCCGTGCTGTCGATATCGACGTACGACACGGCACCCTGGAACAGCGCCTCGGACGGTTTCCGCAACCATCTGGAGGGCTGGCGCGGGGTCAATCTGCACAACCGCGTCCACGTCTGGGTCGGCGGGCAGATGGCCACCGGGGTCTCCCCCAACGACCCGGTGTTCTGGCTGCACCACGCCTACATCGACAAACTGTGGGCCGACTGGCAGCGCCGGCACCCCGGCTCCGGCTACCTTCCGGCGGGCGGCACGCGCGACGTGGTGGACCTGAACGAGACGATGAAGCCGTGGAACGACGTACGCCCGGCCGACCTGCTGGACCACACGGCGTTCTACACCTTCGACGCCTGACCGGCGGGCCCCGGGCGCCCGGTCAGGCGCTCTCGGCCGCCGTACGGCACTCCGGGTGTCCCCAGCCCGTCGCGTTCTTGGCGATGGGCTCACCGGCCGCGTAGGAGCGGCCGCACTGGCAGCGGCCGGGGAACTTGGCCTTGATGGTGCGGGAGGAGCCGCCGCGCTGCCGGGAGGTGGGGGCGCGGCGGCGCGACGCCTTCGCCGGCGGTGCGTCCGGGGAGGGCGGCGGCTGCGGGGAGCCGAGGGCGCTGCCCGCCGCCTGCTGCACGGTGGCGGCCTGGCTGGCGGCACGGTCGGCGAAGTCGTTGAGCGGGTCGCCGTCGACCTGGTGGGCGGGGACGTAGCGGAACTCGACGGTGCGGCCGGTGAGCAGTTCGTCGATGCGCACCACGAGGTCCTGGTTGGCGACCGGCTTGCCCGCGGCCGTCCTCCAGCCGTTGCGCTTCCAGCCGGGCAGCCAGGTGGTGACGGCCTTCATGGCGTACTGGGAGTCCATGCGGATCTCCAGCGGCACGTCCGGGTCGGTCGCCGACAGCAGCCGCTCCAGCGCGGTGAGTTCGGCGACGTTGTTGGTGGCCCTGCCCAGCGGCCCGGCCTCCCAGCGGTCCGGGGTCTCCGTCTCGTCGGCGACCACCCAGGCCCAGCCCGCCGGGCCGGGGTTTCCCTTCGAAGCCCCGTCGCACGCGGCCACAACACGTTCACGCATGGGCACGATCATGCCATGGGCGGACGGGGCACCGGCTCACGGAGGCGGGTCAGGAGACGTCCGTCATCCCCGGCATCTCGCCCTCGGTCCTGGTGGTGTCGATCACCGAGAAGTTGGCGCCCTGCGGGTCGGTGAGCGCGGCGAACCGCCCGAACGGGGTGTCCATCGGGCCGAACTGCAGCGTCCCGCCGAGCTTGGTGGCCTTGGAGACCGCCTCGTCGCAGTCGGCGACGCCGAAGTAGACGTTGATGTAGGGCGGCATCTCGGGCGGGAAGTCGTCCGTCATGGTCATCCGGCCGAGGGCGGGTCGTTCACCGAGGTTGTACACGCGGAAGTCCGTCGCGTCGTCCTGCATCTGCTGGACCCGGTAGCCGAAGACGGCCGGGAAGAACGCGTCGGACTTCTCCGGCTCGCGGGTGAAGACCTCGGCCCAGCAGAAGGCGCCCGGTGCGCCCATCTCCGCCTGGAAACCCTCGTGGGTGCCCGCCTGCCACAGGCCGAAGAGCACGCCACCGGGGTCGCGGGCCAGGCACATGGTGCCGAAGTCGCCGACCCGCATCGGCTCCATCACCACCTCGCCGCCCCTCTCGCGGATGCGGGCCGCCGTGGCCGCGGCGTCCTCGGCGGCGAAGTACAGGCACCACTGGGACCTGCCCTCCTGGCCGGGCATGGGCGGGACGACGGCGGCCGCCGCCTTGCCGTCGGCGTAGGCCTCGGTGTAGTCGCCGTACTCCGTCGCGGCCTCGTTGAAGGTCCAGCCGAGGACATCGCCGTAGAAGGTCTTGGCTCCTTCGAGGTCGGTGAACATCGCGTCGGCCCAGCAAGGGGCTCCCTCAGGTTGGACGGCCATGATCGCGCCCCCTCCGGAATCGGGTGGTTGGTCCGTTCCCTCACGCTAGTCATCCGGACGGCGGCTCGCGCGCCGAACGGCCCCGGCCGGCCGCAGACTGGAAACGCGGGGCCGGTCTGCGTCGGGACGGGGAGCGCCATGCCGGACGGAACGATGCGCGCGTGGTCGGTGGTGCGGCCGGGGCCGGTCGAGGAGGGGTCCCTGCGGTGGACCGAGAAGCCGGTGCCGGTGCCCGGGGACGACGAGTTGCTGGTACGGGTGCGCGCCTGCGGGGTGTGCCGTACGGACCTGCACGTCACCGAGGGCGACCTGCCGGTGCGCCGGGTGGGGGTGACGCCCGGGCACGAGGTCGTCGGCGTGGTGGCGGGGGCCGGGGCGGCGGCGAGCGGTTTCTCCGCCGGTGACCGGGTCGGGGTGGCCTGGCTGCGGCGCACCGACGGCAGCTGCGCCTACTGCGCGCGCGGCAGCGAGAACCTGTGCCCGTCGTCGCGGTACACGGGCTGGGACGCCGACGGCGGTTACGCCGAGTACACGACCGTACCGGCGTCGTTCGCCCACCGGCTCCCCCGCGGGGTGGACGACGTCGCCCTCGCGCCGCTGATGTGCGCGGGCATCATCGGGTACCGCGCGCTCAGGCGGGCGGCGCTGCCGCCGGGCGGACGGCTCGGGCTGTACGGGTTCGGGGGCAGCGCCCATCTGTGTGCGCAGATCGCGCTGGCCGAGGGCGCGACCGTGCACGTCATGACGCGGGCCGCCCCCGCGCGGCGGCTGGCGCTGGAGCTGGGGGCGGCCTCCGCGCAGGACGCGTACGCGCTGCCACCGGAGCCGCTGGACAGCGCGATCCTGTTCGCCCCGGCGGGCGAACTGGTCCCGGTCGCGCTGCGCGCCCTCGACCGGGGCGGCACCCTGGCGATCGCGGGGATCCACCTGAGCGACATCCCGCCGCTGCACTACGAGAGCGAGCTGTTCTACGAGAAGCAGGTGCGCAGCGTCACCTCCAGCACCCGCGAGGACGGCCGCGCGTTCCTGGCCCTCGCCGCCCGGCACGGCGTCCACGCCACCACACGTCCGTATCCCCTGTCGCGGGCCGCACAGGCCCTGGCCGATCTCAAGGCGGGAGGCTTGGAGGGGGGGACGGTGCTGGTGAACGACAACGCCTTCTGACGCGTCGTCAAGACACCTGTGGACAGGAGTAGATGGCCGACGCGTGCCTTCCCCCCGGGGGCGGTCTGTGCTTGCCTGGGGAGCCGTTTCGGTGGCCGGGCGGGAGTTGCCGTATGCGCAAGCCGTGGGTCGTGGGACTGGTGCTGGCCGGTGTGCTGCTCGGCGCGTGCGCGGACCCCTCGTCCGCCCCCGAGGAGCCGCCGCCCGCCTCGCCGAGCGCGTCGGCGACCAGGCACCAGCGGCCCGCCGTCTCCCCGAGCGCGAGCGCCGCGCCCGTCGAGGCGCCCACCGTGCTGTACCTCGGGGACTCGCTCGCGATGGAGAACCAGAAGGTGCTCGGGCGGGAGCTGCGCAAGCAGTTGGGCGCGAGGTACACGAGCGCCCCGTACTCGGGGACCACCCTGTGCGACTACCTGGAGGGCACGGCGAAGCGGTCGCTGGTCCCGGCCGGGGACAAGGCGGCCGCGCTGGTGCGGTCGCTGCGGCCGGACGTCGTCGTCCTCCAGTTCTGGGGCAACGCCTGGGGTTACACACCGTGCATGGACGGCATCACGTACGACGCCTCCCGCGCGAAGTACCTCGCACGGTACGAGGCCGACGCGCGCAGGCTCACCGACCAGATCACCGGGGCCGGCGGGCCCCGGCCCCCGAGGATCGTGTGGGTGCTGCAGGGCCCGGACCCCATCACCCCCGACCGGGTCCGGCGCGTGAACGCCCTGTACCGGAGGCAGGCGGCCGCCTCGGGGGGTGTCGTCGCCGACGCCGGCAAGGCGGTGAGCCCGGCCTCGGCCCGCTACACGTGGACGCAGTACCTGCCCTGCACCCGCTACGAGCGGGCCCATCCCGACTACTGCACCCAGCCGGGCCGCGACCGTACGGCGCTGCACCGCGACGACGACTATCTGCACTTCTGCCTGGCTCCCACGACGTCCACGCCGAAACCCTGCCCGGTACGCTCCCCCGGCATCCTGCGCATCGCGCGGGAGATCACCGAAGCCGTTCGGCGGGCGGTGCGTTGACCGCGCGGTGCGGCCGACGGGAGCCCTTGGCGCAGCTCGCCGGGAGGGCGGCCCCGCGCCGTGGACGCCTCACTCGCCCGCGTACGCCCTCTCCAGCTCCGCGATGTCGAGCCTGCCCATCGACAGCATGGCCTCGGTGGCGCGGGCCGCCTTGTCCTGGTCGGTGTCGCTGACCATCTCGATCAGCCGCTTCGGGACCACCTGCCAGGACACCCCGTACTTGTCCTTGAGCCAGCCGCAGGGGCCGGGCTCGCCGCCGCCCTCGGTGAGCTTGGTCCAGTAATAGTCGACCTCCTCCTGGTCGTCGCACTCGATCTGGAAGGAGATCGCCTCGGTGAACTTGAACTCGGGACCGCCGTTCAGCGCGACGAACCGCTGGCCGTTGGCCACGAATTCGACGGTGACGACCGTGCCGGCGGGGCCCGGGCCGGCCTCGGTGTAGCGGACGGTCCGGCCGATGCGGGAGTTCTTGAAGATCGAGACGTAGTGGTGCGCGGCCTCCTCGGCCTGGCCGTCGAACCAGAGGCACGTGGTGAATCCGTCGGTGGTCATGAGGTCCTCCTGGGGCGGTGAACACGGTCACCTGTATCGACCGGCGCCGGCCGGAAAACTCATCGGTCCGACGGTGGGCGACCCGGGCGGGGGCGGGTACCTCCGTACGGCCGCCTGAGGACACGTCACCAGTATCGCGGCCACGACGACGTTCTCGCCCGCCGACCACGGCATCCGTCCCCTCCGCCTCGGCATCCCGCGGAGCGACCTCGACGACCTCCACGACCGTCTCGACCGCACCCGCCGGCCCGACGAGCTGCCGGGCGCTGGGTGGGCGTACGGCGTGCCGCTGGAGTACCTGCGGGAACTCGTGCGGTACTGGCGGCACGACGACGACCGGCGGGCCGCCCAGGCCGGCTGAACGAGTGGCCGCATGCACCTGAACGCTCTGCCCTCGGCGAATCTGCCGCGGGCGTAGAAATCCCCCGACTGACGTGTCATCGGCCGACAGTGGGGACCGCGGCGACATCCGCCGCGTGACGACGAGCGACGTCAAGCAACGACCAGGAGCGCCTATGTCTCCATTCACCGCCGGTTCGGCCCCGGCTCCGCTGCCCCGGGCGGAGGAGGGCGACACCCCTCCGACGCGGTTCGACGACCACCTGGCCGCCCAGTTGCTCGCCCAGCGGATCGTGCTGCTGGGCACCCAGGTCGACGAGGTCTCCGCGAACCGTGTCTGCGCCCAGCTGCTGATCCTGTCCGCGGAGGACCCGCGTACCGACATCAGCCTGGTCATCAACTCCCCCGGCGGCTCGGTCCACGCGGGCCTGGCCGTCTACGACACGATGCGGCTCATCCCGAACGACGTCTCCACGCTCGCCCTGGGTTTCGCCGCCAGCATGGGACAGTTCCTGCTCAGCGTGGGCACCCGCGGCAAGCGCTACGCCCTGCCGAACGCGCGGATCATGATGCACCAGCCGTCGGGCGGGATCGGCGGCACCACCGCCGACATCGAGATCCAGGCGCAGAACCTGGAGTTCACCAAGCGGACCATCGAGCGGATCACCGCCGAGCACACCGGCCAGAGCCCTGAGACCATCTCCCGGGACGGCGACCGGGACCGCTGGTTCACGGCCGAGGAGGCCAGGGAGTACGGCATGGTGGATTGGATCGTGGAGTCGCTCGACGACATCCGCCCGGCCGCGACCCGACGCAGGATGGGACTGCAGTGATGGGCAGCTACACGATTCCGAACGTCATCGAGCGCACCCCGCGGGGAGAGCGGTCCTTCGACGTGTTCAGCCTGCTGCTGAACGAGCGGATCATCTTCCTCGGCACGGAGATCGACGACGGCGTCGCCAACGTCGTCATCGCGCAGCTCCTGCATCTGGAATCGGCGGCACCGGAGAGCGAGATCGCGATCTACATCAACTCCCCCGGCGGCTCGTTCACTTCGCTGATGGCCGTCTACGACACGATGACGTTCGTGCAGGCGCCGATCTCGACGTTCTGCGTGGGTCAGGCGGCGTCCACGGCGGCCGTGCTGCTGGCCGGCGGGGACCCCGGGCGGCGGTTCGTGCTGGAGCACGCGCGCGTGCTGCTCGGGCAGCCGGCCAGCGGCGGACAGCGGGGCACGGCGTCCGATCTGTTCCTCCAGGCCAAGGAGATGGTGCGGATCCGCTCCCAGGTGGAGGAGGTGCTGGCGCGGCACACGCGCCACGACGTGGCGACGCTGCGCGCCGACATGGACCGCGACAAGGTGTTCACCGCGCCGGAGGCGGTGGCCTACGGCCTGGCCGACGAGGTCCTCAGCCGGCGCCTCGTGGGGATCTGAGGCGCCGGCCGGCGTCCGGACGGCGTCAGGCGGCCAGGCAGAGCCCGCCGTGCGAGGTGTGCGAGGCTCGCGAGGAGTGCGGCGAAGCGGAAACGCCCCGGCCCGCGGCGGTGTGCCGCGAGGTGATGCGGACGAGTTCGCCGTGCGCCCGCGCCAGCAGGTCGCCCAGGCTCAGGCCGAGGGCGTGGGCGGCGGCCGCGAGGACCTCCGAGGAGGCCTCCTTGCGGCCGCGCTCCACCTCCGACAGATACGGCATGGAGATCCGGGCGGCGTCGGCGACGTCCTTCAACGTCCGTTCCTGTGTGAGGCGTTCGTTCCGCAGGACCTCACCGACCAGGTCACGCCACAGGGGTTCCCGGGGAGCGGGGGCGGTGGATCCCCGGCCCGGCGGTATGACGGCGGGCCGCGGTGCGGGCGCCCTCCGCTGGGGCGGAGCCGGGCGGTCGGCGGGCTGCGGGCGCAACGGAAGGACGCGGGCTTCGTTCGACGCTTGGTTGGTCACTCCTTCAGCCTAGGAGCGGGCGACGCCGGGGCAAGGGACCGGCATTGCGCCCTGGGTGGAATACGGCGGCGGCCCGTCCCGGCGGTCCTGTTCGCAAGTTGTGACCCGTTCGGGCCAGCGCGGCACCCTCTCCGTCACCGGAAGGCACGGGGGCACGGCAACACTTTCGCGCCTGCCTGCTCATACTGTGGGCATGGTCCGTCAGGACCTGGGTACCCGCAAGCCGGAAGGACCCCGAGCAGATGCCCAGCCGTGACTTTCGTGGGAGAGGTAGAAGGTGATGGACACCGCCGTGATCCGGTCGGAGGCGCAGGTTGTCGAGGAGAACACCGAGGCCAGGACGGGTGACGGACCCCTGCCCGGAGTCGTGGACCCGCGGGCCGTGGCGCCACGGGACGCCAGGGAACTGTCCCGTCAGTTCTTCCAGCGCCTGACGGAGCTCGAAGAGGGCACGCACGAGTACCAGTACGCGCGCAACACCCTCATCGAGATGAACATGTCCCTGGTGCGGTTCGCGGCCGGCCGGTTCCGGGGCCGTGGCGACGACATGGAGGACATCGTCCAGACCGGCATGATCGGCCTGATCAAGGCCATCGACCGGTTCGAGGTGTCGCGCGAGGTCGAGTTCACCTCCTTCGCGCTTCCCTACATCGTGGGCGAGATCAAGCGGTTCTTCCGCGACACCACCTGGGCCGTGCACGTGCCGCGGCGGCTCCAGGAGCTGCGCGTGGAGCTCGCCAAGGCGCGCGAGGAGCTCGCCAGCCGACTGGACCGCGAGCCGACCGTCGCCGAGCTCGCCACGCTGATGAACATCTCCGAGGACCAGGTGATCGAGGGACAGATCGCCGCCAACGGGTACAACTCCTCCTCGCTGGACGCCGCCCTCACCGGCGACGGGCCGGAGAGCGGCGAGGCGGTCCTGGCCGACTTCATCGGTGTGGAGGAGGACGGACTGCGGCTCGTCGAGGACTTCCACTCACTCGCCCCGCTCATGGCCGAGCTCAGTGAACGCGACCGTCAGATCATCCATATGCGGTTCGTCGAGGAGGCCACCCAGGCGGAGATCGGCGAACGGCTCGGCTGCTCACAGATGCATGTCTCACGGCTGATCAAGCGGATCATCACCCGGCTGCGCGAGGGCATGTTGGGCGAGCTCGGCTGCGCCTGAGCACGGTCTGAGGCGTGCGCCCGCTGGGGCGCACGCCTCAGACGCGCCCCGGCGCGGGTCGTCGTGCGTCGTCTGCGCGCGACGGCGTGCGCGCACACGGGGACTTGCTCTGGGAGGCAACGGCGCGCACGGCCGGGGCGTGGTCGGAACGCGGACGGCGCGCGTACCGGGGAGTGGTGGGCAGTCGTGGGGAGTCTCCGGAACGCCACAGCGCGCTCGTACGGCACGGATCAGAGGAAGACGGCAGCCGCCTCGCCCTCGCGGGTGGGACGGCATGTGTGTCTTCGGGGCCGGCAGGCTCGGCCGGGAACGCGCCCGACCGGTCAGGTCGTGAGGCTCAGCACGGCGCGTACGCGTTTGCCGACCGGCACGCGCTCGACGGTGACCTCGTCGGCCAACGCGTGGACGATCTCCAGGCCGTGCCGGCCGATGCGCTCGGGGTTGCGGGGAAATATGCGGGGCAGAGCGGCGCTGCTGTCGTAGACCGCCACCGTCACGGAGGCGTCCGTGCCCTCCAGCTCCAGGATGTACGGCCCGTTGCTGTGCCGGTCGGCGTTGGTGACCAGCTCGCTCACCACCAGCAGGACGGCACCGTCGACGCGGTCGTCGATCGCGGCGCACCACTCGGTCCTGAGCTGGTCGAGGAAGTGCGCGGCGAAGGACCGTGCCTCGGCGATGCATCCCGGCTCGCCGGTGTAGTGTGCCGCCCGCCGCAGCGGTTCCACGGGCACGTCGAAACCAGTCGGTATCACTGCCCCGTCCAGGTGCTCGATCATGCGTTTCTCTCTCGGATGCCGGACTGGCCGGACGCTCTGCATCAGTCCTCGTACCCCGAGCCGGGCTCCGCAGTCCACTCAGAAATGTGTTCGCCGCCGCATGCGTACGGCATCGTCGGGGTCGCGTGGGGCACTCGGGAGGGGCACGGAGCCGGCCGACGGCGGCCGGGTCCGGCTCGCCGGAGGTGCGCGGTGGCCTGGTGGATGTGGCTGGTCGTGGCGGTCGCGGCGGTCACCGCCGTGGCCGTGCTGACGCTCGCCGTGCAGGCCGCCCGGCGGTCGGGGACGGTCGTCGCGGTCCGGCGCCGGCCCGGCGGGAAGGGCGGGCGATGAGCGAGCTGATGGCGGCGCGGAGCCTGACGACCCGGCCGGTGGTCACGCTGGGCGGCGACGCGGTCGCCCAGGTCAAGGACACCGTCTTCGACGCCGCCGCGGGGCGTGTGACGGGATTCACCCTCAGCGGCCGCGGCCTGCTCTCGGGTCCCCTGAAGCAGAGCCTGCCCTGGTCCGGGGTGCACTCCCTGGGGCACGACGCGGTCATGATCCGTGATCCGGACGTCCTGGTGGCCACGGACGCCGTGGTGGCGCGCCGTGAGGCGCTGCGCGGGCGGGTGCTCGGAGCTCAGGTCCTCACGGACGCGGGCACCGAGGTCGGCACGGTGCTCGACGTGGTGGTCGAGGGCGGCACCAGCGGCCGGGTCGTCGGGTTCCGGATCGCCGCGCACCGGTCGCTCGTACCGGGCTCGCGGCGGCACCGGCGCCGGGTGTACGTGCCCCGGGGCGAGACGCTCGCCGTCTCCGGCCGGGCCCTGGTCATCCCCGCGGACGCCACCCGGTACGTCGCCGACGACCTGCCGGCCTTCGTCGCCCGGGTCGGCGCCTTCCACCACTCCCGGAAGGACACGCCGTGATGCTGCTCTCCCAGGCCCGGGGGCTGCCCGTGGTCACGCTGGCGGAGGCGGACGAGATCGGCGCCGTGCGGGCCCTGACCGTGGACGCCGCGTCCGGTGTCGTCACGCACGTCCGTGTCCGGGGCCGGCGGTCCCGCAGGGAGACCGCGCTGCCGTGGGGTGCCCTGCACGCCCTCGGCCCGGACGCCGTGCTGGTCCGCTCGACCACCGCCCCGGACGCGTCCCCGCCGCACCACGACCTGCTCGGCCGCAGGGTCCTCACCGAGGCGGGCGACGAGCGCGGAACGGTTCAGGACGCGGTGTTCGACCCGGGCACCGGCCGCATCGAGGTGGTCCGTACCACACTCGGTGACGTGCCGGCCGACCGGCTGCTGGGGCTGGGCGACTATGCCCTGGTGGTGCGGGCCGGCTGAGTCACGGCGCCCGGGAGGCGGCCAGCGGCCCCGCCGGGCTGGAGGTCTCCTCGTCCGCCGGGGACGAGGTCTCCGTCTCCTGGGACTCGCTCGTCGGGGGCTCCGGCGACGGCGGCTCCGAGGTCGGCGGGGACGGCGAGTCCGGGGACGGCGAGTCCGGGGACGGGCTGTCCGGCGACGGGCTGTCCGGCGACGGCGATTCGGACCGCGGCGAGGCAGGCGTGGACACGCTCGCCGACGGCGTGGTCTTCTCCGGCCTCTTGGTCTCGCGGTCCTTCGTGCCGGTGTCGCCGCGACGCCGCTCGAACCACTCGCCACCGTCGGGGTCGTGGACGACGAAGACCTTGACCACCTGTGGTGCGGGCGTGACCACGACGGTGTTCGAGGGACGGAACGACGGCCACGCGTCACCCGTCCACTTCGGTGCGGTCCGCAGGGCGACCGGCGGGGTCAGCGGGTTGCCGCAGGCGCAGCGCACGCGCGGCACTCCCCGGTCGTCGACCAGGACGGCGGTACCGGCCTGGAGGACGGCCTGGTAGCTGGTCGCGGCGCCGTCGCGGTAGCCGTGGTTGGTGACACGGGTGTCCATGCGCAGCTGGACCGGGGTGAGCGAGCGCAGGTAGGCCGGCACGTCCGACGTGCCGATGCCGAGGACCGAGGCGAAGGCCGTGTTCTTCTCCGGAGCCGCCTCGAGGTAGGTGATCTGCTTCTCGATGTCGCAGCTGGCGACCTTCCGGGTGCCGCCGTACAGCCCGGGTGCCCCGCCCTCCACGGCGCGGACCGCGTTCGGCGGGGCCGACTCGGTGGCCGGGGAGGGGGTGGCCGGCGGGACCGTGCTGTCCTTCGCCGTCGACTCGGTGAACGGGTCGGGTCCGGTCTGCCCGGCGGACTGGAGGAAGATCTCGCCCTCACCCGCGGCCGTCTGGGTGCCTCCTCCGCCGCCGCCACCGGAGCGGCTGAACACGACGGCGAGAAGCACGGCGGCCACGACGACCGTGGCGAGCACCGCGAGGCGGGGCACGGAGCGCCACCACGGCCGACCGGGCTCGGGGGTCCGCCCGTCACCGCCCGGCGGCCGCGGGGGCGGCCCCCCGGAGGGCGGCTGGGACGGTGGCCGGGAGGGGCCCGACAGCGGACCCGAGGGCGGTCCTGTGGGGCGGTCGGACGACGGTGGTTCGACGCTCACGAGCTCTTCTTCCCGCGTGGGTTCTCCGCGGCATCCACACCTTCACACGGATTTCTCTCGATGTGCACCGCTTTCTCCGCTATGTATTCATTGTGTGCGCGGGTGCCATACCGCCCGCAAGCCGACGCGGACGGACCTCCCGGCGGGCGGTTCGCCTGGGTGCTGCTTAGCGTGACAGCGTGACCTCGCGAACCACCTCCGCGCAGACCGTCGCCCGGCACAGCTGGGTGCGAGCCGTGGTCGTGGTGCTGGCGGGGCTGGTCGCCATGGGGGCTGTCGCCGCGCTGGGCCTGTGGGCCGCCGGGGCGGCGGACCTCCCGGAGGGCGCCTTCCCGCGCGTCGTCGCGGCGACCGTCGTCACCTCCGTGGGCGGCTCCGTCGAGCTGGCCGGGGCCGCCGGAGGGCTCGCCGAGACCGACGCCGGTCTGACCGTGATCCCCCTGTCGGTGACGCTCACCGGGGCGCTGGTGATCGCCGCCGGTTTCCTGCGGCCGCTGCGGCACCGGGCGGTGGCGAGCGCCGCGGAGCTGGGCGGCTGGGCGGCCCGGGTCGCCGTGCTGTGGCTGCTGGGACTGCTCGGTCTGGCCCTCGCCGCCCGCCAGACGTTCGAGATCGACCTCGGCGACACGCTCGGCGACATCGGCGACCTGCTCGGGCTGCGGCCGGAGGTGGGTTTCACCACCGACGTGCCCACGACGCTGTTGTTCGGTCTGCTGTGGCTGGCCGGTGTGCTGGTGCTGGCGCTGGTGGTCGCGCGCGGGGCTCCGCTGCCCGGCCGGCTGCTGCGCTTCCAGACGTCGGTGCGGCCGGCCGCGTACGCGATGGTCCTGCTGCTGTTGGCGTACGTCGTGATCGGGGTCGTCGTGGGCCTGGTCGTCGCGGCCACGCGCGGACACGCGGCGGAGACGTTCGCCGTGCTCCTGCTGGGTGTGCCGAACCTGGTCTGGCTCGGGCTCACCATCGGACTCGGCGCCACGTGGAACGGCCGGGTGGAGGGGCCGTTCGGGCTGCCCATGCCGCACGTGCTGGACGAGGTGCTGCGCACCTCGGACGTCTCCGCGCTGAATCTGCGCACGCTCTCCGAGCACGACGGCCGCGTGTGGTGGCTGCTGGTGATCGACGCGGTGCTGCTGCTGGCCGCCGCGTTCGCGATGGCGGCCCGTTCACCGGCGCGCATCCGGGCCTGGCAGCACGCCCTGCACATGGCGGTCGCGCTGGCGCTCACGGTGCTGATGATCTGCCTGGTCGGCCGGATCTCCGCGCACTACGGCCTGTCCGTGCTCGGCATCGGCGACCTCGGCGGCGGGCTCACCGGGGAGCTGTTCCTGCGGCCCCGTCTGTGGTCCGCGCTGGGCCTGGCCGTGCTGTGGGGCCTGGTCACCGGCTTCGCCGGAGCGCTGCTGGCACGGCGGGTGCCCCGGCGGGGCGGCACGGAGGACGTCTGACGGGTGGCCGGGCGGGGGCGGAACGGACCGCGTCCGACGCGTGCCCCGGCGAGACGCCACGGACGGCGTGCGACGCGCGCGGAACGGACCACCGCTGACGCGCGCCCCGGCGAAACGCCACGCGGGCGTCCGCCGGTTGCCTGGGCGGGGGCGGAACGGACCACGTCCGACGGGCGCCCGGCCGGGGGACGCACGGGCGCCCGACGGGACCCCGGCATGACGCGACCCGCGGACGCCCGACGGGACCCCGGCACGACACGACCCACGAACACCCGCGGAAGCCGCCGCACGACACGACCCACGAACACCCGACGGAAAAGCCCGGCAGGGCGAGGCCGACGGCTTCTGCGCCCGCGTTCCTCACACCCCGCCCCCGAAGACCGGCGCGGCCCAGCGGGGCGGCGGCTTCGGCCGGTCGTCGGCGGGATCGGGGACGTGCAGGTCCACGTGCGTGGGGGCGTATCCGCCCGCCGCCCTGCCCGTCGTGGCGTTGCGCAGGGCGGTGACGAAGGCGAGGCAGGACGGGTAGCGGTCCTCGGGGCTCTTGGCCAGGGCCTTGGCGAAGACGGCGTCGACCTGCTCGGGCAGGTCGGGGCGGGTGCGGGTCAGCGGCGGCGGGTCGTCGTACTGGTGGGCCCACAGCAGGGCCATGTCGTCGTCCCGCCGGAAGGGCGGGTGGCCGGTCAGGGTCTCGTGGACGACGCAGGCGAAACCGTAGACGTCGCAGCGTGCGTCGACCGGGCGGCCCGAGATCTGCTCGGGGGCGACGTAGTCGAGGGTGCCGACGAACTGGCCGACCGTGGTGAAGCCGGTCAGGGACAGCGACTTCTTCGTCAGGCCGAAGTCGGTGAGGTAGACGTGCTCCGGGTGGTCGCTGTCGGTACCCCGGGAGACCAGGATGTTGCCCGGTTTGACGTCCCGGTGGACCAGGCCGTGGTCATGGGCGGCGTCGAGAGCGGAGGCGACCTGGGCGGCGACGCGCAGGGCGGTGGCCGGGGGCAGCGGGCCCTCGCGGTCGAGGAGGTGGCGCAGGTCGCTGCCGGCGACGTACCGCATGGCGATGTACAGGATGCCGTCCGTCTCGCCCGCCTCGAAGACGGGCACGATGTGCGGGTGGTCGATCGCGGCGGCGGCGCGGGACTCGTGGGTGAAGCGGCGGCGGAAGGTGTCGTTGCGGGCGAGTTCCGGGGCGAGCAGCTTGAGCGCGACCGTGCGTTCCAGGCGCAGGTCGCGGGCGCGGTAGACGACGGCCATGCCGCCGCGGCCGATCTCCTGCTCGATGCGGTAGCCCGCGACCTGCCGTCCGACGAGTTCGGAGGGCCGGCCCGTGAAGAGGCTGGTGTCGCGGCTCATCCGGTGTCCCCGTCGGGGGTCACGGCCCGGGTGGCGTCGTGCGCCACGACCTGGGTGGGATCGCCGGTGACGACCTGGGTGGGCGGATGACCGGGATCGGCGGCGGCGCGGGGCGGCGTGTCGGTGACGACCTGAGTGGGCGGATGACCGGGATCGGCGGCGGCGCGGGGCGGCGTGTCGGCGGCGTAGGTGCTCAGGCGGGTGCCGTCGGTGTAGACCCACCGCTCGTGGCCGGGGTCGTACAGCCATACGGACTCGCCCTCGACGACGAGGCCGATCCGCAGCCCGTGGGTGCGGGCGCGGAAGGACCCGCCGTCGAGCGCGCCGCGCACCAGGTCCTCGACGGCACGGCGGTAGCGGGCCAGGGCCTCCTCGGCGCGGGCCAGCAGGGGGCGCGGGTCGGCGGTGCGGGCGAGCGGGGCGCCTGCGACGGGCGGGTCCTGCGGTACGGCGACCAGGCAGCGGCCGTCGACCCAGGCCGACCAGCCGTTGGAGCACAGCACGTGCCCCCAGTCACCGAGCCGTTCGACGAGCTGGACCGGCAGCAGCGGGTCGAGGGCGACGGTGGGCCGCTCGGGGTCGGGCGCCTCCCAGGCGGGCATGCCGTGCTGGGGGACGACGTGCGTGGGGCGGAAGCCCGGGGCCGGCGCGGTCGACGGCTGTGTCATCGGATCGCCTACCTCCGCATCACGGCGGGTTCATGGCGGCGCAGCAGCCGGGACACCAGGAATCCGAAGAGCGCCGACAGCACGAGCAGCATTCCGGCGTCCAGCAGCCACACGTCCGCCTCGTGCCGGAACAGGGGGTCGTCGCCCAGTTCGCCGGGCACGATCCGGGCCAGCCCGATGGTGCCGGCCATCGCGGCGAAGGCCCACCGCGAGGGCACCAGCCAGGCGAGCTGCTCCAGGCCCGGCACGCCGTCCAGCTTCAGCAGGGCACCGCAGAAGACGACCTGGACGAGGGCGAGCAGCACCAGCAGCGGCATCGTCACCTCTTCCTTGCGCACCAGCGCGGAGACGACCAGGCCGAGCATCATGGCCGTGAACGCGAGCAGCGCCACGACGACCGTGATCTCGGCCAGGGGCGGCATCAGCACGCCCTCGCCGTCGGGCGCGTTGAGGTCGACCCCGAGCAGGGCGACGACGGTGAGCACCACCGCCTGCAGCACCGTGATCGCGCCCAGGACGACGACCTTGGACAGGAGGTACGCCGATCTGGACAGGCCCACCGCCCGCTCCCGCTGGTAGATCACGCGCTCCTTGACGAGTTCGCGCACGGCGTTGGCGGCGCCGGCGAGCACCGCGCCGACGCACAGGATCAGCAGCGCGTTCAGCGCGGTCTTCCGGGTCAGCTCGCTGCCGGCCAGGGCCCGGCCCATCGCGCCCATGACGAACGGCAGCGCGATCATGATGGCGAGGAAGGTGCGGTCGGCGCTGAGCGCCGCCGTGTACCGGCGGACCAGGGTGCCCAGTTGGGCGCCCCGGCCGCGCGGCCGGGGCGGCCGGGCGATGACGACCGGGCCCGACCGGGGCTGTCTGGGCTGCACTGTGGCGTCGGCCACGTACCGCCGCTGCCAGGGCGAGGCGCGGAACTCCCCCGCCCAGTCCCGGTCCTGGTCGCGTTCGAACGCCTCGAAGGCCTCCGGCCATTCGTCGAAGCCGAAGAAGGCCAGGGCGTCCTCGGGCGGTCCGTAGTAGGCGATCTTCCCGCCGGGCGCGAGCACCAGGAGGCGGTCGCACACGTCCAGGCTCAGCACGCTGTGGGTGACCACGATGACGGTACGGCCGTCGTCGGCCAGGCCGCGCAGCATGTGCATCACCGAGCGGTCCATGCCGGGGTCCAGTCCGGAGGTCGGCTCGTCGAGGAAGAGCAGCGAGGGCTTGGTGAGCAGCTCCAGGGCCACACTGACCCGCTTGCGCTGTCCGCCGGACAGACTGTGCACGGGCTGCCCGGCGCGCTGTTCCAGGCCGAGTTCGCGGATGACCTCGTCGACCCGGGCCCGCCGCTCGGCCTTGGCGGTGTCCTGCGGGAAGCGCAGTTCGGCGGCGTACGACAGGGCTTTGCGGACGGTCAGCTGGGTGTGGAGGATGTCGTCCTGCGGAACCAGGCCGATGCGCTGGCGCAGCTCGGCGTAGTCGCGGTAGAGGTCGCGGCCGTCGTACAGCACTGTGCCGTGGTCGGCGGGCCGCTGCCCGGTGAGGGCGTTGAGCAGCGTGGACTTCCCGGCGCCGCTCGGGCCGACGACCGCGAGCAGGGACTTCTCCCCCACCGGGAAGGAGACGTGGTCGAGCAGCGTCTTGCGGCCCCGGTCGACGGCGACGGTGAGGTCCTGCACGTCGAGGGAGATCTCGCCGGTGTCGACGTACTCCTGCAGCTGGTCGCCGACCAGGCAGAACTCCGAGTGCCCGATGCCGACGATGTCGCCGGGGCCGACGGGGGCGCTGGTGACGGACCGGCCGTTGAGGTACGTGCCGTTGTGGCTGCCGAGGTCGGCGATCTCGTACGTCCCGTCGGGCAGGGCGCGCAGTTCGGCGTGCCGGCGGGAGACGACGAGGTCGTCGATGACGAGGTCGTTGTCGCTGGCGCGGCCGATGCGGACGGTGCGGGCGGGCAGCGGCCGTACGCTCGTGGGCTCGCGGAAGGTGCCCGTCAGGCCGGGCATCGAGACCGCCGAGGGGCGTTCCGGGGCCGGTGCGGAGCGGCCGAGGAGGACGGCGCGCGGGCCGTCGGCCGGATTGCCGAAGCGCAGGACGCTGCCCGGTCCGACGTGCCATTCGTGGACGCGGTGGCCGTCGGCGTAGGTGCCGTTCGTGCTGTTCTCGTCCTCGAGGGTCCAGTGGCCGTCGTCGGGTCGCAGCACCGCGTGGTGCCACGAGACCCGGGCATCGTCGAGGACGATGTCGCTCAACGGGTCGCGTCCGACGCGGTAGTCGCGGCTCGGGCTCATCACCGTGGAGCCGGTCTCGGTCTCCAGGACGAGTTCGGGCGCGGTCGGCGCGACCGGCCGTTCAGCCATGCCAAGATTCTACCGATGTGCCCGGATACACGCCTGATCGGGGGGCGGCGCGGCCGCTGGTCAGGCGACGGGGACGCCGACGGCCGGAGCCATCCGCTGCATGCGCAGGGCGTCGACGGACTCGGCGAGCAGTTCGTACTCGGTGGTGTCGTCACTGGTGGCGATGCGCACCAGCCGCCCGGCGGCCAGTTCCTCGGCGACCGCTTCCTGCCGGGCGGCGTCGGCGCACCAGGCGCGCAGGACGGCGGGCACGTCGGGCACGCTGTCGGCGACGGGGACGAGCGCGCCGGGCGGTAAGTGCTCGGCGTCGGGCTGCGGGTCCAGGCGCTGGGCGATCCAGCTCGCCCGGTCGCGCAACCACCACAGGGCGAGGGCCAGGGTGGGCGCCCGGTAGGTTCCCAGGGGGACGCCGATGCGCCGGCCGCCGCAGACGCCGTACGCGGTGACGTGACACAGGAACTCGTCGTGCACGTTGCCCCTCCCCCGTTGCCCTGCTCGCGTGCCGGCCGGCCTCGTTCGGCCCCGCGGCGCGTGTGCTGTGCGTGAGGGCGCCGTCGCCCTGTGGAAGCGCTCTCGCTGTTGAGTATGTTCACTACTGAAACACTGTCACCATGTTTTTCCGGCCAGTCTCCTGGCATATTCGCCGCCGCCGGTGGCCGAAACCCGGCGGGCGGCGCGCCCCGGGAGAGCCACAAGAGCCCCCGGCGGCTTGAGCCGCATGAGCTCGGAGGCATGAGCCGCATGACGTCGCCGCATGACGTCGGAGGTAATCGACGCCTCCCGGCGGGTGCGGGCATGGTGTGCGCACGGGTCGCCACCACCGCGGTCCGGGCCCTGACCAGCACAGACGACCTCAATGGAGGCTGATCACCCATGTCCGCACCCGCCAACCGATACGAGGACGCCGTCGCCCGCTACTTCGAGGCATGGAACGCGGACGGCCAGGAGGCGCGGGCCAAGGCGGTCGCCGCGGCCTGGACCGCGGACGGCGGCTACACCGACCCGCTCGCCGACGTCAGCGGCCACGACGGGATCGCCGCCCTGATCGCGGCGGCGCGCGAGCGGTTCCCGGGGTTCGTCTTCCGGCTCGCCGGGGGCGTCGACGGGCACCACGACACCGCGCGGTTCTCCTGGGAGCTGGTGAACGAGACCGACGGCTCGGCGCCCGTCGCCGGGTCGGACGTGATCACGCTGGACGAGGCGGGCCGGATCACGTCGGTGCTGGGGTTCCTGGACCGGGTGCCCGCCGGGGCGTGAGGCCGGCCCCGGCGATGAGTTCCGCGCCGTCCGGCGGTCTCTGCTTCGGGCGGTCCTCGCGTGGGGGACCGCCCGAAGCGGAGGACATCATGGCCAGGACCGGACACCTGGAGGCGGAATTCACCGCCGTCCTGCGCAGGAGCCCCGAAGAGGGCGGCTGGACCTATCTCGTCTGGCCGGAGTCCGTCGGCTTCTTCGGCACCCGCGGCCTGGTCAAGGTGCGCGGCACGATCGACGGTCACCCCTTTCGCAGCTCCTTCATGGCGCTGGGCGACGGCACGCACATGCTGCCCGTGAAGGCGGGCATCCGCGCGGCCATCGGGAAGGGGGAGGGCGACACGGTCACCGTCCGGCTGGAGGAACGGCTCGGCTGACGGGAGGAGCCGCTCGGCTGACGACCGGTTCCCGCAGACAGCCGCCGTCTCCGGGAACCGTGGCGCGGTGCCCCTACCGGTTGACGACCGCGTCGATCCGGGCCAGCTCCTCGGCGTCGAAGTCGAGGTTGCGGACCGTGGCCACGCTGTCCTCCAGCTGCTGCGGGCTGCTCGCACCCACCAGCGCGGAGGTCACCCGGCCGCCGCGCAGCACCCAGGCCAGCGCCATCTGCGCCAGGGTCTGGCCGCGCGACTTGGCGATGTCGTTGAGGTCGCGCAGCTTGGCCACCAGGTCCTCGGTGAGCGCGTCGGAGTTCAGGAAGGGGCTGTCGCTGGCCGCCCGGGAGTCCTCCGGGATGCCGTCGAGGTAGCGGGCGGTCAGCACGCCCTGCTCCAGCGGGGAGTAGGCGATGGAACCGGCCTGGAGCTCGTCGAGGGCATCCAGCAGGCCCTCCTCCGGGCGCCGGTCGAGCATCGAGTAGCGCGGCTGGTGGATGAGGAGCGGGGTGCCCAGCTCACCCAGGATGCGGGCGGCCTCGCGGGTCTGCTCCGGGGTGTAGTTGGAGACGCCGACGTAGAGCGCCTTGCCCTGCTGGACCGCCGAGTGCAGGGCGCCCATCGTCTCCTCCAGGGGAGTGTCCGGGTCGGGGCGGTGCGAGTAGAAGATGTCGACGTAGTCCAGGCCCATCCGCTTCAGGCTCTGGTCGAGCGAGGAGAGCAGGTACTTGCGCGAGCCCCACTCGCCGTACGGGCCGGGCCACATGAGGTAGCCGGCCTTGGTGGAGATCACCAGCTCGTCGCGGTAGCGCGCGAAGTCCGTCTTCAGGGCCTCACCGAAGGCGGACTCGGCGGCGCCGGGCGGCGGGCCGTAGTTGTTGGCCAGGTCGAAGTGGGTGACGCCGAGGTCGAAGGCGCGGCGCAGGATGGCGCGCTGGGTCTCGACGGGGCGGTCGGGGCCGAAGTTGTGCCACAGGCCGAGCGACAGCGCGGGGAGCTTCAGGCCGCTGCGTCCGGTGCGCCGGTAGGGCATGTCCGCGTAGCGGTCGGGGTGTGCGGTGTACAACGCGACTCCAGAGAGGTTGGCACACGGGATACGGCTTCGGTGTGACCCGGCGGATCACCGGGGGACACGCGAACCGGTAGACACTCTCGCGCGACCTGCGGGCATCCGTCCAACAGAAGAATCCGATGGAATTCAGCGGCTACGCTTCTCAGTCATGGAACTGCGCCACCTCCAGCACTTCGTCGCGGTCGCCGAGGACCAGCACTTCACCCGGGCGGCGGAACGGCTGATGGTCTCCCAGTCGGGACTGTCGGCCTCGATCCGCACGCTGGAGCGGGAGTTGCAGACGCCGCTGTTCGTGCGCACGACCCGCCGGGTGACGCTCACCCCTGCCGGGCGGGCGCTGCTCGCCGAGGCGGAGCGGATCCTCGCCCAGGTGCGCGCGGCCCACGAGGCGGTGGCCGCGGTGCAGGGCGTGCTGCGCGGCATGCTCGCGGTGGGCACCGAGCAGTGCATCGCCGGGGTCGACGCGGCGAGGCTGCTGGCCGCGTTCCGGCGGCGCCACCCGGACGTGGAGATCTGCCTGCGGCAGGCGGGCTCGGGCGCGCTGGCGGAGGAGGTCGCGGCCGGGCGGCTCGACCTGGCGTTCGGGGTGCGGGTGGAGGCGGACTCCGACCAACTGCGGTCGGTGTCGCTGACCAGTGAGCCGATGACGGTGCTGTGCCACGCCAGCCACCGGCTGGCGGCCGTCGGTGCCGCCGTCACCCCGGAGGAACTGGGCGGCGAGGTGTTCGTCGACTTCCACCCGGACTGGGGTCCGCGCCGCACCACCGACGCCGTGTTCGCCGCCGCGGGCGTACGGCGCAGCGTGGCGCTGGAGGTCAACGACGTGCACACGCTGCTTGACCTGGTGGACGAGAACCTCGGTGTGGCCGTCGTACCGCGGCACTTCGCGCACAAGCGCGCGTCGCTGACGGCCCTGCCGGTGAAGGGCACCGGCGAGGCGGTGTACGAGACGGTCGCCCTGCTGCCGCCCCCGCAGGCCACCAGTCCGGCGGCCCGGGCGCTGATGGCGCTGCTGGACCCCGGCGCGGAGGACGGCGGGGACGCGTGAGGGACGCGGATGCGCGATGGTGGAGCCATGCATGCGAAGGACATCCTCATCGACGGGTACAGCCGCATCCAGGAAGAAGTCCACGCCGCCGTCGAGGGCCTGGACCCCGACGATCTGACCGCCCGCCCCTCCCCCGACGCCAACTCCATCGCCTGGCTGGTCTGGCACCTGACCCGCGTCCAGGACGATCACGTCGCCGACGCCTTCGAGCTGGAGCAGGTGTGGCTGTCCCAGGACTGGCACAAGCGCTTCGCGCTGGGCCTGCCGCGCCATGACACCGGGTACGGCCACAGCCCCGCGAAGGTCGCCAAGGTCCGGGTCGACTCCGGTGACCTGCTGACCGGCTACTACGACGCCGTCCACGAGCAGACCCTCGCGTGCCTGAGGTCGCTGGCCGCCAAGGACCTGGAGCGCATCGTGGACGAGAGGTGGGACCCGCCAGTCACTCTGGGCGTACGGCTGGTCAGCGTCCTGTCCGACGATCTGCAGCACGTCGGACAGGCCGCCTACGTACGAGGGCTGCGTCAGAGCGCGGCCTCGTAGCCGGGCAGGACCACGTCCCGGATGAGCGCCCCTCGCTCGTCGAACGGGATGAACGCGCTCTTCAGGGCGTTCACCGTGACCGTGCGCAGATCCTCGACCGTCCAGCCCGCCTGCTCGACCAGCAACGACATCTCGCGGGTCATGGTCGTGCCCGACACCAGCCGGTTGTCGGTGTTGAGGGTGACCCGGAAGCCGAGGTCCTTCAGCGCGGTGATGGGGTGCTCGGCGATCGAGGTGGCCGCGCCGGTCTGGAGGTTGGAGGTCGGGCACATCTCCAGGGCGACACGGCGGTCGCGGACCCAGCTCGCGAGGCGGCCGAGCTTGCCGGCCTCCAGGTCGGCGATGTCGTCGGTGATGCGCACGCCGTGGCCGATGCGCTGGGCGCCGCACACCTGGAGCGCCTGGTGGATGCTGGGCAGGCCGTGGGCCTCGCCGGCGTGGATGGTGAACGGCACGTTCTCGAGGCGCAGGTGCTCGAAGGCCGCGAGGTGGTCGGCGGGCGGGAAGCCGTCCTCGGCGCCGGCGATGTCGAAGCCGACGACACCGGCGTCCCGGAACGCCACGACCAGGTCCGCGATCTCCCGGGTCCGGTCGAACATGCGCATGCCGCACAGCAGGGTGCCGACCCGCACGGGCGTGCCCGCTGCCGCCGCCTTCGCCATGCCCGCCGCGAGGCCCTCCTGGACGGTCTCGACGACCTCGGGCAGGGTCAGGCCGCCCTTGACCATCAGCTCGGGGGCGTAGCGGACCTCGCCGTAGACGACGCCGTCGGCGGCGAGGTCGAGCACGTACTCCTCGGCGGTGCGCAGCAGGCCCTCGCGGGTCTGCATGACGGCGAGGGTGTGCTCGAAGGTGGCTATGTAGCGCACCAGGTCGCCGGAGTTCGCGGCGTCGTAGTACCAGGCGGCGAGCTCGTCGGGGTCGGTGGTGGGCAGGGTGTGGCCGACCGCGTCCGCGAGTTCCACGACGGTGGCGGGGCGCAGTCCGCCGTCGAGGTGGTCGTGCAGTACGGCCTTGGGGAGGCGGCGGAGGGTCTCGGTGTCGATGCGGGGCGCGGTCATGTGCGGGTCTTTCTGCGGTGTGTCTCGGTGGCGAAGTGTCACTGAGGTGCGGGCTGGAGGAGGTCCCAACGGTTGCCGTACAGGTCCTGGAAGACGGCGACCGTGCCGTACGGCTCGTGGCGCGGCTCCTCCAGGAAGGTCACGCCCGCGGCGGTCATGCGGGCGTGGTCGCGGGCGAAGTCGTCGGTGTGCAGGAAGAAGCCGACGCGCCCGCCGGTCTGGTCGCCGATCCGGGCCCGCTGCGCCTCCGACGAGGCGCGGGCGAGCAGCAGGCCGGTGCCCTGCCCGGGGGTGCCGGGCTCGACGACGACCCAGCGGGAGCCGTCGGGCCGGGACGCGTCCTCGGCGAGCCGGAAACCGAGGGCGTCGGTGTAGAAGCGGATCGCCTCGTCGTAGTCGTCGACCACGAGGCTGACCAGCGCGATGCGTCTCATCGGGACCTCTCGGGCGGGGTGATTGACGGGAGAGGTTATACGTAAAACGCATCGGGCGCCAACCCGGTGCCCGGACCCTGCGAAGACCACCCGGGGGCCCGCCGGAGACCTAGGGCGCGAGTCCGGGACGTAGCGGGTCCCGGGCCGGAGGCGCGGCGATGCACGGGGCGGTAACGTCCCGGCACGAAGATCACCGAGCACCCGCGCGATCCGGCCCGCCGCAAGCGGGACGTCCTGGCCCGCCTGGAGCGCGAGCGCGACATCCGGGTGGCCACGGCGGACGCCGACGGTCTGCCGTACCTCGTCCCGCTGTGGTTCGTCTGGCACGAGGAGGCCGTGTGGCTGTCCACCCGGCTGTCCAATCCGACGGGCCCGGAACCTGCGGGACGGCGGCCGGACCTGGCTGGCGTTCGCAGACACGCGCGATGTGGTGCTGGTCACGGGCCACTCCCCGCTGCAGTGGGCGCTGGCCGGCCGTCACGAGGACACCGTCGAGGCGCTGCTCGCCGCGGGAGGCACTCGCCCGGCCTCCGCCGGCCGCGGCGCAGGCCGGTGACCTCCCGCCTGTCCTTCCCCGTGTGTCACCGGTCTGTCACAGCCGAAGAGCAGGCCACAACGCCGTACGGCGTCGCTTGTCCAACTCAGCGCACGACACGAGCACGACCAACCGACGGGCCAGGCCCGGAGAACTCACGAACAGCGACCGACGGGGGTCCCACCATGATCCGCAGGCGTTCCGCGGCTGTCGCCGCCGCCTCCTTCCTCTTGCTGACCGGCGCCGGCATCACCGCCGCGCCCACCGCCCTGGCGGGCACGCCCGGTGGCACGTACGCCGGTGACCGCAACAGCGACTTCGACGGCGACGGCTACGACGACGTCCTGAGCGGCGCCCCGGGCGGCACCGACGCCGGCCACGTGGGCGCGGGCTACGTCACCGTCCAGTACGGCGCCGCCAACGGCATCGGCACCGCCACCAGCACGCCGAAGGTCCGCACCGCCGTCTTCGGCCAGGCCACCCCGGGCGTCCCGGGCACCGCCGAGGCCGGTGACGGCTTCGGCAGCGCCCTGGCCACCGGCGACCTCGACGCCGACGGGTACGACGACGCCGTCATCGCCGCGCCCGGGGAGGATGTCGGCTCCCTTACGGACGCGGGCCGGGTGACCGTCCTGTACGGCTCCAAGGAGGGGCTGCGCGCCACCCGCGGTGTCACCCTGGGCGCCGCCGCGCCGAGGGCGGGCGCGGGATTCGGCCTGGCCGTCGCCGCCGCCCGGTTCACCGGAGCCACGCCGGGTGACGTCCTGGCCGTGGCCGACCGGCACGGCGTGGACCTGTTCACCTACGGCGCCGGGTCCTTGCAGGGCACGGGCCGTCTCGACACCACCGGCACCCCCGGTGGAGACGCGATCCGCCCGGCGTCCCTGACGAGCGGGGACTACGACGCCGACGGATACGCCGACCTCGTCGTCGCCGGGCGGAGCCTGGAGGAGGACGGCACGGGACGATCGGCCGTCTACACGGGCGGCGCCGGCGGGCTCGCGTACACCCGCGACCTGGGCGGCGGCCCGGCCACCGCCTCCGGAGACATCGACGACGACGGCCACGACGACCTGGTCTTCGGCAGCCCCGACCACCCCGACGACCACCACGAGCCTCTCACGGGTGGCGTCGTCGGCGTGTACTTCGGCGGCGAGGACGGGCTGGAGGGCGTCGACGAGCACGGCACAGCGGCGCAGGTGTGGGCGCAGTACTCCGCCGGTGTGCCGGGCACCGCGGAACTTGGCGACGGCTTCGGCACGGACCTCTCCCTCGCGGACCTGGACGGGGACGGGTACGACGACCTGGCCGTCGGAGCGCCCGGCGAGGACGTCGGCACCGTCGCGGACGCGGGCGCGGTGTGGGTGCTGCGCGGCTCGGCCGGCGGACTGACCGCGGCCGGCGCGCGGTCCTTCGACCAGAACTCGGCGGGTGTGCCCGGCACGGCGGAGAAGGGCGACCGCTGGGGCGGACAGGTCCGGCTGGTGGACACGGACGACGACGGCCGCCACGAGCTGCTGGCCGCGGCGCCGGGCGAGAACACCTCCGACGGGGTCGTGTGGGTCCTGCCCGCCGCTACCACCGGCGTGGTGACCGACGGTTCGTGGTCCTACGGCGGCGGCTCGCTCGGCGCCCCGGGGACCGACGCCCGGTTCGGCGCGGCGATCGACGAGTGAGGTCGCCCATCTGACGAACCCGGCCGCGGTACGGCTCCGCGGCCCTATAGCCCGCGCGACGCCCGAGCGCCCGGCAGCCCGGCACTCCGGCAGATCCCCAGGGAGCCGCACACCCACCCACTCGCCGGACTCCTCCCCACCACGAAGGCGAGCGCACCGGCCCCCGCCGCCGCCGGATCGGCTCCGGCGGCGGTCCGCGCCGGCGGATCGCGTACCGCTCACGCGGTTCGCGGCAGCGCTCATGCATCGCTCCGGCATAGTTTGGATCAGTCAGATCATCCATTCGGCTCGACGCAGAGGGGTGGCAGCGTGCCCGGGGAGCATCCGCAGGTGTACGAGATCCTCGACGACCGCTTCCGCACGGGCAGGTGCCAAGCGGGCGACTCGAGGCTGGAGGCCCTTTTCGAAGGCTGCCGCTGGGCCGAGGGCCCCGTCTACGTCCCGGCCGGCCGGTACCTGGTGTGGAGCGACATCCCCAACGACCGTCTGCTGCGCTGGGACGAGACCACCGGCGCGGTCGGCGTCTTCCGGTCCCCCGCCGGTCATCCCAACGGCAACACCCTGGACAACGAGGGCCGCCTCATCACCTGCGAGCAGGGCAACCGCCGTGTCACCCGCACCGAACACGACGGCTCGGTCACCGTGATCGCCGACCGCTTCGAGGGCAAGAGGCTCAACAGCCCGAACGACGCCGCCGTGAAGTCCGACGGCTCGATCTGGTTCTCCGACCCCGACTTCGGGATCGCCACCGACTACGAGGGCCACCGCGCCGAGAGCGAGATCGGCGCCCGCAACGTCTACCGCGTGGACCCGCGCACCGGTGAGGTACGGCTGGTCGCCGACGGCTTCGACGGTCCGAACGGCCTCGTCTTCTCCCCCGACGAGCGCCGACTGTACGTCTCGGACAGCCGGGCCAACCACATCCGCGTCTTCGACGTCCACGACGACGGCACGCTCACCGGCGGCGAGGTCTTCGCGGCGTGCCGGATCGGCAACTTCGACAACATCCGCTTCGACGACGCCGGCCGGCTGTGGGCGGCCGCCATGCACGGCGGTGTGCACTGCTACGACCCGGACGGCACCCTCCTCGGCCGCGTCCTGGTGCCCGGCACCGTCGCCAACATCCGGTTCGGCGGCGCCAAACGGAACCGCATGTTCATCGCGGCCGACACCACGCTGTACTCCCTCGTCATGTCGGTCACCGGCACTCCACCACTGCCGGCCGCGCGCCCGGACCGCACCCGCCCGTGAGTCCGTCAAGGCGGTCGACGAGGCCCGCCGTTTCCGGCCGTCGCCCGCCGTGCTCCGCTCAACCAGCCTGTCGGCGCAGCCCGTCGAGCCGGTTCAGTTCGTCGTCGGTGAGGCGGAGCGCTCCGGCGGCCACGTTCTCCACGAGGTGTTCGGGGTTGCCGGTGCCGGGGATGGCGAGCACGTGCGGACCCTGGTGCAGGGTCCAGGCCGTGCGGACCTGGGCGGGGCTCGCGCCGTGCGCTCGGGCGACGGCCAGGACCTCCTCGTCGTGTGCGGTGCCGGCGCCGAGCTGCTCACCCTCGCCGGCGACGGCGTACTACGGCACGAAGGCGATGCCCTGTTCGCCGCAGCGACGCAGGAGTTCGTCGGTGGCCGGGTCGGGGCGGTCCAGCGCGTACCGGTTCTGCACGCACACCACCGGGGCGATGGCCTGCGCCTCGGCGAGGTGCCTCGGTTCGACGTTGGAGATGCCGAGATGCCGGATCAGCCCCGCCTGCTTGAGGTCGGCGAGGGCGCCGAAGTGCTCGGCGACGGAGTCCTGGCCCATGCGGCGGAGGTTCACCACGTCCAGGTGGTCGCGGCCGAGCTGGCGCAGGTTCTCCTCGACGTGGCCGCGCAGTTCGTCGGGGCGGGCCGGGGTGGCCCACTCGCCGGAGTGGTTGCGGTGCGGGCCGACCTTGGTGACGATGACCAGGTCGTCCGGGTAGGGGGCCAGCGCGCTGTTGATGAGTTCGTTGGCGGAGCGCAGGGCCGAGAAGTAGAAGGCGGCCGTGTCGATGTGGTTCACACCGAGGTCCCTCGCCGTGCGCAGGACGGCGAGGGACCGGTCGCGGTCGCTGGGCGTGCCGAGGTGGAAGGCGGCGCTGCCCGTCAGCCGCATCGCGCCGAAGCCGAGGCGGTGGACGGGCAGGTCGCCGAGGTTCCAGCTGCCCGAGGACTGCGCGGTGATCGTCTCAGAGCTCATCGGCGGAGTCTCGCACATGCCTCGTACGTGCATGCGAGCGTGCGCGGGCCTCAGCAGTACAGGTTGCCGCCGGGTGACGTACCGAGGATCTGGGTGAACCGCTGGTAGGCGTTCACGCGGCTCTGCACCTGGGCGGGGTTCTTGCCGTCGCACTCCAGGGAGCCGTTGATGCTGCGGATCGTCTGGCCGAAACCCGCTCCGTTGACCATGGCCTGATGGGGGGTCATGGATCCGGGCCCGGTCTGAGTGTTCCAGTACCACAGGGCCGTCTTCCAGGCCACGGCGGCGTCGTTCTGCACCAGCCAGGGGTTGCCCAGCAGGTCGATGCCGAGCGCGTCGCCCGCCGCCTTGTAGTTGAAGTTCCAGCTCAGTTGGATCGGGCCGCGTCCGTAGTAGGCGGCCTGACCGGCGGGGCAGCCGTACGGCCGGCTCCAGTCGCAGTAATGCGGGTAGTTGGCGGTGTTCTGCTCGACCACGTGCACCAGGCCACCGGTCTCGTGGCTGACGTTGGCGAGGAAGGCCGCGGCCTCCTGCTTCCTGACCGTGTCGCTGCCGGTGTTGGCGAAGCCGGGGTAGGCACTCAGGGCCGCGGTGAGACCGCTGTACGTGTAGAACGCATTCCGGTTCGGGAACATCTGGTTGAACTGGGCCTCGCTCACCACGAAGCGGGCGTCGGGCGTCCCCGGGCCGCTGTCACAGGCGTAAGGCTCCCAGTACCAGGTGCTGATGGTCGGGTCGTAGCCCGGGTTGTCGTGCTCGGCGATGTAGGCCTTGCCGTCGGTGTAGCGGACGATGTCGCCGGTGACGTACGGCCTTCCGGCCGTCCAGGCGGGGTAGCTCGAGCACGCGGCGGCGGACGCGGGTGTGGCCGGGAGGAGCACCGGTGCGGTGCCCGCGAGGGTGACTGCGGCCAGTACGGCGGAGATGTGGCGCCTCGACACGGAATCAACTCCTTTGCGCGACACGGCCGTACCCGCACAAGGGCAGGGCGCAGCAGAGCCTTGTGCGCACGCGGCCGGGCGAGCCGGCCACGGCGTGGGCACGGCCGTGGTGGGGGGTGTGGAGGCACACTCAACCGCTTTGGTCTGTACCAGTCAAGGGTGTAGACCAGTCACTCAGGACAGCTCGGGTTCAGGGAGTTCAGGGCATGAGCTCTTGCCGTCGCCGTTCGAGGTAGCCGCGCTCGGCCGGGCTGCGGGTCAGGCTGATCGCGGTCTCGTAGGCCCGGACCGCTTCCCCGGGGCGGCCCAGTCTGCGCAGCAAATCGGCGCGGACGGCGTGGAAGACGTGGTAGCCGTCGAGGCCGAGCGCGTCGACGAGGGCGAGGGCCTGGCGCGGGCCCTCGGTCACGGCGACGGCGACCGCGCGGTTCAGTGCCACGACGGGACTGGGAGCGCGGGCCATGAGCTGGTCGTACAACTGGAGGATCTGGCCCCAGTCGGTGGCCTCGCCGCTCGGCGCGTCGCTGTGGACGGCCTGGATGGCGGCCTGGATCTGATACGGGCCCGGCTGGTTGCGGCGCAGGCAGCGGCGGACGAGCGTCTGCCCCTCGGCGATCAGGGCGCGGTCCCAGCGGGTCCGGTCCTGCTCCGGCAGCGGGACGAGTTCGCCCCGGTCGTTCTCGCGGGCCGCGCGGCGTGACTCGGCGAGCAGCATCAGCGCGAGCAGCCCGGCGACCTCCGGCTCGTCGGGCATCAGCTCGGCCAGCAGACGGCCCAGGCGTACGGCCTCGGCGCACAGCTCCGCGTCGCCCGTGTAGCCCTCGTTGAAGATCAGGTAGACGACGGCGAGGACACCGTTCAGCCGCTCGGCAAGGTCGGCGTCGCGGGGCACCCGGTAGGGAATCCCCGCGTTGCGGATCTTCGCCTTGGCGCGGACGAGGCGTTGCGCCATCGTCGGCTCGGGCACGAGAAAGGCCCGGGCGATCTGGGCCGTGGTGAGCCCGCCGAGCAGCCGCAGGGTCAGGGCGACCCGGGCCTCGAGGGCGAGTGCGGGATGGCAGCAGGTGAAGATCAGACGCAGCCGGTCGTCGCGCACGGGGCCCTCCTCGGGCGGTGCGTCGGGGGCGTGCAGCAGGGCGGCCTCGGCGTGCCGAGCCTGCCGGGAGGACTCGCGGCGCAGCCGGTCGATCGCCCGGTTCCGGGCGGTTGTGATGATCCAGCCGGCCGGGCGAGGCGGCGTCCCGGTCTCCGGCCAGCTCCGCACGGCGATGGTGAAGGCGTCCTGGACCGCCTCCTCGGCGAGGTCGATGTCGCCGAGGAAGCGGACGAGGACGGCGACCGCGCGGCCGTACTCCGCGTGGAAGACCTCGGCGATGTCCCTGTGCTCCACGGTCCCCTCCCGCGGGGCCGGTCAGTCCGCCTCACCCATGAACGGCCGCACCTCGATCGGCAGGGTGGTCGCCAGGGCGGCCTTGCGGCCCCAGGTGAGGGCGGCGTCCAGGTCGGGCGCCTTGATCAGGCAGATACCGCCGAGCGTCTGCTTGCCCTCGGCGTACGGGCCGTCGGTGACCAGGACGTCGCCGTCGCGGGGCCGCACCACGGTGGAGGACTCCGGCCCGTGCAGCCCCCCGGCGAAGACCCAGGCGCCGGCCTCGCGCAGCTCCCGGTGGAAGACGTCCAGGTTCGCGCCGATCTCGGCGAGGACCTCCGGAGCGGGCGGTTCCCCGACGGGCTGCATCACGCTGAGCAGGTAGTACTTCATGACGGCCTCCTTGGCCTCGTGGGGTTCTCTCACCTCCTACACGAACGGCACACCCCCGGTTCGACACCTCGCCTGACCGAACCGCGAGAATTTTTCCCATGACCACCGCGCCCCATGCCCTCGTCGCCCGTGCCCGGAAGCTGGCCCGCGTTGTGCTCTCCCCGCACGCCGAACACGTCGACCAGGAGGGCGTGCCCGCGAGCCACGTCGAGGAGATCAAGCGGTCGGGGCTGCTCGGGGTGGGAGCGCCGGCGCGGTACGGCGGAGCGGACGCGCCGGCCGCCGTGGCGCGCGAGACGGCGGAGATCCTGGCCGGAGCGTGCTGCTCCACGTGGTTCGTCCAGACCCAGCACCACACACCGGTGAAGATGCTCGCCACGTACGACTCTCCGGCCCGGGAGAAGCTGCTGCGTCCGCTGGCGACGGGCGAGTTGCTCGCCGGGATCGCGTACGCCCACGTCCGCTCCTTCCCCCGGGTCCCCGTACGGGCGGTGCCGGAGCGCGGCGGCTGGCGCTTCGACGGCACCGTGCCCTGGTACACCGGCTGGGGCCTGAACGACGTGATGCTGCTGGCCGGGGTGACGGAGACCGGCGAGGTGGTGTTCGCGTTCACCGAGGCGCGCCGGCGGACGGGCCTGCGCCCGTCGCCGCCCATGCGCCTCGCGGCGCTTGCGGCCGCCCGCACGGTGTCCCTGGAACTGGCGGGCCTGTGGGTGCCTCAGGAGGCCGTGGTCGTGCGCGTCCCGCACGACGACTTCGCCCGGATCGACCTGCCGAGGAACACCAACGCGAGCCCGGCCGTCTTCGGGGTGGCCGACGCGGCACTGGACCTGGTGCAGGCGGCACCGGACGGCGCCGAGACCGCGCGTGCGCTGCGGGCCCGGCTCGACGAGGTCCGGCGGGAGGCGTACGCGCTCGCCGACCACCCGGTGCCGCACGAGCGGATCGGGGAGCGGCTGGCGCTCAAGACGCGCGCGTACGACGTGCTGCGCGCGGCGACGACCGCGGCGGTCGTGGCCGGGGGCGGCCGGTCCATGGCGCTGGACAACCGGGCCCAACGGCTGGCCCGCGAGGCCGTGTTCCTGCTCGTGCAGGGGCAGACGGCCGACGTACGCCGGGCCCATCTCGACGCGCTGGCCTCAGGTGGAGCCGGTCCCCTCTGACGCGCACACCGCACCGGAGCGCACCGCGCCCGCGAACGCCCCAGCGCCTGCGCATGCGCTGCGCCTGCGCATGCGCATGCGGATGCGCCTGGAAGGGGCAACCCGGCCGATCTCGGATCCCGGGCCGGAGAGTCGGCGCGGGTGACGCGGCCAACTCCCGGGAGACGCGGGGGAGATCGCCCGGGTTGCCGGGACGGGGCGGTCAGTCGTCGTCCTGCGACGGGACCACCACGAGGAACGCGTCCGACTTCAGGTCCATCACGACCGTCGCGGGCTCACCCTCGGCGCGGCGAGCCGCCGCGTACTCCTCCGCCGGCCACGATCCGCGCGGAGCTCCCGCAGGAAAACGCTCCAACACCTTCGCGCCCATAGCGGCAGACACCTCCAGAATCGACCGATCCACTCGAACCGACTTCTCTCCTCCACATCGGCTGCCCTCGATCGGCCCGAACATGTCGCAGCGCTTCCGACCTCTACACATAAAGGACAAATAAGAGGAGAATCTACAATAAGCGGTTTTCACCGCAACCGGACCGGATGCGGTCAGGCGTGCAGTCGAAGGAGACGAGTCATGGCCGATGTGCAGCCGACCAGAGGCGACATAACCAGCCACCCTGATGCCTACGAAATGCGGGAGCGCTACGCCCGCATGCTCGGCGGTCGCGACGTGGCGCTGGTGGACGGACCGGTGTTCCTGCTCGGTCTGTACTGCGCGGTATCCCCCTGGATAGTCCACTACACGACCAGCCAGCCCTCCCTCGCGCCCCACAACCTCATCGTGGGGATCGCGATCGGCCTGCTGGCCCTCGGATTCACCCGCGCGCCGGAGCGCATGTACGGCCTCAGCTACGCCATGTGCGCCATGGGTGTGTGGATGATCATCGCGCCGTGGATCGTCGGCGCCGACCCGGACGCCGGTGTGATCTGGAACAACGTCATCATCGGCGCCCTGGCCGTGGCCCTCGGGCTGGTCTGCGCCGCTACGGCGGCGAGGAGCGCCCCGAAGCCGTAGGAGGAGCTGGGCACAGACGGGTCCTGGCAGAGCAAGGGAAGCCGGCCAAGGCCGGTCCGCGTACCGCGCGGGCCGGCCGATCTCACGGGATGTGCCGGGCGGGCCAGGGCGTGTGCCCCAGGGGGCGTCCCTGCGGCTCACGCCCGGCTCACCTGTGAGGGACGGGGACGGACTGTCCCGGTCGTCAGCGGGCAGACGCAGGAGTGCGGGGGTCCTCAGGAGAAGGGGCGGAGATGGAGATCGACGGCATCATCAGCGCCATCGTGATCGGCATCGTCATCGGCGTCCTGGGCCGGCTCGTCGTCCCGGGCCGCCAGCGCATCGGCATTCTGTGGACGATCGCTGTCGGCATCATCGCCGCGCTGATCGGCTCCGCGATCGCCGGCGCGTTCGACGTGGCCGACACCAAGGGCGTCGACTGGGTCGAGTGGCTCATCCAGATCGGTCTCGCCGCGCTCGGCGTCGCCGCGCTGGACCGCGCGAAGGCACGCCGCTGACCTGCGGGCACGGTGACCACCCGGCCGCGCTCGGCGTACGGCCCCTCAGTGAGCTGTCGCGCGCAGCGCGGCCAGCCCCGCGCGGCTGGACTCGTACACCGGCACCCAGCCCAGCTCGCGCTCGGCCTTGGCCGTGGACACCCGCAGGGCCGTCGACATCACCGTGTGCGCGTACGACGCCGGCCGCATCAGCCACAGCGGCACGGTCATCGGTTTCGGCACCCCGAGCTCCTCGGCCACGCACACGACATGGGCGCGGAAGCCGAGCGGCGTGCGGTCGGCGATGTTGTACGCCTGACCGGGGCGGCCGCGCTCCACGGCGGCGACCACCGCGCGGGCGGCGTCCGTGAGCTCCACCCACGGCACGACCCGTCCGCGGTCCTCGGGCACCGGCAGCTGCCGCCTGCGCAGCAGGGGCAGCAATGCGTCGGTGCCGCCGGGGCCGTAGAACAGGCCGAAGCGCAGCGCGACACCCTCCAGGCCCGGTGTGCCGCAGGTGAGCCGCTCCTTGGCGCGCATGGCCGCGACGTGCCGCTCCAGCTCCCGGTCGGTGCCACGCGGGCCGAACGGGTCGTCCTCGGTGAGGACGCGGTCGCCGTGGTCCCCGTAGCCGTAGCCGAACACCATCGACTCCGCCACGAAACGGCGTGCCCCGGTGACCTGGGCGGCCTCCACGAGGTGGGCCGTGCCGTCGGTGCGCAACGCGTCGGTGGCGTGCATGTCGCGGTGCCGCAGAGGTGTCTTGCGCAGGGCGGTCGCGGCGTGGATCACGGTGTCGAAGTGGTGACCGTCGACGGCGCGCAGCACCGCGTCGCGGTCCATGAGGTCGGCCCGGATGCCGTTGTCCCGGCCGCGGCCCAGCCCGGTCACCTTGTGTCCCGCCCCGGTCAGGGCGCGGGCGACGTGCCGGCCGAGGACGCCGCTCGCGCCGGCGAGAAGGATGCTCTGGCTCTTCTGGATCGTCGTCATGCCCGTGCGACGGATCGGACGGCCCCGGATGTGACATCGCGGGCCGGGCCCGTGCACGGGGCACGTCTAGGCACGTACACGTACGGCGTCGTGGTGCTCAGCGCGGCGAAGCCGAGGCGTTCCAGGATGGGACGGCTCCGGCTGGAGGCGTCGACCTGGAGGTAGCGGTAGCCGCGGTCCGCGGCGGCCCGGGCCCGGTGCGCCACCAGGGTGCGGTAGATGCCCCGGCCGCGCCAGGCCTCGACGGTTCCCCCGCCCCACAGTCCGGCGAACCGCGTGCCGGGCACCAGTTCCATGCGCGCCGCACTCACCGGCTCGTCGCCGGCCAGGGCCACGACCGCGACCACGGAGTCGGGATCGGCCGTCAGCCGGGCGAGGAGCTGGTGGCGCAGCCATGAGCTGTCCGTGCCGAACGCCTTCTCGTGCACGTCGGCCACGAGATCGACGCCCGCCCGGTCGGTGACGGGCCGGACGCGGATGCCCTCGGGCGGGTCCGCGTCGAGGGTGAGGCCGACGACCTCGCCGATCATCAGCGTCTCCCGCGGCCCGGCGGTGAAGCCGGCCGCGCCGAGCCGCTGTCCGAGGTCCACGGGCCGGTCGTGCCCGTACAGCTTCCACTCGAACTCCAGGCCGAGGCCGGTGAAGTACGCGATCTGCTCGGCGATCGCCGCGTCCGCGCCCGCCTCGTCCAGGTCGGACCACACGACTCCGTTCCAGCCCTGCGCGGAGGCGACCTGACGCACCACCTCGCCCGTGCGCTCGACACGGGCGCCGGGCCCGTCGGGCCGCGCGCCCGCGCGCAGGTCCCGGTCGAAGAGGGCGAGTGTCCCGGCGTGATCCATGGGCTCACTCCAGCATGCGCCGATCCGCCGGACAACGGGTTTGCACCGCCGCGGCGGTGACCGTGGGGGTGATCACCACACCGTGCGGCGGGTCCTGCGCCATGGTCGTGAAGGACGTCGAACTGCGGTAGCGGCGCCATTGCGTGGCGTCGGCGGCCGAGGCTCTTCAGCCATCCCCGACTCGGCCGGCCGTGTGGCGAGCGGGCCGGGGCGGTCTGCCACCCGGCGGGCCGTACCGCCCGAGATGCAGGGCCGAACGGTGGGTGCCTACGATCGACAGGAATCAGACCAGGGGTGAGCCCCCGAACACGGGCCGCCGACCGGGACGCCGACCCGGCTGCCGGGTGATGCCGGCCCGGCTGCCCGGGCGTGACCCGTTGCGTCCGCAGGGCCGAGCGGCCACGGAGGGCGGAGACGGCCATGATCACGCACAACGACGACGTGGACTGGAACCGCTGGCCGGTCGCCGACTACCTCGCGGAGAACTACCGGGAGGTGCATCCCGCGGACGCCGCGGTCATCGCGCACCACTCCGCCTTCTACCGGCGTCTCGCGCCCGGCAGCGTCGCCCGTTCCGTGGAGTTCGGCGCCGGGCCCAACCTGTTCCCGCTGATCCTGGCGTCCGCGGTGAGCCGCCGGATCGACGCCGTGGAGGCGGGGGCGAGCAACGTCGCCTACCTGGAGGAGCAGATCCTCCACCGGCCCGACGCGAGCTGGCTGCCGTTCCACGCGCTGTGCCGGGAGCTCAACCCCGCCGTCCCCGCGACGCTGGCCAAGGCGCTGGCGCCGGTGTACGTCGTCCACGCCGATGTCCGCACCCTGCCCGCCGGGCTGTACGGCCTGGCGTCGATGCACTTCTTGGCCGAGGGCGCGACCGAGGACTTCGCGGAGTTCACCGCCTTCTGCCGCGCCTTCGTCCGCTGTGTCGTGCCCGGCGGGTACCTGGTGGCCGCGTTCATGGAGGACATGCCGACCCACCGGATCGGGCCCGCGTCGCGCTGGCCGGGCTGCCCGGTGGATCCGGACGCGGTGCGGGAGGTGTTCGCACCGCTGACCAGGGAGCTGACGGTCACGCACATCGACCCCGATCCGACGCTGCCGGACTACGGGGACTCCGGGATGGTGCTGCTGACGGGGGTGGCGGGAGCGGTCGCCTGAGCCCTGCCGAGGGAGTGGTCCAAGGCCCCGCCGGTCACCCGGCCGACGGAACCTTCTGTCCGTGGTGTCCCGCCGTGACGCGCCCGGCGTGGCTCACGGGGGGCGGCCGACGGAGTCAGCGAGACGCGGTCGGCGGTGCGGTCGGTCAGCCTTGCCCCCTGGGGCGGAAGCGCCGCCGCAGGACGACTCCTCCCGCGACGAGCGCCGCGCTCGCGCCGAGGACGGGCAGGGTGTGGTCGGCACCCGTGTGGGCGAGGGAGCCCGTCGCGCGCGGCGGGGTGAGCGCCGCCGGCTCGGGTGCGGTACGGGCGCGCGGCGGTGCCGGCGGCTCCGGCCCGTCGGGACGCGCCGGACGGTCGGGGTCGGCGGGACGGTCGGGGCCGGCCGGGCGAGCGGGGCTCTCACCGGGGCCGTCGGAGGAGTCGTTGCCGGTGGAGGCGTTGCCGACGCCGACGACGTCGACGGTGTTGCCGCTGACGTTCACCGGCAGGTGCACGGGCATCTGCACAGCGTTGCCGGAGATCACACCCGGTGAATCCTGTGCCCCGGCCTCGGCGGCCGCTCCGCCGGACGCGCCGTCCCCGTCGTGGTCGGCGCAGCGGTTGCCCGCGGCCGGGTTGAGGAGTCCCACCACGTTCACGGTGTTCCCGCACGCGTTCACCGGGACGTGCGCCGGGAGCTGGACGGTGTTGCCGGAGATCAGGCCGGGCGAGCCGGCCGCGGAGCCGTTCGCCCCGGAGTCGGCGTACGCCGGCAGTGCCACGGCCATCGCGCCCGACGCGGCGGCGACGGCGATCACACCGTTTCGGGTAACCCGTCTCATAGGTTCCCTGCCTTCCAGACATGGTCGCGGGCGCTCGCCCGCACCGGGTAGAACGCGGGCGAACCATCCGAGTTATGGCTTGTCTGCCTTTCACTCCATCGAGCGTCAGGGTTGTCGAACTACCGGTAAAACCCGTCGTATGCGCGGGGCAGGGGACGCGGCACGGTCCCGCCCGTCCGACAGGCGCGGTCTTCGGGGCGCACTTATGGTGAGCGAGGACGCCGGTTCCCGGTCCGCTGTGGGGCGTCCCTGGAGGCATTCATGCTGGCCAAGCTGTCAACGCGACCCCCGGTCGGGCGCTGCGCGGTCACCGGCGCGGTCGCCCTGGTGCTGCTCGGTGCGGGGCTGCCGGCCGCCGGTGACGCGCGGTCCGACCTGACGCGGTTCTACCGCCAGAAAGTCAGATGGTCGGCGTGCGAGGGCGCGGACGTGCCCAGGGAACTGCAGTGCGGCAAGGTCACCGTTCCCCTCGACTACTCCCGGCCCGGGGCGGGCACCCTCGACCTGGCGCTCGCCCGGTACCGGGCCACGGGCACGTCGCGCGGCTCGGTGCTGCTGAACTTCGGCGGTCCCGGCGGCTCGGGCGTGAGCGAACTCGCCCTCGCCGGCGAGGAGTTCATGGGCCTGACGGAGGGCTACGACGTGGTGGCCTTCGATCCGCGCGGCGTCGGCCGGTCCTCGCCGGTCAGCTGCGGCGACGCCTCCGACGACGCCCTGGAGGCGACGGGCGGCGGGGCGAGCTCCGATCCGCAGGCCGTGCTCGGGACGCTGCGCGAGGCGGCCGCCGAGTGCGCCGCGCACTCGGGCCCCGTCCTGCGTCACATAGGCACGGTGAACGCCTCACGCGACCTGGACGTGATGCGCCAGGCGCTCGGCGACAAGAAACTCAACTACCTCGGTTTCTCCTACGGGACGCGCCTCGGTGCGGTGTACGCGGCCCAGTTCCCCGACAAGGTGGGCCGGTTCGTGCTGGACGGCGTGGACACGCTGACCGAACCGCTGGCCGAGCAGGCCCTGGTGGGCGCGCAGGGCCAGCAGACCGCCCTGGAGAACTTCCTCACCTGGTGCACGAAGACCATCACCTGCCCGTTCGGACAGGACCCGCGCGCCGCCCGGGAGCAGGTCGTCCGCCTGGTGCGCTCGCTCGACGCGGAGCCGGTGCCGACGGACTTCGGCAACGAGTTCTCCGGGCAGGACCTCGCGGGCGCCATAGGACAGGGCCTGTACAGCCGGGAGTTGTGGCCCCTGCTGGAACGCGCCCTGGCGCAACTGCTGGAGGACGGCGACACCCGGGGCGTGGAGGCCTTCGGCACCGGCGGCGTGACGCTCCCGGTGCGGCGGAAGGCCGACGGGGGTCTCGTCGACGAGCAGGACGTGCCCCTGGACAACCTGCCGGCGGCGCTGATGGCGGTCAACTGCGCGGACGACCCCGACCGCCCCGCCGCCGGACAGGTCGAGCGCGACCTCGCCCGGTTGCGCGCCAGGTACGAGAAGGCGTCGCCGGTCTTCGGGCGGTACCGGCTCACCCAGATCCTCATGTGCTACGGCCGTCCGAAGGGCACCGACTTCATCCGGGAGAAGGTGAAGGACGTCGACACGCCCAGGATGCTGCTGGTCGGCACCCGCGGCGACCCGGCCACGCCGTACCGCTGGACGGTGGAGACGGCCGAGCGGCTCGGCTCCTCGGCGGTGGTGCTCGACAACCGGGGCGAGGGCCACACCGGCTACGGGTCCTCCGCGTGCGTGCAGCGCAAGGTCGAGGACTTCCTGCTGTACGGCTCCCTGCCGCGCAGCGGCAGCTCCTGCGGCTCCGAGCACGACGCCTGAGGCCTCTGGCCCCTGTCCGTCGTACGGACACGGAGGCCGACGAACTGGCTGCACCAGCCATCTACAGTTCTCGGATGCTCGTGGCGGCCCGCCGGCGCAGCTCCTCGGCGACCTGTTCGGCGTCCGGCACGGAGACGGCCAGACGGGCGTAGGGCTCCGGCCGCCACAGGTCCACGAGCACGACGGGAACGCCTGCGCGCACCGCGGCGAAGTCCCGGCCGAAGGCGTGTCGCCGTTCGCCCAGGCAGAAGCGGCCGGGACGGCAGCGGCCGGTGAGCCGGACGCCGCGCAGGCCGCGCCACCAGTCCGGCTCGACCCGCACCGCCTGCACGTCCGCCAACGGCACCCGCACCTCACGGCACCGGGCCACGAGCCCTTCCCGCCAGGTCAGCCGGACGGCGACGTCCTCTGCGTCGACGATCAGACGTGCCATCGCCGTCACCTCCGCCACCAGCGTGCACCCGTGCGACCGCTCCGGCCAGAGCTCCACCGGTGCGCCACCGGACCGGAGAATTGCCCCAAATGCCCTACAGGCGAATCAGTCCTATGGTGCTGTCATGGAGCACGATCTCAGTCCCGCGACCCTCGCCGAGCTACGGCGTCCGCGCCCCTACCCCGCGGTGTCCGTGCTGACCCCGACGCACCGGCGCGAGCCCTACCACGCCCAGGACCAGGTCCGGCTCCGCAACGCGGTGGCCGAGGCCAAGAAGCAGCTGGAGGCCGATCCCGCGGTCAGCCGGGAACGCCGCGCCGCGGTCACCCGGGAACTCGACCGGGCCCTGACCGAGGTCGACCTGACGCACGCCGAGGACGGCCTGGTGATCTTCGCCGCCCCGGGTGAGCACCAGGTGTGGTCGCTCGCGCGGCCCGTGCCCGAGCGTGTGGTGCTTTCGAACACCTTCCTGACCCGCAACCTCGTCTCCGCGCAGACCGCCGAGCGGCCGTTCTGGGTGCTCTCGCTCGCCGCCGACCGCGTCACGCTGTGGAACGGCGGGGCGGGCCACGTCGTGGAGGAGCGCACCGGCGGCTTCCCGCTGACCAGGAGCGTGGAGAACTTCGACCCCGAACGGGTGGAGCGGATCGGTGACCCGCCGAGCGCCTTCCGTGACGAGAGCACCCGCCGGTTCCTGCGCGAGGCCGACACCGCGATGAGCGCGGTCCTGCGCGACCACCCGCGGCCCCTGTACCTCACCGGCCAGCCCGCCGCCCTGTCCCTGCTGGACGAGGTCGGCAGCGTCGCCCAGCACGCGGTGCACGTCCCGCGCGGCGGGCTCGCGGACGCCGGCCCCGAGACGGTGTGGCAGACCGTGCGTCCGGTGATCGAGGCCGAGGTCCGCAAGAGCGCCGAAACCGTGGCCCGGGCGCTCGAATCCGCCCGGAGCCGCCGGGAGTTCGCGGCGGGTGTCGACGAATTGTGGCGCAGCGCCCGGGAGGGCCGCGTCCGGCTGCTGGCCGTCGAGGAGAACTACCGCATGACGGTGGTCGACGCCGGTGACCACCTGATTCCCGCCCAGAGCGGCGATCTCGACGCCCGCGACGACATCGTGGACGAGATCGTGGAGCAGTGTCTGGCGACCGGCGCCGACGTCCGGTTCGTACCGGACGGCACGCTGGGGGACGCGTCCGGGATCGCCGGGGTACTGCGGTACTGACCGCCGGGCAGCCGACGGAAACTACGCAGCGTGACCGTCCTGACGGACGCGCCACAGGGAACACCGGACCCTCGAACACACGGGTGAGCGCGACACCGACGCGCCCCGCCATCCGCCAAGTCGCGTACCATGCCCACGACTTGATCCGCTCGGCGACGTCCTCCGAACGCACCGCGGAATCATCCCGTGAAGACAGTGGCATATGCCAGAAGCACCGCCCGATCGTGTGTTGCCAAATCCCTTACAGCGCGTCGCGGGCTGTGCGACAGTCGTAGCGGTCCCTCCGTCCGCCTTGGCCGTACCGTTCCCGCATCGGAGTGCCTCATGCCGTCCCACCTCTCCGCGGACCGCCCAGCCGCCCAGCCGCCAGGACGCGGCTCGGTCGACGCGCTCATCTCGCAGGCGCGGCGGCTCAAGGGCGAGGTCGACGCCGTACGGCGCGACGCGCGAGGCGACGGATCGGACCCGCGGGAACGGTGGCAGCGCGCGCTGTGCGACCTGGCGCTGCACCAACTCCACGATCTGGACCAGCACTTGGCACAGCTGCGGGACGGTCCACTGCCCGCGCCCGAGACGGCGCCCCCCGTCCGGGCCGCGGCCCGGCACCCCGCGCTGCTCAGCCGGGTCGGCACCGCGGAGTGGAACCTGCTGACGGACGGGGCCGACTGGTCCGGGGAGCTCTACGCGATCCTGGGCCGCGACCCCGCCGCTCCCCCGCTCACCCTCGACGAACTGCCCTCGCTGGTGCACGACGAGGACCGTCCCAGGCTGACCGCGATGGTCACGGACTGCCTCGTCGACGCCCGGCCCATCGACGGCGAGTTCCGCGTCGTACGCCCGGACGGCGAGATCCGGACCGTGCACATGATGGGCGAACCGGTGCTCGACGCCGACGGCGGCACGGCTTCCATGTGGGCCGTACTGCGGGACGTCAGCGAACTGCGCCGCAGCCAGCGCGTGGAGAGCGAGACCCGTGACTCGCTCGCCCGCCACCGGCGCGACGCGCAGGCCGAGCACCGGCTCGCGGTCGAGTTGCAGGAAGCCGTGCTGCCGCCGTGGCGCGGCTCCCTGCGGCTCCCGCGCCAGGGTCCGCGCACCCTGGACCTCGCGGCCCACTACCTGCCGTCGTCGACGAGCACCCTCATCGGCGGCGACTGGTACGACGCGATCGAACTGCCCGACGGCGAGACACTGCTCAGCGTCGGGGACCTGACCGGGCACGGCGTCGCCGTCACCTCGGGCATGGCCATGCTGCTGGGCGCCGTACGCGGCATGGCGATGGCGGGCACCCAGCCCGGTGCGCTGCTGGCCCTGCTCAACCAGTTGGTGGACGCCACCGCGGAGCCGGCCCTGGGCAGCGCCGTGTGCTGCCGGTACCGGCCCGGCACGCGCACCCTGGTGTGGGCGCAGGCCGGGCACCCCGCCCCGCTGCTGTTCCGCGACGGGACGGGGCGCGTGCTCGACGCGCCGGACGGCGTCCTGCTCGGCGCCACCACGGGCGCCGCGTACGGGCAGGCCGAAGAGACGCTCCGGGTGGGCGACCTGCTGCTCCTCCGCACGGACGGGCTGGTGCCCGGACACGGCGGCACACAGGCCACGGACCTGCTCCTCGACATGGCCGCGCGGTTCGCCGAGGGCCGCACCGCGCAGGACTGCGTACGGATGATCGCCCAGGAGTTCGGCGAGACGGAACGAGCGGACGACGCCTGCTTACTCGTGGCCAGGGTGGCGTCGTAGTCGGAGCGGCCGGGAGAGCCGGCGCACAGTCCCCCTGTGCCTGTGCGCTCATGCCGGTGCGCTGTCGCCTCCCTTCGCCCTCGGCTTCGGCAGGGCCAGTTTGATCTCCTCCCGCAGTTCCTGGATCTTCGGATAGCCGGCGTACTCGGCGGTCAGCCGGTACATCTGGCGCAGCCGGTCCCAGGTGCGACGGGAGGAGTTCGTCCCCATCGACATCAGAGCGAGCCGGGCGTACCGGTCCGCCTGCTCGGGGTCGTCGGCGATGAAGCAGGCGGACGCCATCGACAGATGGTCGAAGATCTTCGACCGCTCCCGTCCGTCGATCCGCAGCTCCAGGGCCCTCTCCGCGTAGTACTGGGCGTGCACGGCCGCGGCCGGCTCGAACTCCGCCAGCGTGCGGTAGGACAGGGCCTGCATGCCGTACAGGTCCGCCTCGTCGAACAGCTGCATCCAGTCCGGTGGTTCCACGTCGCGCTTGTCGGAGACGAAGAGGTCTTCCGCCTTCCCCAGGGTGCGGCGCATCGCCTGCCCCTTGCCCATCGCCGCCTGCGCCCAGGCCTCGATGGTGTGGAACATCGCCCGGGTGCGCGGCAGCACCTCGTCGCCGGAGCCGGACTGGGCGAGCTTCATCAGGTCGAGGGCGTCGTCGGGCCGGCCCAGGTGCACCATCTGGCGGGCCGCGCGGGACAACGCCTCCCCGGCGCGGGGCCGGTCGCCGCCCTCCCTGGCCGCGTGGGCGGCGATGACGAAGTACTTCTGCGCCGTGGGTTCCAGGCCCACGTCGTGCGACATCCAGCCCGCGAGGACCGCGAGGTTGGCGGCGACGCCCCACAGGCGCCGCTGCAGATGGGGTGGGTGCCGGTAGGCGAGCATGCCGCCCACCTCGTTGAGCTGGCCCACGACCGCCTTGCGCTGGAGCCCGCCGCCGCGGGCCGCGTCCCAGGCGCGGAACACCTCGACCGAACGCTCCAGTTCCTCGATCTCCTGCGACCCGATGGGGGCGGCCTCGTAACGGTCGAACCCAGCGGGGTCGGCGTGCAGGGGATTGTCGAGATCGGGAGCGTCGGCAGCCAGGGCAGGGTCGGTGTGCAGCCAGTCGTGCATGGCGCTGCTGAGTGCGGATCCCGCGGTGAGTGCGACACCCGCACCCACCAAGCCGCGTCGGTTGAGCATGAGGTCCATTCCCGTGAATTCGGTGAGGACCGCCGCCGTCCGCTCGGGCGCCCACGGCACTCCGTAGGGAGTGTCCGCACTCCCGCCGCCCTGCCGTTTCCCCGCACGCCCGTGCCGGACCAGACCGAGGTCCTCGATGGTCACGACACGGCCGAGACGCTCGGTGAACAGAGCCGCCAGCACCCGCGGCACCGGATCGCGCGGGATCTCTCCCATGTCGATCCACCGCCGCACCCGGGAGGTGTCGGTCGCCAGCTGCGGGTGGCCCATGGCCGCCGCCTGCTTGTTGACCAGCCTCGCGAGTTCGCCCTTGGACCAGCCGGCCAGGCCGAACAGGTCCGCGAGCCGGGTGTTGGGTTGTCCGCTCACGTAAGCCCCCAGGTTCTCGGCTGAGTTGACAGTAGCCCGGCCACAGTTGCCGGGCGACTATTCGCCAGGGTTCGCCAGGGTGCGCCAGATGGTGTGCCACCGGGCATCGGGTGTCAGGTAGGAAAGCGCCACCCCGACCCGGTCGCCGCCGGGACATTCCCCAGGGTGCTCCCGGGCGGCCGGGCCGGGTGGCGCACGACCTCGCAGGCACACGAAGGGATCTGTATCGCCCATGTACGCAGCATCGTCCTCCGTGTCCGCCCCGCCCCGGTCGCTGCGCCCCCGTCCCACGGACAGCGGCCCCTACCTCGCCCCCGCACGCCAGGCGGCGCCCGTGCTCGGCGCGGGCAGGCCGCGGCGCGCCGCGGGGCCCGGCACCCAACCGCTCAGCGGGAGACTCGACTTGTCCGGTCCCCAGGGCGCCCAGCTGCGCACGGCGATCGCGTCGGTGCACCGGATCTGCCCGGAGTTCGCTCCGGTGCAGGTGCTCCGCCGCAGCGGACGCTCCGTGCTCCTGGTCGGCACGACCGGCCGCAGCACGGCCGTCGCCAAGTGTTTACTGGACCACTCCCCCGTGTGGGCCGAGCGGATCCGCCACGAGATAGCGGCGTACCGCACGTTCGTCCGGCACCGCCCGCCCGCGCGGGCGCCCCGGCTGATCGCGGCGGACCCGGACAACTGCACACTCGTCATCGAGCGGATGCCCGGCCGGGTGGCGGCACTCCAGCGGCACCCGGCGGAGGCACCGCCGCGGGCGGACATCAGGGCGGCACTCGGCGCGATCTGCCGGCTGAACGCCTGGCGGCCGCCGGCGGGCACGTTCGACGCCCCGCTGGACTACGCGGCGCGGATCTCCCGGTACCACGAGCTGGGCCTGCTCACCGACCGCGACATGGGCGACCTGCAGAAGCTGCTGCACGGCATCGCGCACGCGGCCGGGCGGCAGGGCATGGGCCAGTTCTGCCACGGCGACGCACTGCTCTCGAACATCCTGCTCTCACCGGCCGGTCCAGTGCTGGTGGACTGGGAGCACGCGGGCTGGTACCTGCCGGGCTACGACCTGGCGACGCTGTGGTCGGTGCTCGGGGACGCACCGGTGGCGCGGCGGCAGATCAGCCAGATCGCACAGCAGGCGGGACCGGCGTCGCGTGACGCCTTCCTGGTGAACCTGATGCTCGTGCTGACCCGTGAGATCCGCACCTACGAGACGGCCGTGCAGCGTTCCCTGCACGACGCGACCCCGGCGGCACCGGGTACGGCCCATCCTGGTGCTGCGCCGTCCGGCGAGGAACAGCGGCTGCTGCTACGGCGGCTGCACGACGACTGCCAGCTGGCCCGCCGGGCCGTACGCGCGGCCGTCGGCACTCGCTGACGGGGCCGGCGGTCCGCGGTGCGCCTGACAGGGGCGCACCGCGGACCTTCGTGCGGTGACGCGAGGAGGGCGGGGCCGCCGGGCCCCGCCCTCCTCGCGTCCGTGGCTCAGCCCTGCTGGAACAGCTCCGCGGGCAGCGGCTTGAGCAGGGCGTACAGATCGTCGGTGATGGGACGGTCCCAGGCGGCGATGGTCACCAGGACGTTGTCGCTGCGGTCGAACTGCACGCAGGAGATCCGGCTCTCGGAGAGCTTGACGCGGCGCACGATCAGCAGGTTGTCACCCTGCATCACCGGCACGTCCTCGGTGCCGACGACGGTCACCTCCTCGTCGTTCTCCAGGGCCAGCAGCAGCTGGGCCACCTCGAAGGGGACCTGCCCTTCGGGAAGGTCGCGGGCCGGCGAGCCCTCCGGCAGATTGCCGATGATCATCGCGGGGCCTCGGCCGCCGAACAGGTCGTAGCGCAGGAAGACGCCCTGGCAGGTGCCGTCGGGGGCGGGCAGCAGCCCGGCGCCCAGGTTGCCGGGCCAGTCGCCCGGGTCCATGGCCAGTACGTCGAAGTCGGGCCCGGCGGGAGTGGCACTGCGGCGGCGGAGGAACGACATGCCGCCATGGTACGTGCCCGGGCATGTCGTCTGTCGGGTGGGCGGCACTGGTTCCCGCTGTGCGGTGCTCAGCTGCCGCCCGTGGTGGCGGGCCATCCGGGCCGGTTGCCGCAGGACGGCTTGCACCACTCCTGGCGAGGGTGCTCCTCGCGGAAGTACCGCACGCAGCGCGGCGCGTGGCAGGCGCGCAGCCGCTCCGCCGTCTCTCGCGAGGAAAAATGATCACGGCGTGCGCGAGCGCGGCGGTCAGGTCGCCGGTGCCGCGTACGGGCCGCCGGTCCACGGCGGGCACGGCCTCCTGCGGCCAGGTCGGCACGGGGACGGTCGGCTTACGGGCGGCGGCCTCGTTGAGGCGGCGTACGGCCTCGGGTACGGGCAGCAGGCGGGTCGCGTCCGCGGGGCTCGGGTCGGTGGGCCGCACGGCGGGGGCGAACAGGGCGCGGCCGGCGGCCGCAGGTCGCGCACGGCGTCGAGGCCCGCGCCGTCGGCGGTGAAGCGCACGGCGTCGAGGCCCGCGCCGTCGGTGAAGCGCACGGCGTCCGGCGTCGCGTCCCGGTGGGCGCGCACCCAGGCGGTGAAGCGGCTCGGCGAGGTCGTCGGCGACCGCTCCGTGACCGCCGCGGATGGTGAGGGTCAGGTCGAGGGCGATCCGGGCTCCCCCGCTGATCGAGTCCCGCATCCCGCTGCTCACAGGGGTCGCGACGGGGGCGCGGCACGGGGGCGCTGGCTTCCTTGAGCGCCGTGGATCGGGCGCGGTGGTCGGACGCGGTGGATCGGGCGCGGTGGTCGGACGCGGTGGATCGGGCGCGGTGGATCGGGCGCGGTGGTCGGACGCGGTGGATCGGGCGCGGTGGGGTCGTCGGTCAGCCGTCCGCCGGCTGCGGCGGCACCACCGCCACCGGGCTCGCCGCGTGCAGCAGGACGGCCTGGGTGACGGAGCCCATCATGCGGGCCGGCGCCAGCAGGCGCCGCCGGTGGCGGCCCACGACGACCAGCTCGGCGTCCCGCGAGGCGGCGACGAGGTGTCCGGCCGCGTCGCCCGGCGCCACATGGACGTCGGTCCGAACGTCGGGGTGCCGTTCCCGGTGGGGGGCGAGGAAGCCTTCGGCGAGGGCGCTGGTCTCGTTCTCGACGGCTTCCTGGTCGATCACCGGCGGGGGCAGTTCCCCGGGGATCAGCCAGGGCTGCGCGGGCCAGGGGTAGGCGGCGACCACCTGGAGCCGGGCGCCGCGCAGCGCGGCCTCGGTGAAGGCGAAGGCGAGGGTCGCCTCGTCGGGGCTGTCGGCGTGCAGGCCGACGACCACCCGGGGACCGGGCCCGGCAGGCGCCTCGCCGTGGACCTCGCGCCCGGGCCGGGGCACCACGACGACGGGACACTCGGCGTCTCGGGCGCAGGCCATGCCCTTGGAGCCGAGCAGCAGGCTGGCGAAGCCGCCCCGCCCCCGCGAGCCGAGCACCAACAACTGGGCGCTGGAGCCGAGTTCGGGAAGGACCGCGCTCGGCGCGCCCTCCAGTCCGACGTACTCCGTGACCGGCCGGGCCGCGCGCCCTTCCAGCTGGGCGCGGACCGGTCCGAGCACGGGGTCCTCGTCCGTCGGCGGCGCGGCGGCCAGGACCTCGGGCTGTGCCCAGGGGGCGTACTGCCGTACGTGCACCACCCGCAGGGGCGCCGCGCGCCGGCGGGCGGCGTCGAGGGCCCACTCCAGGGCGCGCAGGCTGTCGTCCGAACCGTCGACCGCCGCGATGACCGGCAGGGTGTTCATGGGTTCCTCACCTCCGGAGTACGACCGTTCCCCTCCCGGGGCCAGCCTGGCTCAGGCAGCGGCCCCGGGCAGGTCCCCAGGTCGCGTGTCCGGAAAAACGGGCGGGACACCCCCGGATCGGCCGGTGGATCAGGTGAGGTCGAATTCTCCTTCCCGGGCTCCCGACACGAACGCGCCCCACTCGTCGGGCGTGAAGATCAGAGAAGGGCTCTCCGGGCGGCCACTGTTCCGCATGGCGATGAACCCCTCCACGAAGGCGATCTGGACATCCCCCAGGCCGCGGCTGCTGGACTGCCACTGCGCGTTGCTGAGGTCCAGGTCCGGCTTGTCCCAGCCCGTGAGCGCGCGCTGCTGGGTGGTGCTCTCGGCCACGTCCGTGCTCCTCCCGACTCGTCGTCCGCGGCCAGCCTAGCGATCGGTTCCTGCCCCCGACAGGCCACGTGAGCGGGACCTTGTGACCGTCGTTTCAGGAGTCCGGTGGGTTCATGGTCCGGCGGGTTCAGGAGTCCGGCGGGTCGGATCCCACGAGCCACATGGCGAAGAACTGCGATCCGCCGCCGTAGGCGTGTCCGAGCACCCTGCGGGCGCCGTCCACCTGGTGGTCCCCGGCCTGACCGCGCACCTGGAGCGCCGCCTCCGCGAAGCGGATCATGCCGGACGCGCCGATGGGGTTGGTGGACAGCACACCGCCGGACATGTTCACCGGCAGGTCCCCGTCGAGCTCGGTCACGCCGGACTCGGTGAGCTTCCAGCCCTCGCCCTCGGCGGCGAAGCCCAGGTTCTCCAGCCACATGGGCTCGTACCAGGAGAACGGTACGTAGATCTCGGCGGCGTCGATCTCGCGGCGCGGGTCGGTGATCCCGGCCTGCCGGTAGACGTCGGCCGCGCAGTCCCGGCCGGCGCGGGGCGAGACGAAGTCCTTGCCGGCGAAGAGGGTCGGCTCGCTGCGCATCGCGCCGCCGAGCATCCAGGCGGGCGGGCGTGGTGCGCGGGCAGCTCCGGCGCGGTCGGTGAGGACCATGGCGCAGGCGCCGTCGGAGGACGGGCAGGTCTCCGAGTAGCGGATGGGGTCCCACAGCATGGGTGAGGCCATGACCGTCTCCAGCGTGACGTCTGGCTCGTGGAGGTGGGCGTAAGGGTTCTTCAGGGCGTTGCGCCGGTCCTTGTACGCGACGAGGGCGCCGATGGTGTCGGGCGCCGCGCTGCGGCGCATGTACGCGCGGACGTGCGGGGCGAAGAAGCCTCCCGCCCCGGCCAGCAGGGGCTGCTGGAAGGGGATCGGCAGGGACAGGCCCCACATGGCGTTGGACTCGGACTGCTTCTCGAAGGCGAGGGTCAGGACGGTGCCGTGCACGCGGGCCGCGACCAGGGTGGCGGCGACCAGCGCGGTCGATCCGCCGACCGAGCCGGCCGTGTGGACGCGGAGCATGGGCTTGCCCACCGCGCCGAGCGCGTCGGCGAGGTAGAGCTCCGGCATCATGACGCCCTCGAAGAAGTCGGGCGCCTTGCCGATGACGACGGCATCGACGTCGGACCAGGTCAGCTCGGCATCGGTGAGCGCCCGCTGAGCGGCCTCCCGTACCAGCCCGGCGATCGAGACGTCCCGGCGTGCCGCGACGTGCTTGGTCTGGCCGACGCCGACGACGGCCACGGGCTCCTTGGTCATCGGGGATCCCCTTCGAGTACGGCGACCAGGTTCTGCTGCAGACAGGGGCCGGACGTGGCGTGGGCGAGGGCGCGGTCGGACGCACCCCGGTGGATGCGGGCGGCGGCCTCTCCGATGCGGATCAGGCCGGCGGCCATGATCGGGTGAGCGGCCAGGGCGCCGCCGGACGGGTTGACGCACACGGTGTCGTCGAGTCGGAGGGCCTTGCGCAGGATGACCTCCTGGGAGGTGAAGGGCGCGTGCACCTCAGCGGTGTCGACGGGCCGTTCGAAGGCACCGGCCTGCTCGGCGGCCAGCCGGGTGGACGGCGAGTCGGTCAGGTCGCGCACGCCGAGCGAGTGTGCCTCGACACGGTGGTCGATGCCCCGGATCCAGGCGGGCCGGGCGCACAGCCGGCGGGCCCGCTCCCCCGCCGCGAGGATGACGGCGGCGGCCCCGTCGCCGACGGGCGGGCAGTCGCCGGTGCGCAGGGGCCGTACCAGGTACTCCCCCTGCGGTACGGAACCGCGCAGCTGGGCATGGCAGTTGGCGGTCGCCGCCTCCCGGTTGCGGGTGGCCACGGCGGCGAGTGCGGGTTCGTCCGTCTCGCCCGCGTCGATGAGGGCCTGGGCCTGGAGGGCGGCGAGGGCGACCGAGTCGGGCCACAGGGGGGCGACGTAGTACGGGTCGAGCTGCCGGGTCAGGACGTCGCGCACGGAGCCGGGCGAGGACTTGCCGTACGCGTAGACCAGCGCGGTCTCGGCGTCGCCCGTCAGCACTTTGGTCCACGCCTCGTACAGCGCCCAGGCGCCGTCCATCTCCACGTGGGACTCGGAGATCGGCGGCCAGGCGCCCACGCCGTCGAGGGCGAGGGTGAAGGAGAAGGCACGGCCGGCGAGGTAGTCGCTGGAGCCGGAGCAGGTGAAGTCGAGGTCGGCGGTCCTCAGGCCGGTCCGGTCGAGCACCTCGTGCAGGACCGGCATGAGCATCTCGACCTCGGAGGACTCCTCGCTGCTGCGCCGGTGGGCGGTCTGGGCGAAGGCGACGACCGCGATGGGACGGGTCACAGCAGCTCCTTGTAGGTGTCGTACTCCGCGTCGGGTTCGCCGGTCGGCCGGTAGTGGTCGGGGTAGCGGGCGTCCCGCGTCCACACCGGTTCGACGCGCAGCCCCATCCGCACTTGGTCGTAGGGGATGCCGGCGATGCGTCCGTGCAGTGCGAGGTCGGCGCCGTCCAGGGCGATGTGGGCGTACACGTACGGGACGTCGATGTCGAGGTTCTTCGCCTTGATGTTGACGATGCAGAAGGTGGTCACTGTGCCGCGCGGCCCCACCTCGACCTGTTCGTCTGTGGGCGTCCCACATGTGGGGCACGCACCCCTGGGCGGGACGTACACCTTGCGGCAGCGCGGGCAGCGCTCTCCGACGATCCTGCGGTCGGAGAGCGCGGTGATGTAGCCGGACTGGGCGCGGCCGGGTGAGTAGGTGTAGTCGAGGCGGGCGGGGGCGACGATGCCGGTGACCGGGTCGGTGAACTCGCCGCTGGTGCCCGCGGGTCGGGCCGGGTCGCCGTCGTACGGTTCGAAGCAGGCGATGTCCGTGATGGCGCCGCAGCGCTCCTCGGCCCAGCGGACGCGGACCCGCATACCGGTGTGGACGGCGTCGGGGCCGGGGGCGTCGAGGGCGTGCAGGAGGGCGGTGTCGGCCCCGTCGAGGCGGACCAGGACCCAGGCGAAGGGGGTGGCGAGGGGCTGGCCGCGGCGGGGGGCGTGGTTCCAGGCCCAGGTGGTGACGGTGCCGGTGGGGGCAACCTCGACGAGGTCGCGGAGCTCCTCGGCGGTGCCGGGGTCGTACTCGACGGGTGGGACGAGGGTGCGTCCGTCGCCGGTCCGTACGCCCAGGACGACGCGTTCGCGCAGACCGGTGAGGAAGGCGCTCTGGACGGGGCCGAGGGAGCGGGTGAAGGGGAACTCCACGACCAGGGGGGCTGTGAGGACTTCGGGCACGGTGGCTCCCTCGTCAGGCACGTTTGTAGACGGGCGGTCGCTTCTCCGCGAAGGCGCGGGCGCCCTCCTCGGCGTCGGCGGTGTCGAAGACCGGCCAACCCCGTTCGAGTTCGGCGGCGAGGCCCTCGGCCTCGGTCATGCCGGCGGTCTCGTACACCGACGCCTTGACGGCCTCGACGGCCAGCGGTGCGCAGGCGTTGATCTGTTCGGCGATCTCCAGGGCCTTGGTCAGCGCGGTGCCGTCGGGGACGACGTGGCCGACCAGACCGATGGCGGCGGCCTCACGGGCGCTGTAGGGGCGGCCGGTGAGCAGCATTTCCAGGGCGTGGGTGCGCGGGATCTGGCGTGGCAGCCGGACCGTGGAGCCGCCGATCGGGAACAGTCCGCGCCTCACCTCGAACAGGCCGAAGGTGGCGGACTCGCCCGCGACGCGGATGTCGGTGCCCTGGAGGATCTCCGTGCCGCCGGCGACGCAGTACCCCTCCACCGCGGCGATGACCGGTTTGCGGGGGCGGTGGTGGCGCAGCATCGCCTTCCAGTGCAGGTCCGGGTCGGCCTTGAGCCGGTCCCGGTAGCGCTGTCCCGCCATGCCGTCGCCCGCGAGGGCCTTGAGGTCCATGCCCGCGCAGAACGCGCCGCCGGTGCCGGTCAGCACGACCGAGCGGACATCGTCGTCCGTGTCGGCCTCGATCCAGCCGTCGTACAGACCGACGAGCATGGGCAGCGAGAGCGCGTTCCTCGCTTCCGGCCTGTCGAGGGTGAGCACGAGCGTGGCGCCCTCGCGTCGTACCGTCAGGTGTTCGGTGCCGGCCATCGCCGTCTCCCCTCCGCAGGAACGAGAACAGGTTGCAGGAGGCGTGAAGTCACTTCAAGGGATTTCTGACAGTCAGTCAGATTTCTTCGCCGCCGGCCCTTCACAGTTGTGGTGGCCTTTGCTCTGATGACCGGCGAACCGGTGCGACCCGGACCGCCGAAGGTCAGGAGGAGCGGTGGAGTACAACCTTGCGGACCTGTTCGAGTCGGTCGTCGACGTGGTGCCGGACCGCGAGGCCCTCGTGTACGTCGACCACCCGGGCACCGGCGCGGAGCGCCGTCTGACGTACGCGGAGCTGGACGCCGCCGCCAACCGGGTCGGCCACCACCTGCTCGACAGCGGCCTCCGCCCCGGGGAGCACGTCGGGCTCCACCTCTACAACGGCGTGGAGTACCTGCAGACGGTGCTCGGCTGCCTCAAGGCCCGGCTCGTTCCGGTCAACGTCAACTACCGCTACGTGGAAGACGAGTTGGTGTACCTCTACCGGGACGCGGATCTGGTGGCGCTGGTCTTCGACGCCGAGTTCACGGACCGGGTGACGGCCGCGCTGCCGCGGACGGAGAAGCTGCGGCACCAGATACGGGTGGGACCGCCGGTGTCCGGGGCGTCCGCCCTGGGGTTCGAGGAGGCCGAGGCCGCCGGGTCGCCGCAGCGGGGGTTCGCGCGACGCTCGGGGGACGACCGGTTCATCATCTACACCGGCGGCACAACCGGCATGCCCAAGGGCGTGGTGTGGCGTCAGGAGGACCTCTTCTTCGCGGGGCTCGGCGGCGGCGCGCCGACCGGCGAGCCGGTCAAGAAGCCGGAGGAGCTGGCCGAACGGGTCGCGGCGGGCGGCGACGGCATCACCTTCTTCCCGACCGCCCCGCTGATGCACGGCACCTCCACCCTCACGGCGTTCATCGGTTTCCACTTCGGCCAACGCGTCGTCGTGCACCGCGGGTTCGTCCCGGAGGAGGTGCTGCGGACCGTCGAGAGGGAGAAGGTCAGCAGCGTCTCGCTGGTGGGCGACGCGATGCTCCGGCCGCTCGTCGACGCGCTGAGCGGACCGATGAAGGGCACGGACTGCTCGTCGCTGTTCAGTGTGTCCTCGTCCGGCGCGATCATGTCCGACACGGTGCGACGCCAGTTCCAGGCCCTGGTGCCGCACGCGCTGCTGCTCGACAACTTCGGCTCCTCGGAGTCCGGCTTCAACGGCACGGCGACCGAGGACGCGGGCCCCGAGCGGGGCTTCAGGATCCGTGTGCACTCCCGTACGCGGGTGGTGGACCCGGCCACGCACGAGCCGGTCGCCGTCGGCGAGATCGGCCGGATCGCCCAGTGCGGGCACGTGCCGCTCGGCTACTACAACGACCCGGTGAAGACCGCCGAGACGTTCTTCGAGCGGGAGGACGAGCGGTGGGTGCTGCTCGGTGACATGGCCACCGTCGACGAGGAGGGCGTGGTCACCGTCCTCGGTCGCGGCTCGCAGTGCATCAACACCGGGGGCGAGAAGGTGTACCCGGAGGAGGTCGAGCAGGCCCTGAAGTCCCACCCGGACGTGTACGACGCGCTGGTGGCCGGGGTGCCGGATCCCCGGTGGGGTCATCGCGTGGCGGCCGTCGTGCAGCTGCGCGCGGGAGCGGCGAGGCCGTCCCTGGAGGACATCCAGACGCACTGCCGGAGACGTCTGGCCGGTTACAAGATCCCGCGCCGGCTGGTGATCACGGAGTCCGTGCGGCGGTCGCCGAGCGGCAAGGCGGACTACCGCTGGGCGCGGGAGGTGGCGGTGGCGGCGGACGGGTGAAACCCGTGCGGTGAGGGTTGAACCGAAGGTGACGTGCGGACGTACTGGTGGTGGCAGGCTCGGTCACCGGGCCCTGTTTGCCATGCACATCGCACGACCGCACGGAAGGACCTCCGGGTGTCGCTCTTCACGCGCTCTCGTCAGCTGCCGGACACCACCGAGGGCGGGACCGCCCCGGACGGAGAGTCGGTCGCGGCGAACGCCGTACAGGAGGACACGGACGGCGAGTCGGCCGCATCCGCGCCGGACGCCGGGCCGGAGGAGACGGGCGGCGACGGTACCGCACCGGCCGCCGGACAGGCGGTGGGCTCCGTACGGCCCCGATGGTTCGGCTGGCGGCGGCGTCATCCCCGTGCGGCGCGAGGCGTCGCCGTGGCGACGACGGTCCTGGCCGGGGTTCTCGTCCTGTGCGCGATGCTCCTGCCGAACCGTCTGGAGCGGCTCTCCCTGTGGGCGTTCCTGCGCATCCCCGCCGAGGGCATCCTGCTCGCCGGCCTGCTGCTCGCGCTGCCGCCGAGGCCTCGGCGGGCCGCGGCCGTGGTCTCGGGCCTGTTCCTCGGTCTGCTCACGATCCTGAAGTTCGTCGACATGGGCTTCTACCAGGTGCTGGCCCGGCCCTTCGACCTGGTGCTGGACTGGATCCTGCTGGACGACGCGACGGACTTCCTGAGGGAGACGTTCGGCCGAGGCGGGCAGGTGCTGGCCGTGGCCGCGGTGATCGTCCTGTTCGTCGCCGTGCTCGTGCTGATGACGCTCGCGATGGTGCGGCTGACGAACCTGATGGTCCGCCACCGTCCCGTAGCCGCCCGTACCACGCTGGTCCTCGGCACCGCGTGGATCACCTGCGTCACCCTGGGCGTGGAGGTCGGCGCAGTCCCGCTCGCCACGAAGGGCAACGCCGAGTTCCTGGGCAACCGTGTGGAGCAGGTGCGGGCGGGGCTGAAGGACGCGCGGGTCTTCGAGAAGCAGGCCGCCGTCGACGCCTTCGCCGACACCCCGCCGGACCGGTTGCTGACCGGGCTGCGCGGCAAGGACGTCCTGTTCACCTTCATCGAGAGCTACGGCCGTGTCGCGATCGACGACCCGGCGATGGCCGAGCAGATCGACGCGGTGCTGAAGGACGGCACGTCCTCGCTCCGGGCGGCCGGTTTCGAGTCGCGCAGCGGCTGGCTGAAGTCGCCGGTGACGGGCGCCGGCAGCTGGCTGGCGCACTCCACCTTCCTGTCCGGGCTGTGGATCAAGAACCAGCAGCGGTACCGGAGCCTGACCACCAGCGACCGTATGACGCTCACCAAGTACTTCGGGAAGACGGGCGCCTGGCGGACCGTGGGGATCGTGCCGGGGGTGCGGCGGGCCTGGCCGGAGGGCGAGTTCTTCGGCCTCGACCACATCTACGACTCCGAGCACCTCGGCTACCGCGGCCCGTACTTCAGCTGGACGCCGGTGCCCGACCAGTTCAGCATGGAGGCCTTCGAGCGTCTGGAGCACGGCAGGAAGGACCGTCAGCCGATCATGGCGGAGATCATCCTGGCCTCCAGCCACAACCCCTGGTCGCCCATCGCCCGCATGATCGACTGGGAGGACCTCGGCGACGGCTCGGTGTTCCACCGGATCAAGAAGGAGGGCACCGACCCCAAGGAGGTCTGGAAGGACCCGGAGCGGGTGCGCACCGAGTACCGGCGCGCCATCGAGTACTCCCTGCGCAGCCTCACCGAGTGGGTCGAACGCTACGGCGACGAGGACACGGTGCTCGTCTTCCTGGGCGACCACCAGCCGGTCCCCACCGTCACCGCCGGGGACACCGGCAAGGACGTGCCCGTCACCATCGTCGCCCACGACAAGAAGGTGCTGGAGCGGGTCGCCGACTGGAACTGGACCGACGGACTCAAGCCCGCGCCGGACGCTCCCCGGTGGGGTATGGACAGCTTCCGCGACCGGTTCATGACGGCGTACGGTCCTCGGGGCGGTGCGGCGTCAGGAACTCCTCGACGGCCCTGAGGAACTCCCGCGACCGGGCCCGGTGCACGAGGTGCCCCGCCTCGAGGGTGATGTGCCGGGCGTCGGGAAGGTCTCCGGCGAGCTCGGCGATGTGCTTCTGCGGAATCAGGCTCTCCGGTCCGCCCCCAATCAGCAGCGTGGGCAGGGTGATCCGCTCCATGTAAAGGGCTCGCCGTCACCGCGCGCATGGCAGGCGAGTGGGGTTCCGTCCCAGGCGTGGAAGAGCGGCATGCCGCCGATCCTCACGTGCCCCGGCCCCGGCCGCAACGTGATTCGTCACGGCACGATACGGCGGAGGGAGGGCGGACGGCGGCGTTGCGCTCGGCTCGCTGGTCCACGCCCCAGGTGCCAGGCACTCGCCGAGGCGGTGAAAAAGTGCGGTGCCCGCACTTGCCTGGGACCCGGTCGGCTGGATTACTGATCTCCAGAAGATCGACCGAATGATCGGTCGCCCGGATGGGTGCGGTGGACGAGGGAGGGTCCTCATGGCGGAGGTGGCGGGTCTGCTGGACACGGGCGAGCGGCTCGACGTGGACGCGCTGCGTGCGCTCCAACTGGAGCGGCTGCGTGCCTCGCTGCGGCACGCCTACGACAACGTTCCCTTCTACCGGCGGTCCCTCGACAAGGCGGGCGTCCGTCCGGACGACTGCCGGTCCCTGGCCGACCTGGCCCGGTTCCCGTTCACCACGAAGGCGGACCTGCGCGAGAGCTACCCGTACGGCATGTTCGCCGTGCCACGCCACCATGTGCGGCGCATCCATGCCTCCAGCGGCACCACCGGACAGCCCACGGTGGTCGGCTACACCGAGAACGACCTGTCCATGTGGGCCGACATGGTGGCCCGCTCGATCCGGGCGGCGGGAGGCCGGCCCGGGGACACGGTGCATGTGGCGTACGGCTACGGCCTGTTCACCGGTGGCCTGGGTGCCCACTACGGTGCGGAACGGCTCGGCTGTACGGTCGTCCCGGCGTCCGGCGGCATGACGGCCCGCCAGGTCCAGCTGATCCGGGACCTGGAGCCGGCCGTCATCATGGTGACGCCGTCGTACATGCTCACGCTCCTCGACGAGTTCGAGCGGCAGGGTGTCGACCCGCGCGGCACCTCCCTGCGCGTGGGCGTCTTCGGCGCCGAGCCGTGGACGGAGGAGATGCGGCGCGAGATCGAGGAACGCTGCGCGATCGACGCGGTCGACCTATACGGGCTGTCGGAGGTGATCGGCCCGGGTGTCGCGCAGGAGTGCGTGGAGACCAAGGACGGACTGCACATCTGGGAGGACCACTTCTTGCCGGAGGTCGTGGACCCGGTCACCGGCGAGGTGCTGCCGGAGGGCGAGAAGGGAGAGCTGGTCTTCACCTCGCTCACCAAGGAGGCCATGCCGGTGATCCGGTACCGGACGCGGGACCTGACCCGTCTGTTGCCGGGGACGGCCCGGGTGTTCCGGCGGATGGAGAAGGTCACCGGCCGCAGCGACGACATGGTGATCCTGCGCGGGGTGAACCTCTTCCCCACCCAGGTCGAGGAGATCGTGCTGCGCACGCCCGGTGTCGCCCCGCACTTCCAGCTGCGCCTGACCCGCGAGGGCCGTCTCGACGCCCTGACCGTACGGGCGGAGGCCCGGCCGGACGCGGGGCCCGAGGTCCGGGAGGCAGCCGCCCGGTCCATCCGGGCAGCCGTGAAGGACGGCATCGGCGTGTCGGCCGATGTCGAGATCGTCGAGCCGGAGTCGCTGGAGCGGTCGGTGGGCAAGATCCGGCGCATCGTGGATCTGCGTCCGCGCTAGGAGGACCGACCGCCCTCGGGCCCGGGCACCGGGGTCGTGCTCACCTCGTGAAGCGGTCCCTCAGCTCCCGTTTGAGGATCTTCCCGCTGGCGTTGCGGGGCAGCTCGTCCACGAACAGCACCCGCTTCGGCGCCTTGAAGGAGGGGAGCTTCTCCCGGGCGTGGGCGATAAGTTCCGCCTCGGTGACCTCGCCGCGCGGGACGACGACGGCCGTGACCGCCTCGATCCACCGCTCGTCGGGCAGCCCGATCACGGCGGCCTCGGCGACGGCCTCGTGCGTGTACAGCGCGTCCTCGACCTGCCGCGAGGCGACCAGGACACCACCGGAGTTGATGACGTCCTTCACCCGGTCGACGATGGTGAGGTACCCCTGCGCGTCCCGCACCGCGAGGTCCCCGGAGTGGAACCAGCCGTCGCGGAAGGCCTCGGCCGTCTCCTCCGGCTTGTCCCAGTAGCCCTCGCACAACTGCGGGGAGCGGTAGACGATTTCGCCGGGTGTGCCGTCGGGCACGTCCCTGCCGTCCTCGTCGACCACGCGCGCGTCCACAAACAGCACCGGCCGGCCGCAGGAGTCCATGCGCCCCTTGTGCTCGTCCGGGCCGAGGACCGTGGCCAGCGGACCGATCTCGCTCTGTCCGAAGCAGTTGTAGAACGCCAGCCGGGGCAGCCGCTCCCTGAGCCGCTCCAGGACGGGCACCGGCATGACCGACGCCCCGTAGTACGCCTTGCGCAGACCGCTCAGGTCGCGGCTGGCGAAGTCGGAACGGTTGGAGAGGCCGATCCACACGGTGGGCGGGGCGAAGAGGCTGTCCACGCGGCCCGCCTCGATCAGGTCGAAGAGCCGGTCGCCGTCGGGTCCGTCGAGGATGACGTTCGTCGCGCCGACCGCGAGGCACGGCAGCAGGAAGACATGCATCTGCGCCGAGTGGTACAGGGGCAGCGCGTGCACGGGCCGGTCTCCGGCACTGAGATCGAGGGCGGTGATGGCGCTCAGGTACTCGTGCACCAGGGCGCGGTGCGTCATCATCGCGCCCTTGGGCAGCGCGGTCGTACCGGAGGTGTACAGCAGTTGCGCCAGATCCTCGGTGCGCGGCTCCGGGCCGTCGTACGGGTGTGCGGCGGGCAGCCGTGCCAGCAGGGAGTCGTCGGCGTCCCGCAGCGGCACCGTCCGTACGTCTTTTGGGAGTCGCCCTGCGAGTTGGGGGTCGGCGAGGACCAGGGAGCTGCCGGACTGGCCGACGATGTAGGCGAGGTCGTCGCCGGTGAGGTGCTGGTTGACCGGTACGTGCACCAGGCCCGCGCGGGCGCATGCCAGGAAGCCGATCAGGTAGGCGTCGGAGTTGTGGCCGTAGGAGCCGACCCGGTCGCCCGGGGACAGCCCGTGGCCGAGGAGGACGCTCGCCGCGCGGGAGACGGCGGTGTCGAGTTCCTGGTAGGTCCAGCGGCGGTCGCCGTACTCGACCGCGACGCGCGCCGGCGTGCGCCGGGCGCTGCGCCGCACCACTCCGTCCACCGTGCTGCCGTGTCCGGGCATCGTCATGACAGGAGATCCTCGGTCGAGCACAGGAGGAGGTCAAGACGGGCGCGGGCAGGGCGCGGTGCGTTATCCGGAGCGGCGGGCGCGGGCCGCGCGCCGGTCTCGAGCGACCGCGCCGGCCCACGAGTCCGCGACCAGCGCCCGGCCGAGCCCCGAGCCCCCGACCAGCGCCTGGTCGGCCCCGGGGCAGCGCCGCCTGGCACAAAGCCCTGGCTCCGCTGACACCCGATCAGTGTCGTATGTCGGTCGACACGTTGGTCGCCCACGAGGCCGCCGTCGGGGCCGAGGAACGATACTGAGCCGAATCCCCGCGCCGTACGACCGTTCACCGCCACGGCACTGCCGGGTTCACATACCGGCTGGTACGCTCAACGGCTCCTTCCCTCAACGGCGTTGGGAGGCACGATGCGCACCCGCCCGACACGACTGGTCGTCGCGGCCTTGGCCCTCGTCACCGCCGCTGCCACGCTCCCGGCAGTCGCCGCCGAGCGTCTCAGCCGTCAGGAACGCCCGTCCCACGGCGGTCTGTCCGCCGTCATCCGCTACACGGAGTACGGCATCCCGCACATCGTCGCGCGGGATCACGCCAACCTCGGTTTCGGCACCGGCTGGGCGCAGGCCGCCGACCAGGTGTGCACGCTCGCCGACGGATTCGTGACCGTGCGCGGTGAACGCTCCCGCTTCTTCGGCCCCGATGCGGCCACCGACTCCTCGCTCTCCTCGGCCGCCACCAACCTCGCCAGTGACCTGTACTTCAAGGGAGTACGCCAGGCGGGCACGGTCGAGAAGCTGCTCGCTCAGCCCGCGCCGCGCGGTCCGAGCCGCGCCGTGCAGGACCTGATGCGGGGCTTCGCGGCGGGCTACAACGCCTGGATCGAGCAGAACCGGATCAGCGACCCGGCGTGCGCGGGTGCCCCCTGGGCGCGGCCGGTGACATCCGTGGACGTCGCCGCGCGCGGTCACGCCCTGGCGGTGCTGGGCGGCCAGGGCCGGGTTGTGGACGGCATCACGGCCGCGCGGCCGCCCGCGCGGACCGCCTCGCGGCCCCGGGCCGACGCACACGACCAGGGCGAGCGGGTGGCCCGGGCCGCCCGTGAGTTCCTCGCCGGTGACAGCGCGGGCATGGGCTCCAACGCCGTCGCCTTCAGCGGGGCCACGACCGCGAACGGCCGGGGTCTGCTGCTGGGCAACCCGCACTACCCCTGGCACGGCGGCCGCCGCTTCTGGCAGGCGCAGCAGACGATTCCCGGGAAGCTGAACGTCGCCGGCGCCGCGCTGCTCGGCTCGGTGACCGTGTCCATAGGCCACACCGCACATGTGGCCTGGAGCCATACCGTCGCCACCGGCATCCCCTTCAACCTCCACCAGCTCGCCCTCGACCCGGCCGACCCGACGGTCTATCTGGTGAACGGCAGGGCGGAGCGGATGACGAAGCGCACGGTCACCGTCCGGACGAAGGACGGCGCCCCGGTGACCCGGACGCAGTGGTGGACCCGCTACGGCCCCGTGGTCACCTCGCTGGGCGACTCACTGGCCCTGCCGTGGACGGCCAGGACGGCGTACGCGATCAACGACCCCAACGCCGCCAACCTGCGCGCCGCCGACACCGTGCTCGGTCTCGGCGCGGCCCGCGACACGGACGGTGCCCTGTCCGCCCTGCGGCGGACGCAGGGCCTGCCGTGGGTGAACACGATCGCCGCGGACGCGGACGGCCACACCCTGTTCACCCAGTCGCAGGTGCTGCCCCGCATCACCGACGAGTTCGAACAGCGCTGCTCCACCGCGCTGGGCGAGGTCACCTACCCCTCGTCCGGGCTGGCGGTCCTGGACGGTGCGCGCGGCGACTGCGCGCCCGGAAGCGATCCCGACGCCGTGCAGCCGGGCGTCTTCGGCCCGTCGAGGATGCCGACGCTGAAGGACGCACCGTACGCGGAGAACTCCAACGACAGCGCGTGGCTGACCAATGCCGACCGCCCGATCACGGGCTACGAGCGGATCTTCGGCACCGTCGGTACGGCGCGGACGCTGCGCACGCGGGGCGCGATCGAGGACGTCGCGGCCCTGGCGCGCCGAGGCGGCCTGACCGTGCGGGACCTGTGGCGCCAGCAGTTCGCCGACCGTGTCCCGGCCGGTGACCTCGCCGCGGCCGACGCGGCGAAGGCCTGTGCCGCGCTGCCGGGCGGCACGGCGACGGGCAGCGACGGCAAGGCCGTCGACGTCACTGAGGCGTGCGCCGTACTCGCCGGCTGGGACCGCACTGTCGGCACCGGCAGCCGGGGCGCCCTGCTGTTCGACCGGTTCTGGCGGAAGCTGACGGCGACCGTGCCGGCGGCGCGGCTGTGGAAGGTGCCGTTCTCGGCCACGGACCCGGTCCGCACCCCGCGCGGCCTCGACACGGACGCGCCGGGCTTCGCCAGGGCCCTCGCGGACGCCGTCACCGAACTGCGGGCGGCGGGCGTCCCGCTCGACGCCCGGCTCGGGGACCATCAGTTCGTCGTGCGTGACGGCAGGCGCATCGCCGTGCACGGCGGCACGGAGTCCCTGGGCGTGTGGAACAAGATCGAGCCGGTGTGGGACCCCGGGCACGGCGGCTACACCGAGGTGACGGTGGGCTCCAGCTACGTCCAGGCCGTCGGCTGGGACGGCAGCCGTTGCCCGGTGGCCCGAACGCTGCTGACGTACTCCCAGTCGTCGAACCCCCGCTCGGCGCACCACAGCGACCAGACCCGTCTGTTCTCGCGCGGCGAGTGGGTGAGGTCCCGCTTCTGCGAGAAGGACATCATGTCCTCGCCGTCCCTCAGGGTGGTCCGGGCACGCGAACGCCACTGACCGCCTCGCGCCCCAACGGCCGTCACACCGGCCGGGTCCGGCCCTCCCAGTACGGCTCCCGCAGCCGCCGCTTGTACAGCTTGCCGTTGGGGTCGCGTGGCATCTCGGTGACGAAGTCGACGCTCCTGGGGCGCTTGTACCCGGCGAGCCGGTGGGCGCAGTGGTCGAGCAGGTCGGCCACGAGGGCCGGGCCCGGTTCGTGTCCGGGGGCCGGTTCGACGACGGCCTTGACCTCCTCGCCCCAGTCGGCGTGCGGAATGCCGAAGACGGCGGCGTCGGCGACGGCCGGGTGGGCGAGCAGCACGGACTCGATCTCGGCCGGGTAGATGTTCACCCCGCCCGAGATGATCAGGTCGATCTTGCGGTCGCGCAGGAAGAGATAGCCGTCCTCGTCGAGGTGGCCGAGGTCGCCGACGGTGAAGAAGTCGCCGATGCGGTTCTTCCGCGTCTTGACCTCGTCCTTGTGGTAGGAGAAGCCGCCGGTGGTCATCTTCATGTAGACGGTGCCGAGTCGGCCGGGCGGCAGCCGGTTGCCGTCGTCGTCGAAGACCGCGAGTTCGCTGATGGGCCAGGCCTTGCCGACGGTGCCGGGTTTCTTCAGCCAGTCCTCGGCGGTGGCGAAGGCTCCGCCGCCCTCGCTGGCCGCGTAGTACTCCTCCACACAGGGCCCCCACCAGTCGAGCATGGCGCGTTTCACGTGGTCGGGGCAGGGCGCTGCGCCGTGGATGGCGTGCCGCATGGAGGAGACGTCGTAGCGGGCCTTCACCTCGTCGGGCAGGGCCAGCAGACGGTGGAACTGGGTGGGGACCATATGGGTGTGGGTGCACCGGTGGCGGTCGATGAGCCGGAGCATCTCCTCGGGGGTCCACTTGTCCATCAGCACCAGCCGGTGCCCGATGTGCAGGGACGCGCCCGCGAACTGGAGCACGGCCGTGTGGTAGAGCGGTGAGCAGACCAGGTGCACGTTGTCGTCGAACGGCCGGATGCCGAAGATGCCGAGGAAGCCGCCGAGGTAGGACTCCTCGGGAGGCCTGCCGGGCAGTGGGCGGCGGATGCCGCGGGGGCGGCCGGTGGTGCCCGAGGTGTAGTTCATGACCCAGCCGAGCGTGCGGTCGGCGGGCGGTGATGCCGGTTGCCCGCCGAGGAGTTCGGCGTACGGCCGGAAGCCCTCGACGGTGCCGACGGCGTACCGGTGCGTGGCCGGGAGGCCGGCCTCGTCGGCGGCGTGGCGCGCCGCGCCGGCGAACCGCTCGTGGGCGAGGAGCACCTTGGCGCCGGAGTCGGCGACGATCCAGGCGATTTCGGGCCCGACGAGGTGGTGGTTGACGGGGACGAGGTAGAGGCCGGCCTGGGTGGCTGCCAGGTAGGCGGTGAGGAACTCGACGCCGTTGGGCAGCACGGCCGCGAAGGCGTCGCCGCGTCGCAGGCCCGCGGCACGCAGTCCGTGGACGAGCCGGTTGGCGGCGGCGTGCAGGCGACCGGCGGTCCACTCCTGGCCGTCGGGGGCGGCCAGGACCGCGCGGTCGGGGTCGGCGGTGGCCTGGGCCCAGAAGCCCGCGGGGGCGTCGCTGGTCACCGGGTGCTCCTTCCGGCGATGCGGTTGACGCGGTCGACGGCCTCGGCGAAGCCGCGGGTGAGGTCGTCGAAGACGGCTTGGACACTGCGTTCGCTGGTCATCCGGCCGACGATCTGGCCGACGGGCGTGCCGAGCAGCGGTTCGACCTCGTACCTCTGGACGCGAGAGACGGCGTCAGCGACCAGCAGGCCCTGCAGCGGCATGGGCAGCGGGCCGGGGCCGCTGGCATCGTCCCAGGCGTCGGTCCACTCCGTGCGCAACTGGCGGGCGGGTTTCCCGGTCAGCGCGCGGGAGCGGACGGTGTCGCCCGAGCCGGCCGCGAGCAGCTTGCGGGTCAGGGCGGGCGAGTGCAGATCCGCCTCGGTGGTGGTGAGCCATATGGAGCCCAGCCACACACCCTGCGCGCCGAGGCTGAGGGCGGCGGCCACCTGCCGGCCGCTGCCGATCCCGCCGGCCGACAGGACGGGCAGCGGAGCGACGGCGTCGACGACCTCCGGCGTGAGCACCATGGAGGCGATCTCACCTGTGTGACCGCCGGCCTCGTAGCCCTGCGCCACGACGATGTCGATGCCCGCGTCCTTGTGCTTGCGCGCGTGCCGGGCGCTGCCCGCGAGCGCGGCGACGAGCACGCCCCGGTCATGGGCGCGGGCCACCACGTCGGCGGGCGGGGAGCCGAGCGCGTTGGCGAGCAACTTGATCGGGTAGTCGAAGGCGACGTCGAGTTGGGTACGGGCGACCTGCTCCATCCAGCCCGTGATGCGCCACCCGGACGCCTCCCCCTCGGCGAGTTCGGGCACCCCGTACCGCGCGAGGACGTCCTTGACGAAGCGCCGGTGCCCCTCGGGGATCATCGCCTCGACATCGGCCTCGCTGACGCCTTCGACCTTCTTGGCGGGCATGACGACGTCCAGGCCGTACGGGCGCCCCTCGGCATGGGCCTCGATCCAGTCCAGGTCGCGCTTGAGCTCGTCGGGTGCCGTGTAGCGGACCGCGCCGAGCACCCCGAAGCCGCCGGCCCGGCTGATGGCCGCGGCGACGGTGGGGAACGGCGTGAAGCCGAAGACGGCGTGCTCGACTCCCAGGTGGTTGCTCAGCTCCGTCTGCATGGGCGCAGGATGCCGGAGTCCTCCGGAGGACGGAAGAGGTTGTCTGACACACTGTCAGGTTCGTTGGGGTGTCCGGCGGACATAATCCCGGGGACGTCCGGACGGCTCACGGCTCGGCGGAAGGGGATCCCCGGTGACCGAAGGCGCGGCAGACAGAGCGACCCCGACCGGCGGGCTGACGCGCCGCCACCTCGGCAGGAGCGCGCTGGCCCTGGGCGGCGCCCTCGCGCTGGCCCCGTTACCCGCCGGGCCGGCCGCCGCCACCGCCCCCTCCGCGGAGGGGGCCCGCAAGCCCACCCTCCGGCACGGTTCGGCCGAGCGCGCCGGGCTGCTCCCCGCCCACCTGCGTCAACTGGTCACCGACGCCGAAGCGTTCCTCGGCCCCTCCCCCCGGCACCCCTGGTACGCGGGCGCCGTCCTGCTCGCCGGCCGGGGCGGCACCGTGGCCCTGCACCACCCCATCGGCATGGCGGTGCGCTACCGGGCGTACGACGAGAAGACCGACACCGGCGTCGAGTTCCCGCCCGACCGGCAGATCCCCATGACCGAGGACACCGTCTTCGACCTGGCGTCGGTGTCGAAGCTGTTCACCTCGATCCTCGCCGTGCAGCAGATGGAGCGCGGCGCGCTCGCCCTGGAGGCGCCCGTCGCCTCGTACCTGCCGGACTTCGGCCGGGCGGGCAAACAGGGCGTCACCATCCGCCAGTTGCTCACCCACACCTCGGGGTTCCGCGCCTGGATCCCGCTGTACAAGGCGCCGACGTACGAGGAGAAGATCCGCCTCGTCCTCGACGAGGCGCCGGTCAGCCCGCCCGGCACGACGTACCTGTACTCGGACCTCAACCTCATCTCGCTCCAGCTGGTCCTGGAGAAGATCACGGGCCGCGCGCTGGACGCCCTGCTCCGCGAGGAGATCACCGGCCCGCTCGGTCTCAGCCGCACCCGCTACAACCCGCCCGCCTCCTGGAGACCGGGCATCGCGGCGACGGAGGACGCCCGCGCCCCGTGGTCCGGGCTGGACCGGGGGCTGGTCTGGGGCGAGGTGCACGACGAGAACGCCTTCAGCCTCGGCGGAGTCGCCGGCCACGCGGGCGTGTTCTCCTGCGCGTGGGACCTCGCGGTCCTCGGCCGTACGCTGCTCAACGGCGGCGTCCACGGCCGGGCGCGCATCCTGGCGCCGGAGTCGGTGGAGCTGATGTTCACCGACTTCAACACCGCGTTTCCCGGGGACGAGCACGGTCTGGGCTTCGAGCTGTACCAGCACTGGTACATGGGCGGGATGGCCACCCCGCGCACCGCCGGGCACACCGGTTTCACGGGCACCTCGCTCGTGCTGGACCCGACGACCGACTCGTTCCTGGTCGTGCTCGGCAACTCCGTGCATCCGGTGCGCGGTTGGCGGTCCGGTTCCGCGCCGCGGGTGGCCGCCGCGAACCATCTGGCCCGCGCGGTGCCGGTGCGCCCGGTCCGGGGACGTACCGCCTGGTTCTCCGGACTGGCCTCCGCCACCATCGCGACGCTGACCCTGCCCGCGCTGGACACGTCCTCCGGCGCACGGCTGCGCTGCGCCCTGTGGTGGGACACCGAGCCGCGGTCCGACCTGCTGTTTCTGGAGGCGTCGGCGGACGGCGGCGCCGACTGGCGGCCGGTGCCGTTCTCGACGGTCCGAGGGGACCAGGCACCGCAGGAACACCCGTTGGGTTCGGTCACCGGCTTCTCGGGCCGGACCTGGCACCGGCTCACCGCGCCCCTGCCCGCCGCACGGCAGCTCACCCTGCGCTGGCGCTGTGCGACGGACCGTTCGTACGTCGGCCGCGGGGCGTATGTCGACGGGCTGCGGGTGGAGTCGGCCGACGGCGTCCTCTTCGACGAGGCGCGCCCGGCGGACGCGGCACGCGTCCAGCCCGTGGGCTGGGCGCCGTCGGCCGACTAGGCGGATCCGCGCGACCCCGGCCGGGCGGACGCGCGGCCCGACCGGACGGACGCGCCGCTACTGGTTGAAGACGGCCTTCTGCACCTCGTTCGGGCCGTCGAAGTGGTCCTGCTTCAGACCGTCGAGGCGGCTGACGACCTTCTCGTCGGCCTTGTTCTTGCGGGCCTGCTCCACCAGGTGCTTCTTGTCCGTCGGGTAGTCCATGCCACTGAGGGCCTTCTGCAGGTCGATCGGGCTGAGGTCGGCCATGGCAGCCTCCCGTGGGGGATGTGCGGCCGTCCGCGAAGGGCGGCCGGATCGTACGGGTACCTTCGCTCTGTCGGAGTGCCCCACCCGGCGGGAGCCATTCAGTCTCCCCGTGCCTCCAGCACCGCCATCGCCGCATTGTGCCCGGGCACCCCGCTCACCCCTCCCCCGCGCACCGCGCCCGCCCCGCACAGCAGCACGTTCGCGTGCGGTGTCTCCACGCCCCAGCGGCCGGCGCCCTGCTGGGCGTACGGCCAGGACAGCTCGCGGTGGAAGATGTTGCCGCCCGGGAGCCCGAGGTCGCGCTCCAGGTCCAGCGGGGTCTTCGCCTCGATGCAGGGCCGCCCTTCCGCGTCGGTGGCCAGGCAGTCGGCGAGCGGTTCGGCCAGATGGACGTCGAGCTGGGCGAGGGTCGACTTCAGCAGTTCCTCGCGCACGACGTCGTTGTCCCGCTGGAACAGCCGGGCCGGGGTGTGCAGGCCGAACAGGGTGAGCGTCTGGTAGCCCTGGGCGACCAGCTCGGGGCCGAGGATCGTGGGGTCGGTGAGCGAGTGGCAGTAGATCTCGGAGGGCGGCGCGGCGGGCGGCTCACCGGCGGCGGCCTGGGCGTGGGCGGCCGCGAGCTGCTCGTAGCCCTCGGCGACGTGGAAGGTGCCGGCGAACGCCTCGCGCGGGTCGACGGAACTGTCACGCAGCCTCGGCAGCCGCTTGAGCAGCATGTTCACCTTGAGCTGGGCGCCCTCGGCGGGGGCGGGAGGTGTGTCGCCGGTCAGCGCGGCCAGTTCCCGCGGGGAGGCGTTGACGAGGACGTGCCGGGCGCGGGTGACACCGTCCCCGTCGGCCGTCCGGTACGTGACCTCGGCGGTTCGGCCGTCCGTCTCGATCCGGACCGCCTCGTGGCCGGTGGCGAGGACGGCGCCGGCCGCGCGGGCCGAGGCGGCCAGCGCGTCGGTGAGCGCGCCCATGCCGCCGACGGGCACGTCCCAGGCGCCGGTGCCGCCGCCGATCACGTGATACAGGAAGCAGCGGTTCTGCTTCAGGGAGGGGTCGTGGGCGTCGGCGAAGGTGCCGATGAGGGCGTCGGTGAGGACCACGCCCCGGACCAGGTCGTCCGTGAAGTGCTCCTCGATCGCGACGCCGATCGGCTCCTCGAACAAGGCCCGCCAGGCGTCCTCGTCGTCGACGCGGCGGCGCAGGTCCTCACGGGTGGGAAGTGGCTCGGTGAGGGTCGGGAAGATCCGCTGGGCGATGTGGCCGGTCATGCCATAGAAACGCTGCCAGGCCCCGTACTCGCGGTCGGAGCCGGTGAGCCGGGCGAACGCCTCCCGGGTGCGCCGCGCGCCGCCGCCGACGAGCAGGCCGGTGGGGCGTCCGTGGCGTTCGGCCGGTGTGTAGGAGGAGATGTCGCGGGTGCGCACCCGGAAGTCCAGGCCGAGGTCCCGGACGATCTTGCGGGGCAGCAGACTGACCAGGTACGAGTAGCGGGACAGCCGCGCGTCGATCCCCGCGAACGGCCGTGTCGAGACCGCCGCGCCCCCGGTGCGCTCCAGCCTCTCCAGCACCAGCACGGAGCGCCCGGCGCGGGCCAGGTAGGCGGCGGCGACCAGTCCGTTGTGGCCTCCCCCGACGATGACGGCGTCGTACGTCCGGTCGGTGCGTGGTGCCTCGGGTGTGGTCATGGTTCTTGGTAACACGGGGTGATCCGGGTCGGCCAGAGACGGCCGGAGCACGACGGCAGGGGAACGCGGGGGGGGATGGCAGGGCGGCAGGGGGCGGCACGGCGTCGCCTGGACGGCGTGGCGACGGCCCGAGGAAACGGCACAGCAGCGCGTGAACGGCCAGGCGACGGCGCACAGCGACGCGTGGACGGTGCGGGGCGGCACCCTCAGGAGGTGGCCTGTCGGCGCAGTGCCGCCACCCTGCGGTGCAGCTCGGCGGCCTCCGCCGGGCGGCCGAGCCGCTCCAGGCAGTGGGCCTCGTCGTTGCGGGCGGCGAGGGTGTCGGGGTGGTCCGGGCCGAGGACGCGTTCGCGGGCGGCGGCCACCCGCCGGTACTCGGTGAGGGCCTCCTCCCAGCGGCCCAGCCAGCCCAGGCCGACGGCGACCTCCCGGCGGCTGACCAGGGTGTCCGGGTGGTCGGCGCCGAGGACCCGCTCGCGCGCCGCGCACACGTCGCGGGACTCGGCGAGGGCGTCCTCCCAGCGGCCGAGCCGCCCGAGGCTGACGCCGATGCCGTGGCGGGCGCGCAGGGTGTCGGGGTGCGCGGCGCCCTGGACGCGGGTGCGGTCCTCGACCAGGTCGCGGTACTGCGTCAGGGCTTCGGCGCCGCGGCCGAGGCGGCCGAGGCTGACGCCGATCTCGTAGCGGGCGGCGAGGGTGTCGGGGTGGTCCGGGCCGAGCGCGCGGGCGCGGGCCTCGGCGACCTCCTCGTAGGTGTGCAGAGCCTCGGCCCAGCGGCCCAACCGGCCGAGCGCGTAGGCGACCTCGTAGCGGCTGACGAGGGTGTCCGGGTGGTCCGGGCCGAGCACCCGTGCGCGGGCCTCGGCGACCTCGCGGGCCACGCGGCAGGAGTCCTCCAGGCGGCCGAGCCGGCCGAGGTTGAAGGCGAGGTTGTGCCGGCAGCGCAGGGTGTCGGGATGGTCGGGGCCCATGGTGCGTTCCCGGGCGTCGAGGACCGCCGTGTAGACCTGGTGCGCGTCGAAGGGGCGGCCCGACTGCCCCATCACGTACGCCATTTCCTGGCGGGCGGCGAGCGTGTCGGGGTGGTCGGCACCGAGCACCCGGATGCGGGCTTCGGCGACGTCCTTGTACGCGCGCAGCGCTTCGGCGGCGCGGGCGGTGCGGCTGAGGGTGCAGGCGACCTCGTAGCGGCTGGCGAGGGTGTCGGGATGGTCCGGGCCCAGGAGGCGCTCGCGCTCGGCGGCGACCGTGCGGTGCACCTCGCCCGCCTCCGTCCAGCGCCCCAGGCGCCCCAGGCTCAGGCCCGCGTTGTGCCGGCCGGCCAGGGCGTCCAGGACCTCCGGCGGCGGGGTGGGCCGCTCCTGCGGTACGGGCTCCGGCGGGCGGCCCGTCGCGGGCCGTGCGATCCACTCGCCGGACAGGCCGGCCGCCGGGTCCGGCGGTGTGGTGCGCGGTGCGGCACCGGTCGCCGCGTGCCCGGAGGTCATGCCGCGCGTCCAGGACGGCAGCCGTGCCGCGCGCCCGGGCGCGTCGGGACCGCGCCGGGCCGCCGCCGGGTCGGAGACGGGCCGGGGTGCCGCCGCATCGGGGACGGGCCGGGAGGCCACCAGTTCGAAGCCTGATGGAGACACCATGACGTCGGTGCCGGGCCGGGACACCGCCGCGTCCGGGACGGGCCCGGCCGCCGCCACCGTCGGCACGTACAGCGGTGCGGCGCGGTGCGCGCTGATCCGGCGGGCCAGTTCGCGTGCGTCGTCCGGACGTTGCCCGGGTTCCTTGGCCAGCAGGTCCAGGATGATCCGCTCGAGGTCGCCGGGCAGTTCGGGCCGGTGTCCGCGCGGCGGCCGGGGCGGGGTGTCGCGGTGGCCGATGAGGATCGACCACGCGTCGTCGAGGTCGAACGGCGGCGCCCCCGTGGCGATCTCGTACAGCACGCACCCGAAGGAGTACAGGTCGCTGCGCTGGTCGACGCCGTCGCCGCTGATCTGCTCCGGCGACATGTAGTGCGGGGTGCCCATCGCGACGCCGGTGCCGGTCAGCCGGGAGGTGAAGCCGATGTCGTGGCCGAGGCGGGCGATGCCGAAATCGCAGATCTTCACCGTGCCGTCGCCGAGCCGCACGATGTTGGCGGGTTTCAGGTCCCGGTGCACGACGCCCTGGTCGTGGCAGTAGGCGAGGGCGGCGGTGACCTGCTCGGCGATGTCGACGACCTCGTCGACGGGCAGCGGGTGCCCCTTGTTGTCCTCCAGCAGCTGGCTGAGGTTGCGACCGTCCAGCAGCTCCATCACCAGGTAGAGGACGCCGTCGGCCTCACCGAAGTCGTGGACGACGGTGATGCCGCGGTGCTGGAGCGCGGCGGCCACGCGGGCCTCGCGCCGGAACCGCTCCCGCAGCACCCGGGTGAAGGACTGGTCGTGCTGCTGGCCGAGCGGCTTGAGGCACTTGACGGCGACGTGACGGCCCAGCGACTCGTCCCGCGCACGCCACACCTCCCCCATGCCGCCGCGACCGATCAGGTCGAGCAGCCGGTACCGGCCGTGCATGAGCCTGCTGTCCCCCATCTCGCGCGATCGCTCCCCCCGTTGACGTGCGCTCGCCCGTCCCCCGGCCCGTCCAGTATGGCGGCCCGTCGTCCGCGTGTGTACGGCACCGGACGCGCGGCCGGGCCGCGTCGGCCACGGCGGGCAGGACGTGTTCGGGCGGGCGTCGCGGGCGCCGAGGTGCGGGAACGCCGCGCAACAGGGTGCCCGTGAGACGCGGTGGCCGGGTGACGACGGCCGGTGCGGGGCCGGTCTGCCGTACGGCTCGTGGGCGCACGGTTGCGGGGAGGCGTACGCCAGGTGCGCCACCCGCCGCCCCCGCACCTCGCGCACCGGGACCAGGAGCGGATGCGCCGGCGAACGGAGCGGGACGTCGTCCACATCGCGTGCCTCGGGCCCGACGGCGACACCCTTCGCGTGCGCGGCGTCGACATCCGTCGAGTGCCGGGCGTCGGCGTCCGCCGAGTGCCCCGCCGACACCCTTCGGCCGTCCAGTACTTGAGAATTCACCTAGGCGATGGAAGTTCGGTAAGGCTGCCCTTATAAGCTGACGACCTCCGTCCGCCCCCACGACGGAGGCCCATGTGACACCGCACGACAGGACTTGACATGCGCACCACCTCCCGAGGCCTCATCACGGCGCTCGTCCTCACCCCCTTGCTGGCCGGCTGCTTCGCCCAGGGCGACGGCGCCGGGAGCGCGGGCGCCGCGGCGGGATCGGGCGGGCGGTTGCGCGTCGCCCTGGCCGTTCCGCCGGTGCGGGCCCTGTCCCCGTACAGCAACGACGCCACCGTGCTGAGCAAGCTGTCCGTCGCCGAGGGCCTCACCGCGCTCGACCGGAACGGGGCCGCGGCGCCCGCTCTGGCGAAGTCCTGGAAGCGCGAGAACGACACCACCTGGACCTTCGAGCTGCGCAAGGCAGAGTTCCAGGACGGCACCGAGGTCACCGCCCGGTCCGTGGTCAACGCGCTCGACCACGCGGGCAGGGCCACGCCCAAGCCCCGTGTCCTCAGCGACGTGACGCTCACCGCCCAGGCCGAGGACGCCGACACCGTCACCCTCACCACCAAGGCGCCCGACCCGGTGCTTCCGCTGCGGCTGGCCAGCCCCGCGCTCGCCGTCCTGTCGGCGAAGGCGTACGCGAAGAACGGCACGGTCAGCCCCGTGGGCACCGGCACCGGCCCCTTCCGCATCACCAAGCTGACGGGGAAGACGAAGGCAACCCTCGACCGCTTCGACGGCTACTGGGGCGGCAAGGCCGAGGCACCGGGCATCGACGTCACCTGGATCGCGGACGGCACGGCCCGCGCCAACGCCCTGCGCGGCGGCGACGTGGACATCGCCGAGTGGATCCCCACCGCCCAGGCCGGGCTGCTCGACAAGGACACCCGGCACGAGGTGCCCTCCGTCCGCACCGACAGCCTCCTGCTCAACACCCGAGGCGGTCTCTTCGCCGACGCGGGCCTGCGCGCCGCAGCCCGGGAGGCCGTCGACGGCTCCGCCCTCGTCGACTCCGTCTTCGGCGGGTACGCCGACCCCGCGCAGGGCCTGTTCGGGCCCGCGGTTCCCTGGGCCGCCGGCCAGCGCGTCACGGTGACCGGCCGCGCGAAGGCCGCGACCACCGCGGAGGTCAAGGCCGAGGGCCGGGGCAGGACCTTGCGCCTGGCCACCTACACCAACCGCGCCGAACTGCCGGAGGCCGCGACCGTCCTGCAGCAGCAGCTGGAGAAGGCCGGCTTCACGGTGAAGCAGGACGTGCGCGAGTACACGCAGATGGAGGCCGACCTCCTCGCCGGCCGGTACGACGCCCTCGTCTTCTCCCGGGTCACCCTCCTCGACACCGGTGACGCGGTCGACTACCTCGCCAGCGACTTCACCAGCAACGGCGTCTACAACATCCCCGGGCTGAAGGACCCCGCGGTCGACAAGGCGATCCGGGCAGCCGCCGAGGAGTCCCGCACGGAGCAGCGCCAGGCGAAGGTCATGAAGGCCGAGGCGGAGATCCTGCGCACCGACGCCGTCGTGCCGCTGGTCCACGAGAAGGTCGTGCAGGGCATCGCCACCGATGTCGAGGGCGTGCTCCTCGACCCGCGCGAGCGTTCCCTGGTCGACGTCGGCACGCGCCTGAAGTAACCCCGCATGAGCGTCACACACGCCCTCGCCGCCGCTCGCCCGAACCGCTGGCGGGCGGCGGCCGGCCGCGTCACCGCCGGCGCCTTGCTGCTGACGGCCGTGGCCCTGTTGCCGTGGCTGTCGGGGACCGACCCGGCGCGCACGGTGCTGCGGGCCCGCTCCGCCGACCAGAACCCGACACCCGGCGAACTGGACGCCCTGCGACAGCAGTTGGGGCTGGACGAGGGGCCGCTCGCGCATCTCGCGCACTGGCTGGGGCGCCTGCCCCACGGGGACGCGGGTGTCTCGTGGGTGTCGGGCGAACCGGTCCTGCCGCAGGTGACCACCGCCCTGTCGGTCTCCCTGACGCTGATGCTGGGCGCGCTGCTGGTGACCGTCCTGGTGGCCGGCCTGGTCTGCGCCCGCACCGTCGTACTCGGCGCGCGGCGGCGGCTGCGCCGGGACCGGGCGGCCACCGGGGCCGCCGTGCTGGCCGCGCTGCCGAAGTTCCTGCTCGCCTCCGTGCTGGCCACGGTGTGCGGGGTGTGGTGGGGCTGGTTCCCGTCCAGCGGGTGGGAGGGGCCCCGGTGGATGGTGCTGCCCTCGCTCGCCCTCGGCATACCGTCGGGCGCGATGATCGGCGGACTCCTCGACCAGGCGTTGCCCGCCGCCTTCCACGAACCGTGGGCGCGCACGGCGTACGCCGTCGGTCTGCCGCCCCGTCACATCGCCCGTGACGCGCTGCGCCGGACCCTGCCGGGTGTCCTGCCGCAGCTGCTGCCGAGCGTCGTGGCCCTGGTCGGCGGCGCGGTCGCGGTGGAGCAGATCTTCAACATCCCGGGGCTGGGACGGCTCGCGCTGGACGCCGCCGTCGCCCAGGACCTTCCGGTGCTGCAGACCGCGACGCTGACGCTCGTGCTGCTCGGCGTGGGCGCCGGTGTCCTGATCCGGGCGCTGCGCCACGCGCTCCTCGGCCGGCCGCTCAGGGACGGCGCGCTGCCCGCCCTGCACCGGCCCCTTCTCGCACCCCCGCGCTTTGTGCGCTGGATCGTCCTGTGCTGTGCCGTCTTCCTGCTCGCCCTGGTGACGGCCGGGCTGCTGCGCGACCCGTCGCAGGTCGACACGACGGCACGGCTGCTGCCGCCTTCCCCGGACCATCCCCTGGGCACGGACGCGCTGGGCCGCGACCTGCTCGCCCGGCTGGGTCACGGGGCGCTGCGCACGACGGGCGTGGCCCTCGCGGTGACGGTGGTCTGTGTGATCGCCGGGCTCCTGCTGGGCATGGCGTCACGGGTGAGCGCCGGTCTGACGGAGGTGGTGGCGACCCTGCCCGCCGTCCTCGCGGGCCTGCTCGTCGCCGGGGTGACCGGGCCGTCGGTGTGGGGCGCGGCGGGCGCGGTGTGCGTGGTCGGCTGGAGCCCGTACGCCGCCCAGACCGCCGCGCTGCTCGAACAGGAGCGGGCGAGCGGTCACATCGCCGCGGCCGTGGCGCTGGGCGCCGGACGGCTGTACCTGCTGCGCCGTCATCTGCTGCCCGCGGTCGTCCCGGCCCTGGTCCGCAACGCGCTGCTGCGACTGCCCACCGCCGTCCTGGTGCTGGCCTCGCTCGGCTTCCTGGGGCTGGGCGCGCAACCGCCGGCCCCGGAGTGGGGACGGCTGCTGTCCGAGAACCAGCCGTACGTGGAACTGGCGCCCTGGACCGTGCTCGGTCCGGCCGGCGCGCTGGTGCTGCTCTCGGTGCTGGCCGTGTCGGGGAGCGCGCTGCGGCGGGACACTGCGTGACGCGCGGAGGCAGGGGCGGCCGGCGCCGTGCCGGGAAGCGGTGCCGTGTCCCTTGTTCAGGTGAACTCGCCTGTATTCCTTGGGTGTAGGAGCTTAGGTGTGCCTACCCTCTTGTCGGACTCAAGCAGTCCGGACACGGTGGGCCTGCGACCGGGCCCGATGACCGTCGGGGGTTTCGTATGACGCAGGGACCGGCCAGCGAACGAGGCTCGACGCATGCCGTACGTACCGGCTGGTCACGGGCAGCGGGCGGTTCGGGCAGAACGCTGTGCCTGGGTTCCGCGTTCGCCGCGGCCGTGTGCGGGGGCGTGACGGTCGCTCTGTTCGTCCCGGCCGGCGTCGGGATACCGGCCGCGCACGCCGTGGCCGCGCTGTCTCTCGTGGTCCGGGCGAGGACGGCCGCCGGGAGAGTGCGTCTTCGCCTCACCCTCCTCGCGGTCTCCGTGGCGGCGGGCGGCCTTCACCACCTCGCGTTCGCCCGGCTCTCTTCCTCACGCGCCGACGGTCTGGGCGAGGTGCTGCGCCTGCTGTCGGCGAGCGGAATCGCCCTGTGTCTGGTGCTGGGGGTCGCCGCGATGGTGGTGGCGGCCGCGGACGGCGGCACCACCCTGGTCTGGCTGCGGCGTCTGCTGGACGGCTGGATGGTCGCCGGCTCCCTGCTCGCCCTGTGCTGGATGCTCCTGCTGCATCGCGCCGACCGGAGCGGCGACGCGTACGGTTCGTTCCAGGACCTGGCGCGCGTGGTGACGGACGTCCTCGTGCTGGGACTCGTGGTGGCGCTGCGCTTCTGCCTCAAGCGCGGTGAGCGTGCCGCGACCACGGTCGGCGCCCTCGCCCTCGTCGTGTTGACCGCGAGCGACATGCTGCGCATCCTCCCGCCCGCCGCTGTCAGCTGGGCAGGGATTCCCTGGGCGGCAGCCTGCTCCCTCACCGGTCTGCTCCTCGTCACGGTCGCGCCGTGGCTGGCCGGAGGCACCCGTGTCATGGAGGTCGACCACCACCTCATGCCGGTCATCGGTGTCGTGGCCCCGTTCGTGCCCGTGGCCGTCTGCGTCGTGGCCCTGGGGGCCCACACCATGGTGGGGGGCAGCACCGACATGGTGTTGATGCTGCTGGCGGGCTCGCTGCTCGTCGCTCTCGGCACCCGGCAGGGCGTCATCCACGCCGACCATCTGCGTTTCACGCGCGAGGCCACCACGCGGGAGGCGCATTACCGCACCCTGGTCGACGGCACCCGGGACGTGATCACCATCGTCGGCCTCGACGGCCGCGTGCTCTACGTCAGCCCCGCCGCCTATGACGTCTTCGGGTACCGGCCCGAGGCCCAGGTGGGTGCCCGCCTGTTTCTGTACTGCCATCCGGAGGACCTGACACCGCTGACCCGGGCCGTCGAGGCGGTGCGGCGGGAAGCCGCGTCGGGCCGACGCGGTCCGGGCCGCCGCATGGTGTGCCGGGTCCGCCACGCCGACGGGCGCTGGCGGCACGTCGAATCGTCGGTCAGCCACCACCCCCGGGGCATGATCTTCGTCAGCCGTGACGTGACCGACCGTGTCGTGCGGCAGACACAGCTGGAACGCCTGGCCTTCCATGACGCGCTCACCGGACTGCCCAACCGGGCCCTCTTCGCCGATCGGGTCGCGCATGCCCTGCGGAAGGAGACCACACGCACGGCCCCGCCCGCGGTGCTGTTCGTGGACCTGGACGGCTTCAAGGCCGTCAACGACTCGGCCGGGCACGCGGTCGGCGACATCTTGCTGGTCCACGCGGCACGCCGGCTCCAGACGTCCGTACGGGCCCAGGACACCGTCGCCCGCCTCGGCGGCGACGAGTTCGCCGTCCTCCTGGAGGGAGAGACCGGGACGCGCCCTTCCCGCTCACGGGACGTCGCCGAGCGCGTTCTGGCCGCCTTGACGAGGCCCTACTCCCTCGCGGGCCGCGAGGCGCGCGTCTCCGCCTCCATCGGCATCGCCGTGGCCCTCCCGGGCGTCACACCGCAGGAACTGCTCCGGCAGGCCGACGCAGCCATGTACGAGGCCAAGAGAATGGGCAAGGGCCGCATCCGTCAGCACATCCCTCAGCCGGCCGGGACCCACCACAGCGCCCCGGACCCGGCCCGGACCACGGCGATCCCCCTCCAGGAACCGCCGCAGCCCCAGACGCAGAGCCCACCGCCGGAGCATCGGCACGATGCTCAGGAGCTGTCCGCGGCGCGCGTCCGGACGCCCGCCGCGGACCTGTGTGACACGGACGAGGACCAGGGGCACAGCGAGGCCCTGCCGCAGTGACGCGCCGTTGCCCACCCCACCGCGTACGGGGGTGACCACAGAAAGGGGGGACGAACGGACTGGGGTGGCAGCGGTGCCACAGCCGTGCGCGTGCTTGGTCCTCCCCGGCGAGGCGTGGCGGGCACGACCAAGCGCGGCGGGATACTTCCGCCATGTTCCCCACTCCTGCCTCGCTCCCCTCGGGACGCGGGGGCACGCCCTTCCGCGTGCTCTTCGTCTGCACGGGGAATCTGCACCGTTCGCCTCTGGCCGAGCGTCTGCTCAAGGCCCGACTGGCCGCTTCCGCGGGGGCATCGGCGGAATTCCGGGTGAGCAGCGCCGGCACCGCGGCCCTGGTGGGGACGCCCATGGACCCGGTCGCCGTGACCGTCCTCGCCGAGCTGGGCGGCGACCCCGGCGGGGCGCTCGCCCGCCGGTTGACCGCGGCCCTGGTGGAGGACGCCGACCTGGTGCTGGGCGCCGCTGCCGAGCACCGTGAGGCAGCCGTGCGGCTGTCACCGCTGTGGGCCCTGCAACGGGCCTTCACCCTGCGGGAGTTCGCCCGGCTGCTGCGACCGGACGATGCTGCGGGTGTGACGGAACCCGCCGAACGGGCCGCGGCACTGGTCAGGGGAGCCGCGGCGCGGCGGGGAGCCGACGGCAGCGGGGCGGACGACGATGACGTGGCCGATCCGTACGGCGCACCCCTGCGGGTGGCCCGGCAGGCCGCGGCCCGGATCGCCGAGTCGGTGGACCGGATCGCGGCGGCGCTCCTGGCCACTCCCCCCAACGTGCGCCTCTCCCGCCCGAGTCCCGAGCCTGAGGAGTCCCCGGGCGCGGGACGGCCGCAGGGCCAGGGATGAAGGCCGGCCCGGGCGGTCAGTCGCCGCAGGGCGGGGCCGGCCGCACCGTGTACCGCAAGGGGCTCACCAGCGGCTGGCGCAGCAGCGTCGGGGGACGCTCCGAGGGGCTCTCCAGCAGACGCAGGACCAGGGTTCGCCGGGCACCCGCCGGCAGCTCCAGGTCAAGCGTGTAGACCGGACGGCCGCGCTCGACAGCTCCGTTCACCAGGACCGGCCGTCCGTCCAGTGCGGCCCCGGCCAGCTTCGCCCCCTTGGTCGCGTAGTACGAGACGAGCAGACGGTTGTCACCGGGCCGGGTCCGGTAGGGCGGATGGTCCACCCGCTGGGTGACATACGTCGGGAGCCCGGAGTCCGGCGCACGGTTGGTGAGGCCCACGGTGACGGTGACCTCACGGCCGGCCGGGAGGCACCGGCCAGGCGCCCATTCCAGGCGCCGGTCCAGGTAGTAGTCCAGTTTGGTGCCGGCGGCGTTGTTGACGACCAGTCCGGCGAACGGGCCGGAGGTGTCGGGGAGGGCGCCGCCGAACGGCCGTCGGTGGAGTTCCCGCTGCTCGGACGGGTGGGCGCTCCACACCTTGACCCGTCCCTCCCTCAACTGCCCGCCGAGGGCGGTGAACAACGCGTGCCGCTGCCTCGGATCGTCGGCGGCGCCCAGCAGGCGCTGGGCGACGGCGCGCGCCGCGTCGAGGAAGAATCTCTTGCGCTCACGGGTGTCCGGGTAGGCCGCGTAGCTGCCGCGCTCGGTGAGGTCCACGACGTTGGCGGCGGTGACGTCGGTGCCGTCGGGCAGACGTGCGGGGCCGGAAGCGGTGAGCAGGCCTGCCAGCGCGCCGGGGTCGAGGGCGAGCGCGCCGTCCACCTTCTGGCCCTTGTGCTCCCGCCATGCGGCCGCCCAGATACGGGCCGCGTAGGGGAAGTGCGGACTGAGGTTGGAGTTGACCCACATACGGGTCGGGGCGTTGTGCCCGTGCAACGCGGCGTACTCGTCGCCCAGGTCCACCGCCGCGACGGCCTTCGCCATCTCGGTGTCGTTGCCGAAGGACTCGAACGCCAGTCGTCCCCGGTCCGCGGTGAGCACCGCGAACGCGCCGGGCAACCCGCCGGTGCCCCGCGCCTCGGCGGTGTTCTCGAACACCACGACATACCGCCTCGGGCCCCGTTCTCCCAGCATGGACGGCAGCACACGCGCCGCCGCCGCGACGTCCCCCGTGACGGGCACGAGCCGGTCGAGCTGGGCGGCGAGCCGGGCCCGGGCGCGGTCGACGGCGGGCAGCCAGGTGCTGCGCGGCAGCGCGTCGACCTCGGTACGGACGTCGGAGGCGCTGCGTGAGGCCTGGTCGAGGGCCGGGGCGGCGTGGCGCAGCGCGGAGAGGTTCAGGTGGCCACCGTCTCGTCCCGTGTCTGCGGTGAGTTGGGCGGCGGTGTGCGCGAGAGGGGGAAGCACGTCGTGGGTCAGCCGCTCGGCGGCCTCGGCGGCACCGCGTACCGTCCGGGCAGGATCGCCCAGGACGGGCAGGTATGCGGCGGCGTACCAGGCCGGCCCGCTGGTGAGACGATGCGCCCGGGCGGCATGGGCGGCGGCCGCGCGCACGGCCGCGTCGGCATCCCGCCGGACCGGCGCCCCGGCGGACGCCGTCGCGGAGGGACCCGTGGCGACCTGCTGCCGCAGCAGGTCCAGCGCCCGCTGCGAGGCGAGCAGTTCGTCGCGGGCGAGCACTCCGGTGACGGCGATCCAGCCGGCGCCTGCCAGGGGCACGCCCGCGAGGGCGCCCACCAGCAGCCTGGTCCGGTGGCGGCGGAACCATCGGACCGGGCTGTCGGCGTCGGGTGACGCGGAGTGTTTCGTGAGGCGCGGCAGGCGCATGCTGTGGCCCGGTTCAGCCCTGCTCAGTGCGCGTACGACGGCGCCGTACGACCGTGACCGTCCTGACGGCGATCGCGGCGAGCGCGGCAGCCCCACCCGTCAGCGCCCAGTTCATGCCCGAGCCGGTCTCCGAGGGCCCCGTTCCGGTCGCGTCCCGGCCGCCGCCGTCGTACGCGGCCAGAGCGAGGTCGGCGCTCCGACCCGTTGCGGCGGGGACCGCCCGGCCGTCGGCGGTACCGGGTTTCAGGGAGAGCGTCTTTCCGTTCCCCGTGACCGTGACGGCCCCGGGCTGACCCTCGAACCCGCTCTTCAGCGCGAGCTTCGTCGCCCGGGTCAGATCGCCGCCGGACGCCTCCGTCGCCGCCCGGGCCGGTCGGTGGTGGTTCCCTCCGCCATTCCCGTCTCCGGGAGTCACGGTGACGGGTGCGGAGACGCTTCCCGACTCCTCGCCCGTGAGCGTGAACAGGTAGCGACCGGGCGGGGTGTCCTCGGGGACGATGAAACATCCGATCACGGTGCCCTGCTCGTTGGCGCGGAAGGTCGTCCCGCACTTGGCTCCGTCCGGGCAGCCGTCTCCGCCGCGGGTCGCGCGGCTGAGCACGACCGCCGACTGCGGGACGAGCGTGGCGGTGACCACCTCACCGGGTTGGAATCCCTCGGCCGAGAAGAAGAGCGCTCCACCCGCGGGCACCGTGGCGCTGCTCAACTGGGGTGGATAGGGCTGGTACGCACTCGCGGGGACCGCGGCATAGGCGGACTGCGCGCTCGCCAGGGGGGCGGCGGCAACCAAGGTGACAGCAGTGGCGGCCAAGGCGGCTCGCCACGGCGAAGACTTGGGCATCTAGTTTCCCTCTCACCAGCTATCTCGTGTCCTGGATGGCAGCGCCGCCGCAGAGTTACTGTTGTCTAGCTATATACGGATATCCGACAAGCCGCTAACGCAGGGGATGCCGTCAGCCGCCTAATGGCTCACTCCCCGATCCCGGGAGGCACGGCTCGCTCAGGTGGCGGCGGCTCGCGTCGGCGGGTGTCAGTAGGCGCCGTCGCCGCGCAGTACGGCGGGCAGGGTTCTGACGAGGATGGCCAGGTCCTTCCGGATCGACCAGGTCTCCACATACTCCAGATCCAGACGCACGGCGTCCTCCCAGGCGAGGTCGGATCGGCCGCCGATCTGCCACGGGCCCGTGAGGCCCGGCCGCACCAGCAGGCGACGCCGCGCATCCCCGGTGAACACGGAGTCCTCGACCGGCAAGGGCCGGGGGCCGACCAGCGACATGTGCCCCAGCAGCACATTGACGAGCTGCGGCAGCTCATCCAGGGAGTACCGGCGCAGCCAGCGCCCCACGGGGGTGACGCGGGGGTCGTGACGCATCTTGAACAGCTGCCCGTCGGCGTCGTTGCGGACGGCCAGCGCCGCCCGCAAGCGCTCGGAACCGACCCGCATGGTGCGCAGCTTGAGGAGCTCGAACTCCTTGCCGTGCCGACCTGTACGGCGCTGACGGAACAGGGCGGGCCCCGGGGTGTCCGCCCTGACGGCGATGGCCGCCGCGAGGAGCACCGGCGCCGCCAGCACGAGCAGAACGACGGCCCCCACCACGTCGACGGTCCGTTTGGCCGCCCGCCCCGCCCAGTGCCGGTCGTGTCCCAGGGCCTGTCGACGGCGAGTCAGCTCTCCGGCGGATACCGGCATGTCCGTGCCCCTTCTCCAGGTACGACAGAACGGGTGAAAGGCGCGTGATCGGGAGGTACTTCCGCGCTCGAAAAGTCTGAATTCCCCCTTGACTGATCAATGAATAGAAACACGACGTCTGCCTGAGTTACGGCATCGACACTGCAATGTGCCCCCGCCCACCTGCCTGGGCGGGGCGTGCCGAGAGGACCTGCATGCGTGCGGTAGTGACGGGTGGGGCTGGGTTCATCGGCTCCCACCTCTGCGAGCGCCTGCTCCGCGAGGGCCACGACGTGGTCTGCGTGGACAACTTGCTGACTTCGAGCGTGGAGAACATCGGCCATCTCCTGGGCGAATCCCGCTTCCGGTTCAGCCGTTGGGACATCAGCCAGGGCCTGGACGTGCCGGGGCAGGTGGACGCCGTCCTCCACCTGGCCTCGCCCGCCTCACCCGCGGACTATCTGGCCCTGCCTCTGGAGACGCTGCGGGTGGGCTCGGCCGGAACCTGGCACGCCCTGGATCTCGCCGCCGCCAAGCGCGCCCGGTTCCTGCTGACCTCGACCTCCGAGTCGTACGGCGACCCGCTGGTCCACCCTCAGCCGGAGAGCTACTGGGGTCATGTCAACCCTGTGGGGCCCCGGTCCGTGTACGACGAGGCCAAACGCTTCGCCGAGGCCCTGACGACCGCGTTCCGCGTGCACCGTGGTGTCGACGCCAAGATCGTGCGCATCTTCAACACCTTCGGCCCGCGGATGCGCCCGGACGACGGCCGGGCCATCCCCACCTTCATCCGCCAGGCACTGCGCGGGGAGCCGATCACGGTCACGGGGGACGGCAGCCAGACCCGGTCGCTGTGTTACGTCGACGACGTGGTCGACGGACTGCTGCGGATGCTCGGCAGCAGTCATGGCGGGCCGGTCAACCTGGGCAACCCGCACGAGGTCTCCATGCTGGAGCTGGCCCAGTGGGTCGCCAAGCTGACCAGGACGACCTCCGAGATCACGAGGATTCCGCGCCCCCAGGACGACCCGGAGCGACGGCGCCCGGACATCAGCCTGGCCCGCGAACTGCTGAACTGGGAGCCCACGACTCCGGTGGAGCGGGGTCTGTGCGAGACGATCTCCTGCTTCCGGCTACGCCTGGGGTCGGAGGAACCGGCCGAGCCCGGCAACCGGACCGTCACCTCCGTGCCGAGCGATCGAGCCGGCTCATGACCGCCCCCACCGGCAGCCGGCGAGCGCCCGCGTCTCCCGCCGCCCCCGTGGTCGAGTGTCTGGGCGTTCCCATCACCGCGCACACGCGTGAGAGCGCGGCTCGCCACGTGCTGCACCTCGCCGGCAGGATCCGCGAGATGCGGGAAGCCCGGAGCGCTGCCTCGGACTCCGCGGACACGGCGGACACGGCGGCGACGGCCCAGGGAAGCGATGTCCACCTCTCCAACGCCTACACGCTCGCCCTCGCTCACCGTGACACCAAACTCCGCACCGTGCTGCGCTCGGCCTCCTTGAACCTGCCTGACGGACAGGCAGTCGTCTGGGCCAACCAACTGCTCCACCGTGGGACACCGCTGCCCAGCACCCGCGTCTACGGGCCCGACCTGCTGCTGGACGTGTTCACCCTGAGTCAGGACACCCAGCTCACGCACTACCTGCTCGGATCCACCCCCCAGGTACTGGATTCGCTGCACCGAGAGCTGCGACGCCGTTTCCCGCGAGCCCGGATCGTCGGCACCTGCTCCCCGCCGTTCCGGCCGCTGTCCCCGCAGGAGCTGCGCCAACAGGCCGACGACATCAGGGCCGCCGACGCGGACATCGTCTGGGTGGGGCTCGGCACCCCGAAGCAGGACCAGTGGGCGGCCGACCTGTGCGGCATGCTCCCCGTGGTGGCGGTGGCCGTCGGGGCCGCCTTCGACTTCATCGCCGGCACCAAACCGCAGGCCCCGCCCTGGATGCAGCGCAACGGCCTGGAATGGATGTTCCGCCTGGGCTGCGAGCCGCGCCGGTTGTGGCGCCGGTACCTGTTCGGCAACGCCCGCTTCGTTCGGGGCATCGTGCGGCAGGCGTTCGTCGTCGACCGTCGTGGATGATCGTCAGCCGGCGCTCCTCATCACCGGCCAAGCAGACCGCCGCAGCACCTCGTCCCTGCATCCGGCAAAGGAACCGACTGAATGCAGCAGCAACGCCGCGGTTTCTCCCGACCGTCCCCTGCCGACCCGGCCGGACCGGCGTCGGAGGAGGACACGGCTCATCAAGCGGCCCGCCTCGGTCCGAGCGGTGCCACCTACCGAGTGGCACTGGTGCACAGTTTCTACTCGTCACGCCGGCCCAGCGGTGAGAACGTCGCCGTGCTCGACCAGTCGGAGGCGCTCCGTGCGGCCGGGCACAGCGTCACAGTGATCGGCGCACACACCGACGCGCTGGAAGGTCAGCCGGGATATGCCCTTCGAGCGGCCGTCCGGGTTGGGACGGGGCGCGGCCGGTCGCCGCTGGCCGAGCTCCGCCGTCTGGCTCCCGATGTGGTGCACGTGCACAACCTGTTCCCGAACTTCGGTACCGCCTGGCTGGCGAGCTGGCCCGGCGCGGTCGTGGCCACCCTCCACAACTATCGTCCGGCCTGCGCGGCCGCCACGTTCTTCCGCGGCGGGAGCACGTGCACCGCCTGTCCCGACGGGGATGTCTGGGCAGGACTGCGGCACGGCTGCTACCGGGGGTCACGCGCCGCCACGCTCCCTCTCGCCTGGGCCGGCCGGCATGGTGCCGCAGCGCATCCCCTTCTGCGCCGTGCCGACCGGTTGGTGACACTCTCGGAGCTCAGCCGAAACCTCTTTCTCCGCCTCGGAGTGCCGGAGGAGCGGCTCGCCCTTGTGCCCAACTTCGTGAACGCCGAGCCCACGGCCACGCGGGGGACCACCACTTCGAACCCGTCGCACTCCGGTTCCCCCTGGGTCTACGTCGGTCGGCTCAGCGAGGAGAAGGGCATCCTGTCTCTGCTTCGGGGCTGGCCAGCGAACGAACCGCTGGACGTGATCGGTTCCGGCCCGTTGGAGTCCGCCTGCAAAGCGGCCGCGCCGAGGGGAGTGCGCTTCCTCGGAGCCCTCTCACGTACGGACATCGCGGCCCGTCTGCCTCGCCATGTCGGCCTGATCTACCCCAGCGTCTGCCCCGAGAGCGCCGCCTCGCTCGTCTACCAGGAAGCCCTGGCGGCAGGGTTGCCCGTCCTCGCCCTGGCGGGATCGGCGACTGCGGACAGCGTCCGGCAGACCGGCACAGGTGCTGTTTACACCGAACACCGGCTGCCGCAGGCCCTCTCGGAGGCCCGCTCCCGCTTCCCCGGGCTTCGCGTTCGGTGTCTGCAGACACATGCCCGGTTTTTCACCAGGCAGTCGTGGACGGACGCCATGGCAACCGTTTACGCGAGCGCCGTCCGGCAGGCCGCTCATCGCCGCCTCGGGCTGTGCCGGTGATGCACGGTCCCCTTGACACGCACATCACCGCCCCGACGGCCACTCAGCGTGTCACATACGGAGACCGCGTTCTCCGAAAATAGGATGGCCGCCGGGCTCGTCTCCGGTTGTCGGGCCGCGTACCAAGAGGCATCACAGGGAGATTTCCATTGGCAACCGGACGCCCCACCATTGACATTCTCACGCCGAGTAAGAATTACCGCCGGTTTCTCGAGGACGCGGTGGTCTCGGTGGACCGTCAGGATTATCCTGGCCTCACACACATCGTGCAGGACGGGGCATCCACCGACGGTTCGGTGCGACTCCTGGAGAATTTGTCACGGCGACACCCGCAGTTGGAACACGGAAGTGCGCCCGACGAAGGGCAGTCCGACGCGCTCAACCGGGCCGCGGCGCGTTCCGATTCGGACTGGATCGGCTGGCTGAACGCCGACGAGTTCTACCTCCCGGGCGCCGTGGCGGCGGCAGCCGATGCGATCGCCGCCGAGCCGGAGGCCGATGTGGTCTTCGGGGACTGTGTGTTCGTGGACGCGGACGGCAGGTACCTGCGGCTCCTCCCCGCGCATCGCTTCTCGCGCTTCACCCTGAAGCGGTACGGATGCTTCATCCCGTCCTGCGCCACGTTCGTGCGCCGTCGCCGCGTGACGCAGACGGCCTGGGATCCACGGATGCGCAGGGTCATGGACTGGAACCTGTGGCTCACGCTGGCCGCCCAGGGAGCGCGTTTCCACTACTTGCCCCGTCCACTGGCGGCATATCGCGTACACGACGCCCAGGTCACACAACAACCCACCGCAAAACACCAGGGCGAGTTGGACCTCATGTCCTCGCTGCACGGACTGCCCAGAACGCCACTGGCACGACGCGCCTCCCGACTTGTGGGCATGTCGGCGCACGCCGCCCAGAAGGTGGTGAGCCAGGGATACGTCAGGCAGCTGCGGGCCAACCGACTGGCCCGCGGAAAAGACCTCCGCTGGTGGCTGAACGAAAGCGCACACCGTAACGCCCATCAACTGGTGGAGGGGCCCTGAGATGACACGTTCGGGCTGGAACGGCTACGAAACCCGGTTCGCCGACGAGAAAAGGGTGGAAAGCTACGCCCGCCAGTACGACGAAGGCAGCTACGACGACCACGTGTGGCGACTTGAACGGCCTGTCCTCCTGGACGTTCTCCGGCGGGAAAGAGTACGTCGCGGTCGTCTCAGGGTTCTCGACTTCGCCTGCGGAACCGGCCGCATTCTGCGGGCACTCGAAGAAGTGGCGGACGAACTCACGGGCGTGGACATCTCGGACGAGATGACGAAACGCGCGGCCGAGGCCAGTCCCCAAGCACTCATCAGAACCGGCTGCGTCCTGACCGAGGACCTCCTGGCGGGGCCCTACGAAGCCGCCACTGTCTTCCGGTTCCTTCTGAACGCGCCCGAAGAAGTCAGGCTGCCCGTCCTCCGCAAGATCAGAGAGCACCTGGAACCCGGTGGTCTCCTCGTGCTCAACAATCACGGGCACTCCCCCAGCCTGCGCTCGATCGCCGTACGCGTGCCGAAGAGCAGGCCGGAGCGCCCCAACGAGTTGCGGCACCGGGACGTCGTCGAACTGCTGCACGCCTCGGGATTCCGCGTCGAGGCCCGGCGGGGCTTCTCGGCCTTTCCGCCCGTCCTGCACCGCAATCTGCCCGCCGCCGCCCTGAGAAGGGCCGACGCCGTCGCATGCAGGACGCCTCTGCGGAAGATGACCGGCGGACTGATGGTCGAGCAGTTGTACATGGCGAGGGCCGTGGGATGACGGACGTCGCCGTCGGGCGGTTCACCTGGCAGCGGGGGCTGTTGCGCGCCGGTCCACTGGGGCGGCGTATCGAGTTGCGGAGTACGGGCGGACGGCACGGCACGGCAGCCGCTCGTGTCATCTACCGGCCGCTGCGTCCGGCCGGCCGTGCGGCCGCCTTCTTCGATCAGCTTCTGATGCGCATGAGGCTCGGGCCCAGGGTCGGCGATCCGCTGGCCTTCGTGGGTCCCCTCCTTCGTTCCTTGCCGTCGGACGTCGACGGCATGGCCTTCATGCACTCGTCCACGCCCGGACGGTGCATCGCCGCCCTGTCGGCTTCCGGTCGCCCTCGCTATGTGCTCAAGGTCGGCAGGCGCGACGACCACCGTCTCCAGAACGAAGGGAGGGTCCTGGCCGAACTTCCCTCCCTGGGGCTTCCGTTCCGTGTCCCCGAACTGCTCTTCGCGGACTTCACGGGCGACCACTTCGCGGTGATGAGCCGGGCCTGGCCGAACTGCCGCCAGGCCGACTTGCTGCCTCCCGACGAGCTGCTGGACATCGCGGCGGCCCTCGCCGGTCCGGGCAACGGCAGAGCTTCCATGGCGCACGGCGATCTTGCGCCCTGGAACATCCTGCGCACTCCCCAGGGACTGGGCATCGTCGACTGGGAGAGCGCGTCACCGGCCCGTCACCCCCTGCGGGACGTCATCCACTACCTCGTCCAGGCAGGGGCGCATCTCGGGTGGATCGACGCCAGGAGCGTCGTCCACGAACTGACTGGCTCGCAGGGGACCTTGGCGCGGCTCGCCGACCGTATCAGCTGCCCTCAGCCGGTGGTCGACCATGCGCTTCGCTCCTACTTCAGTTCGGCGCCGGCAGCGAACATCCGACGGGTACGCGCGTTTCGCGACGGCATCGCCTCGCAGCTGGGTCTCACGTCGCCGTAGAGCTACGACGAGCGAACACCCTCCGATGGCACGGCAGCGTCACGCACAGGAAGTGGGCACCGGCGGAGGCGAGCACCGGGCCCGTGGGTCCCATCAGGCGGGCCAGCGGCACCGACGCCGCCAGATTCACGGCGGCCATGAGGACGGCTCGCACCGCCTGGAAACGGAGCCCCGCCGGATCCGAGAGCCACATGGCCACGGGGTAGTTCACCGCGTGGCTGAGGACCAGTGCGGCAAAGGCCGCCATCAGACCTGGTCCGGCGGACGCACGGCCGTGCAGCATCCAACTCGCCACCGTCGGGCCGGCGGTCACCAGAACGACACCGATCGCCAGACCGCCTCCAGTGAAGCAGGCCGTCAGGTTCAGCAGTTGGCGGCGCGGTACGGTCCCCGGGGTGCTGCGGCGGTGCCTGCTGAACACGCGCCACAGGGGCAGCGCCGCCGCCGCCACGAGCGCGGAGGCGGGTGCGTACAGCTGGGCTCCGGCGGAGTAGACGGCCACGGCGACCGAGGTGGTGACGCTGCTCAGGACGAGGCGGTCGGCGCCGTAGGCGACGGCGGAGGTCACCTTGATGACGGCCATCGGCCCGGCGAGTTGAATGATCCGGGTGCTCGGCGACCGGCGAAGCGGGAACAGTACGGCGCGGAGCATGCGCAGGCCCAGCATGCGGCCGGCCAGCAGCAGGCTCGCCGCTCCTGCCGCGCACTGACCGACGAGCACCGAGGCGGCGAAGACCGCCGGGGGCGCGTCACACGCGGCACCGAGCAGGACGACGGTCAGCGCGAGCAGGGCTCCGGCTCCCTGCAGGAGCACGGCGAAGTGGTAGCGGCCCAGGCCCCCGAGCACCGATCCGCCCAGGCTGAGGGGCAGACTGCAGCCGAACAACAGGGCGACGACGGCGACGCAGGCGGCGACATCGGGTCCGGGGGCGCTGTCGACCAGTGACTCGGCGGCCCCGGAGACGGCCGTCAGCACTCCGCAGACGGCGATGGCGGAACCGGCGCACAGAAGGGTCCGGGCACCCGCGGTGAGGGTGCGGAGCATGTGCTCGCGGTCACGGCTGGAGAAGGCGTCGATCACGGCTGCCCCGACGCCGAGTTCGGTCACCGCCAGCAGGCTGGGCAGGGTACTGACCAGGGCGACGAGCGCGTAGCCGGTGATGCCCAGCGTGTCGACGACACTGCGCGCCGACACCAGCGCGGCCGCTCCTCCTACAACCAGCACGACGGTCTTCGCGGCGCACGACCGCAAGACCGCCTGCAGATAGGAGAGGTACCCGATGGGAGACGTGTCAGGGGCGTCGGCCCCCGCGCCTTCCGTGGTCGATGAGCTCATGCCTGTCACTTTGTGGTGCGGTTCCTCAAACAGACGGCTGCCGCGGCCGCCGAGGTGCCGATGTACAACCCGTGCAGTCGGCTCCAGGGAGAGAACAGCAGATCCCACAGCAGCAGGCTCAGAAGGAAGCCGAAGACAAGCGTGAGCGGCCGCCTGGAGTCACTGATCGAGGCGAGAGCGGCGGCGCCCACCAGACCGATGGGAAAGACGAGCCCCGGAAGTGCGAGGATTCCGGTCTCCAGCCACCGCTGGAAGAGAATGGAATGGACGAGAAGCCCCTTGCCGAAGTAGTAGTGCTCCTCGTGAGGGCCTTCGACACCACCGTTGACGGTACGCCACTTCTCGAAGAAGACACTTCGGTCGTGAGCACTCACCTGCGGCTTCACACCCCGCCCGATCACCGGTGAATCGGCCACCAGCGCCAGGGATCCGGCGATCTCGGGCCGGGCTCCGACGACGGCGCCGCCCACGGAATCGGCCTGCCGAACCCACTTGAGCTGCTGTTCCCTGCCGAGGGCACCGTCACCGGCCAACTGCCCGTACACCGAGTAGAGACCCACCAGGAGGCCGCTCAGGACGGCGCCCGCCCATACGCAGCGCGACCAGCGGCGACGACCCGACCGCCGGCCACCCAGTCCCGTGACCACGGTCACGAGCAAGGCGACGCTGGTCACCAGGAACAGCGAACGGAAGCCGGCGAGCAGGTTGAAAAGGGCGATGGCGCCGGTCACCAGGGCGGACAGCGCGAACAGGCCGCGGCCCAGCAGGGCTGCCGCCACCAGGACACAGCACATCGTGACGACGGGGCCCAACGCGTACTTCCATGGATCGACGTGGTAACTGGGCGCCCGGTACAGCAGGTTCGCGGCGATCAGGCCGAGCATCAAGGAGGCGACGAACGTCTTGGCCGTCGCCGAACCCTGGCAGAAGGCCCACACCGCGCCGCAGAAACTCAAGGCGATGGTGACCGGATAGGACAGCGCAAGGCCGACGTTGACAAGCCTGTCTCCCGTGATCAGAGACGTGAGTGCGACGCTGGACATCCACACGAGGAGGAGGGCGAAGACCCAGCGGGCCGTACGCAGCCGCCACGCCACCGGCAGGAAGACTGGTAGGCCGATCACCACGATGTAGTGCGTCAGCGTCAGCCCGCCACGCGGGTGGAAGGACAGCGCGTTGCCCAACCCCAGCAGCGCCGCGGCCGCCAGTTCCGCACGGGACTTCCTCACGTGGACGTCCGTCGCCCTCCTCGGGAGCGCGGTGTGCCGAAGATCTCCTTTCGCGGTGGCCGACCCGACCCGCCGTCCGACCTCGCTGACCGAAGTCCCCGCGGCCGGGTGTACGGGGACAGCGTTCACCGGCTGCCCACTCGCCCATGTACCGCGGCGTCGTCCACGCCCCGCACCGGCCCGAGCGCTGACACCCTGCCAGCTAGCGACGGGGCCGCCAGCAGGACACAGCCACGTCGTGCGCCGGTCTCCTCGTGCGACGGGCAGTCGGGCCAGAAGGGCTCGTACGATCCGACCGCGTCGCCGAGGTACTCGATCGACAGCTCGGTTCCCGCGTACGTGTCGAACCCGTAACCGGGGTCGGCGGGGACCTTGAAGTCGTCGATCACGATCAGCGAGTCCGTCCAGGTCCCGGTGATGATGGCCACCTCTTCGCGGAGCGGCAGATCCGCCTCCCAGTGGGCGTCGAGGTAGAAGAAGACCCGCGACTTGGGGAACGAGGGGTTCGAGCGCAGGTCCAGGAGCGCCTTCCTGGAGTCCGACTTGATCACCCTGATGTCCGAGACGTCACGGAACCGGCGGGCGGCCAGGCGAGCGAACGTGGGCTCCTTCTCCACCGTGTACACCGGGCGCCCGGACACATGCCACAGGAACCGAGTCGTGGCGCCGCGGTAGGTTCCGGACTCGAACACCGCGTCCGGCTGGAGCTCCCGCAGCAGGCAGCGGAACATCTCCTGACGGAACTCCTGTCCGTTCAGGGCGGGCCATGACGGGTAGAGCAACGGGTGGAGCCTGCGGACCCCCGCGATCGGCTTACGCATCAAGCGCCTCAGGGGCATGGCGGCTGTTCGGGCGGTCTGCTCACTGTGCTGCGTTCCCATCGGGGTCCTACTCCCTCGCTCGTTCTGCGTAAGGGCTGCGATCACTTCGCCGCCACCGTCACTTCCTCGCGACCAGCGACTTGGGAAGTCCGGCGAAGCGTTCGATCCAGATGTCGGAGGCGGGGAAGTACGACCGCATCTCGGTCACCGACAGGAGCTCGACTTCCTGGACGTCGCGCACGGCATCCGCACGTCCGGCACGGCGGATGTGCCCGAGCGGCCAGTACTGGGAGACGGCGACCCGGGCGCGGAACGGGAGCCACTGAAGGCCGGGGAACAGCCAGTGCGGTTCGACGGGGAAGTACCGGTAGGGCGTCTGGATCCAGTGGTGGGTCCCCTGGGCGTGCACGGTGTCGGTGAACTGCCGTCGCCGGTAGTGGCCCCCTACGTGCTCCAGGACGGAGTTGGAGTAGACGAGGTCGAATCGCTCAGCCGAGAAGCGGCCCGGCAGGCAGGGACCGCACGCGTCCGCCACGACGGCGGTGATGCCGGGCTCCGCCTCCCGGGCCGTGTGCGGGTCCAGGTTCACGGTCACCACCTGCGCGGGCCTTACGGGTGCGCCGCGCCAGGAAGCGGGGGTCCCGCCCAGGTCCAGCACACGCATCTCGGGCAGGTCGGGGAAGCAGCGCAGCAGTTCTTGCCAGCGTCTGGACCGAGCCGAGTGGGCGAGGGATCCGGGTCTCGAAGGGTCGGCGATCGTCGTCTTCAGCATGCTGTTTCCTCGCTGGCCGCGTATCGGTGCGGCGATGCCGGTCACGCGGGGTTCCTGTTTCTCGCCGGCAGCGCGCCGGGGCCGGACGGAGCAGCGTGTGTCAGGGTCTTGCCAGCTGCAGCGTCGAGGCGGGAGCGGGCGGACTGGTCAGCAGGGCAGGGGCAGACACGGGCGCGTGCGCCGCGGTTTCGGCGTCGACCATGAGACGGGCCAGCTCCGGTGCACGCACGGTCGGACGCCACCCGAGGACCCGCTCGGCCTTGGAGGCGTCACCGACCAGGTCGTCGACCTCGCTGGGCCTCAGGTATCGCTCGTCGAACCGCACGTGGTCCCGCCAGTCGAGCCCGACGTGGGTGAAGCAGTGTTCCACGAAGTCGCGCACGCTGTAGCTCGCACCGGTGGCCACGACGTAGTCGTCGGGTTGCTCCTGTTGCAGCATCAGCCACATCGCCTCGACGTACTCGGCCGCATACCCCCAGTCCCGTCGGGCGTCGAGGTTGCCCAGGTAGACGACGTCCTGCAGGCCCGCCTTGATGCGTGCGGCGGCCATGGCCACCTTGCGGGTGACGAAGGTCGGGCCGCGGCGAGGAGACTCGTGGTTGAACAGGATGCCGTTGACCGCAAACATCCCGTACGCCTCGCGGTAGTTGCGGGTCGCCCAGTATGCGTACACCTTGGCCACTCCGTAGGGGGAACGCGGGTGGAAGGGCGTGCCCTCGTGCTGGGGCGGCGGGGACGCGCCGAACATCTCCGAGCTGGAGGCCTGGTAGAAGCGGCAGGGAAGGCCCGTCGTCCTGATGGCCTCCAGAAGCCGCGTCGTTCCGAGCGCGGTGCAGTCACCGGTGAACTCCGGTTCGTCGAAGGACACGCGCACGTGCGACTGGGCGGCCAGATGGTAGACCTCGTCCGGCCGCAGCCGTTCCAGCAACGCTGCGATCCTGGTCCCGTCCGTCAGATCGCCGTAGTGCAGGAAGAGGCGCGCCTCGGGATCGTGCGGATCGCGGTAGAGATGGTCGATGCGCTGCGTGTTGAAGGTCGAGGCGCGGCGGACGACACCGTGCACCACGTACCCCTTCTGCAGCAGCAACTCCGCGAGATAGGAACCGTCCTGACCGGTGATGCCGGTGATGAGCGCCGTCTTGACCGTCACACGCACTCCTTGCCGCGGATTCGGGGATCGAGCTGTCCTGCGCGTCGCGGGGCGGGAACGAAGCCGCCGACCACAGCGACACCCCGGAATGTCACCTCACCCTATGACCCATCATCACTCTGGACCGGTATTGCTCATATGTGTCGCTTTTCGGGCCATATGTCATAGGGTGAGCGGTGCACTCACCGGATCCGATCGGGGACGGACACCTTGGACCTGCGCGACTACCTACGAGTCCTGTCCCGCCGCTGGCGGGTCATCGTGCTGCTGGCGCTTCTCGGGACGGCGGTCGGTGCGCTCACCGCCTATACCGCGACCCCCCGGTACCGGGCCGACGCGGAGCTGTTCGTCTCCGTGCGGCAGGGGTCCGACACGCTCCAGCTCGCCCAGGGAAACGCCTTCACCCAGGCGCGAGTCCAGTCGTACGCGGAAGTGGCGGCGAGCCCGCTGGTGACCCGGCACGTCGTGGAGACGCTGCGCCTGGACATGACGCCGGCTCAGCTGAGCCGGCGGATCACCGCGACCGCGCAGCCCGACACCGTGCTGATCCGGCTCTCCGTCACCGACACCCAGCCGCGCCGCGCCGCGCGGATCAGCAACGCCGTGGCCGATCGCTTCGCCGAGGTGGTCCGCGGCCTGGAACGCCCGGACGACGTCCATGCCTCTCCCGTGCGCCTGAGCGTCACCCAGCCGGCCTCCGTGCCCTCCGAGCCCTCGTCTCCACGCCCGGCCGTCAACCTCGCGATCGGGCTGATGGCCGGTCTGCTCCTCGGGGCCGGGGCCGCCGTGGCGAGGGAGTCAGTGGACCGCTCCGTACGCAGCCTTCAGGCCCTGACCGACCTCCTGGCCGGGCTCGGCGGCCCGCCCGTGCTCGGCAGCATCCCGCAGGACGCACGGGCCGGCCGCCATCCGGTGGCCCTGCGGGACGACAAGCACGGACTGCGCGCGGAGGGTTTCCGGCGGCTGCGCACGAGTCTGCGGTTCGTGGACGTGGACCAGCCGCCGAAAGTCATCGCGGTGACCAGCCCGCTGCCCCGTGAGGGGAAGACGAGTGTCGCTATCAACCTGGCCTCGGCACTGGCCGAGACCGGCGCCTCGGTGTGCCTCGTCGACACCGACCTGCGCCGCCCCTCCGCCGCCTCCGTCCTGGGCCTGGTCCGGGACGCCGGACTCACCACCGTGTTGATCGGCCAGGCCGAGGTGCACCAAGTGCTGCAGTCCGCGGGCTCCTTCTCCGTACTGACCAGCGGGGCGGTACCGCCCAATCCCACCGAGTTGCTCGGCAGCGCCCAGCTGAGGGCCGTCCTGCGTTCCCTCGCCGAGCAGTTCGACCACGTGGTGGTGGACACGGCGCCCGTGCTGCCGGTGGCGGACGCCTCGGTGATCACCAATGCCGTGGACGGCTACCTGCTGGTGGTACGGGCTTCCCGCACCAGCCGCGACCAGGTCGATGCGGCCCTGCGCACACTGCGGCACGTCGGGGCCTCCGTGCTGGGGACGCTGCTGAACATGACGTCGGCCAAGGAGGACGGCGGCACGTACGGCTACGCGTACGAATACCGGCCGCAGCGCCAGACGTCCGGCCGTCTCTCCATGCTGCGCGGCGGCAAACGAGCAAAGCCCGCCGTCGGCGCTCCGGCCGCCCTGCCGACTCCCGGCGGAGAACCACAGGCCGAGGGCGTGGACAGGGACGTGACGCTCGACGGTGAGCCGCACTCCATGACCGCCGAGGGGAGCCCTCAGCGGTGAGCGCCATGACCACGGCGGCGCACGGCGGGACCCGGCACGGGAAGACTCACCGTCCCCTCGACCGTTCCGCGCGGGTGTTCGTGGCCGGAGGCCGTGGACTCGTCGGCTCGGCGGTGTGGCGGCACCTGGTGCGGGAAGGCTTCACCGACGTCGTCGGTCCCGGCTCCGCCCACCTGGACCTGCGGGAGCGGCGAGCCGTCTTCGACTGGTTCGCGGCCACCCGGCCGGATGTGGTGGTGCTGGCCGCCGCCCGGGTGGGCGGCATCAAAGCGAACGCCACCCGTCCCGCGGAGTTCCTCTCCGACAACCTGCGCATCCAGGTGAACGTGCTGGACGCGGCGCTCGAACAGGGAGTGGAACGACTGCTGTTCCTGGGCTCCAGCTGCATCTACCCGAAGTTCGCCGACCAGCCCGTTCGGGAAGAGGCACTGCTGACCGGAGCGCTGGAACCGACCAACGACGCCTACGCCATCGCCAAGATCGCCGGGATCACGCAGGTGCGGGCGGTGCGGCGGCAGTACGGCCTCCCCTGGATCTGCGCCATGCCGACGAACCTGTACGGCCCCGGGGACAACTTCCACCCCGAGCACTCCCATGTGCTGCCGTCGCTGATCCGGCGCTTCCACGAGGCGCGCGAGACCGGAGCGCGGCGCGTGGTGAACTGGGGCACCGGGACCCCTCGCCGAGAGTTCCTGCACGTCGACGACCTGGCCCGGGCCTGCCTGCACCTGCTGGAGCACTACGACGAGGACGGGCCGGTGAACGTCGGCACCGGCACGGACATCACGGTTTGGGAGGCCGCCGAGTTGGTGGCGGAGGTCGTCGGCTACGAGGGTGCCATCGAGTGGGACACGGCTCAGCCGGACGGCACCCCGCGCAAGCTCCTCGACGTCTCACGGCTCACCGCCCTGGGCTGGGTTCCCCGTATCGGGCTGCGAGAGGGACTCGCCGAGACGTACGCCTGGTACGTGGCACACCTCGGTTCCGGCGTCTTGAGACACTGACGCCGGTCCGCGCAGGAGCCGGCGCTTGCCGCGCGGTGATGCGCCCGCCGGCTGTGAGGGGCCGGCCGGAGAGACCGGCCGCGTCCGGTCAGCGCCTGACCAGTCCGGCGAGCGCCGTCCGGTCAGCGTCGTACCCGCGGCATTCCCAGGCCGATCCACGAGATGATCTCGCGCTGGATCTCGTTGTTGCCGCCGCCGAAGGTGAAGATGACCGCCGAGCGGTAGCCGCGTTCGAGTTCGCCGTGCAGGACCGCGCCGGCCGAACCCTCCTTGAGCGTGCCCGGCGCGGCGACGACCTCCATGAGCCAGGCGTAGGCGTCGCGCCGGGCCTCGGAGCCGTACACCTTGACGGCGGAGGCGTCCTGCGGGGTGAGGGTGCCGTCCTGGACGGCGCTGACCATGCGCCAGTTGAGGAGTTTCAGCGCGTCCAGCCGGGCGTGGGTCTGTGCGAGGCGGCGGCGCACCCAGGGCAGGTCGGCGACGCGGCGGCCGTCGGCGAGCTTGGTCTCCATCGCCCAGCGCTGGACGTCGTGCAGGGCGCGGACGGCCATGGTGCCGTGCGCCGCGAGGGTGACGCGTTCGTGGTTGAGCTGGTTGGTGATCAGCCGCCAGCCCTGGTTCTCCGCGCCGACGCGGTGGGCGACCGGGACGCGGACGTCCTCGTAGTAGCTCGCTGTCGTGTCGTGTCCGGCCAGGGTGCGGATGACGGTGCAGGAGTAGCCGGGGTCCGTGGTCGGCACCAGCAGCATGGTGATGCCCTTGTGCGGTGGCGCGTCCGGGTCGGTGCGCACTGCCAGCCACACCCAGTCGGCGGTGTCGCCGTTGGTGGTCCAGATCTTCTGGCCGTTGACGACGTACGTGTCGCCGTCCCGGACCGCCCGGGTCCGCAGGGATGCCAGGTCGGTGCCCGCGTCCGGCTCGCTGTAGCCGATGGCGAAGTCGATCTCGCCGGCAAGGATCTTCGGCAGGAAGTACGCCTTTTGTTCCTCGGTGCCGTACCGCATGATCGTGGGGCCGACGGTGTTCAGGGCCATCAGCGGCAGCGGGACGCCGGCCTGGGCGGCCTCGTCGAAGAAGATGAACTGCTCCATCGCCGTCAGGCCGCGCCCGCCGTACTCCTCGGGCCAGCCCACGCCGAGCCAGCCGTCCGTGCCGAGGCGGCGGACGGTGGCGCGGTAGAACCGCTTCTGGGCGGCCGGGTCGGCGTGCCGGGCGGAGGCTCCGTCGGGCACCAGCTCGGCGAAGTATGCGCGGAGTTCCGTCCGCAGCCGCTGCTGCGCGGGCGTGTAGTCGAGATGCACGGCGCCTCCAGGCTGCCCAGGCGGTCCTGACGGCGCACACGGTAGAACCTGTTTCAGGAATTGGGAATGGCGAAGCGACGCCCGAACAGGGGCGAGGGCCCCCGGTCGTCCGGGGGCCCTGCCGGCGGGTCGAGATGAGCGGTGCGGGACGAAGGGATCAGTGCGGCACGGGAGTCGCCCGTGCCGCCGTGGGTTCCTGTGCGGCGGGCCGGGGCGCGAGCGCCCGTTCCGCCAACGCCCCGAAGATCAGGCCGAAGGCGGTCCACAGGGTCGCCTGGACGGCCAGCGCCGCCAGCCGGAACTGCCAGAGCAGGGTGGCCGGGAACTCCGAGGGGACGTTGTCGTAGGCGGGCAGGAAGGCGTAGGCGAGACCGACGGCGAGGACGAAGAACGCCCCGGCGGCGAGTGTCGCGTTCCAGTGGCCCAGGCGCGGCGCGAGACGCCTGCCCAGGATCACGGTGGCCACGGCCAGCAGCACGCTCAGCACCACCATCAGGAAGTACAGGGCGGTGCGCTGGTCGAGGGTGTCGGGGTCGCCGACGGCCGGCGGGTTGGCCGGGTATTTCAGGAACGGCACGACGTACACGGCGACCAGGCCGGCCGCCGCGAGGAGCAGCGCGCTCGCGCGCGGCCCGAAGGCGCCGATCCGGCCGAGCGCCACGCAGTACGCGAGGGCGGCGATGCCGCCGAAGGCGACGCCGTAGACGAGGACACCGGTGGACAGGCCGGCGGTGGACTGCATCGTGCGGCTGACGATCTCCTCCCCGCCGTGCTCGTGGGCGTGTGCCTCCTCGAAGGCGATCGCCGCGTCGACGCGGGGTTCGCCGAGGAAGTAGGCGACGAGGAGGGCGAGCAGGCCCGCGGCGAGGCCCGCGAGCATGCCGCGCACCAGAAGGGTGCGGACGGTTGCCGAGTTCATGGGCTCGTGGATTCCTTTCCCGCCGTCAGTGGCAGGGGAAGCCGAGCAGGTGGCGGGCGTCGTGCACCCACTCGTGCACGTCCTCCCCGGCCAGCAGGGAGGTGGCGCCCTGTTCGGCGCCGACGAAGTAGAGCAGGACCAGCATGAGGATGCCGAAGAAGACCGCCCAGGGGGCGATCGCGCCGAGCGGCAGCTTGGCGGGGGTGGTGGTAGTGGCCGGCTGGACGGCGGACTGCGCCATGGCAGGACCCCTCCTGGGAAACTCGCGTCCCGAATCGGTGGTGCACGTACGACGGCAGGGGGTCTGACTCACCGGACCCGCACCGAGGGTGCGTGCCCGGCATACAGTGGCGCGACCGTGCCGGAATCCCACCGGCTTCCGCCGTGCCGTCGTGAAGGTCGACGAGACCGTACCGCGTGGTGCGGATCCGGCCAAGGGCGCACGGTGGTCGCGCGAGCGCCCCTGATGGAGCCGATGCGGCCTCAAAGCGCGGTCACAGGAAGGATTTCGAGCCCGGAAGTGGACGGATGACCAGCCGAGTGATGTTGATCTCACCCGCGATCACGGCGGCCCTGCGGGAGGCCCGCTTCGACGACGGCTCCCCACTCGACACCACCGGACTGCGGCAGGCCCAGGCAGCCGCAGGCACCCTCCCGGCGTCCGCGCGGGCATGGGCCTCTCCCTCCGTGCGCTGCCGCGAGACGGCCACCGCACTCGGCCTCGCCGCCGTCGCCGACCCGCGGCTGGCCGGGCTGGACGCCGGACGCTGGCGGGGGGCGACCCTGGCGGAGGTGGGGGCGCGGGAACCGGAGGCGCTGGCCCGGTGGCTGTCGGACCCGGAGTCGGCGCCGCACGGCGGCGAGTCGGTACGGGCACTGTGCGACCGGGCCGCGGCCTGGCTGGACGCGGCCGCGCGCACGGAGGGGCGCACGGTGGCCGTGGTCGAGCCGGAGCTCGTACGGGCGCTGCTGGTGCGGGCCCTCGAAGCCCCGGAGACGGCGTTCTGGCGCACGGACGTCCCCCCGCTGACGGCGGTGGAGCTCAGCGGCCGGGCGGGTCGCTGGAACGTACGCGTGGGACAGCCGCTCGTGGCTTCGAACTGACAGGTCGCTACCCCTGACCTGCACTGCGTCGCATTCCTCCGGCGCGGCCGGCCTTTCGGTGGATCTGCGCATCGCCTGCGTCGGATACGCCAGAAGCGCTGCGGGCAGCGTGGATGCGGATGCCCGCTACACGGGGTCAGGGAGATGGGGTGTGGTGGTCCAGCAAGCGGGTGAGCAACTGCACGAACTGGTCGCGTTCGGCCGGACTCAGCGGCGCGAGCAGTTCGTCGTGGAGGTCGTCCAGGACCTTGTCGAGGCGGCGCAGTTGACGGCGGCCCTGGGTGGAGATCGTGATGATGTTGCGGCGCTGGTCGTCGGGATCCGGCGCCCGCTCGACGAGGTGACGCTCGGCCAGTTCGTTGAGCACGCCGACCATGTCGCTGCGGTAGATGCCGGTGCGCCTGCTCAGCGTTGCTTGACTGCCGGGCCCGTGATCCTGCAGTGAGGCGAGTACGGCGTAGTGCCACTTGCGGGCGTCGGCGCGGATCAGCCCTTCGTTGATCAGCCGGTCCGACCGTGTGGACAGCTGCGACAACAGTCGGCTCGCCCGTCGACGCAGCCTGTCGGGCGTCTTGGGAGCGCTGTCGTCGGACATGTCCGCGGCTTCGGCTCTGGCCATGCCGCCCCTCCTACCCATTGCGTTAGTCCGACTAACGATATACGTTCACTCGCGCCGATACCGTTAGTGCCACTAACGGTAGTAGGGCGAACTTTAGGAAGGAAGATCCGCCATTCCCACCAAGACACTGCAGATTCCCACCCCTGACGGGCAGGCCGACGCTTTCGCCGCCTTCCCCGACCGTGGCGAGCGGCACCCGGGGGTACTGCTGTACTCGGACGCCTTCGGCCTGCGGCCCGTGCTGGAGGAGATGGCCCGCGAACTGGCCGGGCACGGGTACTACGTGCTCGTGCCCAACCTCTACTACCGGCACGGCCCGGCACCGGTGGTCGAGCTTCCTGAGCACATCGGCGAAGAGATCCGCCCCACGGTCGTCTCCCAGCTGATGCCCTTGCTCAAGGCGCACACGACCACCGAACGCGTCCTGCGCGACGCCGACGCCTACCTCAGGTTCCTCACCGCCCAGCCCGAGGTCAGCGCCGGGCCGGTCGCCGTGACCGGCTACTGCATCGGCACCCTCTTGGCGCTGCGCACCGCGCAGGCGCACCCCGACCAGGTGGCCGCCGTCGCCGGATTCCACCCCGGTTTCGTGGTCACCGACGCGCCCGACAGCCCACACCGTCTCGTGCCCCAGCTCACCGCCCAAGTCCACCTGGGCCTCGCGGAAGGCGACCTGTCGCCCGAGGTCATCAGTGAGCTCAACCAGGCCTTGGATGCCGCAGGTGTCGGCCACACCTGCGAGATCTATCCCGGCACCGTCCACGGCTTCACCATGTCCGACACCGACGCTTTCAGCGCCTCCGGGCTGAAGCGCCACTGGGACCGCCTGCTCTCCCTCCTGGACCGCACCCTGGCCAACAGTTGAGGCTCCGGCCCGGAAACCACCTGAAGTACACGGGTCCCCGGCCGTCGGTTCGCAAGACGGCGCTGAAGCAGCGGGCAGGACAGCTTCCTCAGCGTCAGCCGGCGCCGCGGGCCGCGGCGCCGGCTCGACCCCTTCGATCGTCCCGCGGCGGCATCGACGAGCACCGTGACACAGGGCCGAACCCGCCCAGGGACGGATGTCGAGCCACCCTCGGGGTGGGTGGCGAAGCCCTCCTCCCACTCGTCGCGCGCGGCCGGCTCGCGTTACCGACGGTGCCCGCTCCGTACACCGAGGCTCCCGGTGGTCGGAGGGAAAGGGCACACCCCACGCCCGCTGGACCGCGAGCCGGTCGACCACGGGGCCGACCACTTCGGTCGGGGGATCAGACGCACCTCTCCTTCTTGGAGGACAGACGGCGTCCAGCCCTGCGACCGACCTTCTGGTGCCTCAGCCCCCCGTCAGTTCAGGGTCGCGAGGAAGTCCGTGCAGGCCCGGGCGCATGCCCGGCACGCCGCTGCGGACTCCTCCGCGCCCGGGTGGGCGTCGAAGACGTGGGCGCTCTCCAGGCAGACCGAGCGGCACCACTCGACCTGCATGCGGAGGGCGGACTCGTCCACCTGGTTCTGTTCGGACAGGACGCGGCAGGTCGCGTCGCAGACCTCCGCGCACATGATGCCCTTGCGTCGTACGAGTTCCTGGTTCTCGGTGCCGTCAGGATCCACAAGGCTCGCGCGCAGCGCACACGCCCGCGCGCACTCCGTGCACGCCTGCGCACAGGCGAAGCGGTCCTCCAGGAACCGGAACAGCTCCTGCTGGGATGTCGTAGAAGTCACACCGCGCGGGTAGCCCGGCCGATCCCGGTCAAACCGGGTGCTCGCAAGGGTTCGGGGCGGTTTTCCGGCCACTGCGCCGGGCACTCGTCGGGCGCCCGAGACGAGGACGGAGGTGGGTGACATGCCGGGACGTCAGGAGCTTCCGTCGACCCTGGAGCGCTCCTCCCGGGACGCCCAGAACACCTGGATCAAGGCGCACGACTCGGCCGTGGAGCAGTACGGCGAGGGTGAGCGCGCGCACCGGGTGGCCTACGGCGCGCTGAAGCACATGTACGAGAAGGTCGGTGACCACTGGGAGCGCAAGGAGGGCGGCCGCAAGGGCCCCTCGGACCCCCGGTCGGCCCGGCCCCGGCAGCAGGGCGGCCGCAGCGGCGAGGGCGTCGACGAGCAGGCCTCCAAGGAGCACCTCTACGACGTCGCCAAGCGGCTCGGTGTCGACGGCCGGTCGGGGATGTCGAAGGGCGAGCTGCTCGACGCGATCCGCAAGGCGAACCGTTCGCGGACCAGGGCGGCCCGGGAGAGGTGAGCCGGTTCATGGCGAGCGCCGGGGGTACCCGCCTGCCATGAATACCGCATGGATGGAGCTGGCCGCGGGCCGGGGCGCCCTCGGCGTCGGACTGATCGTGGCGGGTGTGGTGGTCGTGGGCCTGCTGCTGGGTGCCTTCGTCCTGGGCATCCGCATCATGCGCCGGGAATCACCGACGCCGCGCCCGGAGGAACACCCCCGCATGCCGGCCGGCGGCCCGGTCCGCGAGACGCGCGAGAACCGGGAGCCCGACGAGGTGCCGAGGAGTGACACCCGTCTGACGCCGCACGAGCTGAAGGGCCACGGCAACATGAGCGACCGGACCAGTGCGACGCAGCAGCGGCCCCGCTGGGACGAGGGAAGCAGCGGCTCCTTCGGCAGCGGCGGCCCGGGCAGCCGCTGACCCGCCCGTCCGGCGGCCCGAGGCACCCCGGTCGTGACACGAGTCCGCACACAGGGATCCGTACACAGGGAAGTGAGAACCATGGCCGACCCCGCCCGCAACACCCTGCCGCTGCCCGACTACGACCATCTGCCGATCGGCGGCCTGGAGAGCCGCGTGCGGTCGCTGTCCGCGGACGAGGTGGAGGAACTGCTGGCGTACGAGCGGTCGCACGCCGATCGTGTGCCGGTGACCGAGCTGCTGGCGAACCGGCTGGAGCAGTTGCGCGCGGGCGCGCAGCCGACGTCCGGCGACCCGGGCGCGATACGGCCCGAACAGAGCGAGGGGCATGCCGGTTCCCCGGTGTCGCCCGCGACGTCGCCGGAGCCGTTCAGCCCGCCGCCGCACGGCACCCCCGACCAGTTCGGCAAGCCGAAGGGTGACCGCACGTAGCGGATGGGAACACTGCGATGAGAAGGGCCCGTGCCACGGCGCGGGCCCTTCTCGTTTCGCCGCTTCCGGGAGTGAGGTGGATCACAGGGCGAAGGTGCATCGTGGTGCGGGGTCCAGCGTCTTCTCAGTGGTGTACGGGGTGATCGGACGCGGGGACGGTGAGGATGGAGCGGTTGCGGGCGGACGGCTTCGACGAGTTCGTGGCTGCCCGGTGGTCGGCGCTGCTCCACGTCGCGCGTCTGCTCACCGGCGGCGACCTGGCAGCGGGCCGAGGACCTGGTGCAGGAGTCCCTGGTCAAGCTGTGGTTCGCCTGGCCCAAGGTCACCGAGCAGGCCCCGGAGGCGTACGTGCGCCAGGTCCTGGTGCGCCTGGCCGCGCGCTCGGCCAGGCGGCGCTGGTGGGGTGAGCGTCCGGTCGAGCAGCTGCCGGACCGGGCCGAGCCGGGCGACGTGTCGTCCGCCGTGGCGGAACGCTCACGCCTGGAGGCCGCCCTGGCGCTGCTGTCGCCGCGGCAGCGGGCCGCGGTGGTGCTGCGCTACTACGAGGACCTGCCCGAGGCCCAGGTCGCCGACGCCCTGGGCTGCCCCGTGGGCACCGCCCGGTCGCACGCCTCGCGCGGGGTCGCCCGGCTGCGTCAGCTCCTGTCCGACGCCGTCAGGCCCGTGGGCTGAGGGGAGAAGCGATGGACGACTTCGAGCGGGAGTTGACGCGGCTGATGCGCGACACCCAGCAGCACGCCCCCTTCGCACCTGAGCACCGGCAGCGGCTGCACGAGGGCATCCGGGCCCGGCGCCGCGCCCGGCTGCTGTGGCGGGCGGGCGGTTCCGCCGTCGCTGCCGCCGGACTCGGCGTCGCGCTCGCCGTGCTGCCCGGCGTACTCACCCGGGCCCAGCCGCCCGCCGATCCCAGGCCGCAGCCCATGACCAGCCCGACGCCCTCCGGCAGCCCGAGCCCCACGGCCCACTCCCCCGACCCGAGCGCGACCACCTCCGGGCCTCCGCCGGCGACCCCGCCCGCCACGTCGAGCAGCGGCACCACGGCCCCAGCGAACCCGGGCGCGCCGACCACCGCCACCCCGCCGTCGGCCACGCCCAGCCAGAGCCGGACCACGACGGCGCCGCCGTCCGCGCCCCCCGCCTCCCCGACACCGACGAAGGCCCCGCCGTCGGCCGTAGGGACGCAGGAGCCGTCCGCCTCGGCCGGCGTGGATCCGGAGGCCACCGAGTAGGCCCACTCCGCCCACCCGCGCGCCCCGGCGCCGCGGGCTCCTCATCCCGTCAGCATCACGGGCGCCCTCGGCATGCCGCGCGCCGGAAAGAGACTGTGAACCAGCCATGAGAACCGCGAGGTGGTCGGCCCCGACCGACCGCCGGAGCTTCGAGCCGTCCCCGGCCCCGGCGGCGTTGCCGCGCCCCGCTGCCCGCCCACCACCCCAACCCGGTCCTCGACGTGGTCGTCCCCGTGTACAACGAGGAGAACGACCTGGAGCCGTGCGTCCGACGGCTCCACGCACACCTCGCGGAAACCTTTCCGTACCACTTCCGGATCACCATCGCGGACAACGCCGGCACCGACCGGACCCCGGTCATCGCCGCCCGGCTGACCGCCGAACTGACCGGCACGGACTGGATCCGCCTGGCCGAGCGGGGCCGGGGCGGGGCGCTGCACGCCGCCTGGTCGCGCTCGCCCGCGCCGGTGCTCGCCTACCTGGACGTGGACCTGTCCACCGACCTCACGGCCCTGCTGCCGCTGGTCGCCCCGCTGATCTCCGGCCACTCGGACATCGCGATCGGCACCCGGCTGGCCCGGGGCTCCCGGGTGGTACGCGGCCCGAAACGGGAGATCATCTCCCGCTGCTACAACGGCCTGCTGCGCGGCACGCTCGCCGTGCGCTTCTCCGACGCGCAGTGCGGATTCAAGGCCGTGCGGCGGGACGTCGCCGAACGGCTGCTGCCGCTGGTGGAGGACCAGGCCTGGTTCTTCGACACCGAACTGCTGGTCATCGCCGAGCGTGCCGGGCTGCGCATCCACGAGGTGCCGGTCGACTGGGTGGACGACCCCGACAGCCGGGTGCGGATCCTGTCCACGGCACTGGCCGACCTGCGGGGCATGGCCCGGCTCGGCCGGGCCCTGGCCTGCGGCAGGCTGCCGCTGGCCGCGCTGCGCCGCTCCGGTGAGGTCGACGGGACGCAGGAGCTGCCGCCGGGCCTGGTCCCCAGTTGCTGCGGTTCGCCACCGTCGGTGTCGCCAGCACCCTGTTCTACCTGCCGCTGTACACCGCGCTCCGCCCGTCGGCCGGGCCGCAGGCCGCCAACGCGCTCGCCCTGCTGGCCAGTGCCGTCGCCAACAGACGGCTCACCTTTCGGTGTGCGGGGCCGCAGGGGTGTGCTGCGGCATCAACTGAAGGGCCTCGCCGCGTTCCTGGTCGGCCTGGCCCTCACCAGCGGTTCGCTGGCCCTGTTGCACCGGACCGCGCCCGGGGCCGGCTCCCGTGTCGAACTGGCGACGCTGATCGCCGCCAACCTGGCCGCGACACTGCTGCGGTTCCTGCTCTTCCGGGCGTGGGTGTTCCCCGCCCGCGTCACCCGCCGCCGTACGACAGGACCCACCGCCTCATGACCACCGCCCCGGCCCCCCCCTTGCCGATCCGCGCCCCCCGCGACGGCGGCGCGCCGGAAGTCCCCCTGCCCGGCCCGGACCTGCGGCAGCGTCTGCGGCGCGCCGCCGCGCACCACGGGCCGGTGCTGGCCACCTACGGGGTCCTGAAACTGGCCGGCTTCGCCGTCTTCATGTTCCTGCTGGACTCCGCGGGCGACTTCCGGAAGAAGAACCCGCGATTCGGCGGCGGTGAGCACGTCTGGGACGTGCTGGGCAGCTGGGACGGCTGGTGGTACCAGCAGGTTGCCCTGCACGGCTACGACCCCGCCCTGGAGCCGGTCCCCGGCGCCACCGGCCTGATCACCCTCCAGGGCAACTCGGCGGCGTTCTTCCCGCTGTACCCGGCGCTGATGCGTCTGGTGTCCGAGTGCACCGGCCTCGGCCCGTACGGCGCCGGCATCACCGTCTCGGTCCTGGCGTCCTTCGTGGCGGCGCTCGGCGTCTACGCCGTCACCGACCGCTCGCCGGCCGCAGACCCGGGCTGGCAGCCGTCGGGCTGTGGGCGGTGTGGCCCGGCTCCGGCGCGGAGTGGTCGGTGTACTCCGAGTCCGTCTACACCGCCCTGGCCGCCTGGGCCTGTTACGCCGTCATGACCCGCCGCTGGCTGACCGCCGGGGTGCTGACCTTCACGGCCGGGCTCTGCCGCCCCACCGCCGCCACGCTGATCGCCGCCCTGGCGGTCGCCGCGCTGCTCGCCCTGTACCGCCGCCAGGACGGCGTCGCACGCCCGCTGCTGGCGGTGGCGATCTCACCCCTGGGGCTGGCCGGCTACCTCGCCTGGGTCGGCTACCGCATGGGCGACTGGAACGGCTACTCCGAGCTGCAGGACGGCGTCTGGGCCCACACGTTCGACTACGGCAAGCACACCTTCAACGTGCTGTCGGGCGTGGCGGTGGGCCGCTTCGACTACCTCTTCGCCATGCCCTACGAGGACATCATCGGGGTCGGCGTGGCGCTGACGGTGCCGGTGCTGACCGTCCTGCTGCTCCAGCTGCGCCCACCGGCCGTGCTGGTCGTCTACACGGTGCTGTCCTACCTGTTGGTGATGGGCACCCAGCAGTACTTCGGCAACGTCTCGCGCTACCTGCTCCCCCTCTTCCCGCTCTTCGTCCCGGTCGCCGTCGGTCTGCGCCGTCTGACCCTGCCCTCGCTGGTCACGGTGCTGGGCACGGCCGCGCTGGCCTCGGGATCGTACGCGGGGTACGTCCTGTTCGAGCTCGGCGTGCCGTAGCCGCACGCCAGTGGCGCGAGGACGGCGGGCCCCCGGTGAGGCCGGGCGCGGCTCCCTGTCACGGCCGGGCGCGGCTGCCCCACGGCCGGTCGCGCGGGACCGGCCGTGGGGCGTGTCGTACGAGCCAGGCACAGGCCAGGCCGATGGCGGCGCCGGTGGCGACGTCACTGGGGTAGTGGGCACCGCTCTGCACCCGCTCCACGGCCAGCAGGGCGGCCGGCACCGCGCACAGGGCACCCGCCGCCGGCCAGGTGGGGGCGACGGCGGCGGTGAAGGCGACCGCGGCCGCGGTGTGCCCGGAGGGGAAGGAGGAGGAGTCGGGGCGGTCGTCGACCTCGTCGTGCGGGACCCATTCCCTCGGGGGCCGAGGCCGGTCGGCCAGTCGCTTGCCCACCCCGTTCGACGCGACCTGGGCCAGGACGAGGGCCGCGAGGCCGCCGACGGCTGCCCCGCGGCCGCGCGTCCCTCCCCGCCACGCCATCGCGGCGGCGGCGCCCCACCACAGCTTCGTGCTCTCCGCGGTCTCCTCGACCGCCGACAACGCCCGGCCGAGTCCGGGCGGGATGCGGGAGGCCGCCCGTTGCGTCACTTCCCGGTCCACTGTGCCGAGCCACGTCGGCAACCACCTCACGATGTGCATGACGTGCGGGTATCCCCACAGGGCGGTCGCAAGCGGCCCTGGCCCCGGCTTCAGCGCATCAGCCGTGCCGACAGCTCGTCGCGGATGTCCGACGCCAGGACGCCCGTCTCGCCCCAGCCGACGACCAGCTGGGCCACGTGACGCAGTTTGACGTTGGTGCACATGGAGGTCTCGCGGAGCACGTCCCAGGCCTCGGCGGGCGACATCCCGCCCACGGCGACGACCACGCCGATGGCCTGGTCGATGACCGCATGGGAGTCCACGGCCTGCTCGAGCTGGGCGACCTTGGCTTCCAGCTGCGTGATCCTGCGGTGAGGGGTGTCCGGCTCCTGGACCGCGCCAGGAAGCCGCCAGTGGGTACCGGTGTCCACGTCGCCTCCGCGGTAGAGGGGGTCGTTGTGCGGTACACGTTCCCTGTGTCGCGTCAGGTAAGCCGCCGTGACGCGGAGGGTGCGGAAGGTGCCGCGGCCTGCAGGACGAGGAGGGCGACGTCGTCGGTGCGCCGGGTGGTGGAGCCGACCCGCGCCAGCAGTTCGTCGATGAGCCGGTCCAGGTCCCCGTCGTCCACGCGGGCGAGGTGGTGCGCGAGGTCGGCCATCGACTCGTCCAGGTCGACACCGGGCCTCTCGATCAGGCCGTCGGTGTAGAAGACGAGCATCGTGCCAGGGGTGAAGGGGATCTCGGTCACGGGGAAGTCGGCGCCGGAGTCGACGCCCAGGAGCGGTCCGGGCGGGAGGTCCATGGGCCGGGTGTCCCCGTCGGGCAGCCGCAGAAGTGGGGGCGGGTGGCCGGCGCCGGCCAGTGTCGCGCATCGGCGGGCGAAGTCGAGGTGGGCGTACAGGCAGCTGGTGAACAGGTCGGTGCCGAGGTCGACGAGGAGCCCGTTGATGCGGGCGAGGACCTGGCCGGGGGGCGTGCCGAGCGTCGCGTGGGCGTGCACACCGGTGCGCACCTGGCCCATCAGAGCGGCGGCGGCGACGTTGTGGCCCTGGACGTCGCCGATGACGGCCGCGGCGGCGGTGTCGTCGAGCCGGATCAGGTCGTAGAAGTCCCCGCCGATGTCCATGCCGCGGGTGGCGGGCAGATAGCGGGCGGCGACCCGCAGGCCGGGCACAGTGGGCAGGGTGCGCGGCAGCAGCGCCTGCTGCAGGCCGTGGGCGAGCTCGTGTTTGGTGTCGTACAGCCGGGCCCGGTCGAGCGCCTGGGCGATGAGCCCGGCGAGGGAGGTCATCACGGCGCGTTCCTCGGCGGGGAACACGTGCGGGGCCTGGTAGGTCAGGACGCAGCAGCCCACGGGCCGGCCGGAGATGATCAGCGGCAGGAAGGCCCAGGCCCTCTTGCCGCTGACCTGGGGGGCCTCGGGGTAGATCCGTCTCAACTCCTCCGGGTCGGCGAAGAACGCGGGGATGCCGCTGCTGAGGGCCCGCCCGGCCGGGGTGAACGTGGTGTCGAGGGGCAGACCGTTCAGCCGCTCGATGGTGTGGGGGGCGTAGCCGCGGTGCCCGACGATCCGCAGGCGGCCCGCGTCGGCGGTGGACAGCACCAGGCCCTGCGCGCCGAAGGCGGGCATGATCTGGTCGGCGACCAGGTCGATGACGTCCTGGACGCCGACCACCTCGGTCAGCGCGGCGGCCAGGTGCATGAGCTGGTAGAGCTGCCCGGCGCGCACGGGTGTGACCGTGCGCGTGGACTGGCGGGGCGCCGGGGAGGGCAGCACCTGCGCGCCGCTGGACACGATACGGACGCTGATGCCGCTGGCGTCCGGGTAGAGGTGGAAGTCCAGCCACTGGTCCGGCGGTCGGCACGCGGTGAACGACACGGGCTCCCGGCTGATCACCGCGGCGCGGTACCGGTCCTCGTAGGTCGGGTCGTCGAGCCAGCGCAAGGACTGCCACGGCAGCGTGCCCAGCAGCCGGTCGGCGTCGAGGCCCAGCAGGTCGCAGGCGCCTTGGCTGACGTAGGTGATGCGCCCCTCCAAGTTCAGTGCGCAACTGCCGCCGGGCAGGCGCTCGACGAAGTCGATGACGGTCATCGCCGCAGGCGCGGGCGCGTGACCTGGTCCGGCGGGCAGGACACGGGGCCGCTTGCCGGCGACGGGGACCCGGCCCGCCTCGACGGCTTCCTCCAACAGCCGGGCCAGACGCCGGCAGCTGGACACGATGTGGCCCCGTTCCCGCTGGGTCATGTACGGGGGACGGGTGGCCGGCCACATCAGCAGCAGCGCCCCCCACCGCCGGTTGCCGACGACCGGCGCGGCGACCATCGCCAGCGGGTACGGGAGCGCCATCGCGGTGCGCGGATAGGAGTGAGCCACCTCTTCCTGGCTGCCGAGCCAGACCACGCGCTCCTCACGGACCGCTTCGGCCACCGGCGCCGGAGCGGAGACGGGGACCCTCGCCCAAGGCTCGGCGAGTTCGGCCGGCGCCCCGCTCAGGGCGTCCAGGCGCAGCAGCCGCTGGTCCGGGTCGAGCAGGTACAGGGCGCCGATGGAGGCTCCGGTCCGGCGCACCGTCTCCGCGAACGCGGCGTCCAGCCCGTCGGGGACGGGGGCCGGGTCACCGGTGCTGGTCACGAGGCACCTCCAGCGTCGCACGGGCGACTTGAGGACGGCCGCGGCCGCGTCCCGTTCCCCTCGGGGCATCCGTGCCCGACGGGCGCACCGGACCTCGCCCACCTGGCCCATATGGGACGTTACGCCTCCGTCGAGCGGTCAGCACGCTGTCGGATGCGGTGGGCATCTCGGCACCGCCCGTCAGGGCGGCGGCGTCCACCGTCCGGCGTCGGGGGCGAGCCGGGGTTCGGTCACCGACCGGGCCCCGGGGTCGGCCGACCGGCACGCTGGGGTCCGGTCGGCGTGCCGCGATGTCGGCGCGCCTCGGCGGTGGGCGGGCGCCGGGGCCGCGTGCAAGGCCGGATCCCAGGGCTGGTGCCGGAGCCGGATGCCAGGGCCGGTGCCGGGACCCGATGCCGGTGCCCGATGCCAGGGCCCGCGCGCGAGCCCATGCCCGGCCCGGATGCCGGACCCCCGACGCCAGGGCCGGATGCCGCGTCACGCGGCGCGTGACGCGGCACCGGCCGGCCGGGGCAACGGCGGCTTCGGCGTTGTCAACGCAGGCACCAGCTCCGCCAGCGTGGCTCTGTCAACCGCGGCCACCGGCACGGTCATCGGCGGCGTCGGTCCGGCGAAGACCGCTCCCCGCACGCTCGCGGGGAGCGGGAGGACTCCCTGCGCTCACCGCTTCCGCCGACGGCATGACAGCCACACAAGGGCCGCGCCCGCGGCCGCGGCCAGCAGCAGGGCGCGGTTGTCCCGCGCGGCGTGCGCCCCCTGGACGGCTTTGGCCCGGGCCTGCTCGGTTGCCTGAGCCGCCTTCTCCTTCACCGGCTCGGGCAGCCGCTCCGGCACCTGGTGCGCGAGGTCGGCCGCCTTCGCCTTCAGCTCCCCGGCTTTGGCGGTGGCCTGCTGCCTGACTTCGGCGGCCTTCTCCTGGGCGCGTGCCTTGACATCGGTCCTGGCCGCCAGTGCTTCGGCGGTCTGCCCGAGTTCCTGACGGGTCTGCTCGACCTGCTCGCGCAGTTCCTCGGGGCTCGCGACGGTCTGCTTGTCGTGGGGCGGCTGGGTCATCGTCGTGCACGCTCCTTGATCTCGGCCGCGTCGGCCTTGACACTGTCGATCGTCTGCTCGGGCGCCGGCGGCGCGCCCTCACTGAACTGCTTCTTGCCGCCCAGGGCCATGACCGCCGTGATCACACCGAGCACTCCGGTGACGATCAGGGCCGCGGCCCACACCGGCAGCGGCACCGCGAGGGCGGCGATGGCGGTGGCCATGAGAGCCTGGAGGGTCAGGAAGCCGACGACGCCCGCGCCTCCGAACAGCCCACCGCCCTTGCCGTACCGCTTGCCCTTCTCCTTCATCTCCGCCTGGGCCAGCCTCAGTTCGCCGCGCACCAGCTCCGTCAGTTGCTGCGAAGCGCGTTGCACCAGTTCACTGACCGGTTCCGCGCCGGCATCGCGCGTCTCGCGGCCGGGTCCGGCGGAGTGCGGCTGTGCACTCGACACGATGATCACCTCCCACGTCCTGCCGTGATTCGGGTCCGTCCCAGCCGGGCGGCGTTCGTGTCCGTCCACCCGGTCAGGGGCGCGAGTACCCCGAACACGGATGTCAGGCCATGTCAGCGGTGACGCGCCTTTCAGGCCTCGGCGAAACCGCCGGTCCGCGGCGCGTGTGTGCCGTGCGCGGGGCGGCGGGGCCGACGAGCGTCACCGCTAGGGTGGTCTGTCGTGGACGTGGTATCGGAACAGGAGTTGGTCGCCGTTCCGGCGGGTCGGGTGACCCTGTCGGACCGGCGTACGCGGCGCAGTTGGCCGGTCCAGGTGGCGCCGTTCCGGATGTCGGCGTTCCCGGTCACTCAGGCGTGGTACGCCGAGGTCACCGGGCAACGGCCGAGTACCGCCCGGGGCGACGGGCTGCCCGTCGAGTGCGTGTCGTGGTGGGACGCGGTCCGCTTCTGCGACGCGCTGTCGGTGTGCGAGGGTCTGACGCCTGCTTACCGCCTGCGGCTCGACGCCGGGACGGCCGAATGGGACACCCGCGCCGACGGGTACCGGCTGCCGACCGAGGCCGAGTGGGAGCACGCCTGCCGCGCGGGCACCACCGGCCCGCGCTACGGCCCGCTCGACGAGGTCGCCTGGTACCGGGGCAACTCGGGCGACCGGGTGCACCCCGTGGGCGGCAAGGAGCCCAACGCGTGGGGCCTGTACGACATGCTGGGCAACGTGTGGGACTGGTGCTGGGACGTGTACGACGCGGAGGTGTACGGCACCTACCGGGTGCTCCGCGGCGGTGGGTGGTCCGACGAGCACTGGAGCTGCCGCGCCTCGGTGCGGCGCCGCAGCCACCCGACCTTCCGCATCGACGACGTGGGGTTCCGTGTGGTGCGGTCCGCGCCGACGTCCCCGGCGTGACCGGCAGCGGCCGGCCGCGGGGCGCAGACAGCCCGGTGGCCCGTGCCGCCCGCCGCTGCCGGCGGGACGGGCACGGGCCACCGGGCTGTCTGCGCCGGCTGGCTACTCGGCGGGGTCGACGTCGAAGATCTCGGCCATGTCGTCGAGGACCAGGTCGGCGCCCTGCAGGGAGACGGACGTCATCCAGATCTCGTCCTTCACCTCGTGGACGTCGCCGTTCTCGACGGCGGTCAGGCGCTTCCACAGCGGGTTGGCGAGGAACTTCTTCCTGCGCTCCTCACCGCCGGAGAAGGAACTGTAGAAGATGACGTCGGCGTCGGCCTGGGCGATCTGCTCCTCGCTGATCTCCAGGTTGAACTGCTCGGGGTCCTGCTGGTTCTTCGGCCGGGCCAGGCCCATGTCCTGCAGGATGATGCCGCTGAAGGTCTTGGGCAGGTAGATGCGCGTGGGGCCGTCGATGAAGCGGACGATGGAGACGGTCGGGTCGCCCTTCTTGGCGTTGATCGCGTCACCGACCTTCTTCGCCCGCGTCTCGTAGGCGGCGATCTTGGCCTTGGCCTTGTCCTCCTCACCCAGCGCCTTGGCGAGCAGGGTGATGTTGTCCTTCCAGGTCGGGCCGGTGGTCTCGACGAAGACGGTGGGGGCGATCCGGGTGAGCTGGTCGTAGAGGTCGTCGTGGCGGACCGTGGCGGAGACGATCAGGTCGGGCTGGAGGGCGGCGATCGCCTCCAGGTTGGGGCTCTCCAGTGGGCCGACGTCCTTGGTGTCCTTGACCGCGTCGCCGAGGTAGGGCGGGAAGCCGGTCTGGTCACGGTAGGAGCCGATGCCGCCCACCAGCGAGCCGTCGAGTGCGATGACCGCCTCGACGAGGCTGTTGTCCAGGGCCACGATCCGCTTCGGCTTGGCCTCGATCTCGGTGGTGCCCTTGTGGTGCTCGACGGTGCGGGGGAAACCGGTCGACGTGCCGGTGGCCGCCGAGCTGCCGGACGCGGGGTCCGAACCGTCCGAGCCGCCACAGGCGGTCAGGCCCGCGGCCAGGACAGCGGTGAGAAGGAGCGCGCCGATCCGGCCACGGCGCGCACGAGTTCGGGTGAACATGGAACTCCCAGAGCGGATGGGTTAGGCAAGGCTTACCTGCATAAACGTCGGTGAGCATATCGGTGTGCCGTACAGCCACACCACAGGGGGTGGCCGAAACCTTTTCTTAGGGATCCCTTACCTTGTCGAGGTGTCTGTGACGCCTTCCGCGAAGAGCGCGGACCCTCTCGCCCCTCCCGGCCCGCCGCCCCGGCACCCGGCCGCGCGGTTCGCGCTACCGGCCGTGCTGTTCGCCGCGCTGCTCGCGCTGGGCTGTGCCTCCCTGGCCGTCGGCACCAAAGCGGTGCCGCTGTCCGACGTACTGGCCGCGCTCGGCGGCGGCACCGACGGTGACGCCGTCGTCGTACGGGAGTTGCGCATGCCACGCACCCTGCTCGGGCTGCTGGTGGGACTGGCGCTGGGCGCGGCCGGGGCGGTCGCGCAGGAGATCACGCGCAATCCGCTGGGCGATCCAGGACTCATCGGCGTCAGCGCCGGAGGCGCGTTCGCGGTCGCCGCGAGCATCGGGCTGCTGGGACTGAGCAGTTCCTACCAGTACGTGTGGTTCGCCTTCCTGGGCGGCGGGCTGGCCGGTCTGCTCGCCTACGTCGTCGGCGGCACCGGTCACGGCGGCGCCACACCCGCCAAACTCGCCCTGGCCGGGGCCGCGGTGACCGTGCTGCTGGACTCGTTCACCAACGCCCTGGTGCTGCTGGACCTGCGCACCCTGGACCAGTACCGCTACTGGGCGGTGGGCTCCCTCGCCGGACGCGACGCCGAACTCGCCGTCCAGATGCTGCCGTTCATCGCCGCCGGGCTGCTGCTCGCGCTCGCCCTGACCGGCCGGCTCAACGCCCTCGCCCTCGGCGACGACCTCGCCACCACCCTGGGCACCCGCGTCCGCGGCACCCGGGCCCTGGGCGCTGTCGCGGTGATCGTGCTGACCGGCGCCGCGGTCGCCGCGGCCGGACCGGTCACCTTCGTCGGCCTGGTCGTCCCTCATGTCGTGCGGGCCTTCACCGGACCCGACGCCCGGTGGCTGGTGCCGTGTTCCGCGCTCGGCGGGGCCGTGCTGATGCTGGCCGCCGACGTGATCGGCCGGGTGGTGGCCCGGCCCGGCGAGTTGGAGGCCGGCGTCGTGACCGCCCTGGTCGGCGCTCCCTTCCTCGCGGCCCTGGTCAAGCGCGGCAAGCTGAAGGAGCACACCCGGTGAGGCCACTGCACCTGGAGGCCGGGCCCGTCGGCGCGCGGCTGCGGCCCCGCGTCGCCCTGACCGTCCTCGGTCTCGCGGTCACCGCGTTCGCCGCGCTGATCGCCTCGGTGTCGCTCGGCACCTTCTCCCTCCCCGTCGCCGACGTGCTGGGCTCCGTGCTGGGCACCGGCTCCGGTGAAGCCGACCTGATCGTGCGTCAACTGCGGCTGCCGCGCGCCCTCACCGCCCTGCTCGTCGGTACCGCGTTCGGCATCGCCGGCGCCGTCTACCAGGCCGTCACCCGCAACCCGCTGGCCAGCCCGGATCTGATCGGCATATCCGCCGGGGCCGGAGCCGGAGCCGTCGGCGCCATCCTGGTCGGCGGGGTCACCGCCGCGGGCGCCGGCACCTTCGGCGGGGTCCCGTTCGGGGCCCTGGCCGGAGCCCTCGCCACGGCCACCGTGATCTACCTGCTGGCCTGGCGGGGCGGCACCATCACCGGCTACCGGTTCGTCCTCGTCGGCATCGCCGCCAACGGCGCCCTGGCCGCGCTGACCCGCTGGATGCTCGCCCGCGCCGACATCGACCAGGCCGCCCGGGCGATGGTCTGGCTCACCGGCAGCCTCAACGGCCGCTCCTACGCCCACGTCCAGTGGGTGGGTCTCGCGCTGCTGCTGCTCGTCCCGGCCACCCTCGCCCTGGCCCGCGCCTACCAGCTCCTGCAGTTCGACGACGACACCGCCCTCGGCCTCGGCATCCGCATCGGCCGGTCCCGCATCGCGCTCCTGCTGCTCGCCACCTGCCTGGCCGCGCTCGCCACCGCCGCCGCCGGACCGGTCGCCTTCGTCGCGCTGGGCGCGCCGCAGATCGCCCGCCGCCTCGCCGGCACGGCCGGCGTACCGCTCGTCCTGAGCGGCCTGACCGGCGCCGCGCTGCTCCTGCTCGCCGACCTCGCCGCCCGCCTGGTCTTCTCCCCGACCGAGCTCCCGGTCGGCATCGTCACCGGCGCCGTGGGCGCCCCGTACCTGTTGCTGCTGCTCGCCCGCGCCAACCGGGCCGGAAAGGGAGGCTGACATGACCGCCGCGCCCCACACCCCGTCCACCACCGGGATCGCCCTGACCGGCGAAGGACTGCGTCTGGCCTATGGCGAGCGCGTCGTCGCCGACGGACTGGACCTGGACATCCCCGCGGGGAAGGTCACCGCCCTGGTCGGACCGAACGCCTGCGGCAAGTCCACCGCCCTGCGCGCCCTGGCCCGGCTGCTCAAGCCCGCCGCCGGAGCCGTCCACCTCGACGGGCGGGACATCGCCGGCCTCCCGCCCCGCGAACTGGCCCGCCGACTGGCCCTGTTGCCGCAGTCGCCCTCCGCGCCGGACGGCATCACCGTGCGCGATCTGGTCGCCCGTGGCCGCACGCCGCACCAGCGCTGGTGGCGGCAGTGGTCCGCCGCCGACGAGGCCCTCGTCGACCGCGCGCTGGCCGCGACCGGCACCGCGTCACTGGCCGACCGCTCCCTCGACGAACTCTCCGGCGGCCAGCGTCAGCGCGTGTGGATCGCCATGACCCTCGCTCAGGACAGCCCCGTGCTCCTGCTCGACGAGCCGACCACCTACCTCGATCTCGCCCATCAGGTCGATGTCCTGGAACTCGTCGCCCACCTCAACCGGACGGCGGGCCGCACGGTGGTGATGGTGCTGCACGAGCTGAACCTCGCCTGCCGCTACGCCGACCACCTCATCGCCCTGCGCGAGGGTGCCGTCGCCGCGGCCGGGCCGCCCGCCCGGATCGTCACCCCGGAGCTGGTGCGTGAGGTGTTCGGCCTGCGCGCCGCCGTCATCGCCTGCCCCGTCGCGGGCACCCCTCTCGTCATCCCCGAAGGCGGCCTCCGCGACGGCGGCGACCGCCTCTCCCAGGGGTGAGGGCGAGCGCCCTCGGCCCGGGGATCCCGACCGTGCCGTACGAGTGCGGACCGCTGTGACGCGTGCTTTGAAACGTGCCGTTCACGACAGGCGGGACTCCGGGAAACAAGCGCTTCCTAACGTGTCCCGCCATGAACTCAGCGCTGTACTCACAGGGGCGGACGAGCGCCGGGCAGCGAGCGGCACCGGCGTTGCCGGCCGGCCCCTTGTGACGTCGGCCGCTGCCGCGTGTGGCCCGTTCTCCGCGCGGCATCCCGGCTCCCCCGTCCCGCCGACGACGCCGACCGGGGAGTTTCATCCCGTACAGCACCCGCACCCAGCGGCACCACAGCACACCGGGAGGCGTGGCATGAGCACGACCGAGTCACGGCTGACAACGACCGACCCCGCGAAGCCCGGCAGGGACCAGGCCGTCAGAGAGACCCTGGAGGACTACACCCTGCGGTTCGCGCCGCGCAGTTACCGCCGCTGGAGCCCGATGGTCGTGGCCACCACCGCACTCGGCGGCATCGCCTACATGGCCGACTTCTCCATCGGCGCCGGCATCGGTCTCGCCCACGGCACGGGCAACGCACTCGTGGCCATCGCCGTCGCCGCGGTCGTCATCTTCGTCACCGGCTTCCCGCTCGCCTACTACGCCGCCCGCTACAACATCGACCTGGACCTGATCACCCGCGGCTCCGGCTTCGGCTACTACGGCTCGGTGCTCACCAGCGTCATCTTCGCGAGCTTCACCTTCATCTTCTTCGCCCTCGAAGGCTCGATCATGGCCCAGGGCCTCAGACTCGGCCTCGGGCTGCCTCTCTGGCTGGGCTACGCCGTCTCCACACTGATGGTCATCCCGCTGGTGATCTACGGCATGAAGGCACTGAGCAAGCTCCAGGTGTGGACCACGCCGATCTGGTTGCTGCTCATGGTCGCCCCGCTGGTCTACCTGGTGGCCACCGACCCGGGCACCGTGGACCGCTTCCTGGCGTACGCCGGCACCGGGGGCGACGGCGGCGTCAACACCGCCTCCGTCCTGCTCGGGGCGGGCGTGTGCCTCTCCCTCATCGCGCAGATCGGCGAGCAGATCGACTACCTGCGCTTCATGCCGCCCAGGACCGGGGCGAACAAGCGCGGTTGGTGGACCGCCGTGATCATGGCCGGACCCGGCTGGGTGGTGCTCGGCGCGCTGAAGCAGGCCATCGGCGTCTTCCTCGCCGTCTACATCCTCACCAGGGTCGGACCGGCCACCGCCACCGAGCCGATCCAGCAGTTCAAGGGCGCCTTCGACGCGATGATGCCGTCCTGGCTGGTGCTGCCGCTGGCCGTCGCCCTGGTCGTGATCAGCCAGATCAAGATCAACGTGACGAACGCGTACTCCGGTTCGCTGGCGTGGACCAACTCCTTCACCCGCGTGACCGGGCGTTATCCCGGCCGTATGGTCTTCGTCCTGGTCAACCTCGGTATCGCGCTGACGCTGATGGAGGCCGACATGTTCAGCTTCCTCAACGGCATCCTGGGTTTCTACTCGAACTGCGCGATCGCGTGGGTGGTCACCGTCGCCACCGACATCATGATCAACAAGTACCTGCTGAAACTCTCCCCGCACGCCCCCGAGTTCCGTCGCGGCATGCTCCACGCCGTCAACCCCGTGGGCGTGGTGGCCTTCGTCGCCGCCTCCGGCCTGTCCATCGCCATGTACTTCCACGTCCTCGGCGACACCCTCCAGCCGTACTCGCCCGTCGCCGCGGCCGTGCTCGCCTTCGTCCTCACCCCGCTCATGGCGATCGTCACCAGGGGCCGGTACTACCTGCGCCGCACCGACGACGGCATCGCCGAGCCGCTGTTCGACGCCGACGGCAATCCGAGCGCCGTCACCTACGACTGCCATGTCTGCCACCAGTCCTACGAGCGCCCGGACGTGACGGCCTGCCGAACGCACGACGCGGTGGTGTGCTCGCTGTGCCTGAGCACGGACAAGGTGGGCGACCACATCCTGCCGGCGGGCGCGTAGCTCCCACGCGGAGCGGCGGCGCGCGACCTCGATCCCACGAGGGAGCTGGGCGGGTGCACCCCGATCCCACCAGGAGCGGCGGCGCGCGCACCCCGAGGCACCAGGGAGCGGGGTGCGAGTGCGCGCCTCGCTCCCTGACCGCCTTCGCGCGCGGGTCCGCCCGCGATGGGCACACTGGTGTCGGCGACCGCAGTCCCCGACCCTGGAGTCCCCCGCATGAACGCATCGTCCGCCGCCGTGGCAGGCGCGGCCGTCTTCACATGGCTCGGCATGGTGCTGGCGATCTCCTTCCTGGAGGCGCCGTTGAAGTTCCGCGCCCCCGGCGTCACCGTCCGGCTGGGTCTCGGCATCGGCCGGGTGGTCTTCCGGGCGCTCAACACCGCCGAGACGGTCCTGGCCGTGACCGTCGTGGCGGCGGTCGCGACAGGGTCCCCGACAGGTGGGGTTGTGGTGTTCACCGCCCTCGTCGTGGCGCTGCTGGCCGTCCAGTTGGTGGCGGTGCGCCCGGTCCTCAACCGGCGCAGCGACCGGGTCCTCGCGGGAGAGGAACTCCCCCGCTCCCGCGCCCACCACGTCTACATCGCGCTGGAACTCCTCAAGACGGCACTGCTGATCGCCCTGGGCACGGCGACCCTGGCCGCCGCCGTTTGAGCTCGGTACGGCAACTCCTGTGCCTGGCAGTGGAGTTGGTCGCCACGTCGACTTCCGCGTACCACACCCCAAGACAGTCAGAACTTAGGTTAGGCTAAGTTAAACAGCGTCTTGGCTGTGTGGACCCAGCGGTGCGTCGTCAGGGGAGGGATCACCCGTGGGCTTATCACCCGTCGACTCCTACCCCATGCCGGACCGCACCGCCCTCCCCCGCTCGTACGTCTCCTGGAGGATCATTCCGGTCCGCGCCGCGCTGCTGGTCCACGACATGCAGAACCACTTCGTCGGGGCGTTCCCGAAGGGACGCTCCCCGGTGGTGGAACTCCTCGACAACATCGCGGCACTGCGGGAACTGGCCGGTGCACTGGGCATGCCGGTCGTCTTCAGCGCCGAGCCGCCCGGACAGCGGCCGGCTCAGCGCGGGCTGGTCGCGGACGTGTGGGGGCCTGGCATCGGCGACGAGCCGGACGCCGCCGCGATCGTGGCACCTCTCACGCCACGCCCCGGCGAGCATCTGCTGGCCAACGTGCGCCACAACGCCTTCCTGCGCAGCCACCTCGGCAGGCTGCTGCGTTCGGCCGGCCGGGACCAGCTGATCATCTGCGGGGTGTACGCGCACCTCGGCGTGCTGCTGACGGCGGCCGACGCCTTCATGAACGACATCCAGCCGTTCGTCGTCGCCGACGCGGTGGCCGACTTCTCCGCCGAGGAGCACTCCCTGGCGCTGCGGTGGGCGGCGCGCAGCGGCGTGGTCTGCACGACGGACGGTCTGCTGCGCGAGCTCTTACGGCACAGGGAGCCGAGGAACCGGACACCGGGAGCGGGCCCGACGGCCGCCCCGCACCGAGACAGCGCGGACAACACATGAGTGGGGTGGGAACAGGCATGGGAACGGTCGTCGCACAGCGCGCGGAAGCGGATCCGGGCGCCCAGGAGCCGCTCCGGCCGCAGGAGCTGCCGGGCAGCGTGGTCGTGGTCAAGTTCGGTGGCCACGCCATGGTGGACGGCGCTCTGACGCGGACGTTCGCCCGGGACGTCGTGGAGCTGTGGCGGGCGGGGCTGCGTCCGGTGGTCGTGCACGGCGGCGGGCCGCAGATCAGCGCGATGCTCGACCGGCTCGGGCTCGAGACCCGGTTCACGGCGGGCCTGCGGGTGACCACGCCGGAGACCATGGACGTGGTGCGCATGGTCCTGACCGGCCGGGTGCAGCGGGAACTGGTCGGGCACATCAACGCGCACGGGCCGCTCGCCGTGGGGATGACCGGAGAGGACGCGCACACGATGACCGCCGTGCGGCGGCCCGCCTGGGTCGACGGTCGCCGGGTGGACATCGGGCTCGTCGGGGACGTCGTCGAGGTGAACCCGGGCATGGTGGGCACGCTTCTGGCGCAGGGGCACATTCCCGTCGTCTCCCCCGTCGCACGCGGTGAGGACGGGCAGGTCTACAACGTCAACGCCGATCTGGCGGCGTCGGCACTGGCCGTGGCGCTCGGCGCGGAGCGGCTGGTCGTGCTCACCGACGTGGAGGGGCTGTACGCCGACTGGCCGCACAGCACCGAGGTGATCGAGCGGCTGACGACCGGGGAACTGCAGGCCCTGCTGCCGGGGTTGGCGAGCGGGATGCTGCCGAAGATGGAGGGGTGCCTGCGGGCCGTCCGCGGCGGTGTACGCGGGGCGCACGTGCTCGACGGCCGCGTTCCGCACGCGTTGCTACGCGGCGTCCTCAGCGAGAACAGCCCCGGCACCACGGTGGTTGCGGACGACGGCGCGGACGGTGAGGAGGGCGCCGGGTGATCCCGCCGGCACGGCGCGACAGCCCTCGGCTTTCCGGGACGTGAGCAACGGTGCGTGGATCCCTCGCCTCCTCCGGCGGTTCACAGGCTCCGCGCGAGGACCTGCGCGTTGCGCCGGGGGTCCAGGGACTTAGCCCAAGCCGCGGGCGCCAGACCCGCGCTCGTCGGCGTGAACCCGTGCCGGAGGAAGAGGCCGCCCCCTCCTGTCGTCGCCGTGAACAGCGCGCCCAGCGACTGGGCGCGGGCCTGGGCCAGCGCGGCACGCAGGAGCAGGTCCCCCACTCCGTGGCCCTGCCGGTGCCGGGCCACGCAGAAGTTGTACAGCACACCGGCGGGGCCGCGGTCGTGCTCGGGGCCGGCCGGGTGCACGCGCAGGCCCAGGCACCCTTCGAGGGTGCCGTCGGGGGCCTCCCGCACGAGGAAGTCGGCCGCGTGGTCGGCGTAGAGCGAGACGGGCCGCCGGCGCAGCGCCTCGGAGCGCACGAACGGCCGGGACAGGGCGGCGAGTGCGGCCGCCTCCTCACGGCGGGCGGTGCGCACGGCGGGTGTCGCCGCGAGAAGCGCCTGCGGCGGGGCGGGGCGGCGCATGGCAGCCGTGTTCAAAGCTTCCTTCCTCGGAGGTCGGTCCTCCTGAGTCCTCGGCCACGGGTCCGGCGCGCGGCACCCGGGGGTGCCGCTCCACCGCCGGCTTACGGCACCGGCTTCTCGCTCCGGCGGCCGTCGACGTACGTCGCCACCACCTCGATGTCACCGATGCGGGAGGTGTCGACGCGCCGGGGGTCGTCGCCGAGCACGACCAGGTCGGCGCGCTTGCCCGGGGTGAGGCTGCCCGCGCTGTCCTCCCAGTGGCAGGCGAAGGCGCCGGCCACGGTGTACGCCCGCAGGGCCTCGTCGACGGTGATGCCCTCGTCGGGGCCGATCACCTGACCCGAGGCGGAGGCGCGCTCGACCATGAACTGGACGGCGCGCAGCGGCGATCCGTCGGTGACGGGCCGGTCGGAACTGCCGACGAGCGTGATGCCGTGGTCCAGGAAGCCCTTGCCCCGGTACATCCACGGCGCCCGCGTCTCACCCATGATGGCCGCGTAGTCGTCGCCGAAGTAGCGCAGGAAGTTGGGCTGGACGACCGCGCTGACCCCGAGCCGTGCGAAGCGGGCCAGCTGGTCGGGCCGGATCAGCCCGGCGTGCTCGATGCGGTGCCGTGCGCCGGGACGCGGCCGGAGCCGCTGGGCCCGCTCCAGGCCGTCCAGGGCGACGTCGGCCGCGCGGTCACCGATCGCGTGGACGGCGAGCTGCCATCCGGCCAGATGGCCGTCCACGATCACGTCGGTGAGCGCCCGCGGGTCGTCCTGCAACTGCCCGGCGTGGTCCAGCCCCTCGTACGGGCTGCTCAGGGCGGCGGTCCGGGCCATCATGCCGCCGTCGGTGTAGATCTTCAGCGCGCCCACGGAGAGCCAGTCGTCGCCGAAGCCGGTGCGCAGGCCGAGGTCGAGGGCCCTGGGGATGCCGTCGGCGTCGTGCGCGGCGACGGGGCTCAGCCGGTCCGCGGACACCATCAGCTGCACGCGCAGCGGCAACAGTCCCTTGTCACGGGCGAGTTGGTAGGCGCCGAGCTCGACGGGGCTGTGGCCGAAGAGCGTTCCGCCGATGCCGGCCTCGGCGCAGGCGGTGACGCCCTCGGCCAGGCAGGTCCGGGCCGCGCGCCCGATCGCCTGGGCCAGTTCCTCCTGCGAGTACGGCAGACGGAGCGCGCGGGCGGCGCCCATGGCGCCCTCGGCGAGGAAGCCGTCGTCGTGCGGGACGTCGGCGGGGAGCAGGTTTAGGACGGCGGTGTTGACGACGCAGCCGTGGCCGGAGTCGTGCAGCACGTACACCTTGCGCCCGTCGCTGACCCTGTCGAGTTCGGCGGCGGTCAGGTGGCGGCCCAGGGCCCGCTGGTCGTATCCGGCGATGCTGACCCAGGCGCCAGGCTCCCGGTCCCGGACGGCCTGCGCGATGACGGCGAGGACGTCGTCGATGCGGGTGCGTCCCGCGATGCTCGGCGTGTTCTGCTTGAAGCCGGTCCAGGCCAGGTGCACATGGGCGTCGATGAACCCGGGCAGTACGGTGGCGCCCTGCAGGTCGATCACCTCCCGGGCGGGCAGGCCGGTCACGGCCTCGTCCAGCCCCACGATCCGGCCCTGCCAGATGCCCAGGTCGTGGGCGACGGGGTGGCCCGGGTCCATGGTGAGGAAGCGGGCGTTGGTCAGCCTGGTGCAGAGCATCAGCGGTGTCCCCCGGTGGTGTCGGCCATGACGGTGGCGGGCGGGTCGGCCGGGTCCTGGAGGGCGGGCCGCTTGGGGGCGGCGGGCACCATCAGCGGCGTGCCGGTCTCCGGGTCGTCGATGATCCGGCAGGGCAGGCCGAAGACGTCCTCGATGAGGTCGGCGGTCATGACGGCGGCCGGGGCGCCTTCGGCGGCGATCGTGCCGCCCGGGCGCATCACGACGAGGTGAGTGGCGTACCGGCAGGCCTGGTTGAGGTCGTGCAGGACCGCGACGACGGTGTGTCCCTTGCGGGCGTGCAGGTCGGCGCACAGGTCCAGCACCTCGACCTGGTGCGCGATGTCCAGGAAGGTGGTGGGTTCGTCGAGCAGCAGGATGGAGGTCTGCTGGGCGAGCACCATGGCGAGCCACACCCGCTGGCGCTGGCCGCCGGAGAGGTCGTCGACGGGCCGGTCGGCGAGTTCCAGCACACCGGTCTGGCGCATCGCCTCGATCACGGCGGTCTCGTCCTCCGCGGACCACTGCTTGAGCAGCCGCTGGTGCGGGTAGCGCCCGCGGGCCACCAGGTCGCCGACCGTGATGCCGCCCGGCGCCGTCGACGACTGGGGCAGCAGGCCGAGCCGGCGCGCGACCTCGCGGGAGCGGTACGAGGCGATGGCGGCGCCGTCGAGGTACACCTGCCCGGCCCGGGGTTTGAGCATCCGTGCCAGTGCCTTGAGCAGGGTCGACTTGCCGCAGGCGTTCGGCCCGATGATCACGGTGAAGGAGTGGTCGGGGATGTCGACGCCGAGGGCGGTGGCCACGGTCCGCTGCTCGTAGGACAGCGTCAGGTTCTCGGCGCGCAGCCTGGGGACGGGCGGGTTCTTCTCGGTCATGCGCGGCTCTTTCGCGACTCGGTGACGAGCAGCCAGATGAGGTACAGCCCGCCGACGGTGCCGGTCGCCGTGCCCACCGGGAGGAGGGCGGGGGCGAAGAGGCGCTGCACGGCGAGATCGCTCAGGGTCAGCAGGACGGCCCCCATCAGCGCGGACGACAGCAGCGCCGGGCCCGACGAACGGGTCAGTCTGCGGGCGAGCTGGGGGGCGGCCAGGGCGATGAACAGGATGGGGCCGGTCACGGCGGTGGCGAACGCGGCGAGGGCGACGCTGATGACGAGCAGCACGGCGCGGGTGCGTCGCACGTCGACGCCGAGTGCCGTGGCGGTGTCGTCGCCCATCTCCACCATGGAGAGCCGGCGGGCGAGGACGAAGGCGAGCGGGAGCAGGACCGCGACGGCGAGTCCGACGGCGGAGGCGTGCACCCACAGCCGGTTGCCCAGGCTGCCCAGCAGCCACGACTGGGACTCCAGGGCCTCCTGCCAGCTCGCCCGGGTGATGAGGTAGGAGTTGACGGCGAGCAGCAGGGCGCTGACGCCGATGCCGATGACGACCAGCCGGAATCCGTGCAGCCCGCGCCCCACCATGAGCAGGTACACGGCGGCGGCGGTGGCGAGGCCGCCGGCCAGCGCTCCGAGCGCGATCTGGGTCATGCTGCCGTGCAGGACGACGATGACCACGAGCGCGCCGGTGGCCGACCCGTTGGTGAAGCCGATGATGTCGGGGCTGCCCAGCGAGTTGCCGGTCAGGCTCTGCAGGATCGCACCGCTGACGGCGAGGGCGGCGCCGACGCACAGCGCGGTCACCAGCCGGGGCATGCGCAGGGTGTTGACGATGAAGTCGGCGGCCTGGGAGCCCCTGCCGGTCAGCGCCTGGAGGACCTCGCCGGCGGACAGGGCGAAGTCGCCGGTGGTCAGGGTGACACCCATGACCATGGTGAGGGCGACGAGCAGGACCGCCGTGACGGCCAGCGCGCGGCCGTGCAGCCGTACGGAGAGCCCTCCGGAGCGGGTGCGCAGGACCAGGCCCGTGACCACGCGGGGTGTCGTGACGTCCGGGCCGGTGTCGGTGGCGGAGGTCCCTGCCTCCCGTACGGCACTCACAGCATGACCAGCTTTCGGCGGCGGCACAGCGCGATGAACAGGGGGGCGCCGAGGAACGCGGTGACGATGCCGACCTGGATCTCGCCCGGCGCGCCGAGGATCCGGCCCAGGACGTCGGCTCCGATCAGCAGGGTCGGCGCGAGCAGCATCGAGTAGGCCAGCACCCATCGTTGGTCGGCGCCGACCACGAACCGGGCGACGTGCGGGACGACCAGGCCGACGAAGCCGATGGGGCCCGCCGCGGCGGTGGCCGCGCCGCACAGCAGCATGACGGCGACGGCGCCCAGGACGCGGGTCCGGCCGACGTTGACGCCGAGCGCGCGGCCCAACTGCTCGCCCATGGCGAGGGCGTTGAGCGAGGGCGCCAGCCCCAGGGCGAGGAGGAGTCCCACCACCACGAAGGGCAGGACGATGAGGACGATGTCCGTGGTGCGGCCCGCCAGGGCGCCCACGGTCCAGAAGCGGAACTGGTCGAAGGCCCGGGGCTTGAGCAGCAGGACGGCCGAGTTGAAGGCGGCCAGCACGGCCGTGACGGCCGCTCCCGCGACCACGAGCCGGTCGGGCGTGGCCACTTTCCGTCCCGAGGAGCCGAGGACGTAGACGACAGCGGAGGCGACGGCCGCGCCCGCGAAGGCGAACCACACGTAGCCGAGTGCGGTGCCCACCCCGAGGAAGCCCATGGCCAGGACCACGCCGGTGGAGGCGCCCAGGCTCACGCCGAGCAGCCCCGGGTCGGCGAGCGGATTGCGTGTCAGTGCCTGCATGAGGGCGCCGGACAGGCCGAGCGCCATGCCCACGAGGAGCCCGAGGAGCGTGCGGGGAATGCGGTGCTCGTGGACGATGACCGAGGTCTGCGACCCGTCGGGACGCCACAGCACGTCCCAGGTGGAGCTGAAGGCGATGCCCCGGGTGCCGACCCAGACACCGAGCAGTCCGACCACGACCAGGGCCGCCAGGGTCAGCAGCAGCCCCAGCCCTCGCAGAGCGGCCACGGTCCGGCGCGTCCGGGGCACGACCGTGGCCGGCTCCCTCGTCCCCGGCGCCGCCGCCTGACGTTCGACCGACAAAGACAACCCCCTGGCCCCTGGCGGCAGTTCGCGCGTACGGAGAAGATGTGAGGCACGGTCGACAGCCCGTGACTTAGGTGAGGCTAACCGCACACGGATACCGGGTCAACGCACGGGCGGCGCACGGCGCCCGACCGGGAACCATCGGGGGGCACTTAGAGTAGCCTCACCTAACCATCTGCCGTCTCCGCGGAGGTACCGCATGCTCGATGGAGGACCGACGGGGGGCCATGTCCTCCGAGGAGTGATCAGGGGCCAGCGCCGCCGCATCGTCACGGCCTCGTTCCTCGGCATGGGGCACCAGGGCTGTGAGGCCCTGGTGCCCGTCGTCATCGGCGTGATCATCGACGAGGCGGTGTCGACCGGTTCCTCCGCCGCGCTCCTGCGCTGGCTGCTGGTCCTCGCCGTCGTCTTCCTCGTCCTGTCGACCTGTTACCGCACGGCCGCAAGGATCACCGACGGGGCCGGCGAACACGCCGCGCACCGCGTCCGGCTCGACCTGGGCGCCAAGGTGCTCGACCCCCGCGGCGGAGCCGACCGTGGCCGCCTGCCCGGCGCGCTGACCGCCGTGGCCACCGGGGACGCCGCCCGGGTCGGCGCCGTCGCGGCAGCCGTGCCGTACGCCATGTCGGCGCTCGCCGGACTCGCCATCAGCGCCGTGGCGCTGCTCCGTGTGTCCGTACCGCTGGGCCTGCTCGTCCTGCTCGGCGTGCCGCCCCTGCTGTGGATCGGGCACCGGATCAGCCGGCCGCTGGAGCAGCGCAGCGAGGTCGAGCAGGAGCGCGCCGCCCACGCCTCCGGGGTCGCCGCCGACCTCGTCGCCGGTCTGCGCGTGCTGAAGGGCATGGGGGCCGAGCGGGCCGCCGTGTCCCGCTACCGGCTGACCAGCCGGGAATCGCTGGACGCCGCGCTGCGGGCCGCCCGCAGCAGGGCCTGGCACGACGGCGCGATCCTCGCGCTGACCGGCATCTTCATCGCGGTCATCGGACTGGTGGGCGCGCATCTGGCGATGCGTGGCTCGATCAGCGTGGGCGACCTCGTCGCCGCCGTCGGCCTTGCCCAGTACCTGCTCGGCCCGTTCCAACTGCTCACCTACGTCAACGGCGAGTTCGCGCAGGGCCGGGCGTCCGCGGGCCGCATCGCCGAGGTCCTCGCCTCGCCGCCCGCCGTGACCGCCGGAGCCGCCCGCCTTCCGCACCCGTTCGCGGGACGGCTCCGGCTGCGCGGCGTCACCCACGGCGCGCTGCGCCGGGTCGACCTCGACGTCGCCCCCGGCAGCCTGGTCGGGATCGTCACGAAGGACCCGGCCGCGGCCAACGACCTGCTGCTCTGCCTGGGCCGTGAGCTCGACCCCGACGAAGGCTCCGTCGAACTCGACGGTGTCCCCCTATCCGAACTCGACCCCGAGGACGCCCGCCGGGCCGTCCTGGTCGCCCACCACGACGCCACCCTGTTCGAGAGCAGCCTGCTGGAGAACGTCAGGGCCGGAGCCGACCGCCCCGCCGAGGACGTCGCCCGCGCCCTCGCCGCGGCCACGGCCGACGAGGTCGCGCAGGCGCTGCCGGACGGCGTGGACACGGTGCTAGCCGAGCGCGGCCGGTCGCTGTCCGGCGGTCAGCGCCAGCGGGTCGCGCTCGCCCGGGCGCTGGCGGCCGATCCTCCCGTGCTGGTCGTCCACGACCCGACGACCGCCGTCGACTCGGTCACCGAGGCGCGCATCGCCGCGCGGCTCAGGGAACTCAGGCGCGGCCGTACGACCGTCCTCGTCACCACCAGCCCCGCCCTGCTCGCCGGAACCGACCGTGTGGTGGTCCTGGAAGCGGGCACGGTGAGCACCGAGGGCTCGCACCCCGACCTGATCGCCGCCGACGAGTCCTACCGCGCGGCGGTGCTGGCATGAGCGCCCCCGCCACCGACGAGAACCACGAGGCAAGCACGATGAGCGAACGCGGCACGGGCGAGCGCGCACTCCTGCCCACCGCCACCGGAGCCCAGACCCTCGCCGCCCTGGCGACACTGCTGCGCGGTCACCGGCTGCCGGCGGCGGCGTCGGTCACCGTGCTGGTCGTCGGCACGGGCATCGGCCTGCTGACCGCGCCCCTGCTGGGACGCATCGTCGACCTGGTCGTGGAACGGCGGGGACCGGACGCCCTGACCGTGCCGATGGTGCTGCTGCTCGCCGTGGCCGTGGCCCGGGGCGTCGCCACCGCGATCGGCACCTCCCTGGTCGCGCGCCTCGGCGAGACGGTCCTCGCGAACCTGCGCGAACGGTTCGTGGCACGGGCGCTGCGCCTGCCGCTCGAACGGGTGGAGCAGGCCGGCTCGGGCGACCTCACCTCCCGGGTGACCGGCGATGTGACCATCATCGCCAAGGCGGTGCGCCAGGCCCTGCCCGAGTTCGCCGGCGCCCTGCTCACCATCGCCCTCACCCTCGTCGGACTCGCGGTGCTGGACTGGCGTTTCCTGCTCGCCGTGCTGCTGGCCGTGCCGGTCCACGTCCTGACCGTCCGCTGGTACATCCCGCGCGCCAACAAGGTGTACGCCCAGCACCGGATCGCCGCCGGGGCGTTGCAGCACCAGCTCCTCGACAGTGTGGGGGGCGTGCGCACCGTACGCGCCTTCCGCCTCAACCGCACCCACGCGGAGCTGCTGGAGCAGCGGTCCCAGGCCGCCCGCGACCTGGCACTGCGGGGCTTCCGGCTGATCTCGGGCTTCTTCTCCCGGCTGAACGCCGCCGAGTTCATCGGCCTGACGGCGGTCCTGGTGACGGGTTTCCTGCTGGTGGACGGCGGTTCGGTGAGCATCGGCACGGCGACCGCGGCCGCACTGTACTTCCACAGTCTCTTCAACCCGGTCAACGCGGCGCTGTTCCTCATCGACGAGGCGCAGTCGGCGGGCGCGAGCCTCGCCCGTCTGGTGGGTGTCTCCGGCCTGCCCGCCGAGCCGGAGTCCGAGCCCGAGGGCCGGGCCGTACCGGTGGACGGCTCGATCAAGGTGTCCGCGCTCAGCCACGCGTACGTCGACGGCCACCCGGTCCTGTGCGACGTCGACCTGGAGGTCCGCAGCGGGGAACGGGTGGCCCTGGTCGGGGCCAGCGGGGCCGGCAAGACCACCCTGGCCAAGCTCGTCGCGGGCGTCCACCGACCGCGCGGCGGGTCGATATCCCTGGGCGGGGTCGACACCAGGGAACTGGGTCCGGCGGGCGTCCGGCGCACGGTGATGCTGATCAGCCAGGAGGTGCACGTGTTCGCCGGGCCGCTCGCCGAGGACCTGCGCCTGGCCCGCCCGGAGGCCACGGACGAGGAACTGCGCGCGGCTCTGGACCAGGTGGGCGCACGGGAGTGGGTCGAGGCACTGCCCGACGGTCCCGCCACCGTGGTGGGCGAGGGCGGGCACCAGCTCACGGTGACCCAGGCCCAGCACCTGGCCCTGGCCCGTCTCGTCCTCGCCGACCCGCCGGTCGCCCTGCTGGACGAGGCCACCGCCGACGCCGGCAGCGCGGGCGCCCGCGTCCTGGAGACAGCCGCCGTGCGGGCGCTGGAGGGCCGTACGGGTCTGATGGTGGCGCACCGGCTCCCCCAGGCCGCCACCGCGGACCGGGTCGTCGTCCTCGATCAGGGCCGCGTCGTGGAGACCGGCACGCATGACGAACTCGTCGCGGCGGGCGGCCACTACGCCGCGCTGTGGGCGGCCTGGTCGGACAGCCGCCGGGGATAGCGGGCGCACGGGCAGGTGCGGGAACGCCGTCGCCCGCGGAGCGTGACCTCCGCGCGCGACGGCGCTGTGCGGGGGGCTCCGCAGGCGACGGTGCTGTCGGGGCGTCAGCCCTGCTGGGCGATGAGGCTCGCGGGCCGCAGGTCGGTCCAGTTCGTCTCCACGTACGCCAGGCACGCCTCGCGCGTGTCCTCGCCGAAGACGGTCCGCCATCCGGCCGGCACCTCGGCGAAGGACGGCCACAGCGAGTGCTGGTTCTCGTCGTTGACCAGGACCAGGAAGCGGCCCTGCGGGTCCTCGAACGGGTTGGTGGTCATGCGTCGTCACTCCTTGTGGACAGGGCGGTGAACAGCTCCGAGAGCGGCTGCTCGGGGTCGGCTGCCACGGTGCGCAGCAGCCAGAGAAGTTCGTCGGCGAGCCGCCGTGCCGTGGCGGGGTCGATCAGGCCGGTGGCGTGGATCAGTTCGCAGTGCACAGGTCCCGTGCCGCGCGGCTCGTAGAAACTCAGGGTCAGCTCCGCGCGCGCCGAGCCGGTCGGCACGGCGTGGAACGAGCCGATGCCGCCCTCCAGTTGCCCGAGGTCCGCCTGCTCGTGGTGGATCACCATCACCTGCGGGCCCTCCGGCGGCAGCCCGGCCGCCCGGACGACCTCGTCGAACGGGACGTCCTGCCGGTCGAGGGCGCTCAGCGTGGTCTCCCGCACCCGGGTCAGCAGCCGCGCGAACGTCGGGTCGCCCGCCGTGTCGGTACGCAGCACGACCGTGTTGAGGAAACACCCCACCAGGCCGGCCAGTTGCTCGTCGGTGCGGCCGGCGACCATCGTGCCGATGGGCAGGTCGGTGCCCGCGCCGTGGGCGGTGAGCAGGGCCGCCAGCGCCGAGTGCAGCACCATGAACATGCTGGTGCCGGTCGTCCGGGCCAGGTCGTCCACGGCGGCGTGCAGCCGTTCGTCCAGGACGAAGTCCACCTGCCCGCCGCCGGGGGCGCCGGGGCGCGGACCGTCCGTCGGGAGGGCCAGCCGCCGCGGCGCGCCCTTCAGCGTCTGCCGCCAGTAGGCGAGTTGACGCCCGCCACGGCTGCCGGGGTCGGCGAGGTCGCCGAGGACGTCGCGGGCCCAGTGGGTGTAGTCCGTGTACGTGACCGGCAGCGGCTCCCACTCGGGTGCGCGGCCCTCCGCCCGGGCCGCGTAGGCCGTGGTGAGGTCGCGGAACAGGGGCACCACCGACCATTCGTCCACCGCCAGGTAGTGCGTGGTCAGCAGCAGCGCACCACCGCCGTCCGGGGCGGTGAGCAGATGGGCCCGCACCGGGGGTTCCACGGTCAGGTCCGGGGACCGGCCCGCCAGTTCCGCCAGGCGCGCGTCCACGTCGGCGCACTCCTCCAGGATCAGGGCCGGGGGCTCTGCCGGGCGCGGGAGCACGGCACCGTCCCGCTCGTGGAACGCCGTACGCAGCGGTTCGTGACGCCCCGCCACATCGGCGAGCGCGGCCGCCAGCGCGTCGGCGTCCAGCCCGTCCGGCGAGCGCAGCACCAGCGCGTGGTCGAATCCGGGGGTACGGCGGTACGCCTCCCACTGCCGGCGCTGGACCGGTGCGACCCGCGGCGGCTCCTCCCGGTCGCCGGCGGGCCGCAGCGCCGGGCGGGCCGCTGCCGCGCTCTCCAGCTTGGCCGCGATCCCGGCGACGGTCAGCGCGTCGAAGACGTCCCGGATGCTCAGCTCCACCCCGAACTCGGCGCGGATGCGGCCCAGCAGCCGCATCGAGGCCATGGAGTGGCCGCCGAGCGCGAAGAAGTTGTCGTGCACGCCGACGCCGTCCAGCTTGAGGATCTCGCCGAACAGCGCGGCGAGCCGCGCCTGGGTCTCGGTGGCCGGGCGGGCGTCGCCGGTCATGGCCGACCAGTCCGGCGCGGGCAGCGCCTTGCGGTCCAGCTTGCCGTTGGGCGTCAGCGGCAGCGGCCCGTCCAGCGGCACCACCAGGGACGGAACCATGTACTCGGGCAGCAGCCCGGCCACATGGGCCCGCACGCTGTGCGGATCCAGCTCCCCCGCCTCGGGCACCACGTAGCCGACCAGGCGGACGATGTCGCCGTCGCGGTCGGGCAGCACGGTCGCCTGGGCCACCGCAGGGTGTCTGGCCAGTGCCGCCTCGATCTCGCCCAGCTCGATCCGGAAGCCCCGGACCTTCACCTGGGTGTCGACCCGGCCGAGGAAGTCGAGGTTGCCGTCCCGGCGCCAGCGGGCGCGGTCGCCGGTGCGGTACATACGGCTGCCGGGCGGGCCGTACGGATCGGCGACGAACCGCTGCGACGTCAGCCCCGCCTTGCCGAGGTAACCGCGCGCCAGGCCACGGCCGGAGACGTACAGCTCTCCCGCCACACCCGGCGGCACCGGGCGCAGACGCTCGTCCAGGACGTAGCAGCGGGTGTTGGGGTCGGGCCGGCCGATGGGCACCCGGCCCGCGGGCCGGCCGCCGTGCTCCCGCGAGGGCCACAGCGTGGAGTTGACGGTCGCCTCGGTGAGCCCGTACGCGCAGATCAGGTGGGCCGTGGTGCCGAAGCGTTCGAACAGGTCCGGCGGCACCGTCTCGGTGCCGACGAGGACGGTGGAGCCCTCGGGCAGGGCGCAGCCGGGCGGCAGCGCCGACACCAGGGACGGCGGCAGGATCATGTGGGTGATCCGGTGGTCCGCGAGGAAGTCGGTGAGCGCCGGTCCGGCGACCCGGACCTCGTCGGTGACGAGGACGAGCCGCCCGCCGTGGCACAGGGCCATCGACAGTTCGAACGCGAACACGTCGAAGCCGATCGACGCGAACTGCAGCACGTGGCTGTCGGGCCGCAGGCCCATCCGGTCGACGGCGGTGGCGACCAGGCTGGAGATGCCCTCGTGCGGTACGACGACGCCCTTGGGGCGGCCGGTCGAACCGGAGGTGTAGATGACGTAGGCGGCCTGGTCCAGGCCGGCCGGTCCGTCGCCCGCAGCGGTCTCGGGCAGGGCGTCCAGTGCGGCGGCGGTGTCCGGCGCGTCGAGCAGCACGACGGGCACCCCGGGCACGTCGGGGATCTTCCCCGCGACCGGCTCGGTGCCGACCACCAGGGCCGCCCGCGAGTCCTCGATCATGTACCGGAGGCGGTCGGCCGGGTGGACCAGGTCCAGCGGCAGGAACGCGGCGCCGAGCTTCAGCGCGGCGAGCACGGTGGCGACCATGTCGACCGAGCGGGGCACGGCCACGCCCACCACGCTCTCCGCGCCCACGCCCTGCGCGGCCAGCAGCCGGGCGATGCGGTTGGCGCGCACGTCGAGCCGGGCGTACGTCACCGGACGGGACCGGTCGACGACGGCGACGGCGTCGGGCTGTTCGGCGACCTGCCGGGCGAACAGGGCCGGCAGCGACGCCTCGTCGACCTGGCGGGCGGTCGAGTTGAAGCCCTCCATCACCAGTCGCCGTTCGTCGGCGGTGAGGATCTCCGCCCGTGAGAGGGGCCGTTCGGGCGCTGCGACGAGGGCCGTCACCAGTGCGCGGAGCCGGTCGCCGAGCCGCTCGGCGGTCTCCCGGTCGAACAGTTCGGTGGCGAACTCCAGACGGCAGCTCAGGGAGCCCGTGTCGTGGCCGGAGGCCAGGTGCTCGGTGAAGCTGAACACCAGGTCGAACTTGGCGGAGCGGACGCGGAACGGCACGAACTCGGTGCGCAGTCCGGGCAGTTCCAGCTCGTCGCCGGTGCGGGCGTGGTAGCCGACCATCACCTGGAACAGCGGGTTGCGGGACAGCGACCGCGTGGGGTTGAGCTTCTCCACCACCGACTCGAACGGCACGTCGGCGTGGGAGAACGCGGCCAGGTCGGTCTCCCGGACCCGGGCGAGGAGTTCCGTGAAGCTCGGGTCGCCTTGGAGATCGGTGCGCAGCACCAGCGTGTTGACGAAGAAGCCGACCAGGTCGTCCAGCGCCTCGTCACCGCGCCCGGCGATGGGCGAGCCGAGGGGGATGTCGGTGCCGGCGCCCATGCGGTGCAGCAGGGCGGCGACGGCCGCGTGCACGACCATGAACATGCTGGCGCCGGTCTCCCGGGCGAGCCGCCTCAGCCCCTCGTGGACGTCGGCGTCGAACGCGATGTCCAGTTCGGCGCCGGAGAACGCCGGCCGTGCCGGGCGCGGCCGGTCCGTGGGCAGCTCCAGCTCCTCGGGCGCTCCGTCGAGCGTCGTACGCCAGTACTCCAGCTGCCGGGCGGCGAGGCTGCCCGGGTCGGCGGGGTCGCCGAGCAGCCGCTGCTGCCACATGGCGTAGTCGGCGTACTGGACGGGCAGCGGCTCCCAGTCGGGCGCCTTGCCGGCGTCCAGGCGCGAGGCGTAGGCCGTGGCCAGGTCGCGCAGGAACGGCCGGTCCGACCACTCGTCGGTGGTGATGTGGTGCAGCAGCAGGATGACGACGTGGTCGTCCGGTGCCAGCTCGGCGACGGTGGCGCGCAAGGGCAGTTCGGTGGCGAGGTCGAAGGGCCGGTTGACGGCCGCGTCGATGATGCCCGGCACCTCGTCCTCACTGGCGCGCAGGTGTTCCACCACCGGCCGCGCCTGCTCGGCGGGCAGCACCCGCTGGAAGGCCTGGCCGTCGCGTTCGGCGAAGACCGTGCGCAGCGCCTCGTGGCGGGCGGTGACATCGGCCAGGGCCAGGCGCCAGGCGTCCACGTCGAGAGCGCCGCGCAGCCGCATGACCAGCGGGAAGTTGTACGCGGCCGAGGTGCACTCGATCTGCTGGATGACCCACAGCCGCTGCTGGGCGTGGGACAGCGGCAGTTCGGCGGGCCGCTCGGCGGCCGTCAGCGACGGGCGGGCGGCGGCGCCGGGGAGAGCCACACGCTCGACCAGTTCGGCGACGGTGGGCGCCTCGAACAGGTCCCGGATCGCCAGCTCGGCGTCCAGGGCGGTGCGGGCGCGACCGACCAGCCGGGTGGCGAGCAGCGAGTGGCCACCGAGAGCGAAGAAGTCGCTGTCGATGCCGACGCTGCCCCGGGGCAGGCCGAGCACCTCGGCGAAGAGCGCGCACAGCGTCTCCTCCTGTGGGGTGCGCGGGGCGCGGCTGGGGCCCGTCCCGCCGAAGTCGGGGGCGGGCAGGGCCTTGACGTCCAGCTTGCCGTTGACGGTGAGCGGCAGGGTGTCCACGGCGACGAGCGCGGAGGGGACCATGTAGTCGGGCAGAGCGGCCTTGAGGTGGTCGCGCAGGGCCGGCACGAGCCGCTCGTCGGCACCGTCCTCGGGCACGTAGTAGCCGACGAGGCGCTTGGTTCCGGCGTTCTCCGCCACGACGACCGCCGCGTGCGCGACGTCCGGGTGGGTGGACAGGGCCGTGGATATCTCGCCCAGCTCGATGCGGTAGCCGCGGATCTTCACCTGGTCGTCGGTGCGGCCGAGGAAGTCCAGCAGGCCGTCGGGCCGCTGCCGTACGAGGTCGCCCGTGCGGTACATGCGCTCGCCGGGCTCGCCGAACGGGTCGGCGACGAACCGCTCCGCGCTCAGGCCGGGCCGGTCGTGGTAGCCGCGGGCCAGGCCGGTGCCGGCGATGTACAACTCGCCGGGGCAGCCCGGCGGCACCGGCCGCAGCATGGTGTCCAGCACGTAGGCGCGGGTGTTGCGGATGGGCAGGCCGACGGTGGGGGTCGCGCTGTCGGTGGTGGAGCCGCCGAGCGTGTTGATCGTGTACTCGGTGGGCCCGTACAGGTTGTAGCCGTAGGTGCCGTCGGTGTGGCGGAGCCTGCTCCACACGGTGTCGGAGACGGCCTCGCCGCCGAGCAGGACCAGGGCGGGCCGGTGTCTCCCGGCTGCCTCGTCCTGGTCGAGCAGGCCCTCCTCGATGAGGAGCTGGGCGTACGTGGGCGTCACGTTGACCACGTCGACGCGGTGCCGGTCGCAGTAGGCGACCAGGGCCTCGGCGTCGCGGCGCAGTTCCTCGTCACAGACGTGGACCTCGTGTCCCTCGACAAGCCAGAGCAGCTCCTCCCAGGACATGTCGAAGGCGAAGGACACGGTGTGCGCGATGCGCAGCCGCCGCCCGCCGGCGGAGGCGATGGCCGGGTCGAAGATCTCCTTCTGGTGGTTGAGCTGCATGTTGGTCAGGCCCCGGTACGGGGTGACGACGCCCTTGGGCCGGCCGGTCGAGCCGGAGGTGTAGATGACGTACGCGGGGTACTCCAGGCGGTCGGGCACGTAGTGGGCGAACGCGGGTCGCTCGGCGTCCGTGACCTCCCCGCCGGGCAGGGCGGCGAGCTCGGCGGCCACGGCCGCGTCGTCCAGGAGGAGTTCGGGCGCCACGGGGCCGGTCCCGCCGCGCAGGGTCGGGGCGACGGCGGTCGAGGACACCAGGCACAGCGGCCCGGTGTCCTCGACCATCAGCCGCAGCCGGTCGGCGGGATGGTCGAGGTCCAGCGGCAGGTAGGCGGCGCCGGTCCGCAGCACGGCGAACAGGGCGGCCACCATCTCGATGGACCGGGGCAACGCGAGCGCCACGACCTTCTCGGGTCCGGCGCCCCGGGCGAGCAGCAGCCGGGCGAGCCGGTTGATGTGGGCGTCCAACTCGGCGTAGGTGAGGGCGCGTTCGCCGAAGACGAGGGCCACGGCGTCGGGGGTGCGGGCGACCTGCGCGGTGAGCATGTCGGCGATGGTCTCGTTCGGTACCGGTTCCCGGCTGCCCGCCCACTCGGCGCTCAAGGACTCCCGCTCAGCGGGCAGCAGCAGGTCCAGGGCGCCGACGCGGGTGGTCAGGTCGCCGATGAGCCGCTCCACGAGGGCGCCGAAGCGGTCCAGCGTGGCCTGCGCCCGGTCGTCGTCGACCAGGTCGGGGCGGTACTCCAGTTTGACCTGGACGGTCTCGGCCGGGTTGACGATGAGCGTCATCGGGTAGTGGGTGGCGTCCACGCTGCCCACGCCCGTGATGCCGTGCCGCTCGGTGAGCCTGCGGAAGGCGCCCTCGTCGGCGAAGTTCTGCAGGACGTACAGCGTGTCGAAGAGGGTGGGGTGCCCGCCCGCGCGCTGGAGTTCGGCGAGGCCCAGGTACTCGTGGTCCATCAGGGCCACCCGCTCCGACTGGACGCGGCGCAGCAGGTCGCCGACGGGCTCGGCCGGGTCGAGGGTGACGCGCTGGGGCACGGTGTTGAGGAACATGCCGATCGTCGTGTCGACGCCCGGCACGTCCGCGGGGCGCCCGGCGACGGTGGCGCCGAACACCACGTCGTCACGGCCGACCGTGGCGGACAGCACGAGCGCCCACGCGGCGGAGAGCACCGCGTTGATCGTCAGGCCGTGCTCGCGGGCGCACGCGCGGAGCCGGTCGCTCAGGGCGCGGCCGAGGGCGAGGGTGCGGCGGCGCGGGATGGTGGGTTCGTCGCCGCGCTCGCGGGCGACGAGGGTGGGCCCGTCGAGCCGGCCGAGGGCCCGTTGCCAGGTCTGCCGTGCGGCGTCGAAGTCCTGGCCGGCGAGCCAGCCCAGGTAGTCGCGGTAGCTGCCGGGGGCGGGCAGGGCGCTGTCGTCGCCGGCCGTCGCGTACAGCTCCAGCAGCTCGTCGAGGAAGAGGGACTGGGACCAGCCGTCCCAGGCGACCAGGTGGTGGCTGAGCATCAGCCGGTCGGTGGTGTCGGTGAGCCGGATCAGGGTGAGCCGGAACAGCGGAGGGGTGGCCAGGTCGAACCGCTGCCGCCGGTCGGCGTCGGAGAGGGCGGTGAGGCGTGCCTGCCGCTCGGCCTCCGTCAGGCCGGTCAGGTCGACCTCGGTGAGCGGTACGGGCAGGTCGCAGGCCCGGCAGACGAACTGGACGGGCTGGGGCAGGCCGTCGCTGGTGATGCCGGCGCACAGGCTCGGGTGGCGGCGCAGCAGGGTCGTACAGGCGGCCCGGAGCCGGTCGGCGTCGAGCCGGTGGCCGAAGTCGAAGGTGTCCTGGGCGGTGTAGACGTCGAGGGCCGAGGTGTCGTAGCTGGCGTGGAAGTGGATGCCCTCCTGGAGCGGCGACAGCGGCCAGATGTCGGCCACCGGCGCCGGGCCGGCCTGCGCGACCAGGTCGATCTCGGCCTGGGTGAGCCGCACCAGCGGCAGGTCCGAGGGGGTGAGGGACGGCAGGGCGCCGGGCGTGCCGGTGCGGGCGACGAGTTCGCGCAGGGCGTCGGCCCAGGCACGGCCGAGGGCGTGGACGTCCTCGGCGGTGAGCACGTCGCCGTCCGGCCAGGTCCAGGTGGCGCGCAGCTCCGGGCCCCGCGGGGTGTCCGCGCAGACGGCGTTGACCTGGAGCGGGTACGGCATGGCGAGGTCGGCGTCGGGTTCGACGCGCAGCGCGTCGGACTCGACGGCGGGAGCCCAGTCGCGGGTCTGCTCGGCGGGCAGCCGGCCGAAGTAGTTGAACAGCACCTGGGCGCTGGAGAGTCGGGTGAAGACTGGGGCGAGCTGCGGGTTGAGGTAGCGCAGCATGCCGTAGCCGGCGCCGGAGTCCGGCGCGGACCGCACGGACTCCTTGACCTGCCGGAGCGCGTCCAGCGGATCGTCGGCGGCGGGCAGCCGGACGGGATGCAGGCTGGTGAACCAGCCGATGGTGCGCGACACGTCGGCGTCGGTGCCGTCACGGCCGTGCCGCTCCAGGTCGACCAGCAGATCGCCGTCCGGGGGCGTTCCGCTCTCCGCGCGCCGGCGTGTGACGGCCAGCCGCAGCGCCGCGAGCAGGACCTCGGTGACGTCGGCGCCGACCGCGGCGGGCACGGTGGTGAGCAGCGCCCGGGTCTCCTCGGCGGGCAGGGTGACGAGGTGCTCCCGCGCAGCTCCGGCCGTGCCGGTGCGGGCCGCACCGGGCACCAGGTCGGCGCCGGGCGCCAACGTCGCGGCCCAGTGGGGGAGTTCGGCCTGCCGCTGCGGTGAGCCGGCCTGCTCGGCGACGTCCCGGGCGAACCGGCGCAGGGAGGTGGGCACCGGCTCCAGGGCGGGCCGCTCACCCCGCGCGACGGCGTCCCAGGCGGCGGCGAGGTCGCCGAGGAGGACCCGCCAGGACACGCCGTCGATCACCAGGTGGTGGACGGCCAGCAGCAGACGGCCGGGCCGCTCCGTGCCGGCGTCGAACCACACCGCCTGGACCATGGCGCCGCTGTCGGGGTCGAGGCGGCCCGCCGCCGCGTCGGACTCCTCGCCGATCACGGCCCGGAGCGCGGCGTCGTCGAGATCCCGGACGTCGACGCGGCGCAGCAGGGCGGCGGCGTCGACCGAGCCCGGGGCGGTCGTCCGCGCGGACCACAGCGCCGGGACGGCCGGACCGAGGTCCATACGGGTGAGGACGAGGCGCAGTCCGTCGTGGTGGTCGAGGACCGCCTGGAGGACCCGCGTCAGCTTCCCGGTGTCCGCGTCGGCGGGCGCCTGGAGCAGCATCGACAGGTTGAAGCGGCCGATCGTGCCGCCGTCCTCGCGGAGCTGGTGGACGATCGGCAGCAGCGGCACGTCGCCGACCCCGTCGGAGTCCGCGACCACGGCCGGGGCCGTGTCCCGCGTGCCGCCGAGGGCGGCCGCCAGGGCGGCCGGGGTGCGGTGCTCGAAGACGTCGCGGGGGCTGACGGCGAGGCCCGCCCTGCGGGCGCGGCCGGAGACCGCCATGGACAGGATGCTGTCGCCGCCCAGGGCGAAGAAGTCCTCGTCGGCGTCGACCTCGTCGAGGCCGAGGACGTCGGCGAAGACGGCGCAGAGCCGCCGTTCGTGGCCCTCGCGTGCCGTGGGGCTCGTTCCGTTCGTGCCGCTGTGCCGCCTGCGGAGCTCGGGGGCGGGCAGGGCCGTGTGGTCGATCTTCCCGCCCGGGGTCAGCGGCAGGGCCTTCAGCGGTACGAAGTGGCTGGGCACCATCGGTGCGGGCAGCGCGCCGCTCATCTCGCGGCACACGGCCTCCACGTCCAGGTCGCCCGTACCGGCGGCCGGGACCAGATAGGCCACCAGCTGCTTGACTCCCCGCTCGTCGTCGCGGGCCACGACCACGACGTCGCCGACGGCCGGCTGCTCGCGCAGCCGAGCCTCGATCTCACCGAGTTCCACCCGGTTACCCCTGATCTTGACCTGGTGGTCGGTGCGCCCGAGGTAGGTGAGCACACCGTCTCCACTGAACTGGACCATGTCTCCGGTGCGGTACATCCGCTCGCCCGGATGGCCGAACGGATCGGCAACGAATCGTTCCGCCGTCAGCGCGGTGCGTCCGTGGTAGCCGCGGGCCAGCTGCGCGCCCGCGATGTAGAGCTCGCCCGGCTCGCCCGCCGCGACCGGGCGGAGGTGGCGGTCGAGGACGTACAGGCGCGTGTTCCACACCGGCCGCCCGATGGGCACCGTGCCGGTCTCCCGGGGGGCGGCGCCCGCTTCCCAGCTGGTGACCTGGATGACGGCCTCGGTGGGGCCGTAGACGTTGACCAGCGGGACACCGGTGCACTCCTGCCAGCGGCGGGCCAGCGGCACGGGCAGCGCCTCGCCGCCGCTGAAGGCGCGGCGCAGGGTCGCCCACCACTCCCCCGCGTCGTCCTCCGCCAGGAGGGCGCCGTAGAGGGAGGGCACGAGGTCGATGCCCGTGACCCGTTCGCGGCGGATCAGGTCGATGAGGTACGCGGGGTCCCGGTGCCCGTCCGGGCGGGCGACCACGACGGTGCCACCGGTGAGCAGCGGGGTGAACAGCTCCAGCACGGACGGGTCGAAGCTTGTGGAGTACTGGTGCAGGACGCGCTCGTCCGGCCCGTACCCGAACTGCTCGGCGGTCCAGGTGAGTTGGCCGACCACCGCGCGGTGGGTCACGACCACGCCCTTGGGCCGGCCGGTGGAGCCCGAGGTGTACATCACGTACGCGGCGCTGTCGGGATGGACCGGCACGGCCACGGGGGCGTCCGGGGCAGCGGTCTCCTCGGGTCCGAGCACGACGGGGGCGACGCCGTCGAGGACGGGCAGCCGGGCCAGGGACTCCTCGGTGACGACCACCGTCCGCGCGCCGGAGTCGGCGAGCATGTACCGCACCCGGTCCGCCGGGTAGTCGACGTCCACCGGCAGGTAGGCCGCGCCCGCCTTGAGCACGCCGAGCAGCGCGACCGGCGTCTCGGCGGAACGGGGCACGGCGACGGCGACCACGGACTCGGGCGTCACCCCGCGCGCGAGCAGTCGGTGCGCCAACGCCTCGGCGCGAGCGTCCAGTTCGGCGTACGTCGTCCGCCCGGCCTCGTGGACCAGAGCGGTGGCGTCCGGCATCCGGCGGGCCTGCCGGGCGAAGGCGCCGTGCACGGTGTCGTCGGCCGGTGTGCGGTCCGCGCCGGTCAGCAGGTCGCGGGCGGCGCGCTCCTCGTGGGCCGGGAGCGTGCCGAGGCGCGCCACCGGACGCAGCGGATCGGCGGTGAACTCGCCGAGCACGGCCCGCAGCCGGTCGGCGAACCGGCGGGCCGCGGCGGCGTCGAGGCGGGCGGAGTCGTGGTCGAGGCGCAGCCGGAGCCGCTCGCCGGGCAGGACGGTGAGGGCCAGCGGGTAGTGGACGGCGTCACGGACCGTGGAGCCGGTGACGCGGATCTGTCCCGCCGGGTCGCACGGCTCGCCCGCGTCGGGCAGGTTCTCCACGACGACCAGCGCCTCGAACAGCTCACCGTGTCCCACGGCCCGCTGGATGTCGGCGAGCCCCACGTGCTGGTGGTCCAGCAGTTCGGCCTGCTCGTCCTGGAACCGTGCGAGGACGTCCACGAGCGACTGCTCCGGACGCCACCGCAGCCGCGCCGGGAGCGTGTTGATCAGCAGGCCGACCAGGGTCTCGACGCCCTCCACGGCGGCCTGGCGGCCCGATACGGTGGTGCCGAAGACCACGTCGCGCGAGCCGGCCACATCGCCGAGCAGCAGCCCGAAGCCGCCCTGGACGACGCTGGCGAGGGTCAGCCCGAGCTGCCGGGCCCGCTCCCCGAGCGCGGCGGTGTCCGCCGCGGACAGCTCCACGGTCACCGTGTCCGTGCCGTGCCCGCCCTCGTCCGTCCCGCGTACGGGGAGCCGGGCGGGTCCGTCGAAACCGGCGAGGGCGTCGCGCCACGCATCCAGCGCGCCCTGCCGGTCCCGGGCGGCGAGCCAGGCCGCGTACGCCCGGTACGTCTGATCCTGCTCGGGCCGTTCGGCCGCGGCGCCGGGCCGGTAGCCGTCGAGCAGTTCGCGCAGCAGCAGCGCGACCGACCAGCCGTCCACCACGATGTGATGCAGCGTCAGCACCAGCTGGGACCGTTCGGCGGCGTGGCGGATGAGCGCGGCCCGCAGCAGGGGCGGCGCGGCGAGGTCGAATCCGGCCGCCCGCTCCCGCGCCGCCACGTCCTCGGCGGCGCGGGACCGCTGACCGCCGTCCAGGCCGGACAGGTCGGCGTACCGCCACGGCAGCTCGGCCCGCTCCCCGATCAGCTGCACGATCCTGCCGTCCGCCAGCTGGTGGAAGGCGGCGCGCAGCAGCGGGTGACGGTCGAGAAGGCCCTGGACGGAGGCCCGCAGGGCCTCGGGGTCGACATCACCGGAGAGTTCGACGATGTCCTGGACGGTGTAGCCGTCGGCGCCGTCCTCGTCGACGGAGGCGTGGAAGCAGAAGCCCTCCTGGAGCGGCGTGGCCGGCACGGCGTCGACGAGGCCGGGGAGGGCCGCGAGGCATTCGGCGCGCTCCGTCTCACCGAGGGCGACGAGCCCGTACGGAGCGGGCAGCAGGGCACCGTCGGAGGGCCGCGCGTCTGCGGCGAGGCGGGCCAGCGCGGCGACCGTGCGGTGCCGGAACACATCGCGCGGGTCGATCGCCAGCCCGGCCTCGCGGGCGCGGTTGACGAGCTGGATGGCGACGATGCTGTCGCCGCCCAGTTCGAAGAAGCTGTCGTGGACGCCCACCGACGGCAGGCCGAGCACGTCGGCGAACAGATCGGCCAGCGCGGCCTCGGCGGCTGTGGCGGGCAGGTCGTCGCCGCCGAGGGCCGTCCACCGGGGGGCGGGCAGGGCGCGGCGGTCGAGCTTGCCGTTCGGCGTCAGCGGCAGAGGGCCGTCGAGGCGTACGAGGGCCGACGGGACCATGTGGTCGGGCAGGGCATCCGCGATCCGGGTACGGGCCTGTGCCACGGCGGTGTCGGCGTCCGCGCCGGCCTCGGCCACGAGGTAGGCGACGAGCCGCTTCACGCCCCGGTGGTCCTCGCGGGCCAGGACGGCGGCCTGGGCGATGCCGGGGCAGGCCATGAAGGCGCTCTCGACCTCGCCGGGTTCGACGCGGTGGCCGCGGATCTTGATCTGGCCGTCCGCGCGGCCGAGGAACTCCAGGTTGCCGTCGGCGCCCCAGCGCACCCGGTCTCCGGTCCGGTACATGCGGGCGCCGGGCTCGTCGGCGAACGGGTCGGCGACGAAGCGTTCCGAGGTGAGCCCCGGCCTGCCCAGGTAGCCGCGCGCGAGGCCCCGCCCGGCGACGTACAGCTCGCCCTCGGCGCCCACCGGCACCGGGCGGAGCGCCGAGTCGAGCACGTAGGCGCGGGTGTTGGGGTCCGGGCGGCCGATCGGCGCGGGACCCGGCCGGTCCGGGTCGGCGAGCCACAGCGTGGAGTTGACGGTGGCCTCGGTGAGTCCGTACGCGACGACGACCTGAAGCCGTCCGGACCAGCGGGCGATGAGCTCGCCGGGTACGGCCTCGGTGCCGACGATCAGCACGGCGCCGTCGGGCAGTTCGCACTCCTGCGGCAGCGCGGAGACGAGCGACGGCGGCAGGATCATGTGGGTGGCGCGGTGGCGTGCGATGTAGTCGGTGAGGGCGGGCCCGGCGACGCGGCGCTCGGTGGGGACGAGGATGATCCGGCCGCCGACGCACAGCGACATGATCAGGTCCCAGACCGTCACGTCGAAGCCGACGGACGCGAACTGCACGACACGGCTTCCGGCGGTGATGCCGATCCGGTCGGTGGCGGTGGCGACCAGGCTGCCGACGCCGTCGTGCGAGACGACGACACCCTTGGGGCGGCCGGTGGAGCCCGAGGTGTAGATGACGTACGCGGCCTGGTCGAGGGCGACGGGGAAGCCGGGGTCGGAGCCGTCCAGGGCGGCGCACTCTGCGGTCACGGCCGGTGCGTCCAGCACCAGTCGCTCGGCGCCGGGCACGGCCGGCAGCTCGGCGGACAGCTCACGCGTCGTCACCACCGTGCGGGCGCCGGCGTCCTCCAGCATGTAGGCGATGCGGTCCTTGGGGTGGTCCGCGTCCAGCGGCAGGTAGGCGGCCCCCGCCTTCATCACGGCCAGCAGGCAGATGACGAGCTCCGGCGAGCGCGGCAGCGCCACCGCCACGACGTCCTCGCCGCCCACGCCCCGGGCGGCGAGCAGCCGGGCGAGACGGTTCGCGGCGGCGTTGAGCTCCGCGTACGACAGCTCCCGGTCCTCGTGCACGAGGGCGACGGCGTCCGGTGTGCGGCGCGCCTGCTCCTCGAAGGCGGCGGGCCAGGACAGCCCGGGCACCTCGCGGGGTGCCACGCCGAAGTCGCCCAGCAGTCGGGCGCGTTCCTCTCCGGAGGTCAGCTCGATGTGCGCGAGGGGGCGGGTCAGGTCGTCGGTGAGGGCCTGGAGGAGCCGCAGGAAGCGCTGCTCGTGCTCCGTCAGTGTCCGCTCGTCGCACACGGCGGCGTCCGCGTCGAGGTGGATGCGCAGGCCGTGTCCGGCCTGGATGTCGCCGATGGTGACGGCCAGGTCGCTGACGGGGCCGAGCCACAGCGGGACGAGGTCGGCGTCGAGGTCGCCGAAGCGGAGCCCCGCGTCGCGCGTCAGGACGTTGACCGTGGGCCCGACGAGTTCCCGCACGCCGTCGACGAGTCCGAGGTCCCTGGCGAGGTCCTCGGCGCGGTAGCGGCTGTGGGTGACGGTCTCGGAGATCGCCGTACGGACCGCGGCCACGAGGTCGGCGCCGGTCATGTCGGGGCGGACGCTCAGGCGCAGGGGGAGGATGTTGGAGACCATGCCGGGGATGTCCCGGGTCCCTGGGTCGCGCCGGGTGGTGACGGGCAGGCCGAGGACGAGGTCCTGTTCGCCGGTGGCGCGGTGCAGGTAGGCGGCCACGGCGGCCACCAGCAGGCGGGAGAGGCTGACGCCGGCGTCCGCGGCGGTGGTGCGCAGCCGGATGACGGCGGGTGCGGGCAGTTCCGTCGTGCGGCGGACGCGCCGGGTCATGGGCGCGGGGGCGCGCTCGACGAGCCGGACGGGCTCGGGACGGCCGGCCATGCGCTCCAGCCAGTACGCGCGGTCCCTCGTGTAGTGCTCCGACGCGCGGTAGGCGGTGTCCGCCTCGACCAGCCGGGTCAGCGACCAGTCGGGGGCGGGGGCCTGGTCACCGGACGTGTAGAGGTCGCCGGCGCGGCGGGTGATCCGGGCGATGCCGACGCCGTCGATGACGATGTGGTGGTAGCGCTGGTACCACCAGACGTGGTCGTCGGAGAGCCGCAGCAGGGCCTGCGCGAACAGCGGGCCGGCGGCGAGGTCGGCGGGGCGGTCGCGTTCGGCCTCCATCCAGCGGCCGGCGGCGTCCCTCGGGTCCGCCTCGCCGCTGACGTCGACGAGCGGTACGTCGACGGGGAGACGGGTGGGCGCCTGGCGCGGTGCGCCGTCCCCGGCGACGATCCGGACGTGCAGGCACTCGGCTTCCTCGGCGGCCCGCCGGACCGCGGCCGTCAGACGGTCCAGGTCGATGTCGCCGCGCAGTCGCAGGACGAACGAGACGTTGTAGGCCGAGCCGTCGGGCTCGATCTGCTGGGCGAGCCAGATGCCGGACTGCCCGCCGGTGACGGGTGTCCCGCAAGCGGATGTCCTGTTCGACTCGGCGTCAAACATCGTTCAGTGGGCCTTTCCCTGGTGAAGCGTCAGCGAGGGATCGTGCAAGTGCGGGCCTGGGCCCGCCCGGTGGGGACGGCCACCGGGCGGGCGGGTCGGCCGGAGGGGCGCCGGCGGGCGGCACCCGGCCCGGCCTACTTGATGGCCTCGAGCTTCGGGACGACCTGGTCGATGGCGTACGGGATCGACAGCACCGTGTTGAAGGAGAGCGCGGCGCCGATGTCCGGGCTGTCGTACGGCAGGAACAGGTCCCGCTTCTCCTGGTGGACCTTCGTCTTCTTGTACAGCGAGTCGGCCTTGAGGGCCTTCTCCGTCTCGGGGGTGCCCAGCCACACGGTCCGGTCGGCCTCCATCACGTCGAGGCGCTCGACGCTGAGGTCGGCGACGTTCTGCTTGCCGAGGGCCTTGCGGTACTTCTCGGAGGTGGTGAAGCCCATTTCCTTCAGGAAGACGACCTTGGGGTCGTTGGGCGAGAACGCGGCGAACTTGCCCGGCTCGTAGGGCTCGCCGACGGTGACGGTCTTGCCCTTCCACTCCGGGTGCTCGTCGCGGACGGCCTTGAAATGGGCGTCGACGTCGTCGATCAGCTTCTCGGTCTGCTCCGTCTTGCCCAGCGCCTTGCCGATCTGCCGGGTCATGTCCTGCCAGGGCGCCTGGTAGTCGTCGTGGCCCTTGGGCTGGGCGACGACCTTGGTGAACTGGGAGAGGGTGTCGTACTGCTCCTTCTTCATGCCCGAGTACTGGGCGATGACCAGGTCGGGCTTGAGCGCGGCGATCTTCTCGATGTTGTACTCGTCGCGCTCACCGACGATCTCGGGCGGCGTGGAGCCCCACTTGTCCTTGGCCCACGGCCACTTGCCGTACGGCTTCTCCTTGAACCAGTCCACCGCGCCGACCGGCTTGGTCCCGAGGGCCAGCACGGCGTCCTGGTCGGACAGGCCGAGGGTGACGACCCTCTTGGGCTCCTTGTCGATCGTGGTGCTGCCGTACTTGTGCTCGACGGTCACCGGAAAGGCGGCGGAGTCCGCGCTCGCCCCGGCCGAGGACTCGGACCCGGTCTTCTCGGAGCCGCCCCCACAGGCGGTCAGGGTGACAGCGGCGACGGCGGCGACGGCCGCGCGGGGGAGGTGTCTGACGAGCCGCGTCAGCGCGGGGCGTGTACCAGTGGACACGGTTGTTCCTTTCACGGGGATTCACGGTGCGTGCCACGACCGCCGTCACGACGGCGCGACCGGCGGGCAGGGCTGTGGGGGGTGTCCGAGCGAGCGGGAGTCTGAGGAGGGACCGCGCCCTAGTGGGCGGCGCTGCCGATTCCGTCGGCGACCGGGCGTGCCTCGTACAGCGTGGGCTTCAGGCCCCGGTCGAGGATCGAGTCGAGGATCTCGCCGACCCTGATGGCGGTGTTGGACAGCAGGGACGACGTGATGCCGTGGGTGTGCTCGGTGCCGCCCTGCAGGTAGATACCGCAGCGCAGGGCGGGGTCGGTCGCCACCCGGTAGTCGCGCTCGACGCGGGCGCGGCCCTCGTCGTCGCGCAGGCACCGGTCCGCGACGTCGCCCAGCAGGCCGAAGGGGTCGGCGGGCGTGTAGCCGGTGGCGAAGACCACGACGTCGGCGTCGAGCGGGGTCTGTTCGCCGGTGACGAGGGACTTGACGGTGGCACGGACCTTGTCCGGGGTCTCCACGACCTCGGTGAGCCGGGAGACGTTGAGGAAGCGCAGCCGCTCCGTGCCGAGGACCTTCTCCTGGTACACCTGCCGGTACAGGTCGTCGATCAGGTCGATGTCCACCACGGAGTAGTTGGTGTTGCCGTGGTAGTCCATCAGTCTGCGCTTGACGTCGTCGGGCGCGGTGAAGTACTCGTCGACCGCTTCGGGGTCGAAGATCCGGTTGGCGAAGCTGCTGTCGTCGGCGGGGCTGTAGCCGTAGCGGGAGAAGACGGCGCAGACCTCGGCCTCGGGGAAACGGCGGTGCAGGTAGGCGACGTTCTCGGCGGCGCTCTGTCCGGCGCCGACCACGATGAAGCGGGAGGGGTCGGTGCCCTCCAGGCCGTCGACCTTGGCCAGCAGGTCGGAGTTGTGCCAGACGCGGTCGCCGCGCTCCACGCCCTCGGGCATACGGGGCCGCAGCCCGGTGCCGATGACGAGGTTGCGGGCCCGGTGGACGACGAGTTCGGACCCGGACCGCGCGGTCACGTCCAGGTACTCGACGATCCCGTCGCGCACGACGGGCGTGACGGCGACGACCTCGTGGCCGTAGGAGACCATGTCGTCGACCTTGGCCGCGGCCCACTCGAAGTAGTCGTGGAACTCCACCCGCAGCGGGAACAGGTTCTTGTGGTTGACGAAGTCGATCAGCCGGCCCCTGCTCTGCAGGTAGCACAGGAAGCTGAACTCGCTCGTCGGGTTCCGGAGCGTCACCAAGTCCTTGAGGAAGGAGACTTGCATCGTCGCGTCGTCGATCAGCATGCCGCGGTGCCAGCCGAACTTCGGCTGCTGCTCGAAGAAGTGAGCTGTGACCGCCTCCTGCCTGCCGACGCGTGCGTTGTGCTCGCTGAGCGCGATCGCCATGGCCACATTGGACGGTCCGAAGCCGATACCTATGAGGTCGTGGATCAGTGGTGCGTCGTCATCAGGAAGAGCCTGTGACATGTCACTCCCATCCGTGCGGGGCAGCCGCCTGTCAGGCGTGTGTAGCCGTGTGCAGTACGAGACGAGGGCGCACCGAGAGAACGGCGAACCCGCAAAACTTAGGTGAGCCTAAGCTCATCCCGTGAAGCTGTCGACGGGCAAAACGGACAACAACGGGGCGCGGGCTGCATGAACGCAGCACGGAATGCGCCCCGTTGCACTCTTAGGTAAGGCTTGCTTTACTGGCGCCGCCTATCCCTGCCCTGAGGAGGAACCCCATGCGGGTCGTCATGTTCGGCTATCAGACCTGGGGGCACCGCACCCTGCAAGCCCTCCTGGACTCCGAGCACGACGTGGTGACGGTCGTGACGCACCCCAAGAGCGAGCACGTCTACGAGAAGATCTGGAGCGACTCCGTCGCCGATCTCGCCGAGGAACACGGCGTCCCCGTCATCATCCGCAACCGCCCCGACGACGAGGAGCTGTTCCAGCGGCTCAAGGAGGCCGACCCGGACATCATCGTGGCCAACAACTGGCGGACCTGGATCCCGCCGCGCATCTTCGACCTGCCCCGCCACGGCACGCTGAACGTCCACGACTCGCTGCTGCCGAAGTACGCCGGTTTCTCCCCGCTGATCTGGGCCCTCATCAACGGCGAACCCGAAGTCGGCGTCACCGCCCACATGATGGACGACGAGCTCGACGCCGGCGACATCGTCCTGCAGCGGGCGGTCCCCGTGGAGCCGACCGACACCGCCACCGACCTGTTCCACAAGACCGTCGCCCTCATCGCACCGGTCACCACGGGCGCCCTCGACCTGATCGCCTCGGGCAAGGCGGAGTTCACCAAGCAGGACCGGTCCCAGGCCAGTTTCTTCCACAAGCGGTCCATCGAGGACAGCCGCATCGACTGGACCTGGCCCGCCGAGGACCTGGAGCGCCTGGTCCGCGCCCAGTCCGCTCCGTATCCGAGCGCCTTCACCTTCCACAAGGGCAAGCGACTTGAGGTCCTCTCCGCCGTCGTGTCCGAGGGCCGTTACGGCGGCACCCCCGGCCGCATCTTCTACCGCGAGGGCGAGGGCGTGGTGATCGTCGCCGGCGCCGACGCGCGCACGGGCCGCAACCACGGCCTGGCCATCACCCGCGTACGGACCGAGGACGGCAGGGAGTTGCCCGCGACCGAGTACTTCACTTCGATGGGCGGCTATCTGACCAGCCGTCCGTGACGACGGGGCCCGGGCCCGACGGACGAGCCTCGGCCGCCGACGGCCGCCGTGGCCGCCACGGGCCCGAGCCCGGCGACCGGCCACTGACCACGCGCTCCGCCCGGAGTGCGGCGCCCAGGACACGGTGACGCGTTCCCCCTGAAGCCCGGGGCGCAGACAGAGCGAGAGGGAGACGGGGAGAGCTTGGAGCAGCCGGTCGTCACAGGGACGGCGCGAAACCCGTCCGGCGCCGGACGCGCCCCGCGAGCGGCCGTCGCCCCGCCACCCGCGCCGACCACGCCGCCCAGCGTGCTGGAGCTCAAGGCCTGCCTGATGTACGCGCTGGGCGAGGCCGCCCGCCGAAGACTCTCCGAGGCGCTGACCGCCCGGGGCATGCGGCTGCGGCACCTGACCACCCTCGCCCTGCTCGCCGGCCTCGGCCCGCAGCCCAAGACCGTCCTGGCGGCCCGGCTGGACCTGGAAGTGAGCGCTGGCCAAGATCGTCAAGGACCTGCCAAAGCCGGGCACGTCGTCTGCGCCCCCGACACCGAGGACCACCGACGCGTCTATGTGCGCCTCACCCCGGACGGAAGGTCGGCCCTCGACCACCCCGCCGCCGACGTCACGGCGGCGGACGAGGACCTCCTGGCCCCGCTGAGCGGGCCGGAACGCGACCAGCCGGCTTCCCTGCTGCCTCGCCTGCACGCGGATCTCGGAGCATCCTGACGCCTGAGCCCTGGGGGACGTATCTCCCCCCTCGGCAGGGTGCCGGGCTGCGGTCGACCGCGGAAGGGCCATCGGTCCGCCGGGCCGGCACGCCGCCGGGGCGCGCCCGGAACGCCCCCCGGCACGTGACCTTCGGCGACGCAAGGTCGATACTGCCGAGGTCAGCGCCCGTGCCGGGAAGCCACCACGACACACGACACCTGACGACGCATCATCCGAGTCGGCGGCGAGTCGGCGGCGGGACCGCCGGAGCCCGCCTCCGACCGCCACGCGCCGCCGGGATCGACGAATGGCCCAACCCGGTCCGACCTGAAAAAATTGTCGCCAGAGGTCCGTCCGCCCGTCGCACCAGGAGGTACCCATGAAGATGCTCATCAACGTCCCGGAGACCGTGGTCGCGGACGCCCTGCGCGGTCTGGCGGCCGCCCATCCCGAGCTGGCCGTGGACGTGGAGAACCGGGTGATCGTACGGCGGGACGCGCCTGTGGCCGGAAACGTGGGCCTGGTGTCCGGCGGAGGCTCCGGGCACGAGCCGCTGCACGGCGGATTCGTGGGCCCCGGCATGCTCTCGGCGGCCTGTCCCGGCGAGGTGTTCACCTCCCCGGTACCGGATCAGATGGCCCGGGCGGCGGCCGCCGTGGACAGCGGGGCCGGGGTGCTGTTCATCGTCAAGAACTACACCGGCGACGTGCTCAACTTCGACATGGCCGCCGAGCTGGCCGAGGACGAGGGCATCCAGGTCGCCAAGGTGCTGGTCAACGACGACGTGGCGGTGACCGACAGCCTCTACACGGCCGGGCGGCGCGGCACGGGTGCCACCCTGTTCGTGGAGAAGATCGCGGGCGCGGCGGCGGAGGCGGGCCAGCCGCTGGAGCGTGTGGAGTCGATCGCGCGGCAGGTCAACGAGAACTCCCGCAGTTTCGGCGTGGCACTGAGTGCCTGCACCACGCCCGCCAAGGGCACGCCCACCTTCGACTTGCCGCCCGGCGAGCTGGAGTTGGGCATCGGCATCCACGGTGAGCCCGGCCGGGAGCGACGGGCGATGATGACCTCCGCCGAGATCGCCGAGGCCGCCGTCGACGCGATCCTGGCGGACTTCACGCCCCGCAATCCGGTCCTGGTGCTGGTCAACGGCATGGGCGGGACTCCGCTGCTGGAGCTGTACGGCTTCAACGCGGAGGTGCAGCGCATTCTCGGCGAACGCGGTGTCCCCGTCGCCCGGGTCCTCGTCGGCAACTACGTCACCTCGCTGGACATGGCGGGTGCCTCCGTCACCCTGTGCCAGGTCGACGAGGAGCTGCTGCGGCTGTGGGACGCGCCGGTGAAGACGCCGGGCCTGCGCTGGGGCATGTGACGGACAGGGGGTGATCGATCGCTGCTTGCTCACGACGTACCTACCACGCAAGGAGATCCAGTGCTCGACGCCGAGTTCTTCCGCCGTTGGATGACGGCGACCGCCGCGTCCGTGGACCGCGAGGCGGAACGGCTCACCGCCCTCGACTCGCCCATCGGGGACGCCGACCACGGCAGCAACCTCCAGCGCGGGTTCACCGCCGTGATGGCCGCGCTGGAGAAGGACGCGCCCGCCACCCCCGGCGCGGTCCTGACACTCGCCGGCCGCCAGCTGATCTCGACCGTCGGCGGCGCGTCGGGACCGCTGTACGGGACGCTGCTGCGCCGGACCGGCAAGGCCCTCGGGGATGCCGTGGAGGTGAGTGAGGAGCAGCTGGCCGAGGCACTGCGGACCGGGGTCGATGCGGTCATGACACTGGGTGGTGCGGCGCCGGGCGACAAGACCATGATCGACGCACTGGTTCCCGCCGTGGACGCGCTCGGCGACTCCTTCGCCGCGGCCCGCAGCGCGGCCGAGCAGGGCGCCGAGGCGACGATCCCGTTGCAGGCCCGCAAGGGCAGGGCGAGCTACCTGGGCGAGCGCAGCATCGGGCACCAGGACCCCGGTGCCACCTCCGCCGCCCTGCTCATCGCCGGACTGGCGGAGGCCGCCGATGAATGACGAGCGGCTGGTCGGAATCGTGCTGGTGTCGCACAGCGCGGAGGTGGCCAGGTCGGTGGCCGAGCTGGCGAAGGGCCTCGCGGGCGGCGCCACGGCGGTGCCCGTCGCCCCGGCGGGCGGCACCGAGAGCGGTGAGCTGGGTACGAGCGCCGAGCTGATCTCGGCCGCGGCCGCGTCGGTCGACCGCGGGGCCGGGGTCGCCGTCCTGACCGACCTGGGCAGTGCGGTGCTCACCGTCAAGGCGCTGCTGGCCGAGGGCGACGAACTCCCGGAGGGCACACGCCTGGTGGACGCGCCCTTCGTGGAGGGCGCCGTGGCGGCGGTCGTCACGGCGGCGACCGGCGCCGACCTCGCGGCGGTGCAGGCGGCGGCGGCAGACGCGTACACGTACCGGAAGGTGTGACGAGGTCTCAGGGGAGCCCGCGGGATCCCGGTCTTCGCCGTTGGCGGCGGGGTGTCAGGGACCGGGCGCCGGGGCGGGACCCGGGAACCGTCGGACGAGCTGACAGCCGGGTGGGCGTCAGCTCGTCTGCCGTCGTCGCCACCCTGCCGCCATCCCCGCTGTCGTCCTCGCGGTCGCCGTCGCCGTCACGGGGACGGTTCGTGGGTGGCTCAGCGGCTCCCGACGAACTGCCGTGCCAGCCGCTCCCCCGTCGTCACCGCCGCGGCTCGGTCCTCGATGGGTGTCACCCGGGACTCCTTGAAGACGATGTACGTGACACCGGACCCGGTGCCGCCGCCGACCGGGTCGGGGCTGATGCCAAGGGCCTCGGCGGTGGCGTACGACGCCTCTCCGATGATGTCCTCCGGGCCGGTGTCGCCGACCACCGCGTACTGCACCCGGTCCTGGTGGACGACGGCCGCGACCGACCCGCCCCGGACGCCGTGGGCCCGGTAGTCCCAGACGCGGCTGGGGGCGGGCACCACGACGTACGGAAGGCGCTCGGCGTCGAGCGGGCGGCCGTCCGACTGCGTGTAGGACGTGGTGGCCGAGTAGGACGGATCGGTGGCGCTGTTGCAGTGGACGCCGGGACGGCCGTCGCAGTCGATGTCCATGTCCGCCTTCCAGAAGACGGCCTCGCGGGTGCCGCAGACCGGGATGGTCGCGGGGGTGCCGGCGTCGCGGCGGTAGTGGCCGTGGGAGACGGGGGTGCAGTCGCGCACCCTGGCCAGCAGGTCGGCGGCGCGCACGGTACTCCCACGCCACGCCACGGACTGGCCGTGCGGCCGGGACCCGGGCAGACCGGCCCGGAATGCCGTCGGAACCGGCAGGTCGGCGGCGCGCACGGAGCCCCCGCGCCACGCCAGGGATTCGGCGCCCAGCCGGAACCCGGGCAGGTCGGCGCGGAATGCCGTCGGAACCGGCAGGTCGGCGGCGCGCACGGAGCCCCCGCGCCAGGCCACGGGTTCGGCGCCCAGCCGGAACTCGGGCGGGTCGGCGGGGAACGCCGTCGGGGCGAGCAGGGCGGCGCCGACCGCGGCCAGCGCCAGCGACGGGACATGCACGATGACCAGGCCTCTCCACGGGACATTGACGGACGATCAGCCCATCTGTTCCCGAAGCGGCCGGACGGCCACCGCCGAACGCCGGACGGTACACGGCCGGCCCCACACCCCCGAACAGCGGCCGGGGGCCCGGAACCGCGCGGGCTCCGGCCCCCGGCCACCGCGCCGGCGCGGGATCTGCGACGACAGCGGTCCGCGCCACAGGCGTGAACTCCCCAGCTTTCCTGAGAAGTTCAGCCGTGAGGAACTTCAGCATACGTAACCCCGGCGGCGGCCCGGCAACGACGGCCCTCTTGATGGGAGAGCACCGACGGCCCCATATTGGTCCGGACCATTCGGTGTGCCATCCGGGGAGGGTGACCCGTGCGAGGCGTTCCCTGTTCCGTCCGCCGGTCCGTCGCAATCTGCGCGGTGCTCGCCCTGGTCGCCTCGTGCGCCTGGGAACAGGCGGGTGACGGCGGCCGGGCGCCCGGGGCGCCGACCGGCGTGACCGCCGAGGCCGGCAGCGCCACGAGTGTGCACGTCATGTGGAACACGGTCGTCGCGGACACCGGCATCAGCCGCTACGAGGTGTATCGCGGCACCACGAAGGTCAAGGATGTACCCGGTTCGCAGCACATGGTGGATGTCACCAGACTCCGGCCGTCCACCGTGTATGTCTTCACTGTGCGGGCCCGGGACACCGAGGGACGGCTCGGGCCGCGCAGCCGGGAGGTCAGGGCGAGGACCCCCGCGGCCGGCGCGTCGGACCGGTCGGCGCCGACCCCGCCGTCGGCGCCCCGGGGCCGGGCGGTCGGGAGCCGGGCCGTCCAGCTGTCGTGGACCGCCTCGAAGGACGACCGGGGTGTGGTGTCGTACGACATCCACCAGGGCGGGGCGAAGATCCACAGTGTGGGCGGTGGTCAGACGGCGACCGTGGTGACGGGGCTGCGGGCCGGTACCCGGTACTCCTTCACCGTGCGGGCCCGGGACGCGGCCGGCAACGTCTCGCCCGCCGGTGCCGCCGTCCGCCTCACCACACCCGGCAGCGACGACGGACGGGCCTGGGCACCCACTGGGTTCCGGGCGACGAGCCGCCGTTCCGACGGGGCGTACTACGTCGACCTCAGCTGGGTCCCGCCCCGGGTGGACGGCGTGATCACGGAGTACGAGGTCCACCTGGACGGGCGTCCGGCCACGTCGCTGGTGTACGGCGGGGACGCGCCGCGTGACCGGGCGACGTACAGCTTCTACGTGGGCCGGGACGCCGGGGTCGGCCACCGGGTGCGGCTGCGGGCCCGGCTGCCCGACGGGACCTGGGGCGGTTTCTCGGCGGAGCGGACGGTGACGACGGGTTCGGCGGCGCGGGACTGACGGGCTCGGCGGCAAAGGACTGACGACGGGCTCGACGGCAAAGGGCCGGGCTGAACGGCACCGGGTGCGGGCGTCGGCGCGCGGGCCCGGGGAGGGGCCCGGACGAGGGAATCCGCGGGGAGTCCGTCACCTGCCCGGCGGCGGCCGGCGTGCGTGAGGGCCGCCGGGGACCTTGGCTGACCCTGAGGCAGCACGGGCGTTCCCCCACCCCAGGCGGCGCAAGGGATGTACCGCCAACCGTGCCGCCGGAGGGCAGTCCACATGCGCAACTCATCGCCACTTCTCCGCTCCGGCCTGACCATGGCGGCCGCCGCGCTTCCGCTCGCCCTGACCACCGGTCCGGCCACCGCCGCTCCGGGGATCTCCGTGAGCACCACCGGCTCGACGGTGTCGGTCACCACCAGTGCCTGCACGCAGATCAACGGCAGCTGGGGCACCGCCTCGCTGCTGACCAGCACCCAGGCGAACTTCTCCCAGGGACGTCAGGTGGCACTGTCGGGGACGACCGCCATTCAGTCCGCCGCCTGGTCGAACGTCAGCCCGGGCACGTACACCGTCGTCGTCGTGTGCTCCGACGGCAGCACCGCGGGCACCCAGTCCGTCATCGTCTCCCCTCCCAGAACCCCGACGGCGTCGCCGTCCCGGGGCGTCATGGGCGGGCTCGGCGGCGCCACGAAGGACTACGGCACCGTCACGCTGGTGGCGGGCGGCGCGCTGGTCGGGACGGGTCTCGTCGCCACGGCCTGGTACCTGCGCCGGCGCAACAAGCCGTACCGGCTCTGAGCCCCGCCGCTCCCGGGGCGGCGGATCCGGTGGCCATCAGCCCGGTTCGTGGTCCGGCAGTTCGGCGAACTCCGCGAGCGCGTGCCTGAGCCACTGCGTCCAGAACGTCTCCAGGTCGATGCCGGCCCGCAGCACCAGGTGCTGGAGCCGGTCCTGGGCGTCGGTGGTGCCCGCCGGGAAGTCGCGCCTCTCGATCTCGCGGTACTCCGCCAACTGCCGTTCGTGCAACTCGAGATGGCGCCGCAGATCGGCCTCCAGACCCGCCGTGCCGACCACGGCCGCCGCCCGCAGCCGCAGCAGCAGCGCGTCGCGGTGCGGCTTGGGGTCCTGCGACGCGGCGGTCCACCGGGCCAGTTCGGCGCGGCCCGCGGGCAGCACCTCGTAACGCTTCTTCTGCCCGCGCGCCGCCTGTTCGGCCGGCAGGGCCCGGATCAGGCCCTCGGCCTCCAGCTTGCCCAGCTCGCGATAGATCTGCTGGTGCGTCGCCGACCAGAAGTAGCCGATGGACTTGTCGAACCGGCGAGTCAGCTCCAGCCCCGACGACGGCTTCTCGAGCAGGGCGGTGAGGATCGCGTGCGGGAGTGACATGCGGCAATCCTAGGGAGACGCCCTGCGGCCCGTACGGACGCTACAGCGCGGCCGCCAGCTCCGTGCCCTGCTTGACGGCGCGCTTGGCGTCCAGTTCGGCGGCCACGTCGGCACCGCCGATGAGGTGGGCGGTGCGCCCGGCGGCGACCAGTGCCTCGTACAGGTCCCGGCGCGGCTCCTGACCGGTGCACAGCACGATCGTGTCGACCTCCAGCACGGTGCTCTCGCCGTCGATCGTGACGTGCAGTCCCGCGTCGTCGATGCGGTCGTAGCGCACGCCGGGGACCATGGTCACGCCGCGGTGCTTGAGCTCGGTGCGGTGGATCCAGCCGGTGGTCCTGCCCAGACCCGCGCCGACCTTGGTGGTCTTGCGCTGGAGCAGGTGCACGGTGCGCGGCGGTGCGGGCCGCTCGGGGGCGGCGAGGCCGCCCGGGGCGCGGTAGGCGGTGTCGACGCCCCAGAGGCGGAAGTACGTCGCCGGGTCCTCGTGCGCCTTGTCGCCGCCGTCGGTGAGGTACTCGGCGACGTCGAAACCGATACCGCCCGCGCCGAGGACCGCGACCCGGTCGCCGACGGGGGCGCCGTCACGGAGCACGTCGAGGTAGCCGAGGACGCTCGGGTGGTCGACGCCGGGGACGTCGGGGACGCGCGGGGTGACTCCGGTGGCGACGACGACCTCGTCGTACTCGGCGAGGTCACCGGCGGACACCCATGTGTTCAGGCGGACCTCGACGCCCTGCTCGTCGAGCCGGGTGCGGAAGTAGCGCAGCGTCTCGTCGAACTCCTGCTTGCCGGGGACCTTGCGGGCGACGTTGAGCTGCCCGCCGATCTCACGCGCGGCGTCGAAGAGGGTGACCTCGTGGCCGCGTTCGGCGGCGGAGACCGCGCAGGCCAGGCCCGCCGGGCCGGCGCCCACCACGGCGACGCGCTTGCGCAGCCGGGTCGGGGACAGCACGAGCTCCGTCTCGTGGCAGGCGCGCGGGTTGACCAGGCAGGACGTGATCTGCCCGCTGAACGTGTGGTCGAGGCACGCCTGGTTGCAGCCGATGCAGGTGTTGATCGCCTCCGGTCGGCCGGCCGCGGCCTTGGCGACGAAGTCGGGGTCGGCGAGCATCGGGCGGGCCATCGACACCATGTCGGCGTAGCCCTCGGCGAGCAACTGCTCGGCGAGGTCGGGGGTGTTGATGCGGTTGGTGGTGACGAGCGGGATCGCCACCTCGCCCATCAGCCGCTTGGTCACCCAGGTGTAGGCGCCGCGCGGCACGGAGGTGGCGATGGTGGGGATGCGGGCCTCGTGCCAGCCGATGCCGGTGTTGATGATCGTCGCGCCGGCGGCCTCGACGGCCCGGGCGAGGGTGATCACCTCGCCCAGGGTGGAGCCGCCGGGCACGAGGTCCAGCATGGACAGCCGGTAGATGACGATGAAGTCCTCGCCGACCGCCTCGCGCACCCGCCGGACGATCTCGACGGGGAAGCGCATGCGGTTCTCGTACGAGCCGCCCCAGCGGTCGGTGCGGTGGTTGGTCGGGGCGGCGATGAACTCGTTGACGAGGTAGCCCTCGGAGCCCATGATCTCCACGCCGTCGTACCCGGCCTGCCGCGCGAGCCGGGCCGCGCGGACGTAGTCGTCGACGGTCCGTTCCACCTCGGCGTCGGTGAGCTCGCGGGGCGGGAAGGGGCTGATCGGGGCCTGCACCGGGCTGGGGGCGACGAGGTCGCGGTGGTAGGCGTAGCGGCCGAAGTGCAGGATCTGCATCGCGATGCGGCCGCCCGCGCCGTGCACGGCCTCGGTGATGACCCGGTGCTGTTCGGCCTCGTGGTCGGTGGTGAGCTTGGCACCGCCCTCGTACGGCCGTCCCTCCTCGTTGGGCGCGATGCCGCCGGTGACGATGAGCCCCACTCCCCCGCGGGCGCGGGCGGCGTAGAACTCGGCCATGCGCGCGAAGCCGCCCTCGGCCTCCTCCAGGCCCACGTGCATGGAGCCCATGAGGACCCGGTTGGGCAGGGTGGTGAAGCCCAGGTCGAGCGGGCTCAGCAGGTGCGGGTAACGGGTCATCGGGCCCTCCGTGCGCGGTGTCGTGTCAGTAGTTGTAGAGGACGCCGACTTGTTTATGCAACTAGTTGCACTAGCGTGACGGAGGGCACAGTGGGCCCGTGACCAGTGGCCTTCCGGCCGGGCGAGCGCGCGCCGCCGCCCGCGCGGTGCCCCTCTCCGGCAGGCTGGTCCAGATGCACGCCGTGCACCCGGAGGCGGTGCTCGGCCAGCCGGCGCATGGCACGGGTAGCGGGGCGTGGCCTGTGGACTCGGCCGGGGTGAGACGCGGGGCGCCCGTGCAGAGCGCGGCGACCGCGAGGTGCAGAACACCGGTCACCGGTCGTGGGCGTGGCAACCCGCCGGGTGTCGAACACGGCTACCGGTCGCGGACCCCGTGCAACGACAGATCCCCCCTGCCGGCCCCCGCCGGTGGGGCGGCCCGTCGGCGGGGTGACGGGCTCAGCGGCTCTCCAGGCGCACCCGCAGCTCCTCCTCCTGGTCGCCGGGCACCATGCTCAGGTCGTGGACGGTGAACAGGGAGTCCAGGGTCCTGCGGAACCGCTCGATCGCCCAGTAGCCGCCGTGCGCGTCGGCGACGACAGGGGACGAGAGCCGGGCCGGCCGGGCGCCCTCGTGCGGGTCGGCGACGTCGAACGTGCCGAGCCACACCGTCGGACGCGTCTCGTGCAGGTCCTCCGGAACATCATCGGAGCACCGGTCGGACGAGAAGCAGGCACACAGCGTGTCGAACACGATCCGGGCGTCGTGCTTGCTGCATCCGCTGATCTCCACCGAGACGGACTCCGGGTGCGGTCGCTCGCTGTCCATGGTGTCGCTCCTCTCCTGGCCGCGCTGCCGTGCCCCGCCCCAACCCCAGCAAAGCACCACCTTCCGGGGAGCACTACCGGCGAGAGCCGTGCCGTCCTCGTGATTTTGCGGGGCGACCGCCGCCTTGTTGGGAGATGGTGGAAGGAGACGGCAGAGGCGTCGGAGAATCGGCCCTCACGCGGTAGAACAAGGGGAGTCGGCACCGTGACGGCGTGCCGCGAGAAACGGTGAGGCGGACGTGGGATGAGTGCAGCCGGGTCTCCCGTGGCCGAGGGCGACCAGCCGCCGCGCGGGCCGATGGGCCCGAGCGGACTGCTCGACGTGCTGCGCGTGGCCTCGGTGGTGCTGGACGCCGAGGGGCGGATCGTGCTGTGGAGCCCGCAGGCCGAGGAGCTGTTCGGGTACACGGCGCAGGACGCCCTCGGCGAGTACGCCGCGCGGATCATGGTCCACGAGCAGCATCTCGACCTGGTGGTCAAGCTGTTCGCCGACGTCATGGACACCGGCCATAACTGGGCCGGGGCCTTCCCCATCCGGCGCAAGGACGGCAGCACACGGCTGGTGGAGTTCCGCAACATGCGGCTGCAGGACGACCAGGGGGACGTGTACGCGCTGGGCCTGTGCGCCGACCAGTCGACGGTGCGCCGGCTGGAACGGGAGGTGGCCCTGTCGACGCGGATGATCGAGCAGTCCCCGATCGGACTGGCCTTCGTGGACACCGATCTGCGCTACGTCTCGGTCAACCGGGCACTGGAGCGGCTCAACGGCATCCCCGCCGAGGAGCAGATCGGCCGGACGGTGCGGGAGCTGCTGCCGGAGGTCGACGCCGACGCGATCGAGGCCGTCATGCGCGAGGTGCTGCGCACCGGCCGTCCCCTCGTCGACCAGCGCCTCGTGGGCCGCACTCCGGCCGACCCGGACCAGGACCACGCCTGGTCGGTCTCCCTCTACCGGCTGGAGGACCCGCTGGGCAACGTGCTGGGCCTGGCCGGTATGGCGGTGGACGTCACCGAGCAGTACCGGGCGGGCCTGGAGGCGGAGGCCGCACGGCGGCGCCTGTCCCTCATCGCCGACGCCTCCGCCCGTATCGGTACGACGCTGGAGCTGGACCGCACCGCGCACGAGCTGGCCGACGTCGCCGTGCCGGAGCTCGCCGACGTCGCGGCCGTCGACCTGCTGGACGCGGTGGTGCAGGGCCGCCGCAGCGCTCTCGGTCCGGCGCAGCCCGCGGTGATCCGTGCCCTGGCCGTGCAGGCGGAGGGCTCGCCGGAAGCCCTCCGGGCCGCCGACCCGCCCGGTCACGTGGCCCGGTACGCCCCCGACCGCCTGGTCACCGAGTGCGTGCGCACCGGGCATCCGGTGATGGTGCCGCAGGTCAAGGACGAGGACCTGCCGCGCATCGCCCGCTCCCCCGAGGCGGCGGAGCTGCTGGGCCGGGCGGGTGTGCACTCGTATCTGGCCGTGCCGCTGATCGCGCGCGGCGAGGTGCTGGGCGCCCTGGACCTCAAGCGGATCAGCAACCCGCTGCCGTTCGGCGAGGACGACCTGCTGCTCGCGCGGGAGCTGGCCGCGCGCGCTGCCGTGCAGATCGACAACGCCCGCTGGTACCAGAACGCCCGCGACACCGCGCTCACCCTCCAGCGGAGTCTGCTGCCCAGCCACCCGCCGATGACGGGCGGCCTGGAGGTCGCCTCCCGTTACCAGCCCGCGGGCGCCACCAGTGAGGTCGGCGGCGACTGGTTCGACGTGATCCCGCTGGACGGCGGCAAGACGGCGCTCGTCGTCGGGGACGTGATGGGCAGCGGCATCACCGCGGCGACGACCATGGGACGGCTGCGTACGGCGACCAACACGCTGGCCTCCCTCGGCCTCGACCCGGCCGTGCTGCTGGAGCACCTCGACAAGATCACCGCAGGGCTGGACCAGGCCATCGCGACCTGTCTGTACGCCGTCCACGACCCTCATCTGCGGCAGGTCAGCATCGCCAACGCCGGGCACCTCCCGCCGGTCCGGGTCCGTGCCGACCGGCCCCCGGAGCTGCTCGACCTGCCCACCGGGGTGCCGCTGGGCGTGGGCGGGATCCCCTTCTCCACCACCACGGTCGACCTGGACCCGGGCGACCGGCTGGTGCTGTACACCGACGGCCTCGTGGAGACGCGCCGCGATCCGCTCGACGAACGGCTCGACCGGCTGCTGGCCCTGCTCGACGGCCCGGACCGCCCGCTGGAGGAGGTCTGCGACCTGCTCCTGCGCACCCTGCACGAGCCCGACAACTCCGATGACGTGGCGCTGCTGATCGCCCGGGCGACGACACCGGAGTGACGGCGGCGGACACCGACGGCCCCGGGTCGTTCACAGGAACCGATTACGGGCTCCTTATCGCCCGCGTCCCACAATCACGGCACAGGCACAGGCACGGACCAGACCGGGTGCCGTGGTCGAGGGGAGTGAGCCGTGACGCACGATCCGGAGCGGGAACACACCGCGGGCGGTGAGCGGCCCGGCCGTCCCGAAGTGCTTTCTTCGGGACCGGCAGGGGCGGAGCGGGAGCGGCACGCGCCGGGGGCTGCGGCGCCGCGCGGGCCGTGGCGGCGGTCCGTGCGGGCCCGGGCGGTGACGGCCGCGGCCACGGTCGTCGCGCTCGGCCTCGGCGGCACGGTCGCCTACGCGGCGACCTCGGGCAGCTCGGAGAGCGGCGCCGCGCCGTCGGCGTCCCCGTCGGCTACGGCCTCGCCGGACGGGTCCGGTGGACGGCACGGCCACGGCGGACGGCACGGCCACGGCATGGGGTTCGGCCACGGCATGGGGTTCGGCCTGGGCGGCGTGCACGGCGAGGCGACCGTCAAGGACCGCGACACCGGCGAGTGGGTCGTCAGGACCTGGCAGCGGGGCACCGTCGAGCGGGTCGGGGGCGACCAGGTCACCGTCCGCAGCGAGGACGGTGCCCGGTGGACGTGGACGGTCGGCTCCGGCACCGAGGTGCACCACGACGGCACGTCCGGCACGGGCGCCGGCGCGCTGCGGAAGGGCGAGAAGATCATCCTGGTCGGCATCCGTTCCGGCGACGGAACCCGGACCGCGGAGCGCGTGGTGGCGGGCACCGGGAAGCAGTGGGAGACGGGCAAGGAGCGGCAGAAGGGCAAGGACCGGGATCGCGGGTTCCCCGGGCACGGGCCGCGAGACCGGCGGCTGCCCTCACCGTCGACATCGGACGGCCCGACGAACGGGGGCACGGCGGCCTGACGCGCGCCCGCGCACGGCGGTCGACGCCCCGGTCACGCCGGGGAAGCGCACCGACGGGCTCACCGTGACGGCGGAGGAGCTCTGCCCGACTCGACGGCGACACCCGCAACCCGCACGACCAGCGGTCCCCGTGCGCGTCGGTGATCGACCGGATCGCGTCACGCCCCTGACGGAGAGATGGTCCCGCGCCGTCAGGTCGCTCGGGGTACCGGTCGTGGTGCCCGAGCGACCTCGACGCGAGGGGACGGTCATCGCTTCGGCAGGTCCAGCTGGTGCGCATCCGTTCCGCTCAGCAACTCCTCCGCCTGGTGCTGCGTGTGCTCAGCCGCCATCTGGGCCTCCGCGACGACGTCGCCGCGTTCGCGTACCAGGTCCTCGTAGATCGGCAGGTGATCGTTTCCACTGGAGATGCGTGGCACAGTGCCGGTCCTTCCCTGTTCGTGCTTCTTCCGGCTTCTTCCGGCGGCCGGGAATTCTGTCAGGCCCGATTGAGCCGTGCGGCGATCCCATGCCCGATCAGCAAATAAATCACAGCCGGAAGTCCATAATTGAGGACGACCCGTAGACCCTCTGTGTCCATCGTGAAAATGTCCTGTGCCCACCAGGCCAGCCAGTCCGCCGATCCGTGCACGAACTCGACGAACGGATTCGCCGTATTCGCGTCGAGCAGGAAGAGAAGGATCCACAGGCCCAGCAGACCGGCCGCCACATCCGCGACGGTGCAGACCGCCAGGGCAGTCCGGCGTGCGGCGGCCCGGTTGCGCAGGGAACGGTCGGGCTCGGGGGGCCGGTCGTAGCCGTGGTATCCGGAAGCCGGTTCGGTGCTGCTCATGAGAAATCCGATCTGACGCTTTGTCGGGGCAGCGGACCACTCGAGCACTGATATTCAGCCACCCGCAGCCCGCTTCTTCTCACTTCTGCGCCCCGCACGCCGCACCGCGTTACACCGCCCCTTTGATGACGCACAATATGGCCGCCTATTCGGGCACGTCCCGAAATACCCATGCGGGAGGGGACATGTGGGGACGGCGAGAAACGACCAACGTCGCTTTTCGGCGCCGCCCCGGGCCTACTGCCGTACGCCGATCACGACCTGCGCGTACCGCTCCTCGCAGACCGCCAGGCGGGTGTGCAGTCCGCCGCGGGTGAAGGCGTCGACGGCCGCCGGCGCCTGCCGCCGGCTCGTCTCCACCAGTACGCATCCGCCGGGAGCGAGCCAGCGGGGCGCCTCGGCGGCGACCCGCCGCAGGATGTCGAGGCCGTCGGCTCCGCCGTCGAGGGCGACCAGCGGCTCGTGGTCACGGGCCTCCGCGGGCAGCAGCCCGATCTCGTCGGTGGGGACGTACGGCACGTTCGCCGCGAGGATGTCGACACGGCCGCGCAACGCTCGGGGCAGTGCCTCGAAGAGGTCGCCCGCGTGGACGTGCCCGCCGAAGGAGGCGACGTTGCGGCGTGCGCAGCGCACGGCGGCGGGGTCGATGTCGGCGGCGTGCAGCTCGACGGCGCCGAGCGCGGCGGCCAGGGCGGCGCCTACGGCTCCCGACCCGCAGCACAGGTCCACGACGACCGCCGCGCCGGGCGTCTGGGCGAGCGCCTGTTCCACCAGGAACTCGGTACGGCGCCGGGGCACGAAGACCCCGGGTTCCACGGCGATGCGCAGGCCCCGGAACTCGGCCCAGCCGACGACGAGTTCGAGCGGCAGACCCGCGACCCGGCGCTCCACCAGGGCGGCGACCTCGTCCGGGCTGTGTGCGGCGGAGAGGATCAGCTCGGCCTCGTCCTCGGCGAAGACGCAGCCCGCGGCGCGCAGGGCGGCCACGACGGCGGCACGGGTCGAGGACGAGGAGGACGGCGACGAGCGGTACGGCGACGGAGAGGACGAGGAGGAGGACGAGGACGGCGGGACGGAAGGAAGAGACGGCATGAAAGCCAGGAGCCTTTCGAGAAACCGAAGGGCGCTCCGGCGGTCACCTACTGACGGTGATCCGCGTCGCCTCGCGGTGAGAGCACCCGGTCCGACACAGCGGTAATGGGTCTCACCTCCCCGGCTTCCGGCGGCTGGGACCGTCCGCAGCCGGACCGTCACACTACCCGATGGCCCGGCCCGCCCGGCCGGCTCCCGCACCCCGGCACGCTGACCAGGCACGGAGCACTGCCGGCCACCGCGTACCGTTGAACCATGAACGTCACCCGAGGCTTCACCGGGCGCCCGCGCGTGGACCGCCCCGGACTGCCGCCCGGTCAGTACGACACGGGCGACGACTGGCCCGTGCTGTCCGCCGAGGTCACCCCCGACCTGGCACCGCAGGACTGGACCTTCCGGATCGACGGTCTGGTGGACGAGCCCCGCACCTGGGACTGGGAGGCCGCGCACCGGCTGCCGGCGTCGTCGTACGAGGGGGCCATCCACTGCGTGACGAGCTGGTCGAAGTTCGGGGTGCGGTTCGGCGGGGTGTCCCTGGACGCGTTCCTGGACGCCGTGCGGCCCCAGGGGACGGCCACCCATGCCGTCGCCTACGCGCACACCGGCTACACCACCAACCTCCCGCTCGCGGACCTGACCGGCGGACGTGCCTGGATCGCCTGGGAGTACGACGGGAAGCCACTGCCCGCCGAACACGGGGGCCCGGCGCGGCTGCTGGTGCCGCACCTGTACTTCTGGAAGAGCGCCAAGTGGATCGCGGGCCTGCGGATCCTCGACCACGACGAGCCGGGTTTCTGGGAGCGGAACGGCTACCACGATCGCGGCAACCCCTGGGAGGAGCAGCGGTACTCCGGTGACTGACACCTTCGTTCCCCCCACGCGCTTCGCCGTGCCCGGGCGGATCGCGGTGAGCGAGCAGGCGGCCTCGGTGTGGCGGACCGCCACGCTCGCGGAGATCCGCCGCGAGACCCCGCGTGTCGCGACCTTCCGGTTCGCCGTGCCCGGCTGGCCGGGGCACCTGCCCGGCCAGCACCTGCTGCTGCGGCTGACCGCCGAGGACGGGTACACGGCCCAGCGCCACTACTCGATCGCGTCCGCACCCGACGACTCAGGGCACATCGAGTTGACCCTCGACCACGTCGAGGGCGGCGAGGTCTCCGGCTGGTTCCACACGACGGCCCGGCCCGGTGACCAGGTCGAGGTGCGCGGCCCGCTGAGCGGCTTCTTCGCCTGGCCGGGCGACCGGCCCGCGCTCCTGGTCGGGGCGGGCTCCGGGGTCGTACCCCTGATGTCGATGGTGCGGCACCACCGGGCGCGCGGCCTGTCCGTGCCGCTGCGGCTGCTGGTGTCGGCGCGCAGTCCCGAACAGCTCGTCTACGCGCGGGAGTTCGGCGAGGAGACGACACCCGTGTTCACGCGGAGTGCGCCACAGGGTGTGCCGGTGGGACGTATGACGGCCGCACATGTGGCGCCGCTCCTGGCCGAGAGTCCTCCTGGTGGGTGGGAGGCCTATGTGTGCGGGTCCAACTCCTTCGCCGAGCACGCCTCCCGGCTGCTGGTGGCCGCCGGCCAGCCGGTGGACCGCATCCGGATCGAGCGCTTCGGCTGACCCGGGCCTGCACGGCTCCGCACCGGCGGCGGGCGGGGTGTGCGTCCCGCCGCGGGAGGTGACCGCCGGTGTTTCGCCGCACCCCCGACGGGCACCTGTCCGGGGGCTCGGCAAGTGCCACGGATCACCGTTGATCCGCCCTTCGCACCCGGACGGCTCGTGCCGGTCCTTCCGTACGGCGTGGACGAGCGGTGCCAGCGCGTGAGCGCCGGGGCCGCGCCGGGCGATCGACGACCGCCGGACGGGGTACCGGATCCCTGCCTGGGCACTCGCATGGTGACGCGCTGCGAGGGAAGCGGCGGTGCCGCCCGCGTACGAGCGGCGGTGCTGCCCCCGTACGGCTTGTCCGGCCCACCGGCTGCGGTGACGGCGAGGAGGTCGACATGCGAACCCGTGCGCGCGGCTGGCGCTGGCGGCGCAATCCGCTGCGGCGCCGGTCGGACGTCGTGGAGGCATGGACGGTGCTGGTGGTGGCCGTCCTGCTGTTCGTCGGCGCGCCCTTGGTGGGGGCGGTCGCGGCAGGTTGGGCCCACGGCGAGGCGCGGGCGATCGCGGCGCAGCAGCGCGCCGAGCGGCATCGCGTCCGCGCCGAGGTGGTCGGCAGGGCCGGTGACTCGCTGCCGTCGATGCAGGCCGCGGGGCAGCACGCCTACCGCGCGACGGTCCGCTGGAGCGAGCCGGGCGAAGGGCAGCGCACCGCCGTCGCGCGGGTGCCCGGCGGCACGCGGCAGGGCGAGACGGTCGACGTGTGGTTCGACTCCCGGGGGCGGAGCGTCACGCCGCCGGCGGACGGTTCCACGGTCTGGCAGCACACGGTGGCGGTGGGCGTGTGCGCCGCGGGCGGTGCCGTGGCTCTGGTGCTGCTCGCGCACGGGATCGTGCGCCGGGTGGCGCTCAGCCGCCGGCTGGCCGAGTGGGAACGGGAGTGGGCCCGTACGGAGCCGCAGTGGACCCATCGCCGGGCGTGAGCCGGGCGGCCAGGGCCGACCGGGCCCCCTGCCCCGCCTCCGTGACCCACAGGTGACCCGACCACCTGCCCAGCCGGCTCGGCCACCCTCCGCGCGCATGCCCGGCCTCCCCGCGGGGCCTCCACAGTGCCTGACCAGCCCATCACTCACACGCCCCTTGGCCTCCGCACGGACGTGAGCAGGGCACAGACCTGGCGAGTCCTCCGACCAACCACGTACGGTGTGATCATCCGCACTGTCTCCTCACAAAGGCGGTCCCAGATGGCCCTGTTCGACCTTCCTCTCGAGGAACTCCGCGAGTACCGCAGCGCGTCCACCGAGCCCGAGGACTTCGACGCCTTCTGGGCCAAGACCCTGCAGGAGGCCCGCGAACACGACCTGGACGCCCGTTTCGAGCCGGTCGACACGGGCCTGGCCACGGTGCGGGTGTACGACGTGACGTTCGCCGGGTACGGTGGCCACCCGGTCAAGGGCTGGCTGACCCTGCCCGCGGACGCGGAGGCGCCGCTGCCGCTGGTCGTGGAGTTCATCGGCTACGGAGGCGGACGCGGCCTGCCGCACGAGCACCTGCTGTGGGCGTCCACCGGGCGGGCCCACTTCGTGATGGACACCCGCGGCCAGGGCAGCGCCTGGGGCGCCGGCGGCGGCACCGCGGACCCGGTGGGCGGCGCGCCCGCGTACCCCGGTTTCATGACGCGCGGCATCGACGCGCCCGAGAACTACTACTACCGCCGGGTGTTCACCGACGCGGTCCGCGCCGTCGAGGCGGCCCGCTCCCACCCGCTGACCGACCCGGCCCGCACGGTCGCCGTCGGCGCCAGCCAGGGCGGCGGCATCACGATCGCGGTGGGCGGTCTGGTGCCGGACCTGGCGGGCATCGCGCCGGACGTGCCGTTCCTGTGCGACTTCCCGCGCGCCGCCACTCTCACGGACCGTCACCCGTACCGGGAGATCGGCCTGTACCTGAAGACGCACCGCGGCCGCTCGCAGGACGCCCTGCGCACGCTCTCCTACTTCGACGCCGTGCACTTCGCCGCCCGCGGTCGGGCCCCGGCCCTGTTCTCGGCGGCGCTGGAGGACCAGACGTGCCCGCCCTCCACCGTGTTCGCGGCCTTCAACGCCTGGGCGCACGACGACAAGGCGATCGAGGTGTACGACTTCAACGACCACGAGGGCGGCGGCCCCTTCCAGGAGGCGGCCAAGCTGCGCTGGATGCGGTCGTACGTCTGAGCCCGCGCTCCGCACGCCCTGGCACCTGATTCGGCCTTTCCCGGTTCGCGGGGTTTCCCCTGGTCCGACCAGTCGGTACGTTCTGGGCGCCCGGGTCGCGGCAGCGCGGCCCCGGGCCTGGTGACGGCCGAGGGAGGGGCGATGTCCGGGCACGAGGCAGCCGTTGACGGCCACTGCGACCGGCGTTTCGCGGCGGTGCGCGCGGCGTTCGAGGAGAACGTCCGGGAGCGGGGCGAGCTGGGGGCCGCCGTGACCGTCATGGTCGACGGTGTGACGGTGGTGGATCTGTGGGGCGGCTGGGCGGACGCGGCACGCACCCGCCCCTGGGAGCGGGACACGCTGGTCAACGTGTGGTCGACGTCGAAGGGCCCGGTGGCGCTGTGCGCGCACATCCTCGCCGACCGGGGACTGCTCGACCTCGACGCGCCGGTGGCGGCGTACTGGCCGGAGTTCGCGGCGGCGGGCAAGGAGAAGGTGCTCGTACGGCATCTGCTGTCGCACCGGGCCGGTCTGTCCGGTCTGCGTGAACCGCACTCGCTGACGCAGTTGTACGACTGGGAGCTGACCACGCAGCGGCTCGCGGCGGCGCGGCCCTGGTGGGAGCCGGGGACACGGTCGGGGTATCACGCGCTGACGTACGGCCACCTCGTGGGCGAGGTGGTCCGGCGGGTGTCCGGACTGCTGCCCGGTGCGTTCCTGGAGCGGGAGGTGACCGGGCCGCTCGGCGTCGACTTCACCATCGGGCTGCCGGAGAAGGAGTGGGACAGGGCGGCCGAGCTGGTGCAGCCGCCGGCCGCGCCGACCCGTGCACGGGCCGCCGTCTTCGCCCGGTCGGCGCCTGCCGCGCTCGCCGCGCTGACCAATCCGCCGGTGGGTGCGGCGGAGGCCAACTCGCCGGGGTGGCGGGCCGCCGAGATACCGGCCGTGAACGGACACGGCACCGCGCGGGCCGTCGCCGCGCTGTACGCGATCTTCGCGGGGCACGGCGCGTACGGCGGCCACCGCTTCCTCTCCCCCGAGGCGGCCGAGCGGGTGCGCGAGGGGCAGGGCGCCTGCCGGGATCTGGTGCTCGGCGCAGGCTTCGAGGGCGAGACCGAGGCGGGGCTCGGCCTGTGGCTCAGCGGTCCGAACGGCTCCTACGGACCCAACCCGCGCGCTTTCGGTCACGACGGTTTCGGCGGCTCCTGCGGGCTCGCGGACCCGGAGGCGGGGGTGTCGCTGGGCTACGCCCTGAACCGCATGGGGCCGCACATCGCCGACGACCCGCGCAAAACGGCTCTCGTCGACGCCTTGTACGGCGCGCTGTAACACGGTCGCGGGCGGGCCGGTTTCGGCCGAACCGGCGGATCACCCTTCCCTGCTGGTTTAGACCAATGCTAGATCTGGTGGCGCTACGAGCCCGCACGGCTACCGCATGTGACCACCAGGAGGCGCGGCATGGCCCGCAGCACCCCGCACGACCACCCGCTCACCCGAGGGGAGCCCCTGTACCGGCGGATCGCGACGGAGTTGCTCGGTGAACTGCGCGGCGGGACCATCCCGCCCGGCGAACGGCTGCCGGGCGAACGGCAGTTGGCCGAGCACTTCGGGGTCAGCCGGGAGACCGTACGGCAGGCGCTCGACCTGCTGCGCCGGGACGGACTGGTCGCCACCGACCGCCGGGGCAGCCACGCCACCCTGCCCGGCCTGCCGGTGGAGACCCCGGACTGCCTCACCTTCCCGGTCGGGGCCCGGGCCGCGCGTCACGGCGCGGTGGCCCGGGCCACCGTCACCTGGGAGCCCCCGTCACCGGAGCACGCCGAGGCTTTGGGACTGGCCCCGCACCGGCCGACCCTGGTGCACCGCTACCGGTCGGCGACCGCCGACGGGCGCGGGCGGCGGACGGCGGTGACGTCGTTCTCCGCGGTGGCGCTCGCCGAGGTCGAGGAACTGGCCCGCTACCGCGACCGTGCCGACGGCCGGGCCGGCGCACAGTTGCGGCGGGCCTACGACTGGATGCGCAGGGCCGGGCTCACCCTGCACCACCGGGACTGCATCACCCCGCTCCCGGGCACGACCTCGGTGCGCGTCACCCGGCGGGTGCACGACCAGTACGCCCGCCCGCTGGAGATCACCGACCTCGTGGTGGACGACCAACGGGAGGCCCTGGTCTACGAGTTCACCCTGCCGTCCGCGGGCTGACCGCGCGCGGCCGGGCGGCCGGCGGCGGTGCCGTACGGCCGGTCAGGCGGGACCCGCCCGCACCACCCTGGCCTGCCGCCCCAGCGCCAGCAGCCGGCCGTCCGCCGACCACACCGCGCTGTCGTCCACGGCCCACCCGCCGCCCGCGTGGTCGGTGCGGATGCGCACGAGCGCCCAGCCGTCCAGGGCGTCCTCGACGGCGTCGGTGAAGTGGACGGTCAGTTCCGCGGTGGGCACCGGGCGCGGCGTGCGCCAGCGGGCGAAGAGGGCGGGCGGCAGGACATCGGTGAGGGTGGTGACGCCCGCGGCGTCGAGCACCTGCCCGTCCGCGAACCGCACCCAGGCGACGAGTTCGGCCCGGGGGCCGCCCGCCAGCGGGAGATCCGCCGTGGCGGGCCGGATGTCGACCCGCTGGGCGAAGGGGGCCAGCCAGGGCTGGAGCCGCAGGGGCGGGCAGTCGTGGGGTCCGGGTACGTCCGGGGCCGGCTGTCCGGCATGCGCGGGTCCGGAGCGGTCCGGGCCGAACAGCGCCGAGCCGAGCAGGACGGGTGCCCCGTTCTGGTGGCCGGTGAAGACACAGGCGGCGGTCCGGCGGCCGGTCGAGGGCGCGGTGCCGGACACGTGCAGCGGGTCGGCGGCGACGGGGGCCAGGAAGTGCGTGGTCAGCGTGCGGACCGGTCGGCCACCGCCGGCGAGACGTTCGCGTACGGCGGTCAGGGCCACGGCGGCGGCATGGCCGCCGTGCGCTCCCTCCCAGGACCACCACTCGGGGTCGATCCGGGTCTCGGTGTCGGTCGTTGTCGTCACGCGCTCACCATAGCCTGGCGAGTTGGAAAACCAAACTTACAAGTGGGAAAAGAACTTAGCCCGGCCGCCTCGTGCCCCTCACCGCCGTGCCACGACGAGCCGCACCCGCGGACTGCCGTCCTCGCGCCACCCGAACTCGGGCAGCGCCCACAACTCCACCCGGAACCCCGCCCGCGTCAGCTCCCGCCGGACGTCGCCGAGCCGGAAGGTCCGGTAGTACATGACGAACGGCGGCCGCCACACCGCGTTGCGCACCCGCATGACCGCGTCGAAACCCAGGAGCATCCAGTAGCCGAGCGACCCCGGGCGGGGCGGCGCGACGAGCGGGAAGGCGAAGCAGCCGCCCGGCCGCAGCACGGAGTGGACCTGCGCGAACAGCCCCGGCAGCTCGCGAGGCAGGAAGTGGCCGAAGGCCCCGAAGCTCACCACGAGGTCGAAGGCGGGCCCGAACGGCAGCGCGCGGACGTCCGCGCGGACCCAGGAGACGGGGGGTCCGGCCGGACGCGGCCGTTCCCGTGCGACGGCGAGCATCCCGGCGCTGAAGTCGACCCCGGTGACACTGTCCCGGCACGCCCGGGCCAGCACGTCGGTGCCCGCTCCCGTACCGCAGCACAGGTCCAGCCCGGCGCCGAAGGGGCCCGTCCGCTCCAGCGCCGCCCCGACCGCGTCGAGCACCGTGTCGGACGTCCGGAAGGGGGTGTGGTCGAACTTCGGCGCGAGGAGGTCGTAGCCGCGTTCGACGGACGACAGCGCCTGGACCGCGAGCTCGCGCAGACTGGGGCCTTCGGGGCTGAACATACTGTCAGCCTAGGTGAGCCCGCTGCTTCGCCGCAGACCAGCGACATGTACTTCATGGGTCCTGCCGGTCCTCATGGGCTTCCTTCACCCCACCGACGAACGGGACCCGGCCGCATCGGCACCGGGTGCGGTGCAGCGATTCGCGAAGTCGTCCGCCGCGCCCGGGCGGTGGGCGGTGGGATGCCGGCCGTTCGCTGAGTCGCGCTGTGTCTGCCCGTACCACCCCACGCGGTGTTACAGTGCGGTGAGCCCACATGTGCGCCCCATCTAGGGCGCCGGTACTCGATCATTCTCCGTTCGCCGATTCCGCCCGTCGCCGCTCGACCGGCGCATCGGCTTCCCAGCACCCCTCGTGACCAGGGCTTCCACGCCGTGGCCGAGGCGCTGTTCCCGCCGCCAGGAGGCGCGTGCCCGCCCTCACCGCGCGGCTTCCGTTCTTCCCCCCTTCGTTTGTCCCCCATCTGCCGTCCGCGAAAGGACACCCACCACATGACCACCACACTCGACCGTCCTGCCGTCCAGCAGGAGTCCCCGGCTCAGGCCGTCACCGGTGTCCTCGACATCGACGCGGGCGGGACGGGGCATCTGCGGGCCGTGAGCTGCCTGCCCTCGCCGGCCGATCCGCCGGTGTCCGCCGCGGTGATCCGCCGTCACGGCCTGCGCAGGGGCGACCTCGTCGAGGGCATCCGCGGCGACCGGCGCGGCCTGACCGAGGTCGTCCGCGTCAACGGCCGTACACCCGAGGAGCAGCGGAACCGGCGCCACTTCCGGGATCTGACGCCGCTGCACCCCCGGGAGCGGCTGCGCCTCGAACACCCGGCGGCCGGACTGGCCGGGCGCGTCGTCGACCTGATCGCCCCCGTCGGCAAGGGCCAGCGCGGCCTGCTCGTGGCGCCGCCCAAGACCGGCAAGACCGTCCTCCTCCAGCAGCTCGCGGCCGCCGTCGCCGGCAACCACCCCGAGTGCCGGCTGATGGTGGTGCTGCTCGACGAACGCCCCGAGGAGGTCACCGACATGCGGCGCTCCGTGCGGGGCGAGGTGTACGCCTCGACCTTCGACCAGGCGCCCCGGCAGCACATCGCGCTGGCCGAGCTGGTCATCGAACGGGCCAAGCGGCTCGTCGAGGCGGGCGAGGACGTCGTGATCCTCCTCGACTCGCTCACCCGGCTGTGCCGCGCGCACAACAACGCGGCGGCCTCCGGCGGGCGCACCCTCAGCGGCGGTGTCGACGCGACCGCGCTGCTCGGGCCCAAGCGGTTCTTCGGCGCCGCGCGCCACACCGAGGAGGGCGGCTCGCTCACCGTCCTCGCCACGGCCCTGGTGGAGACCGGTTCGCGCGCCGACGACTTCTACTTCGAGGAGCTCAAGAGCACCGGCAACATGGAGCTCCGCCTCCAGCGGGAGGCGGCGTCCCGGCGCCTCTTCCCCGCCGTCGACATCACCCCCTCCGGCACCCGCCGCGAGGAACTCCTGCTCTCCCCCGCCGAACTGACCGCCGTACGCGGACTGCGGCGTGCCCTGCACACCCGGGACGGGCAGGACAACCTGGACACCCTTTTGCAGCGGATGCGTGAGACGCCGGACAACGCGACGTTCCTGCGGCGCATCCAGCCGACGCTGCCCGGCGACTGACGGAGCGTCACCGCATCGCCCGTCCGGGTGCTCACCCGTGGCGTTCGGCCCGGCCAGCGCCGTGTTCGGCGCGCCCGTTCCTACGTTTGCGGTATGACCACCGGATTTGCTTCTCGGGCTGCCGTGTCCACCTGCGCGCTGTGTGTGGCGGGCCTGCTGGCGCTGTTCCCCGCCGCGGCGGCGGCCCGCACCGGGCCGGATCCCGGCCCCCCGGGTGGGAGCCCGCGGGCGGGGCTGCCGCAGCCGTCGCTGCTGTACCGGCCCGGTACACACGTCCGGCCCCACAAGGGGACCCCCGACGTTCCCGACGTCTCCGCCCTGTCGTGGCTGGTGGCCGACGCCCGCACCGGTGACGTGCTCGCCGCGCACGACGCGCACCGCCGGCTGCCGCCCGCCAGCACACTGAAGACGCTGTTCGCCCTCACCATGCTGCCGGTCCTGCCCGGCGGCATCCGGCACCGGGTCGGCGAACGGGAACTGGAGGACGTCGGGTCCGGCAGCAGCCTGGTGGGGGTCGCCGAGGGGCACACGTACCGGGTCGCCGACCTGTGGCACGGGGTGTTCCTCAACTCGGGCAACGACGCCGTGCAGGTGCTGGCCACGCTCAGCGGCGGGCGGCGGGCCGCGGCCGAGCGGATGGAGGCCAAGGCCCGCTCGCTCGGCGCCCACGACACCCGGGTCACGTCCCCGGACGGGTACGACGCGCCGGGCCAGGTGTCGTCGGCGTACGACCTGGCGGTCTTCGGCCGGGCGGGGCTGCGCAACGCCGACTTCGCGCGGTACTGCGCCACGGTCGAGGTCGGCTTTCCCGGCCGCGGCGGCTGGTCGTACCCGATCCGCAACACCAACCGGCTGCTGACGGGCGCCGACGGGGTGGAGCCGTACCGGGGGCTGATCGGCGTCAAGAACGGCTACACCAGCAAGGCGGGCCACACCCTCGTCGCGGCGGCGCGCCGGGGCGGGCGGACGCTCGTGGTGACGGTGATGAACCCTCAGCAGGGCGGCGGCTTCGCCGTGTACGAGGAGGCGCGCGCGCTGCTCGACTGGGGTTTCGAAGCGGCCGGGCGGGTCGATGCGGTGGGGTCGTTGGACGCGCTGCGGTCCCGTCCGCGGCCCGGACCGGACGCGGAGCCCGCGGTCGCGGCGGCCGTGCCCGAGGAGGCGGGGCCCGGCTGGACGGAGGCCGGGATGATCGCCGGTGCCGCCGGTCTGGGCGCCGGGTCCGTGGCGTTGGTGCTGCGGCCCGTGGGCCGCCGCTGCGGAGAGGACTGACCGGCCGGCAGCCACAGCAGCAGGCCCAGCGTGATCCAGGTGTAGGTGTTGCCGCCGAGGAACCCGTCGATCCCGGAGGCGTCGTCGACCCACAGCCACACCACGCTGCTGCACAGCACCGCGTACAGGACCCCGGCGGCGCGCGGGTGCCCGGCGCGGACCAGCACCGCGAAGGACGGCAGCAGCCACACCAGATGGTGCACCCAGGTGATCGGGCTGACGAGACAGGCGGTGAGGCCGGTGAGGGCGAACGCGGCCGTCCAGTCCTCTGCGGTGACCGCCCGGCGCGCCCGCCACGCCCACACGCACACCACCAGCAGTACGGCCAGCGCCCAGGCCGGGCGGCCCGGTTCGCCGAGCCGGGCCAGGACGCCCTGCAGCGACTGGTTGGAGACGTAGTCGAGGCGGCCCACCCGCGTCGTGTCCCACAGGGCCTGGGTCCAGTAGAACCGGGAGGCGTCCGGGGCCACTCGGTCCGCGAGGGCCGTGGCCGCCGCGGCGACCGCCGTGGCGACGGCCGCGGCGCGCCACCGTCGGGCGAGCAGCAGCAGCGCGATGAACAGCGCGGGCGTGAGCTTGACGGCCGCCGCGAGACCGACCCCTGCGCCGGCCCACCGTCCCCGGCCGGTGGACAGCAGCCACGCGTCGGTGAGGACGAGGGCCAGCAGCAGGACGTTGACCTGCCCGAAGCTGAAGGTGTCCCGCAGCGGTTCGAACAGCGCCAGCCCGCAGGCGGCCAGGGCGCAGCCGTACCAGCCGTGACGCCGCCAGGCCGGCCCCGCGAGGACGCGCAGGACGACCGCCAGGGCGGCCAGGTTGAGCAGCAGGGCGAGCGCGATCGTGGTGGGCCAGTCGAGCAGGGCCAGGGGCAGCATGGCGACCGCCGCGAACGGCGGGTAGGTGAAGCCGTACGTCGTCCCCGGGACCCGGTAGTCGTAGAGGTGTCCGCCGTGGTGGATCCAGGTGTCGACGGTGCCGTAGTAGACGCGCAGGTCGAACCAGTCGCGCAGCAGCGGCACGGTGGCGGTGAAGACGGTCACGGCGGTGGCGAGGGCCAGCACCAGCAGCAGCCGGCCGCGGCCGGTGCGGGGCGGTCTCGTGTTCACGCCGCACGCTCCAGCGCCGGGGCCGGCTCCGCCTGGTGGGCCTGCCACAGGACGACGACCGCGAGCGCGCCGCCGGACACGGCCAGGAGCAGTTGCCCGGTGTCCGCCGGGCCGCCGCTGGGCAGGACGGACAGGGCGAGGACGCCGGTGACGGCCGCCGTCCGGTGACGTACCGGGGTGCTGGGCGCGGCGGCGGCGATGAGGAACAGGCCCCACAGGGCGTACCAGGGGCGGACGGCCGGGCCGAGGGCGGCCACCGCGGCCAGGCTCAGGCCGAGCGCGTACACCGGCCGGGGCCGCAGCCGCAGCCAGATCACGAGGATCGCGACGAGCGCGGCCGCCACGCCCAGGGTCCGCCAGGCGGGTACGGCCAGGGGTGCGAGGTCGCTGCCGAGGTGCTCCAGCAGGGCGCGGGTGGCGCGGCCGAGCAGGCTGGTGAGGGCCCAGTTCTGGGCGGAGACGGGGGTGTTGAGGGCGGTGGTCCAGCCGTAGCCGGTGCCCGCTGCGGCGGTCGCGGCGACGGTGGCGGCCGCCGCCGCGAGGGCCGTGGTCATGACGGCCCGCGCCGGTGTGCGGCCCGCGCGCACCTGGAGGGCGACGACCGCGGCGAGGCCGAGCGCGGCCGGTGCCTTCACCAGGGCGGCGAGGGTGACGAGGACGGCGCCCAGGACCGGCCACCGGCCCAGCGCCGCGACCAGACCGACGCCGAGCAGGCCCAGCATGACGGCGTCGTTGTGGGCGCCCGCCACCAGGTGCAGCAGCACGAGCGGGTTGAGGGCGCCGAGCCAGAGCGCGGCGGAGGGGTCGGCGCCGCTGTGCCGGGCGAGGCGGGGCAGCGCGGCCACCATCAGCGCCACGCCGGCCAGTGCGACGAGCCGCATTCCGAACAGGCCGGCGGACAGGGTGCCGCGGGTGACGTCGGACAGGACGGCGGCGACGGCGAGGAAGACCGGGCCGTAGGGGGCCGCCGTGTGCCGCCAGAGCGGCGCGACCTCGTCGGCGAGCGGCCCGCCGAGCGCGGACGGGCCGTGCGTGTACACGTCGATGTGGGCCTCGACCATGGCGCCCTGCGCGAGATAGCTGTAGACGTCCCGGCTGAACAGCGGCGGCGCGAGCAGCAGCGGCGCAGCCCAGACGGCGAGGACCAGCAGCAGGGCACGCGGCGCGGGCGGCCGTGGGCCTCGGACGAGCCGCCCCAGCAGTACCCACGCGGCGATCAGCAGGACCAGACCGAAGTACACACCGACCAGGCCGAGGGCGGCGTGCACGGAGTCCGGGGCGAGCAACTCCCGCGCGGGCAAGGCTCCGGCGGTCTCACCGCCCAGCGCGAGAAAGGCGGTGCCGGCCAGACCGAGTATCTGGCAGCGGCGGAGATCGACGGGAAAGGCCATGGCCAACACTCGGGCAGCGTGTCAACGTCGGGTGGCCGGAAAGCGACGCCCCGCCTGCCGTGCGGCGGCCTGCGTGTGACCGCCGCGTGATCTCCGCACCGCACGGCAACCGGAGTACCGCCCCCGGATCGGTCCGTCAGTCAGTCGAAGCGCGAACTGCGTACGGGCCCGGACGTCTTGAGGGCGGCGCGGTCACCCTGGAGCCAGGTGCCGCCGACTGCCGCGACGAAGTCGGCGAGGTGTGCGTCCGGGTCGGCGGGGGTCTCGCCGTCGCCCTCGTCCGTGGCCGGGTCGGCGGCCACGATCTCCGCGGCGATCTCCGCCTCCGGGCGGTCGTCCGGCTCGCCCTGCTCGACGCCGCCGTCGGCGCTCTGCCGCAGTCCCGCGCCCCACGGCGCCACGACCGACTGGTGGAGCAGCGCCACGCTGTCCGGGGTGACGGCCGGCGGGTCGGTCCAGCAGCTCGCGTGCTCGTGGAGCACCTGGCCGGGCACCCGGTGGAAGAGCTGTTGGAGGATCTCCGGGCCGCCGTCCTCGCCGGCCAGGTCGTTGAGGTCGTACGCGACGACGACGGTGTTCTCCCGGCCGGGGGCGAAGGGCAGCGCCGGGAGGCCGAGCACGTCGGCGGCGGCCAGGCCCAGGATGCGGCTGCTCCGGTCGGGCAGCAGGGACACCGACTCCGGCCGTGCCCCGGCCGCGTCGAGCACGGTCTTCAGGCGGGACAGGCCCCGCAGGCAGCCGTCGTGGGTGTCCTGCAGCCAGGCGTACCGGCCGGCCATGCCCGCGTCGAAACCGAACGGGGACAGGGTGCCCAGGACGGTGCCGCCGATGACGTACTGCCAGCCGCGCAGGTCGGTCAGGTCCAGCGGGGCGGCCTGTTCGGCGGCGTCCGCCCGCTCCAGCATCCGGCGCTGCCGGTCCCGCGCGGGCCGCCACGTCGTGTCGTCCGGGTCGGGCAGCAGGGCGTGCTGGCGGCGGGCGAGATCCAGGTCGCCCGCCATGAGCGCGTTGAACACCAGCAGGTAGCGGTCGGGCCAGTCGGCGAAGCCGTCCTCGTGTGCGCCGAGCACGTCGGCGGCCTCGCGGTGCCGGCCCTCGTCCTCGTACGCCGAGACCAGTTCCCGCAGGACCGCGGGCGTGCCCGGCGCCAGCCGCAGTGCCTCGCGCAGCGCGGGGATCGCCAGGTAGGACACGCCGCGTTCGATGCAGGCGTATCCGAAGTCGTAGAGCGGGCGCGCCTTGCCGGGGTGGGACGACAGGGTGGTGGCGGCTTCCTGGAGGTCGGTGAAGCCGGCCGTGCCCGCGGCCCGGGCCACCACGAGGGCGACCTCGGCGAGGGGGAGGGTGTCGGTGCCGTGCCTGAGGTGGCGCAGGGCCCCGGGGATGTCCCCTTCGTCCAGGCTCTGCCATGCCTTGAGCAGCTCGGGGGACTGGGGACGGCGTTGCTTGCGCGAGAACATGCGGAGGATCTTCACCCGTGACCGGGTTTGCCCACAACTGCATTAACCGTGAGCGGATGTTGCGTATCCGCACTCAGGGCGCGACGGGCCGGCGGCGGTGAGCCCGGGGGCATGACCGCGGCCCACGATGCTCACCGCTCCGGGCGGACGCGTACCCGGTGGCGGACGTGCAGCCGGCGCTGCTGCTGCTCGCGGCGGACGCCGTGGCCGCGCTGGTGGCCTGCGTGTGGAGCCTGGGCGCGGCCGGCTTCGAGCTCTTCGGCGACGGCGGCACCGACGCCGATGTCACACCGGTCGCCGTGACGTCGGCCGTGCCGGCCGCTCTCGTGCCGGGCACGGCGTTCCTAACGGCGCGGGGGAAGGCGGACGTCACGGCCGTCGTGCAGGTGCCGGCCGGGTTCCCTGCTGCTCGTGTCGGGGGCCGCGCTGAGCGAGCGGTACCGGGAGGACCACCCGCCCGCACCCGAGCCCGGTTGCAGCGGTCCGCACGCGCAGTGCCGGTCCGGCGGGGACACCAGCGCGTGCAACGGCTCCTGAGGCCGGATGCTCAGAACACCGACAGTCCGGTCAGGGTCGTGAAGCGGTCCAGTGCCGCCACGCCCGCCACCGAGTTGCCCCGCTCGTCGAGACCCGGGCTCCACACGCACAGCGTGCAGCGCCCGGGGACCACCGCGATGACGCCGCCGCCGACCCCGCTCTTGCCGGGCAGGCCCACGCGGTAGGCGAAGTCACCCGCCGCGTCGTACGTCCCGCAGGTCAGCATGATCGCGTTGATCTGCTTGGCCTGGCTGCGGGTGAGCAGGCGGGTGCCGTCGGCACGGATGCCGTGCCGGGCGAGGAAGGAGGTGGCCAGGGCCAGGTCGGCGCAGGACGCGGCGACGGAGCACTGCCGGAAGTACTGGTCGAGCAGGACCGGCACCGGGTTGTCGATGTTGCCGTAGGACGCCATGAAGTGGGCGAGGGCGGCGTTGCGGTCGCCGTGCGCGGACTCGGAGGCGGCGACCTCCTTGTCGCAGGTCAGATCCGGGTTGCCGCTCTCGGCGCGCAGGAAGGCGAGCAGTTCGCCCGCCGCGTCGCCGGTACGGGTGTGCAGCCGGTCGGTGACGACGAGGGCGCCCGCGTTGATGAACGGGTTGCGCGGGATGCCGTTCTCGTGCTCCAGCTGCACCAGGGAGTTGAACGGGTTGCCCGAGGGTTCGCGGCCCACGTGCTCCCACAGTTCGTCGCCCTCGCGGGCCAGGTCGAGGGCGAGCGTGAACACCTTGGTGATGGACTGGGCGGAGAACGGCTGCCGCCAGTCCCCCACCCCGTACACCGTGCCGTCCAGCTCGGCCACGGCCATGCCGAAACGGCGCGGGTCGCAGGCCGCGAGCGCCGGGATGTAGTCGGCGGGCCGGCCCCGGCCGGGGGTCCGCTCGATCTCCTCGGCGATGCGCTCCAGCACCGGTTGGAAGGTCAACGACGATGTCATGGTCGGCATTCTCCTCGGCCGCAGGTCAGGCCAGGGCCCGGCCGGTACCGGCGACCACCTCGGGACGCAGCAGGCCGGCGAGGGTCTCGGCGGGCAACAGGCCCTTTTCCAGGACGAGTTCGGCCACGCCGCGGCCGGTGGCCAGGGCCTCCTTGGCGATGTCGGTGGCGGCCGTGTACCCGATGTGCGGGTTGAGGGCGGTGACCAGGCCGATGGAGTTCTCCACGGTCGCGCGCAGCGCCTCGGTGTTGGCGGTGATGCCGTCGACGCAGCGCTCGGCCAGCGTCACGCAGGCGTTGCGCAGGTGGGTGACGGACTCCGACAGGGAGTGCAGGATGATCGGCTCGAAGGCGTTGAGCTGGAGCTGCCCGGCCTCGGCGGCCATGGTGATGGTGACGTCGTTGCCGATCACCTCGAAGGCGACCTGGTTGACGACCTCGGGGATCACCGGGTTGACCTTGCCGGGCATGATGCTCGAACCCGCCTGCACCGGCGGCAGGTTGATCTCGCCGAGCCCGGCGCGCGGACCGGAAGACAGCAGCCGCAGGTCGTTGCAGCTCTTGGAGAGCTTGACCGCGATCCGCTTGAGCACGCCGGACATCTGCACGAACGCGCCGCAGTCCTGGGTGGCTTCGACGAGGTTGGCGGCGGTCACGAGCGGCAGCCCGGTGAGGGCGGCCAGGTGGCGGCGGGCGGCCTCGGCGTATCCGGCGGGGGCGTTGAGCCCCGTCCCGATGGCGGTCGCACCGAGGTTGATCTCGTGGATCAGCTCCACCGCCTCCGCGAGCCGGCTGCGGTCCTCGTCGAGCATCACCGCGTAGGCGGAGAACTCCTGCCCGAGCGTCATCGGCACCGCGTCCTGCAGCTGGGTGCGGCCCATCTTCAGGACGTCACGGAACTCGACGGCCTTGCGGGCGAAGGCGTCCTGCAGCACCGCCATGGCCTTGAGCAGGCCGCGTACCGCGAACACGGTCGCGATCTTGACGGCGGTCGGGTAGACGTCGTTCGTCGACTGGCCGAGGTTGACGTCCTCGTTGGGGTGCAGGTGCTGGTACTGCCCCTTGGCGTGGCCGAGGAGTTCCAGCGCGCGGTTGGCCACGACCTCGTTGGCGTTCATGTTCGTCGACGTGCCGGCGCCGCCCTGGACGACGTCGACGACGAACTGGTCGTGCAGCTTGCCGTCGCGGATCTCACGGCAGGCCTCGACGATGGCGGTGGCCTTCTTCGGGTCGAGCAGGCCGAGTTCCTCGTTCGCGAGGGCGGCGGCCTCCTTGACGGCGGCCAGGGCGTCGATGAGGTGCGGGTAGGCGGAGATCGGGGTGCCGGTGATGGGGAAGTTCTCGGTGGCGCGCAGGGTGTGGATGCCCCAGTACGCCTCGGCGGGGACGTCGCGGTCGCCGAGCAGGTCGTGCTCGCTGCGGGTGGCTGCGGCGGTCATGGCTGTGCGGGCCTTCTCTCAGACGTGGGTGTACTCGGCCCGCGCAAGCGGGTCGAGGGCGCGGACCGGCCGGACACCGCCGACGGGTTCGCCGCCGCCGAGCAGCGGCTCGCCCGCGAACTCGGCGAGGAGCACCGGGTCGACGCCGGCCCGGGCGAGCGCCGCGGCGGCGACGGGCACGCGCGCCCGGTCGGCGCCGTCGGCGATCTTCACGGCGACGGCACGGCCGTCGGGCAGCGCGGCGACCTGCACGCCCTCGAAGCCGTCCTTGGTGAGCAGCCCGGGCACGGCCCGCATCAGCGCGGCGACGTCCCGGCCGGAGCCGGAGGCCATCTCGGCGTGGTCGCGCACGGCGTCCGCGACGCGGGCCTCGGGGGTGCCGGGCGCGGCGGTGGTGATGCGGGCGGCGGCGCGGGCCAGGCCGTGCAGCGAGACGGAGAACAGGGGCGCGCCGCAGCCGTCGACGGTCACCCGGGCGATGCGCTGGCCGGTGAGGTCCTCGACGATCTCGGCGATCGCCTGCTGGAGCGGGTGGCCGGGGTCGAGGTAGTCGTCGAGGGACCAGCCGTTGAGCGCGCAGGTGTAGAGCATGGCGGCGTGCTTGCCGGAGCAGTTCTGGGCAAGGCGTGAGGGCGGGCGGCCCTCATGCACCCAGGTGTCCCGGACCACCGGGCCGAACGGCAGGTCCGGGACATTGCGCAGGTGCCCCTCGGTGAGCCCGGCGAGTTCGAGGATGCGGCGGGTACCGGCGAGGTGGCGTTCCTCGCCGGAGTGGCTGGCCGCGGTCAGCGACAGCAGGTCGCCGTCGAGCGGGAGCCCGGCCCGCACCATGGCGACGGCCTGCACGGGCTTGAGCGCGGACCGGGGGTAGAACGCGGCCTCGATGTCGCCGAGTTGGAGCTGTACCTGTCCGTCGGCGCCGAGGACGACGACGGAGCCGTAGTGAACGCCCTCCACCACCCCGCCGCGGACGAGGTGGGCGACGGGGGCGTGGAGGGGTTCACGGACCTGGGGTGCGTCCGCGAGAGAACTGCTGTACATCACTGCCTGTATCACTGGTGGGTTGTCGTGGCCGGGTACGCGGGTCACGCGTCGGCCTCGGTGGAGGTGCGTGCGACACGGCCGCGGACGGCGAACCATCCGGCGACCAGCGCCGCGACGATCAGCGGCAGGCACAGCACCGTGGTGCGGCCGGCGCCGCCGTCGGCGTACATGAGGACCAGGACGGCGGCGAGGAACGCCAGCGTCACCCCTTCGGTCCAGGGGGAGCCGGGCAGCCGGTAGCCCGGGCGGGTCAGTTCGCCCCTCTGGGTCCTCCGCCAGAAGAGCAGGTGACTGACCATGATCATGCCCCAGGTGGCGAGGATGCCGATCGCGGCGAAGTTCAGCACGATCTCGAACGCCTCGGCCGGGACGACGAAGTTCAGGCCGACGCCGAGGACGCAGACGCCGCTGGTGAGCAGGATGCCGCCGTAGGGGACCTGGCTGCGGCTCATGACGCGGGTGAACCTCGGCGCGGAGCCCGCCATCGCCATGGAGCGCAGGATGCGGCCGGTGGAGTACAGGCCGGAGTTGAGGGAGGACATCGCCGCGGTGAGGACGACGAGGTTCATCACTCCGCCGGCCGCCGGGACGCCGATGTTGGACAGCACGGTGACGAAGGGGCTCTCCCCCGCCTTGTACGAGGACCAGGGCAGCAGCATCGACAGCAGCAGCACCGAGCCGACGTAGAACAGGCCGACCCGCCACATGATCGAGTTGATCGCCTTCGGCATGATCTTCTCGGGGTTCTGTGTCTCACCGGCCGCGACGCCGACCAGCTCGACCGACGCGTAGGCGAAGACGACGCCCTGGATGATCAGCAGCATGGGCAGCAGGCCGTTGGGGAAGAGGCCGCCGTTGTCGGTGATCAGGGACGGGCCGGGGGCGTGGCCGTCCACGGGGTGCTGGGTGACCAGCAGGAAGATGCCGATGCACAGGAAGACGACGAGCGCGCCGACCTTGACGATCGCGAACCAGAACTCCAGTTCACCGAAGATCTTGACCGAGATCAGGTTCACGGCGAGGACCACGGTGAGGGCGATCAACGCGATCACCCACTGCGGGATGTCGGAGAACATGCCCCAGTAGTGGGTGTACGTGGCGACGGCCGTGATGTCGGCGATGCCGGTGGTCGCCCAGTTGAGGAAGTACATCCAGCCCGCGGTGTAGGCCCCCTTCTCGCCGAGGAACTCACGGGCGTACGACACGAAGGCGCCGGAGGAGGGCCGGTACAGGACGAGTTCGCCGAGGGCGCGCACGACGAGGAAGGCGAAGACGCCGCACACCGCGTAGGCGAGGAACAGGGACGGGCCGGCGTCCACGAGGCGGCCGCCGGCGCCGAGGAACAGGCCGGTGCCTATGGCGCCGCCGATCGCGATCATGTTGACGTGCCGGGACTTCAGGGACTTGCTGTAGCCCGCGTCTCCGGCGTCCACATGGCCGCTGGGTGCCCGTACCTCTTCGTGCAGGGACTGCTCGCTCACGCCTCGGTTCCGCCTTCCGTGGGGGTGTCCGTGCGCGCGGGACGCACGATGTCGGTGAGGGTCGTCTCGACGCGGTCGATGTGGTGGGCCATCGCCTCCTGCGCGTCGCGTGCGGAACCGTCGATCAGCGCCTCGACGATCGCCCGGTGCTCGCGGTTGGACTGCTCGCGGCGGCCGCCCAGCTCGTTGAGGAAGGCCGACTGGCGGGCCAGCGCGTCCCGGATCTCCTCGATGACCCGGCGGAACACCGGGTTCTGGGCTGCCTCGGCCACGGCGAGGTGGAAGAGGGTGTCCATCGCGACCCACGCGGTGGTGTCCGTCTCCCGTTCCATACGGTCGAGCAGGTGGGCCAGGTGGTCGAGGTTCTCCGGGGTGCGGCGCCGGGCCGCGTACCCGGCGACCGGGATCTCGACGTGGCGCCGCACTTCCAGCAGGTCGCTGGCCGCGTAGTCGCCGAAGGTGGGGTCCTCGACGGTGTTAGCGACGACGAAGGTGCCCTTGCCGGTCTTGGAGACGGTCAGGCCCATGGTCTGCAGCGCCCGCAGAGCCTCGCGCAGCACGGGCCGGGAGACCTCCAGGGTGCGGCACAGCTCCGCCTCGGAGGGGAGCTTGGCGCCGATGGCGTACTCGCCGCGCTCGATGGCGCCGCGGAGGTGGGCGAGGACCGCTTCCATCGCGCTGACGCGCCGCGGCCCCGCACCACCTGTCTGGCTGTCTGACAGGTTCACGGGGTGATCCTGCGGGGGACGGCAGGTGACTGTCAAGGGGACTGAAAGGAAGCATTCAGCAGCCGGGAAGCCTGAAAGGGAGCATCCCGCCGGACGGATCAGCTGGTCAAGACGCCCGTGGCCAGCAGGCCGAAGAGCAGCACGCCGACCACGATCCGGTAGATCACGAAGGCGTTGAAGGAGTGCTTGGCGACGAACTTCAGCAGCCAGGCGATGGAGGCGTACGCCACGCCGAAGGAGACCACCGTGCCGACGGCCAGCGGCGCCGCGCCCACACCGGTGCCCAGCGCGTCCTTGAGCTCGTACAGGCCGGCTCCGGTGAGGGCGGGGATGCCGAGGAAGAAGGAGAGCCGGGTGGCGGCCACCCGGTCCAGGTCGAGGACGAGAGCGGTGGACATGGTGGCGCCGGAACGGGAGAAGCCGGGGAAGAGCAGGGCCAGGATCTGGGAGCTGCCGACGAGCATGGCGTCCTTGAACGACGTGTCGTCCTCGCCCCGCTTGTGGCGGCCCATCTGGTCCGCCGCCCACATCACGCCGCTGCCGGCGATCAGCGAGCCCGCGACCACCCACAGCGAGGCGAGCGGGCCCTCGATGAGCGGCTTGGCGACCAGGCCGACGGCGACGATCGGGACGGTCGCACAGACGACCCACCAGGCGAACGTGTAGTCGTGGTGGTGGCGCTCCTCCTTGTCGCGGAGCCCTCGGCACCAGGCGGAGACGATCCGCACGATGTCCCGGAAGAAGTACACGAGCACGGCGGCGATCGCGCCGACCTGGATGACGGCCGAGAAGCCGACGACGGCGGCGTCGTCGACCGGGATGCCCATGAGCCCCTCGACGATCTTCAGATGGCCGGTGGAGGAGACGGGCAGGAACTCGGTCACCCCCTCGACGGCTCCGAGGACGACGGCCTGACCGACGCTGATGACGCTCATGGGATCCAGTTCTGCTCAGACGGCTGCGGAGGGCACCGTCCTACACCGCGCGGGCAAGAATCCGCCTACGCCCCGATCCCGCGTGCCAGCGCGAAGCCCGCGAACGCCGCCCCGACCCCGCCCGCCACGCTCGCCACCACGTTGGCGGCGGCGTAGCCGCGCGCCCCCGTCTCGGCCAGTCGCAGCGTCTCGTAGGTGAAGGTGGAGTAGGTCGTCAGGGCCCCGCACAGCCCGGTGCCGATCAGCAGCCGCAGATGGGAACTCGCGGCCCCCGCCGCCGCGGCGCCGGTCAGCAGGCCGAGGACCAGGCAGCCGACGACGTTCACGGTGAACGTGCCCCACGGGAAGACGGAGTCGTGCCGCGACTGCACCGCGCGGTCGGTCAGGTAGCGGAGCGGGGCGCCGACCATGGCCCCCGCGACGACCATCAGCCAGTTCACAACGACTTCTTACCCTTCGCGTCCGTCGCGCCGGGATCCGCGTCCCGGCCGACGTATCTGCTGACCTCGCAGTCGTCGAGGATCACCAGCCCTTCGGTGACCAGTTCGTCGAGCTGCGGCAGGAAGGCCCGTACGCGTTCCTCGGTGTCGACGATGACGACGGCCACCGGCAGGTCCTCGCTCAGCGACAGCAGCCGTGAGGTGTGGATGAGGGAGGAGGCGCCGAAGCCCTCGATGCCGCGGAACACGCTGGCGCCCGCGAGGCCCGCCGCGTGGGCCCGGTGCACGATCTCCGAGTAGAGCGGCTTGCGGTGCCAGGTGTCGTTCTCACCGACGAAGACGGTGACGCGCAGGGCGCGGCCGGTCAGCCTCGTCATGGCTGCCTCCCCTTCAGGACGCGGCGGGTCGCCGTGGCGGCGAGCCACACCGAGGCGAGCGCCGCGAGCGGGGTCGCGGCGAGGTAGGCCAGGGCCGGTCCGGCCCGGCCGTGGTCGATGAGCTGCTGGATGTCGACGGCGTACGTCGAGAAGGTGGTGAAGCCGCCGAGGACGCCGGTGCCGAAGAAGGGGCGGACCAGGCGGTGCGCCGCCCGGATCTCGGTGATGACCACCATGAACACACCGATCACGGCGCAGCCGGCGACGTTCACCCACAAGGTCGTCCAGGGGAATCCGCCCGCCGCCGTGGGCCACCACACGGAGGCCGCGTACCGGGCGGCGGCCCCCGCTCCCCCGCCGAGCGCGACCACCGCGACGACGGGGGCCTGGGCACGCCAGGCGGGTGGCCGTGCGGTGGTTGCCGGGGGGCGGAGAGAGGGCACCGGCAGTCGTCCGCTGTCGGCTTCCGGGGTTGTCATGGCGCAGGTCTCCTACTCGCCGGGGCCCGGGCACGCGGGCACTCTCGATCGCAAGTAGGGACCGTTGGCGGCACCGGTGCCGCGGTTCGGGTACGGCGGGCCCCACCGCCGCGCCGCGAGGTGATCGCGACCGGTCAACAGGGTAACCCCACACCGCGGCGGGGGTCATTTCGCGGCGGGCGGCTCGCACACCGCCACGCCCCGCTCCCCCGGACTGCCCAGGAGGGGTGGTCGGCGGCCTCGCGGCCGGAGGCCGCCGATCGCCGTCCAGCGGAGCGGGACGGACCGCCGAGGCCGGGTCGGGACCGCAGGGCCGCAGGGTGTCGCGAGCCGGCTGCGGCACGGCAGGAGCCGAGGGCCGGTCCATGAGGGCCTCCGACCCTCTACCAGCCCTTCTCGAACATGCGGGCGACCTCGGCGATCCGCATCTCGTCGCGCCGGTAGTGCGGGCGGCCCGCGAGGGTGCCGGTGCGCAGCAGGCCGATGGCCGCGAGCAGGCGGAGGTGGGTGGTGGCGACCGGGAGGGGCATGCCGAACCGGGCGGCGACGGCGTCCGCGGTGGCGCCGGTGGCGGCGAGCCCCGGTTCCTTCAGCCACTCCAGGATGTCCAGACGGGTCTGGCTGACGGGAGTCCTCACCATCTCGTCCCCTTCACCCGAGCTTCCCGCTACCGGTTATGCCCACTGTCCCGCGGCTGATGCCACTGCGTCAGGGGCTCCGGGGCACCTTGTCCGGTACCGAACGGCCCTGCTGCCCAGGGATGTTGGCGTTTCGCGAGCGATGACGGGCGTGGGCCCGGCCGCGCGGGTGCGGCCGGGCCCACGGGTGCTTCGGTCAGCGGTGGCTGAACCACGCCATGGACGACAGGGCCCGGTCGTCGTAGCCGAACAGGGCCTGGTTCTCCCAGCCGTTGCCGGAGGAGGCGTCGTTCGGGTCCCAGCCGTTGCCGTTGACAGCGGTCCAGGTCGCCTCCCAGTAGAAGACGCCGAGACCGCGGCCGTTGGGGACGGCTTCCACGATGCTGGCGACGTCGTTCATCCACCGGGTCTGCCCGGCCACGGACGCCGGGTAGCCGGAGACCAGCTCGCCGGTGGTGTCGATGATGTCCTGGTGCGCGTCCTCGCTGCCGAGCCGGAACGGGTAGGCCGTCTCGGCGACGAAGACCGGCTTGCCGTAGCGGGAGGCCGCGTCGTCGAGGGTGGTCTGGAACTCGGCCAGCGTGCCGTGCCAGTAGCCGTAGTAGGACAGGCCGATGGCGTCGAACTTCACGCCGTTGGAGCGTGCGCTGTCGAACCACCAGCGGGTGCCGGACAGGTCACCGCCCTTGGCCAGGTGCAGCGCGACGGTCGTGCCGGAGTTGACCGCCTTGACCGCGTCGTAGCCGGAGTTGAGCAGACCGGCCAGCTGCGGCCAGTTGCTGGTGGAGCCCTCGTTCCACAGCATGCCGCCGTTGATCTCATTGCCGACCTGGACCATGTCGGCGGTGGTGCCCTGGGCCTTCAAGGCGTTCAACACGTCGTACGTGTGGTTGTACACGTCGGTCTTGAGTTGACTGTACGAATGGCCCGACCAGGCGGCCGGCTTGGACTGGGCGCCCGGGTCGGCCCAGGTGTCCGAGTAGTGGAAGTCGACCAGCAGCTTCATGCCCTGCGCCTTGACGCGCTTGGCCATGGCCAGGACGCGCGCCTTGTTGTTGTAGCCGTCGGCCGGGTTGACCCACACCTTCAGGCGGGCGTAGTTCATGCCGGCGGACCTCAGGATGGCGACCGCGTCGCCGGCACTGCCGGAGCCGGTGCGGTAGACGCCGCCCTTGGCCTCGCTCTTGGCGAGGGACGAGATGTCGGCACCCTTGATCGACGTGCCCGAAGTGCCCGACGTGAAGGTCAGGTCGTCGACATTGATCCAGTTGCCCGCGTTCGCGTCACTGTTGATGCTGATCGTGCACTGGTTGTTGGTCACGTTGACCGGCACGACGATCCGGATCCACCCGCCGGCCGAGACCGGCAGGTCGGTGCGCTGCTCGGCGCCGCCGCAGTTCTTCAGGGCTATGTACGCGGCGTTCTGTCCGCCGCCGGAGCTAACCCAGGCGGTGAGCTTGTAGGCGCCGTTCGTCAGCCCGGACAGGTACTGGTACGTCTCCACCTTGTAGGCGGAGGACGCCCAGTGGCTCAGGCGGTAGCTCCCGCTGCGGCCGCCGGACTCCACGAACGAGGCACCGGTGGAACCGTACTCGGACCAGTCCCTGGGCGTGGCCACGCCCGAACCGTCGGCCTCGAAGCCGCCGTTGGTGAGGGTGCTCGCGGCCTGGGCGGTCGTGGCGGGCAGGGCGGTGAGGGCGAGTCCCGCGGCGAGCGGCGGCAGCAGGGCCCTGAGGGAGCGTCTGGGATGGAACATCGTCGTCCGTCGTCCCTTCGACGTAAGGGGTTGGGGGGCCTCCGGCCATGACGGCGGGAGGAGCCCCTTGGCCCGCGGCTCGCGGCGCGCACGGGCGAAGGGGAGTCGGCTCAGCCGTCGAGTCGCACGACCCGGACGGCTCCGGCGGGGACCGGCAGGCGGCCCGCGGTGCGTTCGCCCGTCAGCAGTTCGGTGCCGGCGGTGTCCAGCGGCACCTTGGCGTCGGTCACGGTGTGGTTGACGGCGAACAGGTAGCTGCCCGACGCGCCGGTGCGGCGCACGACCTCCACGTCGCGGGGCAGGTCGGTGCGCGGGGCGATCCGGGCGTCCTCGATCGCCCGGCCGAGCAGCGCGTCGAGGCCGTCGGCACCGAGGCGGGTGGAGACGTACCAGGCGGTGCCCTCGCCGAGGCGGTGCCGGGTGACGGCGGGGTGGCCGGCGGTCAGTCCGTCGGCGTACGTCCACACGGTCTCGGCGCCGCGCGGCACCACGAACTCCGTCCACACGTCGCCGCCCAGCTCGGACCCGTCCGGGCCGGTGACGCGCACCCGCTCACCGGGCAGCAGCGGGGAGAACTCCTCGACCGTCAGGCCGAGGACGTCCCGCAGCGCGCCCGGACAGGAGCCCTCGTGCACGGCGTCGTGCTCGTCGACGATGCCGGAGAAGTACGAGACGACCAGGGTCCCGCCGTTCTCGACGTACGCCCTGAGGTTGTCCCCGGCGGCCCGCGTCATCAGGTACAGGGCCGGTACGACGACAAGGGGATAGCTCGACAAGTCGGCTTCCGGGTGGGCGAAGTCGACGGTGAGGTGGCGGTCGTAGAGCGTCTCGTAGAAGGCGTCGGCGCGTTCGCGCGCGTCGTGGTCCTCGCTGGGACGCCAGGCCAGGCTCTGCGCCCACCAGGAGTGCCAGTCCCACAGCATGGCCACGTCGGCCTCGGTGCGGGTGCCGCGGATCTGCGCCAGCGAGCCCAGACAGGAACCGAGTTCGACGACCTCGCGCCAGACGCGGGTCTCCGTGCCGCCGTGCGGGACCATCGCCGAGTGGAACTTCTCGGCGCCGCGCCTGGACTGCCGCCACTGGAAGAACATGGCGCCCTCGGAGCCGCGCGCCACGTGTCCGAGGGAGTTGCGGGCCATCTGCCCGGGCGCCTTGGCGGGGTTGCGGGGCTGCCAGTTGACGCCCGAGGTGGAGTGCTCCAGCAGCAGCCAGGGGGCGCCGCCGGCGACGGAACGGGTGAGGTCGGCGGCCATCGCCAGGTTGACGTGGGTGCGGCGGCCGTCGGTGATCAGGTAGTGGTCGTTGGTGACGATGTCGACCTCGCGGCCCCAGGCCCAGTAGTCGACGGAGTCGCACTGGCTGAGCGCGGTCATGAAGTTCGTGGTGACCGGGACACCGGGTGACAGGCGGTGCAGGATGTCCCGCTCCATGACGAAGTTCTCGCGCATGGTGGCGTCGGCGAACCGCTTGTAGTCCAGCGCCTGGGCCGGGTTGCCGACCGTCGGGGTCAGGCGTGGCGGGTTGATCTGGCCGAAGTCGGCGTAGCGCTGGCCCCAGAAGGCGGTGCCCCAGGCGTCGTTGACGGCGTCGACCGTGCCGTACGTCGTCTCCAGCCAGCGGCGGAAGTGGGCGGCGCAGGAGTCGCAGTAGCAGGCCGAGACGGGGACGCCGTACTCGTTGTGCACGTGCCACATCGCGAGGGCGGGGTGGTCGCCGTAGCGCTCGGCGAGCCGGGTGGTGATCGTCGCGGCGGCGGCGCGGTAGTCGGCGTTGCTGTGGCAGATCGCGGCGCGGGAGCCGAACTCGTAGCGCACCCCCTCGGCGGTCACCGGGAGCGCCTCGGGGTGGGTCCGGTAGAACCACGCGGGCGGAGCGACCGTGGGGGTGCCGAGGTCGACGCGGACGCCGTTGTCGTGCAGCAGGCCCAGGAGCCGGTCGAGCCAGCCGAAGTCGTACGCCCCGGGCGTGGGTTCCAGCAGCGCCCAGGAGAAGATCCCGACGCTCACCATCGTGACGCCGGCCTCCCGCATCAGCCGGACGTCCTCGTGCCAGACGCTTTCCGGCCACTGCTCGGGGTTGTAGTCCCCACCGAAGGCGAGCCTGGTGAGGCCCCTGGGCGTGGTCTCCGGCATGAATGGTCTCCCCGTGATCGATCAATTGGGAACGTGCACACACAGCTGCGCGGTGCGGAGCCCAACATAACCGCACAGCAACAACCATTGACAAGTGTCCGGGATGTTTCTCTACTGTGAACGCTCACAGAAGCGTGACAGGGCCTCGCGACGGGCGGGGCCCAGGTCAGCGCCTATCTGCATGGCAGGTCACCCGCAGCGGGCGGGGACCCAGGTCAGGGGAGAGATCCATGCCGTACACGAAGCGCCGTCGCCTCGTGGCGTCCGCCGTCGCCGTAACGCTCGGCACCACCGCCCTCGCCGCCTGCGGCTCGGAATCCGGGGACAGCGAGACCGAGTCGGGACCGGTCTCGCTGACGTACTGGACCTGGACGCCCGGCATGGACAAGGTCGTCGACCTGTGGAACAAGGGGCCCGGCAAGAAGGAACAGATCACCGTCACGGTGAAGAAGCAGGCGTCCGGCGACACGCTGGTCACCAAGATCCTCACCGCGCACAAGGCGAAGAAGGCTCCCGACCTGGTGCAGGCCGAGTACCAGGCGCTGCCCACCCTGGTCAGCAACGACGCGCTCGCGGACATCTCGGACACCGTGGGCGACACCAAGAGCAGCTTCGCCGAGGGCGTCTGGCAGCAGACCACGCTGGGCACGGACGCGGTCTACGCGGTGCCGCAGGACATCGGGCCGATGATGTTCTACTACCGCGAGGACCTGTTCAAGCAGTACGGCCTGAACGTCCCCACCACCTGGGACGAGTTCGCCGAGACAGCCCGTGAACTGAAGAAGAAGGCCCCGGACAAGGACCTCACCACCTTCTCCGCCAACGACTCCGGCCTCTTCGCGGGCCTGGCCCAGCAGGCCGGCGCCAAGTGGTGGACGACCCAGGGCGAGACGTGGAAGGTCGGCATCAACGACGCGGCGACCAAGAAGGTGGCCGAGTTCTGGGGCGGCCTCGTCAAGGAGGGCGCCATCGACAACCAGCCGATGTACACCCCGGCCTGGAACAAGGCACTCAACACCGGAAAGCAGCTCGCCTGGGTCAGCGCCGTGTGGGCGCCGGGCACGCTGACCACGGCCGCGCCCGACACCCAGGGCAAGTGGGCCATGGCCCCGCTCCCCCAGTGGTCCGAGAGCGAGAACGTCACCGGCAGCTGGGGCGGCTCCTCCACCGCCGTCACCACCGACTCCGAGCACCAGGAGGCCGCCGCGAAGTTCGCCGCCTGGCTGAACACCGACGGCAACGCCCTGAACGCGCTCGCCAAGGAGAGCGGCATCTACCCGGCCGCCACCAACGCCCAGACCAGCGGCGCCTTCCTCAAGCCGCCGGCCTACTTCTCGAACCAGACGGACTTCTACACCAAGGCCGCCGAGATCGCGGAGACCACCGCGCCCTCCGCGTGGGGCCCGAACGTCAACGTCGCCTACACGAGCTTCAAGGACGCCTTCGGCGCCGCCGCGAAGAACAAGTCCGACTTCGTCGCCGCCCTGGACAAGATGCAGGACGACACGGTCGCCGACATGAAGAAGCAGGGCTTCGAGGTCGCTCGGTGAAAAGCACGGCACGCCGGAGGCCGTACGGGGTCAAGGGGGCCCCGTACGCCCTCCCTGCTCCGACCACCAGCGTCGAACGAGCACGCAGCGCACCCTATTTCTTCCTCCTCCCTGCCACGGTCCTCTTCGCGCTGTTCTTCGCGCTGCCCATCGGCTACGCGGTCTGGCTCAGCCTCCGCAAGGTGAAGGTCTCGGGCCTGGGCCTGGGCTCCGGCGCCCGCAAGGAGGTGTGGGCCGGGCTGGAGAACTACACCGACGCCCTCTCCGACAGCGAGCTGCTGCACGGCGCGCTGCGCGTGCTGGGCTACGGCTGCATCGTCGTCCCGGTCATGCTCGGGCTCGCCCTGCTGTTCGCCCTGATGCTCGACGCGGAGAAGGTGCGCCTCGCCCCCTTCACCCGGCTCGCGATCTTCCTGCCGTACGCCATCCCCGGCGTCGTGGCGGCCCTGCTGTGGGGCTTCCTCTACCTGCCGGACGTGAGCCCCTTCTACTTCGTGCTCGACCGGCTGGGCCTGCCGCAGCCCGATCTGCTGGACGGCGGTCCGCTGTACCTCGCCCTGTCCAACATCGCCGTCTGGGGCGGCACCGGCTTCAACATGATCGTCATCTACACCTCGCTCCAGGCCATCCCCGCCGAGGTATACGAGGCGGCGAAGCTGGACGGCTGCTCGCCGCTGCAGATCGCGCTGAAGATCAAGATTCCGATGGTGGCGCCCTCGCTGGTGCTGACGTTCTTCTTCTCGATCATCGCGACGCTCCAGGTGTTCAGCGAGCCGACCACCCTCAAGCCGCTCACCAACTCCGTGTCCACGACCTGGAGTCCGCTGATGAAGGTGTACCAGGACGCCTTCGGCAAGGGCGACATCCACGCGGCGGCCGCCCAGGCGACGATCATCGCCCTGGTCACGCTGCTGCTGTCCTTCGGCTTCCTGCGGGCCGCGAACCGTCGTCAGAAGCAGGAGACGGCACGATGAGTACTCTTGCGATCGGCAAGGCCGAGCCCACGGCGGGCACCACGCCCGGCACCGCCCAGGGCCGTTCGCCGCTGCGCCGCCGTGTCGCGCTGCTCCCGACGATCACGCTGCTGCTCGGCGCGGCCTACTGCCTGCTGCCGGTGGCCTGGGTGGTCATCGCCGCGACCAAGTCCGGCCGTGAGCTGTTCTCCACGTTCACGTTCCTGCCAGGCACCGGTTTCGCCGACAACTTCTCCGACCTCAGTGCCTACCGCGACGGCGTGTACTGGCAGTGGATGGGCAACTCCGCGCTGTACGCCGGTCTCGGCGCGCTGCTGTCGACGTGCGTCTCGGCGTTCAGCGGCTACGCGCTGGCGACCTACCGCTTCCGGGGCCGCGAGACGATGTTCAACGTGCTGCTCGCGGGCGTGCTGATGCCGCCGGTGATCCTCGCGATCCCGCAGTACCTGCTGCTGGCGAAGGCCGACCTGACCGACTCCTACCTGTCGGTGCTGCTGCCGCAGATCCTCTCGCCGTACGGCGTGTACCTGTCGCGGATCTACGCCGCGGCCGCCGTGCCCGCCGACGTGGTGGAGGCCGGGCGGATGGACGGCGCGAGCGAGTGGCGGATCTTCACCCGGATCGCGCTGCCGATGATGATCCCCGGCATGGTGACGGTGTTCCTGTTCCAGTTCGTGGCGATCTGGAACAACTTCCTGCTGCCGTACATCATGCTCAGCAACGACGAGAAGTTCCCGATCACGCTCGGCCTGCACACGCTCCTGGAACAGGGCGCCAACACCCCCGCGCTGTACACCCTGGTGATCACGGGCGCGTTCCTCGCGGTGCTGCCGCTGGTCGCCCTCTTCCTGGTCATCCAGCGGTTCTGGAGTCTGGATCTGCTGTCCGGGGCCGTAAAGTCATGACCATGAACGCTTCGGGGGGCCGACGCAGGCCGCCGACGATCCACGACGTGGCGCGCGAGGCGGGGGTCTCGCGCGGCACCGTCTCGCGCGTGCTCAACGGCGGCCACTACGTCAGCCCGGCCGCCCAGGAGGCGGTCAACGCGGCCATCCGCAAGACGGGTTACGTCGTCAACCGGCACGCCCGCTCCCTGATCACCGGGCGCTCCGACTCGATCGGCTTCCTGCTCACGGAGCCGCAGGAGCGGTTCTTCGAGGACCCCAACTTCAACGTCCTGCTGCGCGGCTGCACCCAGGCGCTGGCCGCGCACGACATCCCGCTGCTGCTGATGCTGGCGGGCACCGAGGACGAACGGCGGCGCATCACGCGGTACATCACCGCGGGGCACGTCGACGGGGTGCTGCTGGTCTCCAGCCACTCCGGCGACCCGGTCGCCGAGCGGCTGCGCGAGGCCGGTGTGCCGCTCGTCGCCTGCGGCAAGCCGATCGGGCTGGGTTCCAAGGTGAGTTACGTGGCCGCCGACGACCGCGACGGCGCCCGCGACATGGTCCGCCATCTGCTGTCGCTCGGCCGGCGCCGGGTGGGCATGGTGACCGGCCCGCAGGACACGCCCGGCGGCGTCGAGCGCCTCGCGGGGTACAAGGAGGTGCTCGCCGAGGCGGGCGTCGCCCTCGACGAGAACCTCGTCGTCTCCGGCGACTACAGCCGGGCCAGCGGCGAGGCGGGCGCGGAGCGGCTGCTGGCGCAGGCGCCCGACATGGACGCCGTGTTCGTCGCCTCAGACCTGATGGCGCAGGGCGTGCTGACGGCCCTGCACCGGGCCGGGCGCCGCGTACCGGAGGACGTCGCGGTCGGCGGCTTCGACGACTCCCCCGCCGCCGTCGCCTCCAGCCCCGAGCTCACCACCATCCGGCAGCCGTGGGACCGGATCAGCGCGGAGATGGTACGGGTGCTCCTCGCCCAGATCGGCGGCGAGGACCCGGCCGCGGTGATCCTGCCGACGGAACTGGTGAAGCGGGAGTCGACGTAGGGCTGCGCGGCGGTGGGTGGCCGTGGGCGGGTGGCACCGGACGGGCCGCCTGTCCGCGTCGAGGCGGGCCGGGGCACCCCCGGGCCGGTCGAGTGTGCGCCGGCCCGTCGCCTGTCGGTCGTGGCAACCGGTCAGGATCGGAGAAGCCGTGCTCCGCCTCCCCGGCCTAGCGTGGCAGCACCGACGCTTTCGGACGTCGGCCACGCGAGGAGGAGTACGCCATGACCGCCGGTCTCAAGACGATCATCTACCCCGTGAAGGACCTCGGCCGGGCCAAGGCCCTGTTCAGTGCCCTGCTGGGGGTGGAACCGTACGCGGACGTGCCCTACTACGTCGGTTTCAAGGACGCCGGGCAGGACGTGGGCCTTGACCCCAACGGCCACGCCAAGGGGATGACCGGTCCGGTCCCCTACTGGCACGTGTCCGACATCAGGGCGAGCCTCGCGGCCCTGACGGAGGCGGGCGCGGAGCCGCTGCAGGACGTGCAGGACGTCGGCGGCGGCCGACTGATCGCCTTCGTGCGGGACGCCGACGGCAACCTGGTCGGGCTTCTGCAGGACCCACCCGCCTGAGGCGGCGGCCGGTGGCCGGTGGCCGCCCGACGGTAGTTGCACGTTCATCGAATGGCCGCTGCGGTGTTACCGTTCGGGTATGGCAGCGAAGACGGCCGACGCGCGGCTCGAGGAGCGGTGGCGGGACATCCTGTCGGTGCACGCGCGCACCCTGTGCGAGATCGACCGCGCCCTGCACCCGCACGGTCTGGGCGCGTCCGACTTCGAGGTTCTCGACATCCTCGCGAACGCCACGCCCGAGGAGGCCGACCACTGCCGGGTGCAGAACCTGGTCGGCCGTGTCCACCTCAGTCAGAGCGCGCTGTCCCGCCTCATCGCGCGGCTGGAGAAGGACGGCCTGGTGACGCGGTCCATGTGCGCGGAGGACCGGCGCGGCGTCTTCGTCTCCCTGACGCAGAAGGGCCGCGACCTGCACGCCGAGGTGCTGCCGCTGCAGCGCGCGGCGCTGGCGCGCACGCTGGGCGACGGCGAGGCCGCGTCCGGCCGGTGACGCTCACCGGCCGGGGAGGCCGGCCCGGTGCATCTCACCCCGTCACTGGGGGCGTGCCAGCAGGGTGCGCACTCCCTCCGAGGTGAGCGTCAGACGGTGGGACGAGCTGCCGTCGATGGTGAGCGACAGGTCGTCGGCGGGCCACTGCGCGGCGAGGGCGCCGAGGGGCACGAGGCGGTAGCGGGAGACGAACGGCAGCAGGTCGGTCATCTCCATCTCTGAAGTGAACACCGGCACCACCGGCTCGCCGCCCGGCTGCTCCAGCACGGGCAGCGCCACCGCCGAGGGGTTCGCGGCGTCCTCGTCGCTCGCGTCGTCGGGCACGGGGACGAGCACATCGCTGTTGGCCAGGGCGTCCAGCGCCGCCTGGTCCTCGGTGTTCTCGGCGAGCACGTCCAGGGCGCGCTGGGCCGGCGTGGGGGCGTTGTTGTTCGCGGGTGTCTCCATGGCAGATCCCCTGGTAGCGGCGGTAGTGCGGCCCACCCGGGACATGATCGCTCCCGGGCGCGTCCTGCCTCGCGTACCCGGTCGTGCCCGGCGCAATCCTCCGTTGCGCATGAGGTTCGCCGGCCACGACACAGGTGCTCTCGCCGGGCGGACGGTCTACCGGCCCGCGGGGAGCGGCCGGTCCAGTGGCCGGCAGTCCAGGGCGTGCTCGCGGACGCCGCCGGTGCGGTGCCGTCCGGTTCCACGCGGTACACCGTGGCTTCCGGGGTGCGCGTGACCGCCTCGGTGAGGGCACCGTCCGTGAAGAGGGCCGCGGCTCCGTCCTCCAGACGTGCTGCATGTCGATGACGGCGAGCCGTCCGGCCAGGCGGTCGGCTCCGGCCGCCTCGTCAGCCCGCGGGACGTCGTCCATGTTGGGAGCCTCCTTCGCCTCGAACGGTCGACTCCCGCGCGTCCGCCCGGCCCGGCGCCCGCTCCTCCTGTCGGCGCACGCGTGCGCGCCGCAGTGCGAGCGTGCCGAGGAAGCCGAGGGCGAGGGCGGCCAGGACACCCAGGTTGGCGTACGCCCAGGAGCCGGTGCGGCCGCCGAGGCCCAGGGGGGCCAGCAGATAGCCCTGCCAGTCCAGCCAGCCGGCGGCCGCGTTGGTGACCAGGCCCCAGCCGACGGCGGTGGCGGCGAGGGTGAGCAGGAGAGGGACGGCGGGTACGTCGCCGTAGCGGCCGTGCGGGCGGTAGAGGTCGGTCTCGTCGTAGGCGCGGCGGCGCAGCGCCAGGTCGGCGAGGAAGATGCCGCACCAGGCGGCGATGGGCACGCCCAGCGTGGTCAGGAAGCCCATGAACGGACCGAGGAAGTCGTCGGCGACGAACACGATGTAGACCGCGCCGGCGATCATCAGCACGCCGTCGGCCAGGGCGGCCAGCGGCCGGGGGATCCGCAGGCCCGCGGAGAGCAGGGCCAGTCCGGACGAGTAGATGTCGAGGACCGCGCCGCCGACCAGGCCGAGCACCGCGACGACGGCGAACGGCACCAGGAACCAGGTGGGCAGGAGCGTGGTCAGCGCGCCGATCGGGTCGGCGGCCACGGCCGCGTCCAGCCTGCTGGAGGAGCCGGCCAGCAGGAGCCCGAAGACCAGCAGGAGCAGCGGGGCGAGGGAGGCGCCGAAGGTGGTCCAGCCGGCCACGCCCCGCGACGACGAGGTGCGGGGCAGATAGCGGGAGTAGTCGGCGGCGGCGTTGACCCAGCCGAGGCCGAAGCCGGTCATCATGAACACGAGCGCGCCGACGAACTGCTGGGCGGAGCCCGCCGGGATCGCGTCGACGGTGCTCCACCGGACATGGTCGGCGACGAGCGCCACGTAGGCGAGGGTGAGCACACCCGTGACGACGGTGATCACGGTCTGCAGCCGCATGATCAGGTCGAAGCCCATCACGCCGACGACCACGGTCAGCGCGCTGACCAGGATCAGCGCCACCACCTTGGTCTCGGTGCCGCCGCCCCAGCCGAGGCGTCCGAAGACCGTGGCGGTGGCCAGGGTGGCCAGGGCGCACAGCACGGTCTCCCAGCCGACGGTCAGGATCCAGGAGATCGCCGACGGCAGACGGTTGCCGCGCACCCCGTACGCGGCGCGGCTGAGGACCATCGTCGGCGCGGAGCCGCGCTTGCCCGCGACCGCGACGAGGCCGCACAGCAGGAACGAGAAGACGATGCCGATCACTCCCGCGGCCAGGGCCTGCGAGAAGGAGATCCCGAAGCCGAGGACGAACGCCCCGTAACTCAGGCCGAGGACGGAGACGTTGGCTCCGAACCACGGCCAGAACAGCGTCCGGGGTGTGCCCTTGCGTTCGGCGTCGCCGATCACGTCCAGGCCGTGCGTCTCCACCTGGAGCTGCCGGGCCGCGGGTGGGCTGTCGAGAGGGTCCGTCATGGTCGGCCTGCCTGTCCGTGGGAGTCGGGCGGAAGGTGAGCGGGCGGGCCGCGGGCGTCAGAAGTGCCCCCGGTGGCCGCCGGGTGAGTACCGCGCCACGGGTGGATACCCGGGACGACACCGCTTGATCCACGCAGAGGACGAGGTGGCCCCGTCGGTGCGGGTGGACCTCCACTCCGGCCTGGGCCTGAACCCCGCCCAGCGCGCCGAGCAGACCCGCGCGGGCGGCAAGCCCGGCCAGTCGCGGCGCCTGTGGGTAGCGCCCTCCGGTAAGGGAGGAACTGGACCGCTGGCGATCCCAGACTGACAGCGCGCGGAGATGATCCGGAACGGCGCTGCCGTGGAGGCGGGTTACCTGGTGAGCTCCATCGCGCTGGACACGGCCGACCACGGCACCGTCGTCGAGGCCGTGAACCGGCTGTCGGCCGAGGGCGCCGACGGAGTGATCGCCATCGCCCCGCAACTGTGGGTGGGCCGGGCCCTGGCGGAGAGCGACCTGGACACTCCCCTGGTGGAGAGCCCCCTCCACGACGGCACCCCCTGGTCAGCCGAGATCGGCACCCGTTCGCTGCGTCTGCCGCTGAACCGCATCGACGGTATCGACGGTGGGCACGAGCCCGCGCGCACCGGCACCCTCGTCCCCGTGGACCTCGTGGTGCGCGCCGGCAGCGGTCCGGTGCCCGGGCGGTTCAGATGACGCGGTCGGTGCGCAGGGCGGCGATCGCGGCCGCGTCGTAGCCGAGTTGGGTCAGGATGCTCTCGGTGTGCTCGCCGACGGCGGGGACGGCGTCCATGCGCGGGGTGGTGCCGGCCAGGTCGGCGGGTGGCAGGAGGGCGGAGACCTCGGCTCCTCCGGGGATCCGCACGTCGCGCCAGCGGTCCCGGGCGCTCAGGACGGGATGGTTCAGGAAGTCCTCGATCTCGTTGACCCCGGCGTTGGCGATGCCCGCCTCGTCCAGCAGCTTCCCGATCTCCTCGCTGTCCAGTTCGGCGAAGCGTGCGGCGACGATCGTGTTCAGTTCCTCGCGGTGGGCCACGCGGTCGTCGCCGGTCGCGAAGCGCGGGTCGTCGACGAGTTCGGGGCGCCTCAGGAACCGCTCGCACAGGGCGACCCACTCGCGTTCGTTCTGGATGGAGAACAGCACGTCCCTGCCGTCGGCCGCGGTGTAGGCGCCGTACGGGGCGATGGTGGCGTGCTGGGTGCCGATCCGCGGGGGCGGGCTGCCGCCGTAGCGGGTGTAGTAGGCGGGCTGGTGCATCCACTCGGCCAGCGCCTCGAACAGCGAGACCTCCACGGGCCGTACGACGCCTGTGGTGGCCCGGGCGAACAGGGCGGTGAGGATGCCCGAGTAGGCGTACATGCCGGCGGCGATGTCGGCGACGGAGATGCCGGCCCGGGCGGAGCCGTGCTCGTTGCCGGTGAGCGAGACCAGGCCGGTCTGGCACTGCACCAGCAGGTCGTACGCCTTGCGGTCCGCCCACGGTCCGCTGGTGCCGTACCCGGAGACGCAGCACGGGATCAGGGACGGGTGGCGCGCCGCGAGGTCCTGTGCCCCCAGGCCGAGGCGGACCGCCGCGCCCGGGGCCAGGTTCTGCACGAACACGTCGGCGTCCGTGAGCAGCCGCTCCAGGATACGCCGGCCCCGCTCGGCCTTGAGGTCGAGCGTCAGTGACTCCTTGGAGCGGTTGAGCCACACGAAGTAGCTGGACTCGCCGTGCACGGTGGTATCGTACCGGCGGGCGAAGTCGCCGCCTCCCGGCCGCTCCACCTTGATGACCCTGGCCCCGAGGTCGGCCAACTGGCGGGTGGCGAACGGGGCGGCCACCGCCTGCTCCACGCTGACGACGGTGATGCCGGACAGCGGCAGGTCTGCGGGGCGTTCGGTCATGCGGCGGCCTCCAGGAGCGCGGCCCTGCCTGCGGAGTTCCATCATGGCCACTCACACGAGCCAGGGCGAACGGGACGTGACCGTCCACATGCTCGACCGCGAAGCCCGGCGAAGGAAGACCCACCGGTGTCGGACAGCTCACGCCGACGCTGCCGGAACGGGGACGCCCGGGGGCGGACGATCCCTCCTCCGCGCTACACCTCCAGCCACACCGCCTCGTCAGGTGGCAGCAGGCCGTCCGTGACGGGGGCGCTGGACAGGAGGACGGTGGTGTGGGGTGGCAGGGGGTGGGGGTCGGTGGAGAGGTTGACGGCGCATACGAATCCTGGGTCCCGGGCGAAGGTGAGGACGCCGTCGGGGGTCTCCAGCCAGGTCATGTCGCCGTCGCCGAGTGCGGGGTGGTCGCGGCGCAGGTGCAGGGCGGTGCGGTACAACTCCAGCATCGAGGTGGCGTTCCCGGTCTGGGCGGTCGCGGTGCGGTCCGCCCAGTCGGGTGGTTGGGGCAGCCAGGGGGCGGTGGACGTGTGGTCGGGGCTGAAGCCGTAGGGGGCCGTGCGTCCCGACCAGGGGATCGGTACTCGGCAGCCGTCGCGGCCTCGGTCGGTGTGCCCCGAGCGTTCCCAGATCGGGTCCTGGAGGACCGCCTCGGGCAGGTTCTCGACCTCCGGCAGGCCAAGTTCCTCGCCCTGGTAGATGTAGGCGCCGCCGGGCAGGGCCAGCATCAGCAGGGCGGCCGCTCGGGCGCGACGGGTGCCGAGGTCCAGGTCGAGGGGGCCGTCGGGGACGTACGGTTCGCCCGCCGTCCAGCGTGTGACCGTGCGGCGGCCGTAGCGGCTGACGTGGCGCATGACGTCGTGGTTGGACAGGACCCAGGTGGCCGGTGCGCCGACCGCGCCGAGCATGGCGAGTGAGTCGTCGATGACCGCGCGCAGGTCCTTGGCGTCCCAGCCGCACATGAGGAAGTCGAAGTTGAACGCGGTGTGCAGGCCGTCCGGGCGGACGTAGGCGGCGAGCCGTTCGGGAGTGTCCGCCCACGCCTCCGCGACGAAGCAGCGGTCGCCGGGGAACTCGTCGGCCACCTTGCGCCAGGTCCGGTAGATCTCGTGGACCTCGTCGCGGTCCCAGTGCGGGTGGTCGACATGCTGCCGGCACCGGTGCTCGGCGGGGTCGCGGCGTGAGAGCGGTCCCAGCACCGCCGGCTCCGTACGCGGGGGCAGGTCGGGGAGTTCGGGGTGTTTGACCAGTCCGTGGGCGACGTCGATGCGGAAGCCGTCGACGCCCCGGCTGAACCAGAAGCGGAGGATGTCTTCGAACTCGCCCCGCACCTCGGGGTGTTGCCAGTTGAGGTCGGGTTGCTGGGGCGCGAACAGGTGCAGGTACCACTCGCCGTCGGGCAGCCGGGTCCAGGCCGGTCCGCCGAAGCAGGAGACCCAGTCGTTGGGCGGCTGGGCGCCGTCGGGTCCGCGGCCGGGCCGGAAGACGTAGCGTAGGCGCTCGGGGCTGCCGGGTCCGGCCGCGAGTGCCGCCTGGAACCAGGCGTGCTGGTCGGAGGTGTGGTTGGGCACGATGTCGGGGATGACGCGGATGCCGTGCCGGTGGGCTTCCTCGATGAGCTGTTCGGCCTCGTCCGGTGTGCCGAAGACGGGGTCGATGGCGCGGTAGTCGGCGACGTCGTAACCGTGGTCGGCCATCGGTGACTTGTACCAGGGGTTGATCCATATGGCGTCGACACCGAGGGACTTGAGGTAGGGCAGGCGGGAGCGGATGCCGGCGATGTCTCCGACGCCGTCGCCGTTCCCGTCGGCGAAACTGCGGATGTAGACCTGGTAGATGACGGCGTCGCGCCACCACGGAGCTGTCTGGGACATGGTGCTGAACCGGTCCTTCGGGAGTCTGCGAGTCTGGGTGTCTACTTCGCCGCGCCGGCGGTGAGTCCGGCGACGATGCGGCGCTGGAAGAGCAGCACCATGACCACGAGCGGGACGGTGACGACGACGCCCGCCGCCATCTGGCTGCCGAACGGGGTCTGGTAGGTGGTGGCGCCGGAGAACTTCGAGATGGCGACCGTCGCGGTCTGCATGCCGGGCTTGTTGGTCATCGACAGGGCGATGAGGAACTCGTTCCAGGCGGCGATGAAGGTGATGATCGCGGTGGTGAACAGGCCGGGCGCGGCGAGCGGGACGATGACCTTGCGGAAGGCCTGTCCGCGGGTGCAGCCGTCGACCATGGCGGCGTGTTCCAGCTCGTCGGGCATCTGCCGGAAGAACGTCGTCAGGTTCCACACCGCGAGCGGCAGGGTGAACGACATGCTCGGCACGATCATGGCCTGGTAGGTGTTGATCCAGCCGATGTCGGTGAACAGTTTCAGCAGCGGCACGACGATCGACACGACCGGGAACATCGAGGTCGCGATGATCAGTGTCAGGATCAGCCGCTTGAAGCGGAAGTCCAGCCGGGCCATCGCGTACGCGGTGAACGTGGCCAGCAGCAGCGACAGGGCGGTGGTGGTCCCGGCGACGATCAGGCTGTTGAGCAGCGCGCGCGTGAATCCCTGGGCGGGGCTGAACACCGACCGGTAGTTCTCGAACGACACCGGGGAGGGCAGCAGCGAGGTGCTGAAGATGTCGGTGGAGCGGCGCAGGCTGGAGACCAGCATCCAGTAGAACGGGGCGAGGCAGTACGCCACCACGGCGGCGATGCCGACGTACGGCAGCCACCGGCGCCACCTGGCGGTGAGGGTCATGCCGCAACCTCCGCCCGGCGCGGCGCGGTGAGCCGCCGTCTGCTGCCGCCCGTGCGCCCGCCCGTGCGCCCGCCCGTGCGCCCGCTCGTCGCGCCGAGGTCGCCGACGAGGTCAGCGCCGAGCAGTCGGACGAAGGCCAGCGCGATGAGGAAGACGTAGAGGAAGAGCAGCACCGCGTAGGCGGAGGCCGGTCCGAAGCGGACGTTGGAGGCCTCGTTCTGCGCGAGCATCGACAGGGTCTCCACCGAGCCCTTCTGCGCGCCGATGAGGATGTACGGCAGGTCGAACATCCGCAGCGCGTCCAGGCACCGGAACAGGACCGCCACCAGCAGCGCGGGCTTCACCAGGGGCACGGTGATGTGCCAGAACCGGGCCCAGGCCCCTGCCCCGTCGATACGGGCCGCCTCGTGGACCTCCTTCGGGATGACCTGGAGGCCCGCCAGGACCAGCAGCCCGATGAAGGGAGCGGTCTTCCACACGTCGGCGATGATGACGGCGAACTTCGCCGACAACCCGTCGGCCGTCCACAGGACCTGATGGCCTATCAGCACATTGGCGATGCCGTCGGCGTTGAAGATCCACTTCCACAGCAGGCCGGAGATGGCCGTGGGAATCGCCCAGGGCACCAGGATGCTGGCCCGCACCAGGGCCCGGCCCCGGAACGCCCGGTGCATGATGAGTGCCATGGCCACGCCGATCACCGTCTCCAGCGAGACGGTGACGACGGTGAACAGCGTGGTGTTCCAGAAGGCGTTCCAGAACCGGTCGCCGGCCTGGGTGAAGATGTCGGTGTAGTTCTTCAGCCCCACGAACGGCTCGGTGGTGGAGATGAACCCGGTCTTGGGGTCCAGGCCCTTCGGGCCGTACAGCGACTCGTCGAGGGCCATGATCGTCGGGTAGATCACGACGATCGTCAGCACCAGCAGCGTCGGGGAGACCAGCAGTGCCGCCAGCCGTCCGGTGCCCCCGGTGGCCCGGGCCGCCGCCCGCGCACGGTGGCGCTTCGGCGGCGCCGAGGGCTGCCGCGTGCGGGCCGTCCCGGGTCGGGGCGCGGCGGTTTCGGGCGGGATCTCGATGTCGGTCATGACCCGCGTCCTCACTGGGCCGTCAGCTTGCGCAGGTCCGCCTGCAGGTCCTTCAGCGCCTGCGCGCTGCTCTTCTTACCGGTCAGCGCGGCGTACGCCTCCTGCTGGATCGCGGACGTCACATCGCCGTACTGCACGACGCGCGGGCGCGGCACGGCGTGTGTGATGGACGCCTTGAGGTCCGGCAGGTACGGGTACCGCTTGTCCAGCGCCGCGTTGTCGTACAGGGACGCGTACGGCGGGGCGAGGGAGGCGTTCTTGAGGAAGTAGCTCGCGCTCTCCTCGTCGGTGAAGAACTTCATGAAGTCCAGGGCGGTGGCCTTGTTCTTGGCGAAGTGCGACAGGGCCAGGTTGGAACCGCCCAGGCTGGAGGTGCCGGGCCCGTTCAGTCCGGGCAGCGGCGCGACCGCGAACTTGCCGGCGATGCCGCTCTTCTGCGCCAGGGAGTACACGTACGGCCAGTTGTTCAGGAAGACGAGCTTCCCGGACTGGAAGGCCTGCCGGCCGTCCTCCTCCTGGTAGGTGATGGCCTCCTTGGGGATCGTGCCGTCCTTGAAGGAGTCGACGAGGAAGTCCAGGCCCTTCTTGGCCTGCGGGGTGTCGACGTCGGGCTTGCCGTTGGCGTCGGTGACCTGACCTCCCGCGGAGTTCACGGCCTCGGAGAAGTTCACCGTCAGGCCCTCGTACTTCTGGAACTGGCCGGCGTAGCAGGACATGCCCTTGGCCTCGGGCAGCTTCTTCACCTTGGCGCAGTCGGCCGTCATCTGCGCCCAGGTGGTGGGGGGCCGGGTGATGCCGGCCTTCTTCAGCAGGTCGCTGCGGTAGAACAACAGGCCGCCGTTGGAGCTGGCCGGGACGGCGTAGAACTTGCCCCGGTACTGGCCCGTCTGCACCACCGGCTTGAGCATCTTGTCCAGCGGGAACTGGTTCGCGGGCAGCGGGTCGATCCACTGGTGGGCGGCGAACTCGGAGGTCCAGACGACGTCGGTGGCGAGCACCGTGTAGGCGTCGGACTTCGTCTCCGCGTTCTGGATCATCTGCTGGCGCTGTGAGTCGGCGTCCGTCGGCAGTTGGATGAAGGTGACCTTCTCCTTCGGGTGCAGCTTGTTCCAGCGGTTGATGATCGTCTGCACGGTGCCGGTGGTGTCCTTGCCGGCCACATAGGTGATGGGGCCGCGGCCCTTGAACGACGTCGTCGCGGCCTGCGCGGAGCCGCTGCCGCCGGACGAGCCGCAGGCGGTGAGGAGGAGTCCGGCGGCGGTGAGCGCTGCGGAACACTGAAGGGCTCTGGCGGTGCTGGTCTTCACGGTCTCTCCTGGTCGTGCGGAACCGAAGTCGTGGCTGTCCCCCGGAATGGAATGCCTCTGGTCATGAGATTGCGTTGTCACGGCATAGGGCTGATAAAAACCGCAGGCCAGACCCCTGAAAGAGCGCTCTTCCGGAGCTGCTTGAAGTCTGTCGGGACAACGTTTGCACGCTAGGAGCGTCACGTCGGCGAAGTCAATGCACCACCGCGTGGTAAGAAGGCAAGAAGATGGTGAGACAACGCTTGCACCATCAGCCGCTCGCGCTGATGTGCCTGTGCTACCGTCCGGCTCATGCCACCCGCTCAACGGCACCCGACCATGGCCGATGTCGCCGAACGGGCCGGGGTTTCGACCTCCACCGTCTCGCGCACGCTGCGCGGCCTGTCCACCGTCTCGCCCGAAGTGCGTGCCCGTGTCGAACAGGCCGCCCGGGAACTGCACTTCGCGGTCTCGCGGCAGGCGGCCAGTCTCGTCACGGGCCGGACCGGCAGCGTCGCGGTGCTCGTGCCCACGCTCGGCTCGTGGTTCATGGGCTCGGCGCTGTCGGGCCTGGCGCCCCTGCTGCGGTCCGCGGGCATGGAACTGACGGTCTATGTGATCCCGGATCTGGCCGAGCGCACCTCGTTCTTCGAGCGGCTGCCGGCCCGCCGGAACGCCGACGCGCTGCTGGTGTTCTCCTTCGACCTCACCGACGAGGAGACCGCCCGGCTGGACAACCTGGGCATGCCGGTCATCTACGTCAGCCAGCACGTCGCCGGACGCCCGAGCGTCTACGTCGACGACGTGGCCGGGGCCCTGCGTGGCACCCGGCACCTGCTTCATCTCGGCCACCGGCGGATCGCCTTCGTGCAGAGCGTGAGCGCCAGGGGCTTCTCGTTCAGCTCCCACGAACGGCTGCTCGGCTACCGGCAGGCGCTCACCGAAGCGGGCGTGCCCCTGGACGACGACCTGGTGGTCGCCACCCCGGCCGGCGACAAGCGGGGCGCCGCCGAGGCGGTCGGCAGGCTGCTGAGCCTGCGCGAGCCGCCCACCGCCGTCTTCGCCGAGCAGGACGAGATCGCCGTCGCCGTCATCTGGACCCTGCGCGCGACGGGGATCGAGGTGCCCGGGCAGATGTCCGTCCTCGGCTTCGACGACCAGCCGTCGGCCGAGTGGTTCGACCTGACCACGGTGGCCCAGTCACCGTCGGACGTCGGCCGCACGGCCGGGGAACTCGCCCTGGCGCTCGTCAACGACACGGAAGTTGACCGCGAGCGGCACATCGTCCTGCCCACCCATGTCATCCCGCGGGCCACCACGGCCCCGCCTCCCGTCACCCGGGGGCCGCGCGACGACTCCGGCCGACCGCCGCGCGGTCGATGGGCGCCGCGCGGCTGACGGGCCGCCGCGCGGTAGACGCACCGTGGGCGCCGAACCGGCGGCGTTGCGCGTTGACGGGCCGTGCCGCCGCACGGGTGCCGTCGCGCGTCAGGCGCAGCGCGCGGCCGACACATCGGCCGGCCGACACATCGTGCGGGCCGACGGCTACGTGCCGCGGGTGCAGCGGCCCTTCGGGGCGGTGGCGGGCGGGCGGCACTGGAGGGCGAAGTCCGCGGGGCTGGTGCTCAGATAGCGGCCGATGCAGGCGTTGGGCGTCGTGCGGCCGCGCTCGGCGCAGAAGGCGAGCGCCGCTCGGCCGTCGGCGAACGGGCCCGGCGCGTGGATCACCCAGTAGCCCGGGCGGAGGGAGGCGTAGTCGTCGCTGCGCAGGACGACCGCCTCGGGCACGGACGCGCGGATCCGGGCGAGACTGCGGTCGCGGGCCGCGGTGCCGGAGGAGACGGCTTCGGAGTGGAGCTGGGCGATCCAACGCCCGTCCCCGGGCGGGGCGGAGCGCGGCTCCTGCCCGGTCGGCGCCGATGACGCGGTTTTGCGGGGTGTGGACGCCGGGCCGGGGGTCCGTTTCGGCGACGGGCCGGGGGACGGGGTCCGGGCGGCCGGGGCGGAGGAGGTGCTCGCGGTGGCACCGCCCCGGGCCCCGACGGTCTTCTTGCCGTCGTCGGGTGCGAGCAGGGCGAGGACGAGAACCGTGGCGGCGACGACGGCCAGGGCCACGGTCGCGGCGACCAGGACCGGCGCGAGGCGGCGGGGCGACCGCCCGGGCGGCGCTCCGCCCGGCAGCGCGGGCGTCGCCGCTGGATCGGGCGCCGGTGCGGGTACGGGCGTCGGCGCCGGGACGGGTGCGGCCGTCACCGTCGGCTGCGCCCAGTGCGGTGCGGTGCCGGACTCCACCTGCGCCAGCAGGGCGTCCAGGTGCGCGGCGCCGGGGCGGGCCGCCGGGTCGCGTACGAGGAGCGACTGCAGGACGGGGGCGAGCGGGCCGGAGCGCACGGGGGGCGGGACCGGGTCGTCGAGGACGGCGGCCAGGGTCGCGAGCGTGGTCGGGCGGCGCAGCGGGCTCACGCCCTCCACACACACGTACAGGACCAGCCCGAGCGACCACAGGTCGGACGCCGGGTCGTCGTCGTGGCCGCGGATCCGCTCGGGCGCCATGTACTCCGGCGAGCCGACGAGTTCGCCGGTGACCGTCAGCGCGGTGGCGCCCTGGAGGGCGGCGATGCCGAAGTCGGTGAGGACGGCGGTGCCGTCGGGGCGGAGCAGGACGTTGGCGGGCTTGACGTCCCGGTGCTGGATGCCGGCCGCGTGCGCGGCACGCAGGGCGGCGAGCACCTGACGGCCGAGGCGTGCCGCCTCCACGGGGGTCAACGGGCCGTCCGTCAGCCGCCGCTGGAGCGACACACCGGGCACCAGCTCCATCACGATCCACGGGTGCGGATCGGCCTCGATGATCTGATGGACCGTCACCACATGCGGGTCGCTGAGCCGGGCCAGCGCTCTCGCCTCGCGCATGACCCGTTCGCGTACGGCGTCGGACGCCTCCGCGTCCGGGCGTACGGCCTTCAGCGCGACCTCACGGTGCAGCACGGTGTCCCGGGCCCGCCACACGGTGCCCATGCCTCCGCTGCCGAGCCGTTCGATCAGCTCGAAGCGTCCGTCGATCACGTCCCCCGGTGCGTTCATGCGGGTCAGGTTAGGGCAGGAGACGCGTTCCCGGGGCCGCGCCGGTCAGCGTCGCGGTGGGCGCAGTCCTGTCAGGTCGTCCGGAAGCACCTCGGGGTGGTACACGGCCAGGCACGCGCCGCCGAGCCACCAGCCGCGGTACACCAGGGCGCGGCACAGACCCGCGTCGAGGCGGTCGAACACGGTCGGCACGAGCGCCAGGTCCCGGCCGTCGAAGGAACGGTGTTCGGGGAACGCCGTACGCCAGCGGCGCAGGGCGTCCGGGCCGTCGGCCGGGAAGTCGGTGGAGAGCTGGGCCAGGACGCCCCGGCGGGCGCCGAGCGGCGGTTCACCGTCCGGGCCGGCGGCCCTCGCGCGCTCGAACCGCTCGACGACGGACCGGGTCCGCAGCGCGGTGCTCTGCCGGTACAGCAGGGAGTTGGCCCGGGCCAGGTCGCGCACGACCGGTACGCGGCCGTACACGCCGGGGCGCAGCAGTCCCCCGGCGTTGAGGGCGCACAGGAAGGTGTGGCGGTAGCGGTCGCCGTCGATGGCCTCCAGGCCGGTGTTGTCGTAGGTGCCGCCGTCGAGCAGGGCCGGGGGGTGGGTAGCGCACGGGAAGGGGGACGGGTCCAGGACGACGGGCGGGAAGGCGCCGGGTACCGCGGCGGAGGCCGACACGGCGCGGCTCAGCCGCAGCCCCGTTCCGGCCGTGGGGGCCAGGCCGATGGTGTAGTCGCCGTACACGTCGCGTTCGAAGGTGAAGCGGACGCCGGTGGTCAGGTTGGCGGCGTTGACGATCCAGCGCACCTGGGGGTCGAGCCGCTCCAGTTCGATCTCCTGGAGGAACCACTCGTCCAGGCGTCCGGCCAGCACGTCCGTGCGGGTCCTGGGGCCGACGGTCCGCCACAGGCCGCGGAGGAGGGCCTTCTTCAGGGAGTGGGAGGAGACCTGTTCCACGAGGGGTGCGATGACGAGGTCGTCGACGGCCTGCGGAGCGAAGTGCTCCCGCCGCAGCGCCGGCCAGGCGGCGGCGAGGCAGCCGTTGGCGACCGACCCTCCGGAGACGGAGGAGGAGTACCGCAGCCGCGGCAGCAGCCCGGTGTCGGCCAGCAGCCGGACGAAGCCCAGCGCGGCGAGGGTGGCGCGGAAGCCTCCGCCGGACAGGGCGAGTGCGACCGGGTGCGCGGTGGCGGGCGGTTCGGCCGGGCGGAGGGTGTCGCCGCAGGGGCGGGCCACCAGGCCGGTGCCGACGGCCGGCGAGTCCACGAGCCAGGCCGGGTCGACGGCGGGGCCGGTGGCCGCCGACGCTGTCGCCGGGGGTGCGGGGGCGTGCCGGGAGGAGGTCATGGCCGGTCTCCGATCGTGATGACGAGCGCCTGGTCGGTGGGGGCCCGGACGTCGACGTCGAAGGCGCGTCCCTCGCGCAGTCGCGTCAGCGTCTCCTCGGCGAAGGGGATGTGGTTGGTCAGGTGGACGACGTACTCGTCGTCGGGGTCGCGGGACTCGACGAGCCAGCGCAGGGTGTCCTCGTGCGGATGGTGGTGACGGACGCCGTCGGCGGATATGACGTAGTGGTCGGCCCGCACCTGCGCGAAGAAGTCCGGCTCCACGTTGCGGTCGCTGCCGTGGTGCGGGAGCTTGAGCAGGTCGACGTGGAGCGGCTCGCCGTCGTCGAGCAGGCCCAGCTCGCGCAGCCCGGCCAGGACGTGGTCGCCGCGCGCGTCGCCGGTGAGCAGCGCGGTGCGGCCCCCGTGGCGCAGCAGCAGGACGATGCTGGAGAGGTTCTGCACCGACTCGTCGGCGTACGCCGCCGTGATGACCTCGGGGTCGCCGCGCTGTTTCGCCTTGCGCCAGCGTTCCTCCAGTTCGGCCAGCGCCGCCTCGTCGGGCGCGACGACGGTGACGTCCAGGTCGTCGAGGGTGGCCTCGGCGCCCTCGGTGAGGGGGCCGCCGAACGGGGCGTTGCCGTCCAGGCGCAGCGCGGTGGCCGCGTTGCGGATGTCGCGTCCCTGGTTGTAGCTGGCGGTGACGGCCGCGTCGGCGGCGGCGCGTTCGAGGAGCGGCCGGACGGAGGCGCTCAGCCCGGGGGCGCGCCGGTCGACGAGTTCCTCCACGGAGTTGAACCACAGGGCGTCCACCGCGTACGGCAGGGCGTCCCCGTCCTGCTGGGCCTGCCGCATGTCGCGGAAGAGCCGGACCAGGCCGCCGGCGTGGTCGTCGTCCACGTGGGACAGGCACACGACGTCGAGGTGCGGCGGGTCGTCGCCGCCTGGACCGCCGAGTTGCCGCAGCCGGCCGCGGAGCGTGGCCTTGTAGACGCCGCCGGGTCCGCCGTCGACCAGCATGACCCGCTCCGCGGGTGTTCCCCAGTGGACGAGGAAGCAGTCGCCGTGCCGGGCGTCGAGGAAGTCGAAGGTGAACATGTCGGCCTGCCTGGCTGGTTGTGCGGGTGGTCAGACGGACTGCATGGCGCGCAGGACGTCGACGAGTCCATGACCCTGGAAGTCGCGCTCGCGGGCGAGGTCGGTCGCCGTCGCGCACAGGATCTCCTTCACGCGTTCGGGACGGCCCAGCAGTTCGCGGTGGCGGGCCAGCAGCATGGCCGCCGCCCCGCTGACGTGGGCCGCCGCCTGGCTGGTGCCGTGCATGGCGGCGATGCCCTCGCCGGGGATGGGCCCGTCGATGTCCTCCCCCGGCGCGACCAGGTCGGGCTTGGACCGGCCGTCGCCGGTGGGGCCCCGGCCGGAGAAGTAACTGACGCCGTGCCGGTGCGGGTTGCTGCGGTGGGTGGAGCCGACGGTGATGACGGACTCGGCGTTGCCGGGGTCGGAGATGCTGATGGAGTGGTAGTCGGCGCCCAAGGTGCGTGCGGTGCCGGTGAACCCGGCGTTCCCGGCTGCGGTGACGACCACGACGCCCGACCGCGTGAGGCGGTCGCACTCGACGCAGACGGGGGTCCACCCGGTGGAGTGGGTGGCCACGTCGTGCGGCACGGACAGGCTGATGTTGACCCCGGCGATGACGAACCGGCCCGCCGTCTCGTTGATGTGCCGGACCGCCTGGAGCGCGGTGACGATGGAGAATTCGTCGCCCTGCCCCTGGTCGTCCAGGACCCGGAAGTCGTAGAGCCGGATGCGCGGGCAGATGCCGCGGAAGTCCAGGTCCGGCCACCATCCGCCGATGATGCCGGCGATGTGGGTGCCGTGCTGGTCGGCGGGCGGCGGGTGGGCCGGCTGCCGCTCGGACGCACCGGGAGCGGGCGTGGTCTCGACGGTCGGCAGGGCGGCGGACCAGTTGACGAGTCCGTTGACGAGCACGTCGGCGGAGATCTTGGCCCGTACGCCGGTGAAGTCGAAGGAGCGGGCGATGCGCGACTCCAGTTTCCGGGGCTTCGATCCGGTGGTGTCCCAGTCGTGGAAGGCGGGGTGCCGTGCGTCGATGCCGCTGTCGACGACGGCCCAGCCGATGGAGGCGCTGTCTACGGAGAACACCTGCTCCGCGGCGTCGGCCTTGATCGTCCGCCGGGACCGCACCACCGCGCGGGTGGCCCGCCGATTCGTCGTGACGGAGACGATCGGGTACTTCTGCCTGCGGTCCACCGACCGCCCGGTGGGCAGGTGGGAGCCCCGCACCGGGGCGGTGTCCACGACGACGGCGTCGAGCATGTCGACGAGTACGCCGTCCACGGCCCGCTCCGGCGCCCCGGCGCGGGCCAGGTCCGGCCGCGCGCTCTCCACGACCCGGTGCAGCAGCCTGAGGAACCAGGTGAGATGGCGGCCGCGTTCCTGACGGCGCTCCATGCTGTCGTGGATCTCGCTGGTCGCAGGGGTCCGTATGTGTCCCTCGCGGGCCGCTTCGATGCCTTCCGCCCCGCCGTCCCGGGCGATCTCGTGGGCGACGCGCACCACGCCGGCCATGCTGGTCAGCGGCAGCAGGTCACCGACGAGTTCCTTCAGGGTCAGCCGTGCCGCGACGAAGCTGCCGGCCGCGATCGGACAGCACTGCCCCATCAGCCCGCGGCTCTGGAAACGCTCCAGCACCCGCTCCATGCCGTACTCCTCGCGGATCGCGAAGATCAGATCCTGCCGGCGGGTGTCCCGCGCGTCCGTGTCGCGCTGTTCCGGCGCGGCGGGCGCCGACGGTTGGGCGAACGCCAGCCACACGTCGAAGTGGACGGGACAGTCGGTGGCCCACAGGACGGGGACGGGTCCCTCCCCGTAGAACACCGTCGCGAGATCCGCTCGGTCCATGAGGACTCCCGATGCGCTGTGCTGGCGCGCTCTGCGCGTGGCGGAGGGAGACGGCGGTCGCGTCCGGAGGGGCTGCTTCCATGGTCCGCCCTGGTCATGGCCACTGCAACCGGACGCCGACTCCCCCCGCTTGGGCGGCGGCTCGTGCGGCGCCCCGCGCTCCGCAACGGCCGCCGCGCGCACTGGTCCCGCCAGTGGGTCGGTCTCGGTGCGGACCGGGGCGAGTGCGGCGGCGGTGGCGGTGGCGGCCCGCACGCGGGTGACCCGCCGGCGTGCTCGTCGGCGCGGTGCAGGTGCGGCGACCGGCCGGTGCCCGGGTGGTGCCGTCGTTGGCGGCGGTGAGGCAGGTGCCGAGGACGCGGAGCCCGCCCGCGTCGGTCGCGGTGGCGCGCTGGTGCTGGTTCGGTCCCGGTGGCCGACCCGGCAGCCCGGTGCGGGCGGGATACGGTCTCGCGTCAGGTGGCCCGGCCGTCCTCGCCCGGTCTGCGCAGGACCGTGAGCAGGCCGTCGCGCCCGGCCACCGCCTCCAGGGCCAGCGTGCGGTAACCGGCCTGCTCGAACAGCACGGTGATGCGGTCCTGGTCCTCGCTGAGCACCGTCCCCTCACCCCACCGCTCGTGCCGCACCTCGGTTCCCACCGGGTACGAGGCCGCCGCCGGGTGGGCGGGTTCCTCCCGGCCCCCGTTCCCGGTGTCCTCCTCGTCGCAGCTGTCGCAGTTGCCGCAGGGCGCCTCGTACTGCTCCCCGAAGTAGCCGAGCAGGAAACGCCGTCTGCAGCCGGTCGTCTCGGCGTACGCCCGGGCCATCTCCACCCGCGACCGGTCGGTCCGGCGGTGCGCCTGCGCGGCCCGCGCGGCCTGTTCGGCCGCCTCGCCGGGAGACACACCGGGGGCCGGGCGTACCTCGCCGTCCTCCCCCGTGGCGACGGCGTCGGCCTCCTCCAGCAGGTTCACCGCGGCGGTGACGCGGTTCCTGGACAGGCCGGTGTCCTCGCGCAGTTCGTCCAGGTCGGCGGGGTCCCGGCGGTGGTCGTGGACGGCGCCGGCCACCTCGGACAGGGTGTCACGGCCCGGTGTGCGGCCGGCGAAGTAGGTGTGCATCCCCGTGTCCTGCGGCCGGTAGTGCAGGACGGCGAGGGCAGGTCGCCCGTCCCGGCCGCAGCGGCCGATCTCCTGGTAGTACGCGTCCAGGGAGCCCGGCAGCGACGCGTGCAGGACGAACCGTACGTCCTCCTTGTCGATGCCCATGCCGAACGCGGAGGTCGCCACCACGACGTCGGCCGCGCCGGAGAGGAAGGCGTCGTGGATGCGGGCGCGTTCGGCGGCGCGCAGTCCGGCGTGGTAGGCCTCGGCGGCCAGTCCGAGGGAGGCCAGTTCCCCGGCGTAGTGCTCGGTGTCCTTGCGGGTCGCCGCGTAGACGATGCCCGGCTTGGGTTCGGCGGCGGCCCGCTCGACGACGGACACGCGCCGGTCGGTGTCGTCCTGGAAGCGGCGGACCTCCAGCCTGATGTTCGGCCGGTCGAAGCCGGTGACCATCAGCCGTGGCCGGCGCATGCCCAGCCGTTCGGTGATCTCCTTGCGCACCGGCGGGGCAGCGGTCGCGGTCAGGGCCAGGACCGGGGGTCGTCCGACGCGGCGCACCGCCTGTTCCAGGCGCAGGTAGTCGGGGCGGAAGTCGTGGCCCCAGGACGACACGCACTGGGCCTCGTCCACCACGAACAGGGCGGGACGCGCCTCGGCCAGCCGCTCCACCACCTCGTCCTTGGTCAGTTGCTCCGGCGACAGGTACAGGAGTCGGGCGTCGCCCCGCAGCACCGCGTTCCAGGCGTCCTCCGTCTGCGCGGCGCCGAGGTCGGAGTTGACGGCGACGGCACCGGGCGCGCGGTCGCCGTCGGGCAGACCGGCGATCTGGTCCCGCTGGAGAGCCAGCAGCGGCGACACCACCACGACGGGCCCGGACAGCAGCAGGGCGGGCACCTGGTACACGGCGGACTTGCCGGATCCGGTGGGCATGACGACGAGCGTGTCCTCGCCCCCCACGACCCATTCCATGGCGGTGAGCTGCTCGGGCAGCAGGTTTTCCCAGCCGAACACCTCGTCGGCGACCGCCCGCAGCCGCCCGGCCCGCTCCGGCTCTCTCCGCGCCCTTGTCCGTCCCATGGCCCTCTCCCTCGCTCCTCACCGGGACGCGTGTGAGGGTCGCGCCCGCGGGCTCCGGGTATCCACCGGGCGAAACCCGTATCCAGCGCTCACGGCCGCACGGTTCCCTCGCCCCTCCGCGGCGGCACACCGGTACCGCGCCCGCCGCTCAGGGGCGGGCGGGAAGACGACGGCGGCCCGGCGGTCAGGGGCAGGAGGACGACGGCGCCCGCCGATCAGCGCAGGAAGACGACGGCGTCCGTCGACCAGGGCAGCAAGACAACGGTGCCTCGACGGTCAGGGCAGGAAGACAGCGGCAGCTCAACGGTAAGGGCGGGAAGACAGCGGCCCCCGCCTGGCCAGGGCAGGAAGACAGCGACACCCCGATGGTCAGGGCAGGAAGACGGCGGCGCCAGGGCGGTCAGGCCCCGCCCCGGTCCGCCGGGCGGAGCGCCGGGGTTCCCCCTGTCCGCCGCAGTGCCGTCGCGTCGGCCCAGGCCGCCCGGCGCCGGTCAGCGCGGTTTCGGTGGTCTGATCCACCCCAGCGACCGCTCGACGGCTCTCTGCCAGTTGTCGTACTCCGACTCCCTGCGCTCGGGGTCCATGTCCGGCAGCCACTGGGCGGCCCGGTGCCAGTGGCGGCGCAGCACCTCCAGGTCCGACCAGTAGCCGATGGCGAGCCCGGCGGCGTAGGCGGCGCCGAGGGAGACCGTCTCGGCGACCATGGGCCGCACCACAGGCACGTCGAGCACATCTGCCACGAACTGCATGAGCAGGTTGTCCGCCGTCATCCCGCCGTCCACCTTGAGCTGCTTGAGAGGCACCGAGAAGTCGGCGTTCATGGCGTCGACGACCTCCCGCGTCTGCCAGCCGGTGGCCTCCAGCACGGCTCGGGCGAGGTGTCCCTTGGTGATGTACGAGGTGAGGCCGACGATGACACCGCGGGCGTCGCTGCGCCAGTGGGGTGCGAACAGCCCCGAGAAGGCGGGGACGACGTAGCAGCCGCCGTTGTCCTCCACCGTCCGCGCGAGCGTCTCGATCTCCGCCGCGCTGCTGATGAGTCCCAGCCGGTCACGGAACCACTGGACCAGTGAGCCGGTGACCGCGATCGAACCCTCCAGGGCGTAGGCCGGGGGCCGGTCGCCGATCTTGTAGGCCACGGTCGTCAGCAGCCCGTGCCGGGACCGTACGACCTCGGTGCCGGTGTTGAGGAGCAGGAAGCTGCCCGTGCCGTAGGTGCACTTCACCTCACCCGGCGAGAAGCAGGTCTGGCCGAACAGGGCGGCCTGCTGGTCGCCGAGCGCGGCCGTGAGGGGCACGCCGGGCAGCACCGAGCGGGCCTCGCCGTAACGCTCGGCCGAGGACCGGATCTCCGGCAGCATCGGCCGGGGCACTCCGAAGAACGCCAGGAGCTCCTCGTCCCAGGTCAGCGAGCGGATGTTCATCAGCATGGTGCGGCTGGCGTTGGTCGCGTCGGTGATGTGCAGTCCGCCGTCCGCGCCCCCGGTGAGGTTCCAGATCAGCCAGCTCTCCATCGTGCCGAACAGCACCTCGCCGTCCTTGGCGCGCTGCTCCAGCCCGGGAACGTGGTCGAACAGCCAGCGGATGCGCAGCGCGGAGAAGTAGGTGGACGGGGGCAGGCTGCACCGGTCGAGGAAGAAGTCGTCGCCGGGGCGGTGTCTGAGTTCCTCGACGAGCGGTGCCGTGCGGGTGTCCTGCCAGACGATCGCCCGGCCCAGCGGGGCGCCGGTCCGCCGGTCCCACAGGACGGTGGTCTCCCGCTGGTTGGCCAGACCGACGGCGGCGACCTCCTCGACACCGACCCGGGCGGCGGACAGCGCCTCGGGCACGACGCGCCGCAGGTTGCGCCAGATCTCCAGGGCGTCGTGCTCCACCCATCCGGGCCGGGGGAAGTGCTGCTGGTGTTCCCGCTGGGCGACGGAGACCAGACGCCCCTGGTGGTCGAACAGGATGCATCGGGTGGAGTTGGTGCCCTGATCGATGGACATTACGTACCGTGCAACCATGACCGGGTCTGCCTTCCGATGTGTCGGGGGGCGGCAGGGCTACCGCGGTGGGATCACCAGCGCGCCGCGCCCAGGTCTCTCGAGATCGCCCGTGCGGCCTCACGGAGCAGAGTGATCAGGGTCGGCCGGGGATGCCCCTGGCTGTCGCATATCCTCTCGATGGGGCCGGACATCCCGATGGCGCCCACCACGAGGCCGCCGTGCCCCCGGATCGGCGCGGCGACGCCCGCTTCGCCCATGCTCATCTCCTGTACCTCGGCGGCCCACCCGAGTTCCCTGACCTCGGCGAGCGCCCGGTTGAGGTGCTCGGGGACGACTAGGGTGTGCCGGGTGTACGCCTCCAGCCCGGTCTCCAGAGCCGACTCGACGGGCGCGGTCCCGAAGGCCAGCAGCACCTTGCCGAGCGAGGAGGCGTGCAGCGGCAGCAGCGAGCCGACGTCCAGGGTCTGCAGCGTGTCGTCCGGCCGGAACACGTGGTGGACGACGAGGACCCTGCCCTCCAGGGGCGTGCCCAGCCTGACCGCTTCCCCACTGCGGGCGGCCAGGGCGTCGGCCCAGTTGATGGAGCGCGACCGCAGTTCGTTGACGTCGAGGTAGCTGGTGCCGAGATGCAGCAGGGCGGCCCCTAGCTGGTACTTCCCCGTCGCCTCGTCCTGCTCCACGAAGTCCACGTGCTGTAGGGTCCGCAGAATGCCGTGGGCGGTGCCCTTCGCCAGCCCGAGGGAGGCCGCCACCTCGCCGAGCCCGAGTCGGCGGGGTCCACCCGCGAGCAGACGCAGTATCGCCGCCGCCCGTTCGATCGACTGGACAGGGCCTGCCATGATGCGAGCCTAGTACCGCCATGGCTGGTTCGCGTACCTGGTGCGGGTCCTCTCACCGCCGATGAACGCCGCTGTTCGGTAATGCCGACCGGGATTCGTTGACCGGCCTCGCGCGCGTCCCTAACGTGCAGCGTGGCCCCGGCAAACGCGCGCTGAGGCCCGGCGTCCGGCCGGCAGCGCTCACCGGAGGAGTTGCAGAAACATGGCGGTACAGCTCAACGCGGTGCTACGCGAGGCGGTCGAGCACATCGGACCGCTGCCGCACGTCGCCGGTGCCGTCTCGGCCGTGCGCCGACGGGCCAGGGCGGTGCTCGCCGACTGGAACGTGCACCCGGAGATCGTCGAGGACTCCCTGCTGGTGGTGTCGGAGCTGCTGACCAACGCGATCGTCCACGCCCTGCCTCCGGCGGAGCTGCGGCTGTCGTACAGCCGGGGCGAGGGCCCCGGCACCCTGCGCGTCGAGGTCACCGACGCGGGCCCCGCGCGTCCTGAGGGGCAGCCGCCCGCGGGCATCGACCCGGACGAGCACGGCCGGGGTGAGGGCATCGTCCGCGCCCTGGCGACCCGGTACGGCATCCGCGTCCACTCCGGCGGGGTCACCCGGTGGGCCGATCTCGTCGCGGCGTGAGCCCGTGCCTCCCGTGAGCGCCCGGTGGTGTCGTAGGCGGTGTCACCCGCCCCCGTCGAGGTCGGTCCGCTGACGGAGCACCCGCAGCTCGTGCCCGTCGAGCCGCATCTCGTACAGCTTGCCCCGCGCGTTGTCGAAGGGGCGGTGCAGGATCATCATCAGCCGACCGTCGAAGGTGTGGAACAGCATGCCGTGACCGCTGTCGTCCCGGACCAGCGGCCGGTGCTGCTGCCAGGGCCCGGTGAGGTCTCCGGACCTGGAGACGGCCCAGGTCTGCACATAGCGGCCGCTGATCGTGCCGTCGTCGCCCGCCACGTCCTTCTCGTACGTCGACCACAGCATCAGCAGGGACCCGTCGGGTGTGCGGTACAGCTGCGGGCCGTCGGTGACATAGGGCGGGAGCTGGTTCGGTACGCCGCCGGGGATCTGCTCGCTGATCCACGCCGCGTCCGAGGCCTTGAACAGGAACACCGGGTCTCCGACGGTCCGGGTCAGGTCCGCGGCGAGCGGGACCGCCTCGATGGTTCCGTCGATGGTCTGGAGCCACTCGTGCGCGTACACCATCCAGGGCTGCCCGGACGGGTCGACGTGGAGCGTGCCGTCGAGGGTCATCAGGTGCTCGGGCGGCGTGGGGCGTGAGGGGTCGACGACGGTGAAGGGGCCCAGCAGCGAGTCGGACACGGCCGTGACCGTGCCGCGCCGGTACGTCGGGACCTGGAACGGCACGCCCCACGGGTTCGGGGGCGGCAGGGGCAGCGGCCTGTCCTCGTCGTGCAGCGTGGTGAACAGGTAGTACCTGCCGCCCCATGCGTGCACCTCCGGCGCCCACCCGCCGTCGGTCGCCCACATGCCGCGCTGCTCGGCGGCCCGGAACACCACGACGGGGCGTGTCCAGTCGAGCAGGTCGTGGCTGCGGTAGACCATCGTGCCGGTGCCCTCCACGCCCGATACGGAAGGGTCGTTGGACGTGTAGAGGTGGTAGGTGCGGGTCCTGTCGTCGGCGACGACGAACGGATCGTGCAGCGGCATGTCGGGAAGGCGCATGCGCTCGGTGTCAGCCACCGTCGAAGAATACGTGGACAGGCCGGGTGCCGGGCGGGCCGTGGCGCGCCCTCGGCGCCACGTCCGGGCGTCGGCAGCCGGAGAATCCGCCCCCTCTCCGGCTGCCGTTTGAGAGTCGCCCCGGATCCTGTGTCATTTGATCAGGCGCGGGTCACCGGCCTCGGCCGCGTCGGCCTTCAGGCCGTTGGCGGTCAGGATCTTCGCGAGTTCGCCACTGCTGCGCAGGACCGCGATGTCCTCGTTGATCGCCTTCACCATGGTCTGGCGTCCCTTCGGCATCGGGAAGGTGGACTGGGCGGCCTCGACGGAAGCGGAGACCTCGTCGAACGGCTTGGCCGCCTCGACCTTCAGCTTCCGGCCCTTGGTCGTGTACACGGCCGAGCCGTAGCTGTCGACACACACGTCGAGGCGCCCGCGAGGTCCTGGTAGCGGTTGACGGGTGAGGCGTAGGTCTTCAGCTTGCCGCCGAGGTGGTCCTTGAGGTCGGAGACCCACGGGAAGCCTTCCGTCGTGCCGACCGTGAGCCCCTTCGACTTCAGATCCGGGATGGAGTTCACGCCCTGCTCCGACACGAGGGCCATCTCGTCCAGATAGAGCGGATCGGACAGGTCGACCACCTTCGCCCGCTCCGCGGTGCGGTACCAGTCTCCGGCCGCCAGGGCGGCCCGTCCTGCCTGCGCGGTGGGAATGACCGCGGCGGCGCCGGCGGGCTGGACGGACAGGGTGAGGCACTCCATCTTCGCGGTCGCCTGGACGATCTCCCCGTCGATGCCCGTGAGGTTGTTCCCCTGGATCTTGCTGAACGGCGGGAAGTCGAAGCTCACCACGGTGAGCGTGCCCTTCTTCAGCGTCTTGAACCGGTGCTTGGGCTTGCAGTCGGCGCTGACGGCCGCCGGGGACGAACCGCCCGAACAGCCCGAGAGCGAGGCCACGGCCAGGATCGTGACCGCGGCGACGATCACCGTCGGGGAGCGGGAGATCCGCGAGGCCGTGACCATGAGCGAGGCGATGTAGGCCGTACGGCGCGGCTTCGTCGATCTGGCCGGCGGACAGTTCGAGATGCCCACCCGGACCGCGCTGCGGGACGGGCAGTTCCTGGTGCACCACCGGTCGACCGCGTCCGCCATGTTCAGGACGGTGAGCCTGACCTTCGCGCGGCGCCCCGCGATCTCGGGCATCGTGACCTGGAGCGAGACCGGACGTCTGGACAACCTGATCGCGGACGCCGGGGGGACGGGGCTGCGCACCGGCGCGGCGGTCGGCGTCGCCACCGATCTCCTCGCTCCGCCCCAGGCCGGCCGGCTGACCCTCATCAGGGCCGGCGGACGGGCCCCCGACCAGGTGCGCGCCGTGCACATGGTCCGGCCGTTGCGCCGCCTGACCGTGGTGGACACCGACCCGCGGCGTGCCCAGTCCCTCGTCGAGGCACTCGAACCCGAACTGCCGGGGTGGAACCGGCCACGGCGACCGACGCGGAGTCGGCCGTCCGGAGCGCCGAGATCGCCGGGTCACCGGCATCCGCTCCCGCGGCCGCACGGCGACCTCGGTCGTCGCCGGAGCGGAGGAGATCCGCGCCGACCTGTTCGTCCTCGCGGCGGGAGCGCACACCGGCCCGCCGGCGCGGCTGGCCGGGTTCCCACTGCCCATCCAGCCCGGCACGGGGTACGGGTGCGACGACACCAGCGGCTCGGTGACCCTGCGGCACTCGGTGTATCTCGGCGAGGCGAAGGTGGCCGTGACACCGCTGTCGCACCGGCTGCGGTTCGCCGGGACGATGGAGTTCGGCAGCTTCGACGCCACCGTCGACCCGCACCGGTTGCGCGGCATCGCCCGCTCCGCCCGCACGTACCTGCCGGGCTTCCCGACGGCGTCGCGGCCGCGCGGCTGGACGGGGCTGCGTCCGATGACACCCGACGGGCTGCCGGTCGTCGGGCCGCTGCCGGGCAAGGACAACGTGCTGGTCGCGAGCGGGCACAGCATGCTCGGGGTGACCCTGGCGCCGGTGACGGCGGAGCTCATCTCCGGCAGGTCAAGGGAGGACGGCACGCTTCCGCAGCCGCCCGCACGGCACGCCCCTTCGCCCCGCAGCGCTTCGCCTCGCGGCGGGGTCGAGGCGCGGCAGGCACGTGACGCACCGCGCCGGCGGCGCTGGTCCTCGCCTCCCGCGACACCATCTGGTCGTCGGGGCCGCCGCGGACCTGGTGCGCACGGTCTGCCGCGGGGGGGGTCACTCGCAGGTGATCTCGTCACGCGGGGTGTAGCGGGTGCGGAACGGCTCGCGCTTCACTTCGCGGCCCTCGTCGTAGAAGACCCGCTCCACGGTGACGTCGAAGCCCTCGAGCGGGGTCTGCGGCACGCACCTCTTGTCGGTGCTCACCTTCTTCGCCGGCTCCTTGACGTGGGTGCGCGGCCCCGTGACCGACTTGATCTCGTCGTACTTCCTGGTGCCGAGGAAGGTGACGGTCACGGAGGTGTCGGTGGAACGGGCCTGGATGTAGAGGGAGTTGCCGGAGTCGTTGGTGAACCGCAGGTCCAGGCTGCCCCAGGCGACGGTCGCCTCACGGCCCTCCGGGTAGCGCTCGATGTAGAAGGAGTGCGCCCCGTACTCCATGGGCTTGACTCCGGCGAAGAACATCGCGTTGAACACGGCCGTGGCGACGGCGGAGACACCGCCACCGGGCGCCTTCGTGAACTGGTCGTTGAGGATCATGACGCCCTCGACGAAGCCGTTGGCCTCGGTCCGCTCGCCGACGGTCCGGTTGAAGCTCCAGGTCTCGCCCGGCGCGACGACGGAGCCGTTGATCAGTTCCACGGCCCGGCCGATGTTCTTGGTGCGGTACGGGGCCGGCTCGAAGTTCACGGTGAAGGACGACATCTTCTCCGTCAGCCCCAGCCGCGCGGCGTTCTCGCGGGTCACCTCGGGCTGGATCCGCCGGACGGCCACCTCGCCGGCGCGGTCGGCGCCCGGCCTGGTGAGCAGCGGCAGCACCGTCCTGCCCAGCGCCTTGTCGGTGATCTCCTGGCCGGGTCTGGCGTCGGCGGTCACCACGACCTCGTCGCCGTGGAGCCCCAGCCTGGCGTTCTCTGCCTCGGTGGTGATCGCGGCCAGGGGCCGGGCCACTGCCGGGGCGGCGCGCAGTCCCTTGGCGTCGAGTCTCGGTTTCAACCTGCCGGCGTCGTCCGGCCGCATCGTGAGGTGTTTCCCGAGGACCTTCGGGCTGATGGTGAACCGCTTGCCGCCCGCGGTGAGCGTGACGGGCGCCGACATGGCCGGCCGCGCGAACTCGCGCACGGCCCGTCGTACCTCGTCGGCCGTGACCTTGGGCTTGGTCTCGCGGGCGGGCAGGGTCGTGACCGAGCCGCCGCCGGCCCGCAGGAAGGAGGTGCGCAGGGTGCCGACCGCGGCGTCCACGTCGAGCGCGTACCCCCGGCGTGGCAAGACCTGCTCGACCTGGCCGTCCTCGAAGGTGACGGAGCCGTCGCGGACCTTCTGACCGAGTGTCTTCGCCACCTTTGCGAGGGCCGCGCGGGCCTTGTCCTCGTCGACGCGGACGACCGGCTCGATGGCACCGCCCGAGCGGAACAGTCCGCCGATCACGCTGAGGGGATCGCTGCCGGTCCGCACCGCCCGGTCCACGGTCCGCTCGACGTCGAAGGCGATTCCGGCTTGCCGCGGGTCGACCACGCCCCGGCGGCCCCCGACCTTCACGGCCAGTTCCCGCGAGCCGGCCGCCCCCAGGTGCTCCTCCAGCTTCCGGACGGCCTCGGCCCGGCTCAGGCCGCCGATGTCCACACCGCGCACCGTGGTGTCCGCTTCGATCTCCCCGCCCGTCAGCAGCAGCCCGGCGAGGTACAGCCCACCGACACCGATGGTCAGCGCACCGCCGGCCAGAGCGAGGGGCGGAGCGGAGGCCAGCCGTGGCAGGGCAGCTCGGAGAGAGGACATTCGGGGGCGCATGGGTCTCCCGGGCGGACGATCGAGGGGCCTGCACCCGGTGACGCGACGCCGAGTGCAAAGGCGAGCTCCTCAACCTACTCACATTCGGGGACATATCTGTATGGCCAAGGCCACGTATGTCGCAGATCGCCGGCGGCGCTCGGGTGAGGCCTTCGGCTGGGGGCTTGGTCGGCGGCGCTGCGCTGGCGGTGCTCGGCCGGCGGACTGGACGCCGCCGGCACCGCGGGTGGCGGACTGGACGTCAGCGCCTCGCCGATGCGGCCGGGCCGTGCGCGGCCCGGCCGCATGGGTCAGGCCAGTCGGTCCAGGATCCGCTCCACTTCCGCGAGGATCGCCGCGCCGACCGGCTCCAACAGCGCTCGCTCGTGCAGCAGGGCCCAGGCGTCCCGGACGATCTCGGTGCGATGAGCGAGGTACCCGCGGATGTCGGTGGTGGGTACCTCGGGGACGCCCTTGTCGATCAGCAGTGAGGTCAGGTGGATCTCCCGGGCGAAGGAGTAGCAGCCGTGGAAGACGGCGGTCAGCGGCCGGTCGGCGTTCACCACGGGACTGATCGCCCGGTCGTCGGGATTGGCGCACAGGGGCATCAGGTCGATCAGTGTGCTCATGCGGTTGTGGCCCGTCTCGTGGACCAGCGTCTGCGCGGCCATCAGCGCCGGGCGGGGACTGCTGACGATCTGGCCGCGGAAGGCGTGAATGCTGTAGTTGTGCGGCCTCAGTCCGGCCCACGGCATCGGCAGCAGGCGCTCGACGCACAACCGCGCCTCGTCCCAGGCTTCGGGCCACACCGCGCGCAGCAGTTCCGCGGCCTCGGTGAACTCGTCGTGGAAGCGGGCCACGTCCGCCGGCCCGACGGAGGGCAGCACCTCGGTCGGCGGCAGGTGCTGATCCAGCCAGCGGGAAGGGCTGGGCACGATCCAGGGGCCGTCGAGGACCCGTCCCAACGCCCCTGCGCCGGGCCCGTCCTCGGACAGGCTGACGGTGGTGCCGCCGCCGTCGCGGGCGATGACGGCACCGTCCGCCGCGAGGTGCAGCGACCAGGTGCCGGTCGCCGAGCGCGCGGTGACCGCCCTGCCCAGCCGGGGCACGGCCAGTCCGCCGTCGCGGTCCGCGGGAACCCGGATCTCCGGGACCGGCACCGTACCGGCGCACGCCGCCAGTTCGGGCAGCAGGAAGAACGCGAGCCAGTGGGCGAGCGGGTCCTCCTGCCGGGCGACGGGCAGATCGCCCGGGCCCTGCTTGGCCACGGCGATCCACGAGGTGATGTCGGGGCCGGTCAGCAGCGCCTCCTGAGCGGGCCCCGAAGAGGCGGTGAGGGCCCGCGCACAGGCCTGGTACAGCTCGCGCTCCGGCTCACCGGCGGCCAGGGCGAAGCGCCGCAGCACCAGCTTCAGCAGGTCCCTCAGGTTCTTCCGGGCGAGCAGCGCGTTGAGCGGTGCGGCGCTGTCCGGCGGACCGCCGGGCAGGACGAACCCGTCCACCGGGGGCTCGGGTGCCGAAGCGATGAACCGCTTCACCGTCGTCATGTCGATGTCGAGCCTGTCGACCGGTCCCCGTGCCGCGCGCATCGCCACTTCGCCCTCCGCCTTTCTCCTGGTCCGCTCCAGTGCGCCGCTGCTTCCCAACGCCGTGACGGCCTCGGCCAGCCGCGCCTTCCTCGACTCACCGGCTCCGGGCCCGACCGGCAGCGGCCGGTGCCACGACTCCTCGTGCCGCAGTTCGGCGCTCAGCGTGCGGTGCAGCGCCTGCCAGACCGTCCTGGCGTTCACCACCAGGCTTGCGCTGAGGCTGTCGCCCTCCGAGACGCCCCAGTGCCGCCACAGCAGGGGGATGTAGAGGACGTCACCGGGACCGAGGGTGAACTCCAGGCCGTCCTCCGGCAGGCCGTCCTGCGGCATCGGGGCGTCGCCGACACCGGGTTCACCCAGCATGCGCAGCCGCCGCTGCTCCGGGTCCAGCGTGTCGGGTGGGGCCAGCCGCCACCGCTTGCTGCCCTCCAACTGGATGGTGAAGTTGTCGCTGTTGTCGATGTGCGAGCCGATCGAGGAGGTGCCCTCGGTGAGGAACACGTCGCACCACACGTCGTCCCAGTCGAATTTCTCCCGGGCCGCCGCGCACAGTCCTGCCACGCCCGGCAGTCCCTCGCGCAGCGCTTCGAGGAACCAGATGGACCGGCCGTCCGTCTGCACTCCGGTGGTGGCGGTGGCCAGGGCCCTGACCTCCTCCCGTCCGGGTGCCGGGGCGAGGAACGTCTCCGCCGCGCCGCGGAAGACGACGGGTGCACGGCGCCACCGGGCGTCGAAGAACTCCTCGTCGAGCACGGCGAGCCGTTCCGGCCGTTCCGCCGCGGTTGCGCTCATGCTGCCGCTCCGTTCCCGAGTAGCTGTCGCTGTGCGTCGATCTGTCGCGACAGCCACGGCTGCCGCGCGATTCCCAGACGGTCGCCGAGACCGGCCGCGAGCCGGGCCGCGTCGACGTGGAGCGGGTAGCTGCCCGCGAATTCCAGGAGGGCGCGATGGGCCTCTTCGTACGCCCCTGTCCGCAGGGTGCACAGCGCCGCCAGGAACGAGGACTTCACCTCGATGGTGTCCGTCCGATCCCCGGTGGCGCGGCGGAACCACTCCCCGGCCGTCGTGAAGGACTGCGTCCGGTAGTGGGACAGGCCGATTCCGTACGCCAGCCAGGAGGAGCGGCAGCCCGCTTCCGCCGCCTCGTGCCAGCACCGGCCTGCCTGGTCGAGGTCACCCGACGTGTGCAGGTGCAGCAGGCCCAGCAGGGCCGTGCCGACCGGGCCGAGCGGCGACAGCTCGGACTGGTACCGGTCGAGCGGCACGGGGCCGCCGTCGCCTCGCAGGGCGGTGAACGTGGCCTGCGGCAGGGGGAGCGCGTCCCGCTCGCGCTGCCGGGTCCCCCGCCCCAGTTGGCCGGCGAGAGCCGGGGCGAGGTCACGCCGGGACTCCGGCAGGAAGCCGCTGCGCACGGAGTACGTCATGGAGTCGACGTTGTCGAGCAGGCCGTGCCGGCCCAGCAGGTCCAGGAGCTCGTCCGGCTGATGGTCCTGTCCGGTGCGCACGTCGGCGAACCAGTCCAGGTCGAGGTCGACCCGGCTGCGCGGGTCGTGGGTTCCGGCGCCGAAGGTGGCGGGGGTGTGGATCACCAGGTCGAGGCCGCAGATCCGGGTGTGCAGCGCTCCCCGTTCGTCGAAGCGGGTGGCATCGAGGACTTCGGGTTCGGACGCGATGACACTCAGCGCCCCGAGCAGTCTGCGCCTGGCGGCCGGCGAGTCCGCCTCCTGGGTGGCCCGTACCCAGGTGAGTCTCGACACCAGGCCGAGCGTGGCGCCGGCCGCGTAGAAGTCGTCCAGACCGTAGCTGCCCGCCACTTCTCTGATGGGCAGTCTGCGGTTCTCGGCCTCGATCGGTCCCTCGCCGTCGAGGTGCTGAAGCCGTGCGGCCGCCGCCCGGGCGAGTGGCTTGAGGTCGAGGTGCCGGTCGAAGCAGATGACGGACTCCGAGCGGTAGCCCAGCCGGGCCCAGCTCGCCACCACCTCGCCGTGTTCCTCGTGCAGCGCGATCACGGAACGAGTCCTTTCCCTCGGAGCACCTCGCGGGCCCGGCCGACCAGTTCGGCTCGGTCACCGGCTGTCCAGGCCCGCAGCCAGCCCGGCCGGGGTTCGGCGCTCCACAGCAGGGCGGCGACCAGGGGAGCGCTCAGCTCGCCGGCGAAGTACCGGCCCCCGCAGGCCACGAACACCATCGGTGCCGTCGGCGCACGGTCGGCGTCGCGCAGCAGCCGGGTGCTGTCCGTCCAGGCGGCCCAGGACCCTTCGCCGGTGCGGCGCAGGTGCGGGTGACGGATGAGAAAGCCCGGCTCCGGGTGCCTGGCCAGGGTCTTGAGCAGCGAAGCCAGCAGCTCCCGCTCGATCAGGAGCGCGCTGTCCGTGCCCCGGCCGGCCTTGTCGAGCAGGAATTCCGCGAACGCCTCGGTCACCGACCGGCCGCGCCGGAGGCCGAGCATGTCGACATCCGAGCAGTGATGCCCGCGCAGGAACTCCGCCACCGCGCGCTGCCCCGCGTTGTGGCGGTCCGGGTACAGCGCCCGCAGGCTGTGCTCGAAGTGCTCGCGCAGCGGTACTCCGCCGATCGCGCCCTGTGAGATGCCCTGGGTCAGTTCGTGCGAGACCCTGGCCAGCTGCTCGACGTCCACCTCGCGCAGCGCGGCCGGGGCGGTCGCGTCCACCGCGCCGACGCCGTCGACGCCTCCGGTGCGCCGTGGGCTCGGGTAGCTCAGCCGGTGCTTGAACGCTCGGTTCAGTTCGACGAGTTCGCCGCCGCCCACTGGTTCACCAACTTCCTCAGTCGTTCGAGGTTGGGAAGGCTCTTCGGAACCATCCGGCCCGACCTGTCGTAGTTCGGGTCCTCGTAGGTGACCGCTTCCAGCCGGGGACACAGCTCCAGGAGCCGCTCCGCCAGGACCAGTTGCTCGTCCAGCAGGACACCGTGGTGCAGGTCCAGGAAGCGGTCGCGGCTGATCGCCGAGCCCGACAGGTGGAGTTCGGTGCACTGCGCCAGCGGCAGCCTGTCCAGGTCCGCGTACAGACCGGCTCCCCGCTCGCCTCGCCACCACCGCCAGCTCAGCAGGTGCCCCACGTCGAGGGTGACGTCGGCACCGCTGCGTTCGGCGACCCGGCGGAAGAAGTCGTAGGCGTCCATGTCGCCCACCACCACCGTGACACCGTCGGTGAAACCCGGGAACTCCACCCGCAGGACGGGGTCGAGTTCCCGCATCGCCTCGCGGATGCCGGCCGCTACGTGGGTGACGTTCTCCTCGACCAGGTAGGGCGGCAGGGGGTACGGCATCGGTATGCCGCCGAGGGACCACATCCCGAGGTCCTCGACGACCCACTGCCAGTCGAAGTGCCGGTGCAACTCGTTGGTGAACTCGTAGACCGGGCCACGGTCGTAGGGCTCGACGGTGCCCAGGTTGAGCATCGTCTGGTGCAGGGCGACCGGAGTGCCGGCGGGGAGCTGCTCCATCAGGCGCCGGTAGGGCTCCAGATAGTGCTCGGCCAGCAGTGGCACCGGCCCGCGAGGCTGGAAGGCGAAGGCGTAGTAGGCGTAGTCGGTGCCGTGGCGGGCGAGGAAGTTGCGGACGCGTTCGTTGGGGCCGGGGTCGTCGGGGTCGAAACCGATCGGTGCTCCCCAGGGCAGGTCCATCCCGGCGCCCAGTCCACGGCGTCCGGGGCGGCCCGCCTTGCCCGGGCGGGCGAGGGGTTCAGCTGTGGTCACCGACATCCGCCTCCTTCAGCAGACCCAGCAGTTTGCGGCCGAGTTCGGTGCGCGCCGTCAGCCGGCGTGACGCTCCGGACGCCCGGAGGGTGACGTGTCCGGGGCCGATGCCGTACCGCATGCGCCAGCGCAGGTCGATCAGGCGTCCCTGGACGGGCACGATCCAGGGGTGCAGCACCAGTTCGTCGGCCGGTTTCGCGCCGTCGGCCTTCTTCCACCGCGGATGCTTCTCGTCGTTCTTGCCCGGTAGCACCACGCGCACCGTCTCGCGCAGCCAGTCCGCCCGTTCCTCACGGGTGGCGCCCTCGTAGTCGATCACCTTGCCGTGCCGCCCGGCCAGGTAGCTGAAGCCGTTGTTGGACTGGAGTTGGTCACCGTCCGCCACGGTCAGTCCGGTGCGGTGCCGAGGCTCGGAGGCGAGCAGCGACGTCGGTTCGGCGATCATCATCTGCGCGGCGTCGATGCCGAGCCGCGCCGAGTTGCGTACGAGGAACTCCCTGCTCGCCCGGGCTTCCTCCGCCGTCTCGCCCGGCAGGCCGCCCATGACGCTGAGGCGCAGCACGATGCCCGACTCGTCGAGCACCTCGACGATCCGCTGGTACAGATCCGCCCGCACGCCCTTGTCGACGAGGTCCAGCAGCCGTTGGGAGTTGGTCTCGTAGCCGACGCTCATCAGCCGGCACCCGGCGTCGTACATGCGCCGCACGAAGGCACGGTCGGCGAGCAGGGGCTCCAGCCGGTTCCGGGTCGACCAGGTGAAGGTGTGACCGCGGGCGCGCACCAGCTCGGCGGCGCCGAGCACGAGGCGCAGATTGCAGTTCTCGTCGACGAACGCCACGAAGCGCGCGCCCGTCCGCCGCAGGCCGTGCTCCACATGGTCGGCGAGTTGTTCCTGGGTGAGTTGCTGGTACTGGCCGCGGCTGCGGTTGCCGTAGGAGCAGAACGTGCAGCGCCCCCAGTAGCAGCCCACACAGGAGATGAGGGGCATTTGGGGCTCGGGACTCAGATAGGAGGAGAAGGGCAGGCCGTCGAAGTCGGGCGGCGGGTTGTCCGCGATGTGGTGTTCCGGCGCGGGCGAACTGCCGTGCGTGGTGACCAGCCCGGGCACTTCATGGATCGGGCGGTCCGCCTCGACCGCTTCGGCCAGCCGGTGCAGCACCGCTTCGCCCTGGGTGGTGACGAGGGCGTCGACATGGCGGAACGTCTCGGGCATGGCGGCCAGTTCCGCGCCGCGCATCATCAACTGCTGTCCGCCGAGGACGACGATCGTCCCGGGATGTCGCTGTTTCACCAGCCGCGCCATACGGAAGGCGGGCGCGAGCTGGCTGAAGTACGCGACGGAGATGCCGAGCACGCGTGCCGGTCGGTCCGGGAGCAGGGCACGGGTCAGCTCGTCGTGCTCGTGAGCGGCGAGGTCACCGGCCGGGGCGTCGGACTCGGCGAGGCCGAACACTTCGGGCAGGCTGGTCACGGGCCGGGTCAGCACGCTGTCCCGCACCATGATGTCCATCACGTTGTTGACCAGCCGGAAGCCGACCTCGAAGGGCAACGACGTGCTCTGCTTGCGGACGACGGTCGAGTACAGCAACTCGTGCTGGTCCGCCGCGAAGGACAGCAGGGCCTCGTCGAACTCGTCCAGTCCGCCCAGCCGCAGTCGTTTCCCCAGCACCGCGGGCTCCAGAAGCCGGTGCGTCAGCGCGATGTTGAGGTCGCTCTGGACCGCCGTGACCCCGTGCCGGCGCAGGTAGGCGACCAGCATGGGCAGGCTGAGATAGGGAAACAGACGTGCCTCGGTCACCCCGGGGAAAACCAGGTGCACCGCTGCCTGAGGTGTCGGGTGACGCACCGCTTCTCCTCATCGGGCCGGCAGGGTTCGGTTCGGGCGCCAAGGCCGGCGAGCCGATCCCTTCGGGGGACCCGCTCGCCGGCCACGGCCGTGGATCAGACGGCGAAACGGAAAGCGTGGAACGCGGCGCCGTCCTGCAGCTCGGCGGCCTCGACGACCTCCAGGCCGTCCAGCTCGGTCAGCAGGTCCTCGTTCACGTCCTTCTGGATCTGCTCTTCATTCATGGCAATTCCTTTCTCGACAGGCGAGGGACAGCGTGCGGACACACCGGACCCCACAACGGAGTTTTTCTTCTCCCCGGTGAAACTCCGCATTCGAAGAATCCCGAAGAGGCCCAGGACGCCATCGGACTGCCGGTGCGAAGGAGTTTTCACTCCCGGGCGGACAGCCGCCTGGCGCATTTCAATGAAAGGTGCGATCTATGAAGGTCTGGCCGCTCTGGTGCAGCGGCGCGCGGAAAGGAACCGGACGAAGCGTCACCCTCACGGCCTGGCGGAAACGCCTGGCCGGACACGCGGTTCGCCCGGTCGGCGCCGCGTCCTTGCATGCTGCGGAACAGCAGGAATCACCAGAAAGCCCCCGTGGTCTTGCATCGCACCGTGTGCGATGCCCCCGTAGAAGCCCGATGGACGGGCTCCTGGGACGAAGACGTTAGAGAGGCTTTTCGGGACTGTCAACGATGACTATGCGCCAATGGATCAGCATTCAACAATCCGGCGAACATCACGGGGTCGCGATGGGCGAGAATGCCCGCCGCACCACACTGCCCGAACGCGAAGTGCCGTGACAGATGCGTGCACCGCCCCGTAAGCTCGGCCGGCACCGTCAGGTGAGCGACTGTCCTGAACGTGTCGACCGAAAACAGTCCTGACGCGGCCGTAACAATGCCGGCGCGACGCGAGCCACGCGAACCGCCCGGGCGATCCATCACAAGGGGGGAATCGTGGGGCGTGGGCCCTTCTCGCATCCTGGTTATCGCTGGCTGTGGTCCGGCCAGTTGGTCAGCATCATCGGTGATCAGCTCTTCCCCATGGCCGTCGTCGCCCTGGCGCTGGGCCGGGAGGAGTCCGCCTTCTCGCTCGGCGTCGTCTTCGGCTCCCGGTTCTGCGCGCTCGCGCTGCTCATCCTGGTGGGCGGCGTGCTCGCCGACCGGATGGACAAGCTCCGCCTGATGATGTCCAGCGATGTGGTCCGGCTCGCCGCGGTGCTGCTGCTCATCGCCCTGGGGAACGGCGCGCCGTTGTGGACGCTGGCCCTCATCACCTTCCTGATGGGCGCCGGCGAGTCGATCTTCCAGCCGGCCTACGACTCCGTCGTGCCTTCCCTCGTGCCGGAACAGGTGCTGGAACAGGCCAACGCCGCCACGAACATGCTGAAGAACATCGGCCAGGTCGTCGGTCCGGCCGGTGCCGGCCTGCTGGTGGCGGCGGTCGGCCCCCGCAGCGCCCTGTGGGTCGACGCCGCGACCTTCGCCGTCTCCTCGCTCACCTTGCTCATGGTCGGGCGGCGGATGGGTGCGCGGCGTCAACCGGCCGCCGAGCACGAGGAGTCGATGTTCGCGGAGGCCGTCGCCGGCATCCGGGTGGTGGTCCGGATGCGATGGCTGATGGCGCTCGAGGCGATGGCCGTCGTCCATGTGCTGTTCGCCGTCGGCCCCTGGTTCGTCCTGGTCCCCTTGATCGCCGACGACCGGCTCGGTGGCCCGGCCGGATACGGGCTCGTGCTGTCCGCCTTCGCCCTCGGCGGCATCGGTGGCGCGGCAGTGGCGGGCCTGCTGCAGAAGCTGTTCCGGCGGCCGGGCCTGTGGGCGCTGACCGCGATCAGCTTGTTCGGCGTGGCCTGCCTCGCCTTCGCGGTGACCTCCTCCCTTGCCGTACTCGTCGCGCTGTTCGCCCTCGGTGGCGCGGGTGTGCAGTTCTTCGACGTGCTGAAGACGAGCGCCATCCAGCGGCATGTCCCCCGTGCGCTCCTGGGCCGCGTGTTCGCCCTCGACTTCTTCGCGTCCTTCGTCGGGATGCCGGCCGGGCAGATGCTGGCCGGTCTGCTGGTGGTGGGCGCGCAGCAGGCCGTCACCGCGATGGCCGTCGCCGGTGCCGTCGTCTTCGTGACCACCTTGCTGCCCCTGGCCGTGCGTGACGTGGCGACCCTGGGCGGACCCGGCGCCGAGGCGCCCCCTGCGGACGATGGGAAACAGGCCACCGGTCAGGTGGCTCCCGCGACCGGGGCCGGCGCGGCTGAATGAGTAACGCCGCCGAGACACCGTCCGTGACCGCCGAACTGACCGCACTGTGCGCGGGGTTGCCCGGCATGCGCGTCACGGTGGAGACGGACGGCACGGGTTGGGCTGTGCTGGTGACCCACCACGGCAGGGGCCTCGTCCAGTGGGGCGCCCGCTCGCCGGACGCGGCCGGTCTGCGCGCGGCGCTGCTGTCCGAGGGGCTGGACTCGCTCCGTACCGATCTGGCCGCCGTTCGGACGTCCAGCCCGTTGCCTGCGCGGGTGGCCGCGCCGGTGGTGATGACACCGCTGATGGCCGCCATCGCCGTGCACGAGTGCGTCGGGCACACCAGCGAGGCCGACAACTACGCCGAGTACGGGCACCGGTTGGGCGTCGCCCTCGGGGACCGCTGGACCCGCATCCCGCTGACGGTGACCGACGACCCCACCCGGCCGGGGCACTGTGGGTCCTACGCCCATGACGACGAGGGCGTCGCGGCCGTCCCGGTCCGGCTCGTCGAGGACGGCCGCTGGAGCGGACTGCTGACCAGCCGCGCCCACCCGGGCCCGGGCGGCAGCAACGGTCACGGCCGGCGTGCCCCCGGGGCCGGCGACGTACTCCCCCGCATGGGCGTGCTGAGCGTAGGACCGGGCGAACACCGCGCCGAGGACCTCATCGCGTCGGTCACGGACGGGTTCCTGCTCGGCGCCCCGCGCGAGGGCGGCTCGGTACGGGAGTACGTCCTGCTCAAACCCGCCTGGGCCCGGCGCATCCGCGACGGCCGCGTCACCGGGGAGGTGTACACCGACCTGGTGGTACGCGGCCACAAGGTGCAGCTCATGAGAAGACTGCGCGGCATCGGCGACCGCGTGGTGATGAACGACCCGTACCACCGCTGCGACAAGAAAGGCCAGGAGGTCTCGGTCTCCCTGGAAGCCCCGTACCTGCTCTTCGACGACCTGCTGCTCTATCCGGACGGAGGAACACCATGACGGAGTTCGTGAGGGGCCTGAGCTACGAACGGTTCCTGGCCGAGTACTGGCGCCGGAAGCCGCTGTTCGTCAAGGGCGGCGCACAGGACGTCCTGGAGCGGACGCTGAGCTACGAGGAGGCGGACGCGATCGTCGCGCGGGTCCGTGAGCAGGCACCCGACCGGCTCGCCTGCGACCCGGGGCGCATCGAGTTCGTCAAGGGGGCCGACGCGGTGAGCCCCGAGCTGGCCAGGCGCGCCGGTGAACTGCAGAGCAGGCTGGGGTGGCCGCGGGTCACCTTCGACGTCTCGCGTACCCACGCGCCCGGCAGCATCGGCTGTCACTTCGACTACGACGACAACTTCACCCTCCAGCAGGACGGCAGCAAGATATGGCGCATCGGCTCGCCCGTGGCCGTCCCGGAGGCGGACCGGCGCCGGCGCGTCCTGGAGGATCCGACGATCTCGGGACAGTTCTATCTGACCGACGACTACGAGGAGTTCGTCGTCGAGGCCGGCGACCTGCTGTACATCCCGCTCTTCCACCCGCACTGGGGCACCTCGACCGGCCGGTCCCTGTCCCTCACCATGACCTGTAACCTGCTCACCCCGCTCACCGAACTCTGGCCGGTGCTCCGTGAGGAACTGTCCGAGCTCCGGCAGTGGTGGCATCCCGCACCGTTGCCGGCCACCCCGGACGAGCGGACCCTCGACGAACTCCTCGACACGCTCGCGGACCCCGCGGTACGCCGGCGCGTCCTGGCCCGGTGGCAGGAGGCCCGCCGGTACGCGGTGGCCCACCACCGTCCCGAACTGCGCCCGGCCCCGGCCGAGCCCGCCCGAGTGGACCCGGTGACGGTCGATGTCACGGCGCTCAAGCCGCTGTACGCCACCGCCGGACCCTCGATCGACCTGGAGAACGCGGCGCTGCCCGGAGAAGCGACCGCCCCACTCGGCCCCCTGGTCGCCAAGCGGTACCTGAAACGGCTGCTCGTGCTGGCGCGGGACCGGGCGGGCGTGTGCGGGGACGCTCGGCTCGCGGCGTCCGTACAAGCGGTGGTGAACGGGCTCACGCGGCTGCCGCACCCGGTTCTCCTGGACTGGTGTCGCGGCCCCGAGGTCACGTCATGGGTGCGGCAGGCGGAACGCGAGCGTGAGGCCGGCTACCGCCGCACCCCGGACACGCTGCTCGGTCACCTCACGGCGTTCTGTCTGCCCGAACTGATCCGGCACCGGGTGCTCGAACCGGGCACGACGCTGGTGGCCACCCTCAGCGGTCCGGAGGAACTGGCCCTTCCGTCGGCCGGCCGGGTGATCGAACTGCCCGACACGAGGGACGAGACGGTCACGGCAGTGGTGGACGCTCCCCATGCGGAAGTCGGCGGCGTGCGACTGCCGTTGACGGACCTGACGGGTCAGACCGCAGGCCCCCGGGTGCGCGTGATGCCGGCCCTCGCGGACGACGGTCCTTACGTGCTGCCCCCGCACTCCTGGTACACCGCCTTCCACCCGGCCGGCCGCCGGTATCCGCATCCGCCGATCGGGGCGCCCCTGGACGAGTTCCTGGCCACGGTGGCGCATGCTCTGGTCCTGGTCGAGAAGGTCTGGGCGCCGGCCGCCGAGGACATCCGTGACTCCCTGCGCCGGCTCGCCCCGGCGGAGGCGCCGCTGCCCGAGAGCGCGCCCGCCTTCCGCGGCGCGGCCATCGTCGCCGGCACCGACCCCGTGCAGGTCGCCCGGCAGCTGTGCCGGGCGGCGGCCTGCGCGCGCTACGACGCGCTCACCGACCTGTACTCCCTGAGCGAGGAGCCGGGAGCATCCGTACGCCCTCCCTCCGCCGGGACCGACGTGACGACCGCCGCCCTGCTGCGGGACACATACGCGGCGGTGAACGAGCTGGAGTTCCTCCGGCGTTGCGACTCGCCGACGTCCGCCCCGGACCTGTCGGGACGGGTCGGCGAGTCGCTCGCCGTCCTGCGGCGCGACGGTCGGCTCACCTCGCACGGCCACACGCTGCTCACCGGGTTGTCCGCACAGTCCCGCCGCCCTACGTGAGATAGGCGGCGAGCCGGAGGTTCTGCCGGCGCACGTCACCGGCGACGAGCCCGGCGACCCGCTGCGCGCCGTAGGTTTCGAAGTGGGTGCGGTCGTTGCAGAAGAAGGCGCCCACGGGGCCCGATCCGAAGTCGCCGTCGTGCGGGCAGAATCGCAGGCTGTTGTAGAGCGACACGCTCAACGTCTGCAGATCGATGACCGGCGCCCCGGTGGCGGATCCGGCGGCGTAGGTCTCGTCGACGAAGCCGCGGTTCTTGGTCGCCGTGCTGCCGGAACACGTGATCGCGGCCACCGGCGTGAGCAGCACAGGGTACGCGCCCCGGGCCAGGGCGGCCCGCGCCATCATGGTCATCAGCTGCTGGTACCGGGCCGGGCCGACATGCCGGGGGCAGGTCGAGGAGGAGTCGTTGATGCCGAACTGGATGAAGAGGTAGTCACCGGCCTTCATCCCGGTGCTCGCGTCCAGCATCGCCTGCCAGCGCGACGAGTACGTGCTGGAGGTGAGACGGCACTCGCCGTCCGGGCCCATGGTGCTGCTGACGTTCGACTCGTACAGCCAGGTCTGAATGCTGCGGCCGCCCACCGCCTGGTTCCTGACGGTGACGTCACCGGTGAACAGGGCGGCGAACTGGCTGCCCCAGCCGACGGGGCAGGCCGCGCTCGGCCTGGCCATGGTTGAGTCACCGGCCAGCCACACGGTGACCGGCTCGGCCGCCGCCGCTCGTACGGCCGGTGCCGCGGGGCCGGTCGCGCCGTCGCAGTGCGCCGCGGTGCTGCCGGCCGCCGAGGCGGCACTGACGCCGAGGCCCGACAAGGCGATCACCAGCGCGGTCGTGATGAGGGTCCGTAAGGTCTTCATGGGTTTCCTCCCAGGGACGGGTCGCCGCCGGGTGCCGGTCAGCGCAGGTAGGCGGCCAGGGGCAGGCGCTGCTCGCGGATGCTCTGGAGCACCAGACCGCCGATCCGGGTCGCTCCGTACTGCGAGAAGTGGGTGTTGTCCGTGACGCCGTCGACGGAGGAGCGCAGGAAGAGCTGCGCGGAGGCGGACGGGCCGAGGGACTCGACCAGCGCCTTGCTCCTGGCCGTCAGATCGATCACCGGCACCTGCTGCGCCGCACCGACCGAGCGCATCTGGGCGGGCAGGTCGACGCCGACGCCGTTGACGTGCAGCGCCGTTGACGTGAGCCGGTCGCCGTCGAAGAGCCGGCGGACCGGTGGCGTCACCAGGACCGGGACGCCGCCCTTCGCCCTGACCTGCGTGATCATGGAGGTGAGGTTGTTCCGGAAGGCGGACGCGCTGGTCTGCTTGTCGTTGTGGCCGAACTGGATGAAGACCGGGTCGTTCGCCCCGACCTTCGACAGCAGCGCCGGGAAGAGCGCCGAGTTGTTCAGGAAGCTGCCCGAACTCTCCCCGGAGTCGGCGTAGTTGGCGATGGCCGCGCCCGGACGCACCGCGGTTGTGATCATCTGGCCCCATCCGGTGTACGGAGCGGCCGGCTGGTCGCACACGGTCGAGTCACCGGCCAGATAGGCAGCCAGCGGCTGGGCCGCCGGCTTCACCGAGACGGCCGAGACCTGCGGGGCGGCCCCCGTGAACCGGATGTCCAGACCGGGGTTCCCGGTGCCTCCCTGCCCGCTCGGCTGCCCTTCCGGCTGCCTCACGTTCACCGTGAACGAGTACGTGGCGACGGCTCCAGCCGCCGTCCTCGTCGCTGGAAGCATCAGACGCCGGGCCTCCACCCACATCTCGGTCTGCCCGGCGGAGGCGCCACCGACGGAGACCGTCACGTCGTAGTTGCCCGGTGAGACCGCGTAGTGACAGGTGATCGGTGAGGTGCCGGAGCATCCGGCCGGCAGAGCCCGCGGCGCGGCGGCGTCGGCATGCGCCGCGCCGGTGGCGGCCAGCGCCGCGAGGGTCAGGACGCCGGCTGCTGCGAGCCGTGCCCCCTCTGGGCCGCGGCGCCGCCCCGCCACTTTCTTGGCGGTGTCCCCGGCTGACCGGGCCGGCGTCTGGGGTTCGGCGAGCGCGGTGGCGGTGGCGGTCGCCTCGGCGCTCGCGGGGGTGGCGTTGCGCGGCGTCCGGCGGCTGAGCCGCCCGGAGCCGGATGCGCGGGTGGGGGACATGGTCGCTCCTCTCCGCCCGCCGGCCGCGCATCAGAGGTTGCGGCCGGCGGACACGGGGTCGTGGGGGGTGGGCGTTGCCACGGGCCGATGCGGGTGAGGGGGCCATCGGCGGTGCTGCGCACGTGGTGGAGGCGGAGGCCGGCAGTGAGCCGCCACAGGTGGGGCTCGCGGCGTCTACGGACCGAAAGGGGGCAGGCCGACGCCCGGTGGCCTGGCCGACGTGGTCGGCACAGTGGCGTACAGGCCGTCGAGGTGGGACGGAGTGACGGTGGTGCGCGGGTGTGCGTGGGGCATGACTTCGAGCTCCTTTGCGGACAACGGCCAACGCGGAACTGCCGGTTGAGCGGCGTGTGACCAGGAGGAAGCACCCCGGCTGCATGCGGATCCGGCGCGCCGGCCGTGACTCGACCGCGCTTGGCGCTTGTGCTCGTTCCCAGACGGGGCGAAGGGCGGGAGTTGCAGGGTGGACCTCCGCGAGCCGACTGGCCCGGGCGAGCTCGCGGTTCGACGGTCGGCCGACTGGGAGCGTTCCCGCGGCGACCATGAGGTGCATCACGCAGTTTCCTGGCCGGGCTCCTGACTGTCAATCGTTGAACGAGGCAGAAGTCACGAATACCAACATGGCCGAACACCAAAGCCCCACAGAATCCTTGACGGCGCATCAGCGTCTTCTTACGCTCACCGGCGTGGGAGCGTTCCCACGTCACCCCCGCGCCTGAGTGAACCTTCTCCTTCACCCGTCCTCAGACACCGCGTTCACTCAGACCCCACGCATCGGAGGTCATCGTGACCGACGCACACCGGCGCCCTCGCCCCACGCCGCCACCGCGCAGATCGACAAGCCGGTCGAGCCGCCGGCTCCTCAGCGGTGTTGCCGCCGCCGCCGCGCTGGCCGTCTCCGCACTCACCGGACTGCCCCACACCGCGCAAGCCGCGACCGCGCGGCAGGTGGAACGTCTCGACCGAGGACTGACCAGCACCCACACCAGCAGCGGGAACCTGGTGTCGTGGCGGTGGCTGGCCACCGACCCGAACGACGTGGCGTTCAACGTCTACCGGGGCGCCACCAAGCTCAACTCGTCGCCGCTCACCACCTCGACCACCTACTTCGACGCCGGCGCCCCGGACTCGGCCGAGTACACGGTGCGAGCGGTGGTGAACGGCACCGAGCAGCCCTCCTCCGAGCGCGCGCTTCAGTTCCGGTCCGGCTACAAGGACGTCCCTCTCTCCCCGCCCGCCGGCGGCACCACCCCCGACGGCGTCTCCTACACCTACGAGGCCAACGACGCCTCCGTCGGTGACCTGGACGGCGACGGCGCCCTCGACATCGTCCTGAAGTGGCAGCCGACCAACGCCAAGGACAACTCCCAGTCCGGCTACACCGGCAACACGATCGTCGACGGCATCAAACTGGACGGGACCCGGCTGTGGCGCGTCGACCTGGGCCGCAACATCCGCTCCGGCGCGCACTACACGCAGTTCCAGGTGTACGACTACGACGGCGACGGCAAGGCCGAGGTCGCCATGAAGACCGCCGACGGCACCCGGGACGGCACCGGCGCGGTCATCGGCAGCTCCTCCGCCGACCACCGCAACTCCAGCGGGTACATCCTGTCCGGGCCGGAGTACCTGACCATGTTCAACGGCCAGACGGGCAAGGCGATGCAGAGCGTCGACTACGTCCCGGCCCGCGGCAACGTCGCGTCCTGGGGCGACTCGTACGGCAACCGCGTCGACCGCTTCCTCGCCGGAACCGCCTACCTCGACGGCTCCCGGCCCTCCCTGATCATGGCGCGCGGCTACTACACCCGCACGGTGATCGCCGCCTGGGACTGGCGCAACGGCCAGTTCACCCGCCGCTGGACCTTCGACACCACCTCCTCCACCAACAGCGGCAAGGGCTACGACGGCCAGGGCAACCACAGCCTGTCCATCGCCGACGTCGACAACGACGGCAAGGACGAGATCGTCTACGGCGCCATGACCGTCGACGACAACGGTGCAGGCCTGTGGACGACCAGGCTCGGCCACGGCGACGCGGGCCACGTCGGCGACCTCAACCCCTCCCGGGCTGGACTGGAGTACTTCAAGGTCTCGGAGGACTCCAGCAAGCCCGGCTCATGGATGGCCGACGCGCGCACCGGCCAGATCCTGTGGCAGACGGCGTCGGGCTCTGACAACGGCCGAGGCGTCGCCGCCGACGTCTACGCCGGCAGCCCGGGCGCCGAGGCGTGGTCCGCCGCCGACACCGCCCTGCGCTCGGCGACCGGTGCCTCCCTCGGCCGGGAGCCCTCCAGCGTCAACTTCCTGTCCTGGTGGGACGGCGACCCCGTCCGCGAACTCCTCGACGGCACCCGCATCGACAAGTACGGCACTTCCGGCGACACCCGCCTGCTGACCGGCTCCGGCGTCCGCTCGAACAACGGCAGCAAGGCGACGCCCGCCCTGTCCGGGGACATCCTCGGTGACTGGCGTGAGGAAGTCGTCTGGGCCACCACTGACAACCGCGCCCTCCGCATCTACAGCACGCCGCACCAGACGAGCACACGCATCACCACACTGCTCCACGACACCCAGTACCGCACCGCGCTCGCCTGGCAGAACACCGCCTACAACCAGCCCCCGCATCCCAGCTTCTTCATCGGCAACGGGATGGCGACCGCGCCCCGCCCCACGGTGTACACACCCTGAGCTCCGAGCTGAGCCCGAGGAGTGTGCCCCCCACGCCGCCCGACGCGTCTCGGCGTCAAGCCGGCATGGGGGGCACACGCACTGCCTGACCCGGAACTATGTTGTCCCACCACATGTGCGCTTGACTTGCGCGTTTCTACGGTGTCCCGAAACGTACTCGTCCCCACCGCACACGAGGAAGTGGCGCACATGGCCTCCGGAACCACCGCTCCCCCACCCCCCGCCAACCTCCGGCGCATCGTCACCGCCAGCCTCATCGGCACCACCATCGAGTGGTACGACTTCTTCCTGTACGGCTCGGCGGCCGCCCTCGTGTTCAACAAGCTCTTCTTCCCGGAGTCCGATCCCCTGGTCGGCACACTGCTGTCGTTCCTGACGTATGCCGTGGGGTTCGCCGCCCGGCCGCTGGGCGCGCTGGTCTTCGGGCACTACGGCGACCGGCTCGGCCGCAAGAAGTTGCTGGTGCTGAGCCTGCTGCTGATGGGCGGGGCGACCTTCGCCATCGGGCTGCTGCCCACGCACGCCACCATCGGGACCGCCGCGCCGGTGCTGCTCACCGTGCTGCGGCTCGTCCAGGGCTTCGCGCTCGGCGGCGAGTGGGGCGGTGCGGTGCTGCTGGTGTCCGAGCACGGGGACGCGCGGCGGCGCGGCTTCTGGGCCTCGTGGCCGCAGACCGGCGCGCCGGCGGGGCAGTTGCTGGCCACCGGTGTGCTGTCGCTGCTGACCGCCGTCCTGTCGGACGACGCCTTCGGTGCCTGGGGGTGGCGGATTCCGTTCCTGCTCTCCGGTGTGCTGGTGATCGTCGGTCTGTGGATCCGTCTGTCCGTCGACGAATCACCGGTGTTCAAACAGGCGTTGGCGCGGGCCGAGGCCCGCAAGGCGGACCGGGGCGCGGACGTCGAACGGCTGCCGCTGGTCTCCGTCCTGCGGCACCACTGGCGTGACGTGCTCGTCGCGATGGGGGCGCGTATGGCGGAGAACATCAGCTACTACGTCATCACCGCGTTCATCCTCGTCTATGCCACCACGTCGGCCGGTGTCTCCAAGCAGACCGCGCTCAACGCGGTGCTGATCGCCTCGGCCGTGCACTTCGCGGTGATCCCGGCCTGGGGCGCCCTGTCCGACCGGATCGGCCGCCGTCCCGTGTACCTGATGGGCGCGGCCGGCGTCGGGCTGTGGATGTTCCCCTTCTTCTCGCTCATCGACACCGGCGGCTTCGGCAACCTGCTCCTCGCCGTGACCGTGGGCCTGGTGCTGCACGGCGCGATGTACGCGCCGCAGGCCGCGTTCTTCTCCGAGATGTTCGCGACCCGGATGCGCTACTCCGGTGCCTCCATCGGCGCCCAGTTCGCCTCGGTCGCGGCGGGCGCGCCCGCGCCGCTGATCGCCACCGCGCTGCTGTCCGACTACGGCAGCTCGACCCCGATCGCCCTCTACGTCATCGCGGCCTCCCTGCTGACGATCGTCGCCGTGGCGGCCGCCAAGGAGACCCGCCACCGTGACCTGGCCGAGGTCACACCGGACGCCTCCGACGCGCGGCCGCAGGCGCCTGACGAGGCGGACGCCCGCACCTTCTGAACAGCGCGGGCCTGTACCCCCGTACGGACCTTCGTACGGGGGTCAGCGCTGTTCCCGGGCCGACAACCGGTGCAGGCGCAGGGCGAGTTGGATCTCCAGGGCGCGCGAGGGGCTCTGCCAGTCGTCGCCGAGGAGCCGGCCGACGCGTTCCAGGCGCTGGGCGACCGTGTTGACGTGGACGTGCAGGGCGTCCTTGGTGCGGGCGGGGCTCATGCCACACGCGAAGTACGCGTCGAGGGTGCGCAGCAGCCCGGTGCCGCGCCGTTCGTCGTACGCGACGACCGGGCCGATCGTACGGTCGACGAAGCCCGTGATGTCCCGGTCTCCGGCGAGCAGCAGTCCCAGGAAGCCGAAGTCCTCGGCGGCGGCGCCGTCCCCGGAGCGGCCCAGCAGGCTCAGGGCGTCGAGGCAGCGTCGGGCCTCCGCGTACGCCGTGGCCACCGGGCCCGGGCGGTCGGCGAGGTCCCGCAGGGGGCCTGAGGCTCCCACGGTGACCGGCTCGTGGACGGCCGTGCCCAGGTGCCGGGCGGTACGGCGGGCCACGTCGGTCGCGGTGTCCCCCGCGGTGAGCGGCAGCAGCAGGACCGTGCCGCCGTCGCGTGCGGCGGCCAGGCCGTGCCGGGTGGCCGCGAGGTGCGAGGCCGCGGCCCACAGGCGTCTGCGGGCGTCCGCCTCCTGGTCGGCGTCGGCGGCGACGCCCTCAAGGCGTGCGGCGAGGACGACCTGGGTGGCGTCCAGGTCGGCGTGCAGCCGCGCGGCCCGTTCCCGCAGCAGACGCGGGTCGCGGTCGCGGGCGTCCAGCAGGTCGTCCAGCAACTCGCCGCGCACACGCTGCTCCGCCTCGGCGGCGGAGCGGCGGGCGAGGAGCAGCAGGGAGGTGACCATCGCGGCCCGTTCGAGAGTGCGCTGGTCGACGGGGTCGAGTCCCGGGTGGCCGCGCAGCACGAGCGCGCCGAGCAGTTCGCCGCCGGCGGTGACGGCGGCGATCCAGTCGCTTTGGTGCCGCACCGCGTGCCCTTCCGCGCGGGAGGCCTCCAGGGCGTCGGGCGGTGCGGCGGACGCCTCGGTGAACTCGACGGCGCCGCCCAGGACTTCGGAGACGGCGGCGGCCACGTCGTGCACCCCGCCGCCGCGCAGGACGAGTTCGGCGAGCCGGTCGTGGACGTCGGAGGCACGCTCGATGACCCCGCTGCGGTCCCGGATGATCTCGTTGGCCCGCTCCAGGTCGGCGAGGGCGGACCGGGTCTCGGTGAGCAGGTTGGCGGTGTCGATGGCGGCCGCGGCGAGCGCGGCGAAGGAGCCGAGGAGAGCGATCTGCTCGCGTTCGAAGACGCGGGCGCGCCGGTCGGCGGCGAACAGCACACCGATGACGTGGTGCCCCAGCATCAGGGGGACACCGAGGATGGCGACGAGCCCCTCGTCCCGTACGCCCGCGTCGATGGCGAGGGTGTGCTGGAAGCGGCCGTCCTTGAAGTAGTCCTCGGTGACGTAGGGGCGGGCGGTCTGGGCGACCAGGCCGCCGAGGCCCTCGCCCATGCCGAGCCGCAGCTGCTGGAAGCGGGCCGCGACCGAGCCCTCGGTGACCCGCATGTACGTGTCGCCCCGCACCGGGTCGTTCAGGCTGAGGTAGGCGATGTCCGTACCGAGCAGCGAGCGGGCGCGCTGCACGATGGCCTGCAGTACGGCGTCCAGGTCGCGCAGTCCGGCCAGGTCGTGCGCGGTCTCGAAGAGCGCGGACAGCTCGGCCTCCCGCCGGCGCCGCCCCTCCAGCTCCGACCTCACGCGCAGGGCGAGCAGCTTGGCCTGTTCGAGTGCGGCGATCCGCTCGGCCGTCTGTCCCTCCGCGCGGGCGAGCAGCACCGGCTGCTCGTAGGCGTCGGCGGACGCGCCCCGGGCCAGCAGCTCCAGGAACGGCGTCTCGGCGGCCGGCCCGAGGTCCGACGTCCTGGCACCGAGGTCCGACGCCCGAGCACGGCCGACCCGCGCTCCGGCTTCGGGGGCGGAGCGCTCGGCGGACTGCAGGTGATCGCGAGACATGCTCACAGGATTCCGCATCGCACGGCCCGCCCGTCAGCCCTGTGGACAACTCCACCGGCCTCGAACACGCGCGCGGTCAGTGTGCGGTCCAGCCGCCGTCGAGCACGAGGGAGGTACCGGTCACGAAGGACGCCTGCGGGGTGCACAGGTACGCCACCGCCTCGGCGACCTCTGCCGGCTCGATGAGCCGCTTGACGGCGCTGTCCTGCAGCAGCACCTCGGACAGCACGCGCTCCTCGGGGATGCCGTGCGCCCGGGCCTGGTCGGCGAGCTGCTTCTCGACCAGTGGGGTGCGCACATAGGCGGGGTTCACACAGTTCGAGGTGACACCGTGGGGCGCGCCTTCCAGGGCGGCGGTCTTGGACAGCCCCTCGAGACCGTGTTTGGCGGCCACATAGGCCGCCTTGTAGGCCGAGGCGCGCAGACCGTGGACGGACGAGACGTTGACGATGCGGCCCCATCCCTGCCCGTACATATGGGGCAGGGCACCGCGGATGAGCCGGAACGGCGCTTCCAGCATCACGGTGAGCACCGTGTGGAAGACGTCGGGGGGGAATTCCTCCAGCGGCCGCACCAGTTGCAGCCCGGCGTTGTTGACCAGCACGTCGGTACCGGCGGCGGCGAGTTCGGCGGCGTCCAGGTCGGTGAGGTCGAGGACGTCCGCTTCGACGGTTCCCGTCAGGTCCCGGGCCTGCTCGGCGAGTGCCTCCAGGCCCGCCGCGTCCCGGTCGACGGCTCTGACCTTGGCCCCGGCGGCAGCGAGCCGCAGCACGCAGGCGCGGCCGATGCCGCCGGCGGCGCCGGTGACGAGGGCGGTGCGGCCGCCGAGGTCGAGCGAGGGAGCGTGGGGGGCCGGGACGGCGCGGTACACGGTCATGCCTCGACCCTAGGCAGCACCCGGGGCACGCCCCATGTGGTCAACCACCACAGTTCAGCCGGAACCCATAGGGTCGAACCATGTGGGGGCATCCGACAGGGCCTGCTTGATCCGGAAGAGTCCGAACTCGTGGAGGTCGGGCAGGGCGTCCACTGGGAACCAGCCGACCTCCAGCGACTCATCGTCGTTGACCTGGGCCTCGCCGCCGACGGCACGGCAGCGGAAGGTGATGTCCATGTACTGGCACGTGTCGCCGTTGGCGTAGGTCACCGGGTCCAGCGCCTGGACGAGGACGACCCGTTCGGCGACGCACCGTACGCCCGTCTCCTCCTCGACCTCGCGCACGGCGCAGACCGCCGGCTGCTCCCCCGGATCCGGGATACCGCCGATCACCGACCACCTGCCGGTGTCGGACCGGCGGTTCAGCAGCACTCTGTCCTCGTCGTCGAAGACGATGGCGGTGACTCCCGGGAGCCACAGGAGCTGATGGCCGGCGGACGCGCGGAGCGTGCGGATGAAGTCAGGAGTAGCCATGGCCCGACCCTAACGGGCCGGTCCCGGCACACCGACGCGGTTCGGCCGGTGTGCGGCGGCCGTACGACTAGGCGTCACCGGAGCGTCGCCCGCGCATCCCGGCGCCGATCGCCCAGCCGAGCCCGCCCGCGGCGACCAGCACCAGGCCGATCTCCGGCAGGACGCCCAACCGGGTGGCGGGTGTCTGCGTGGAGCGCAGCGGCACCTTCTGCACCAGCGAGTCGGCGACGAACATGCCGGTCTTCTGCGTGATCCTGCCGTCCGGCATGATGATCGCGCTGACGCCGCTGGTCACCGGCACGGTGACGGTCCGGCTGTGCTCGACCGCGCGGACCCGGGACATGGCGAGCTGCTGGTAGGTCATCTCGCTGCGGTCGAAGGTCGCGTTGTTGCTCGGTACGGAGATCAGTTGCGCACCGTCCTCGACCTCGGAGCGCACGGTCCAGTCGAAGGCGGCCTCGTAGCACGTGACGAGTCCCACCTTGGCCCCGTCCATGGTGAACACGCCCGGCTTGGTGCCCCGGCTGAAGTCCTGGCGGACCATGCTGGTCCACTCGCTGTTGATCGCCCCGATGAGCGAGCGCAGCGGCAGGTACTCGCCGAACGGCTGGATCTGCCGCTTGTCGTAGGTGTCGACCGGGCCCTTCGCCGGATCCCACAGGATCTGCTCGTTGAACAGCTTGCCGTCGCGCTCCACGACACCGCCGACCGAGATGGGCACGCCGATCGCCTTGGCCGCCGTGTCGATGACGGCGCGCGCGTCGGGGTTGGCGAACGGGTCGATATCAGAGGAGTTCTCCGGCCACAGCACGAAGTCGGGCTGGGCGACCTTGCCCGCCTTGACCTCGGCGGCCAGCCGCTGCGTCTCGCGGGCGTGGTAGTCCAGTACGGCCCGTCGCTGCGAGTTGAAGTCGAGGCCCAGGCGGGGCACGTTGCCCTGGACGACCGCGACGGTCGCGGTGCCGTCCTCCGCCGTGTCGCTGACCAGGGGCCGCGCGGCCACGGCAGCCACGACCGGGACGGCGACGCTCAGCAGGCCGACGGCCGCCGCGCCCCGCCGCACGGTGCCGGTGCGGCGCGCCGCCACGGCCAGGCGCGCGATCTCGTAGAGGCCGAAGCCGCACAGGACGACCGCGAATCCGAGCACGGGGGTGCCACCCACCGCCGCGAGCGGCAGGAACACGCCGTCCGCCTGCCCGAACGCGATCTTGCCCCACGGGAAGCCGTGGAACGGCACACGCGCGCGTGCGGCTTCTCCCGCGATCCATGCGGCGGCCGCCCACACCGGCCAGCCGGGCAGCTTGGACACGGCGGCGACGCCCGCGCCGACCAGCGCGACGAAGATCGCCTCGATCGCGACGAGGGCGAGCCAAGGCCCGGGTCCGACCTCCACACCGGTCCACACCAGCAGCGGCAGCAGGAAGCCCAGGCCGAAGAGGTAACCGAGGCCGAGGCCCGCCTTCCAGCCGCGACCGCGCAGCACCCAGCCGAAGAGGGTGAAGGCCGGCAGGGCCAGCCACCACAGGGTGCGCGGCGGGAAGCTGACGTAGAGCAGCAGGCCGGAGAGTGCGGCCGTGGCGGCCGGGACGAGGCGCCGGAGCCGTTGGCCACGGGCCGGGGGCGCGACCCGCGGCTGAAGTTGGTCCGACGCGCCGGCGGATGGTGCGGTGACGGTCACCCCCGGAGTGTACGGCGAGTGACCTTGGCGCGGACAGCGCAGTCCACAGGGCGGCCACGGCCACGGCCTCACCGGCGGCGGGCACAGCACGGGCGTACGCTGTCCCGCCCGGGCCCGCCGCCACAGTGTTCCCGGGCCCGCCGCCACAGGCCGCCCCTTGCGTTCCCGCGCCGTCGGCCGTCACGCTTCCCGCGCCGCTGGGCGTGGCGTTCCCGCGCAACTCGTCACAACCCATCCCCAAACCGTCCACCAGCCGTTACGGTGTGCCGGAACCTCTGTCGTGCGGCCGGTCGCGGCCCGGGCCGGGGTCCGTCACGGGGTCGGGGGCGACGGTATGCGGGGGGCGGGGTGGGTTCCACGGGGATGGTGTCCGCGGCCGGTGCTCAGGCCGAGGGCGACAGACGAAACGTTTCGGATGCCGCGGGTGTCGTGGTGCTCGGGGCCTGTGCCGGCTGGTCACTGATCACCGCGGCGGCGCAGGACGGCCGTCCCGAGGGCATGCTGCTCGCGGTGCTGGCCGTGACCGCCGGCTACGCGGCGGGGCGGATCGGCGGGGCACTGCTGCCGGTCGCCGCGCCCTGTTCCGGGGCACTGGCCGGCATCGGCCTGACCGTGGCCGTTCCCCACCTCACCCCGGGCCCGCAGATCGTCGCACCCCTGGGGCACGCCGGAGCGACCGCCGCCGTGCTGACGCTCTCGGCCGGCGCCGCGTGCTGCGCGGCATGGGCCAGTCCCGTCCCGGCCGTGCGGTTGACCCTGCGCTGGCCGCCGGGACGGCGGCGACGGCGGTCGCCCTCGGCTCGGCCACGGGAGGCGTCGCCTGCGCGGCGGTGCTGCTGTGGTCCCTCGCCACCGGCCGCCTCCGCCGCCGCGGCCCCGGCATCGCCGTCCTCACCCTGGCCACGGCCCTGGTCACCGGCCTGACCTGGGCGGTGGCCGGGAGGGCGGTCCCGGACGGGCTCGCCGCGTCGCTGGAGGGTCAGCTCACCCCGCATCGGGTGGCGCTGTGGCGCGACGCCCTGGACATGACCCAACGGGACGCCGCCCTGGGTGTGGGGCCCGGACGGTTCGGGGAGCTGAGCACCACGGCGGCGCAGTCCCTGCTGGCCGACGGCAAGGCTCACTCGGCGCCCCTGCAGCAGGCGGCCGAGCAGGGCGTCGTGGGCGTCGCGCTGCTGGCGGCGGCCTTCGGCTGGATGCTGTACGCGCTGTGGCGCTCCCCGCGCCCGACGCCCGTGGCCCTCACTGCGGGCGCCGCCCTGACGGCTGTGGCCGCCATCGCCTCGGTCGGCAACGCGTTGAGCTTCACGGCGGTGTCGGTGGGCGCGGGCCTCCTGGCGGGCATGGCCACGGCACGGCCGATCGCCGAGGAGCCGACGCACAGCACGAGGGGCACGCGCGTGCGTGATCGTGGGCCGACCCGGTGACGCGATGCACGGTGGCACTGACGCGCGGGCACGCGCGCGTGATGCCGGTCAGCCGGTGGCCCGGGGACGGCGCCCCGGACCCGCTGCCCGGCCGGAGTGCCGCACCCCGGCGGCCCAGACCGACCCCGTGCCCAGTCGCTGCAAGGCGGGGTGGACACGCGCGTGGCGGGGCCGTGGCCCGGCCACTCAGCGCGCGGTCGCGCCGGGCTTCGGCGGTCGCAGCCGCTCCTTGATGACCCGTACGGCCGCCTCCGCGTCGTCCACGGTGATCGTGAACGTGTGTCCGTCCCACAGACGCAGCACGACGCCCTCACCGCGCCGGACGACGACCGCCGTGCCCATCTCGGGCCGCCAGCGGTAACCCCAGCCGCCCCAGTGGCGTGGCGTGACATGCGAGGTGTACTCGGCACCGGCGACCTCGGAGAGCGGGATGCGGCGGCGCGGCACACCGATGTGACCGCAGCGCACCTCGAGCCACTCCTGGTCGACCCTGAGGGCGACGTGCACGAACGCGAGAGTTCCGAAGAGGACCAGCAGCCCGGCGGCGATGCATCCGACGACGGCCATGACGAGCGGGGCGGTGCCGGACGTCCACGGGGAGTCGACCGCCAGCTGGATGCCGAGCGCCATGCACGCGGCACCGGCGAGCGCCAGCACCCACTGGAGCCGGTTGGTGGCGTGTCCGGTCCAGACATCGGGGTGCGGGGCGTGCTCGCCCTGGCGGTGGTCCCTCATGGCTTCGAGGTTACTCAGGTTTCGCTGCGCCGGTACGCGTGGCGGAACGTCACTGCGCCGGCCGGGCGCGCGGCCCGTCGGTCAGCGGATGGGCGTGGCCTCCTGCAGCATCCGGCCTTCCTCGTAGGCCAGGGCGGCGGCGGGCAGCGCGCCCTCGCGTCCGCTCAGCAGCACGGTCAGCGTGCCGTCGGCCGGGGCCTGCGGTGCGGGCTGCGCGCCGAGGCGGCGCAGCGCCTGGGCGGCCACCGCTCCGGCCGAGCCGTGCAGGACGAGGGGCGGGAGGCCGGGCTGCTGAACGGCGGCCCTGATGCGTTCGGCGACCAGTTCGTAGTGGGTGCAGCCCAGGACGACGGTCCTGACGTCGTCGGGCGTGAGTGCGGCGGCCGCGGCGACGGCGGCGTCGATGGCCGCCTCGTCCGCGCGTTCCACCGCTTCGGCGAGCCCCCAGCAGGGCACCTCGGCGACGGGCACCCCGTCGGCGAAGTCCCGGATCAATCCCCGCTGGTACGGGCTGCCGGTGGTGGCCGGCGTGGCCCAGATGGCGAGGGGTCCGCCGCCGGCCGCGGCCGGCTTGATCGCGGGGACCGTGCCGATGACCGGCAGGTCCGGTTCGTGGCGGGCGCGCAGGGCGGTGAGCGCGTGCACGGTGGCGGTGTTGCAGCCGACGATCAGGGCGTCGGGCCGGTGCTTGGCGGCCGCCGCGGCGACGGCCAGGGCGCGCTCGGTGAGGTCTTCCGGGGTCCTCGGTCCCCACGGCATGCCGTCGGGGTCGAGGGAGAGGACGAGATCGGCGTCGGGGCGGAGACGCCGTACCGCGGCGGTGGCCGCGAGCAGACCGATTCCGGAGTCCATGAGCGCGATCTTCACCCGGCCACGATAGACGATGGGCGTCTCGCGGCCGGTCCGGTGGGGCAGACTGCGCGCGTGAGCGCGCTTGTGTGGACCGCCGCCGTATCACTCGCCGCCTGGCTGTGGCTGCTGCTCGGCCAGGGCTTCTTCTGGCGTACGGACGTCAGGCTGCCGCCCCGGAGGGAGCCGGAGGCGTGGCCGGACGTGTGCGTCGTGGTTCCGGCCCGTGACGAGGCGGCGGTGCTCCCCGCCACTCTGCCGTCCCTGCTCGCCCAGGACTATCCGGGGCGGGCCGAGGTCTTCCTCGTCGACGACGGCAGCGCGGACGGCACCGCCGACCTGGCGCGCGAACTGGCGCGCCGGCACGGCGGGCTGCCGCTGACCGTGGGCTCGCCGGGTGAGCCGCCCGAGGGCTGGACGGGGAAGCTGTGGGCGGTGCGGCACGGCATCGGCCTGGCACGCGCGCGTGCGCCCGAGTTCCTGCTGCTGACCGACGCCGACATCGCGCACGCGCCGGACAGCCTGCGGCAGCTGGTGGCGGCGGCGCGCACCGGAGGGTTCGACGTCGTCTCCCAGATGGCCCGGCTCCGGGTGGAGAGCACCTGGGAGCGGCTCGTGGTGCCTGCCTTCGTCTACTTCTTCGCGCAGCTGTACCCGTTCCGGCGCATCGGGAAGAAGGGGACGCGTACGGCTGCCGCCGCGGGCGGCTGTGTGCTGCTGCGCGCCGAGGCCGCCGAGCGGGCGCGGATCCCGGAGTCCATCCGGCACGCCGTCATCGACGACGTCGCTCTCGCGCGCGCGGTCAAGCGCGCCGGCGGACGCGTGTGGCTGGGGCTGGCCGACCGGGTGGACAGCGTGCGTCCGTACCCGCGGCTGCGCGACCTGTGGCGGATGGTCTCGCGCAGCGCGTACGCACAGCTGCGGCACAACCCGGTGGTGCTGGCCGGTACGGTCGCCGGTCTGGTGCTGGTGTACCTGGTGCCGCCCGTGGCGGTCGGCGTGGGTGGGGCGGCGGGGAGTGCGGCGGCGGTGGTCGTGGGCGCGGGGGCGTGGCTGGTGATGGCGGGAACGTACGTCCCGATGCTCCGTTACTACCGGCAGCCGCTGTGGCCGGCTCTCCTGCTGCCGTTCACCGCGGCGCTGTACCTGATGATGACGGTCGATTCCGCAGTGCGGCACTACCAGGGGCGGGGTGCGGCCTGGAAGGGCCGCACCTACGCGCGCCCGGACGCCGTGCCCGACGAGGGCTGACCCTGGCCGGGAGGGTCACTTCCTGCCCGGGGTCCAGTTCATGCCCCACCCGTAGGCGTGGTCGACGGTCCGCTGCGGGCTCACGCCCCGCTCGGGCACCAGGTAGCGGGCCTCGCGCTGGACGACGAGGTCGCCGCCGGTGTTGGTGATCAGGGCGAGCGCGCACACGGGTGAGGGGACGGTGCACTCGTCGAGCGAGAAGTCGATCGGGGCGCCGTGCTGCGGGGTGAGGGTGACGGTGGCGTTCAGGTCGGCGAAGGAGCGGGCGCCCTCGTAGATGGTGACGAACACCAGGATGCGCCGGAAGGCGTGCAGGTGGTCGAGGTTGACGGTGAGGTTCTCGCCGGTCTCCACGGCGCCCGTGCGGTCGTCGCCGTCGAGGTGGATGTACGGCGGCTGGTGCAGCGCCCCGAAGGTGTTGCCGAGGGCCTGCACCACTCCCTTGCTGCCGTCGGTGAGTTCGTACAGGGCGCCCAGGTCGAGGTCGAGGTCGGAGTGGGTCGCGGCCGGGCGGCCGAACGTGCCGGCCCATCCCGAGAACTGCTTGCGCACCTGCCAGTTGAGGTTGACGCGCAGGGCGCCGGAGGTACCGCCCTGCTTGGTCAGCGACACGGAGGGTGCCGCCTTGGTGAGCGTCACCTTGGTCAGGCGGACCGGTTCCGCGGGGGACGTGGCCGGCGGAGGCGGGGTGACCGGCCCGGTCGCGTACGGCGAAGGGGCCACCGGCGGTGCCACCGGCGGCGGCACGGTCACCGGCGGGGCGACGGTCGGCGGGGTGGCCGTCGACGGGCCCGCCGCCGGGGCGGCGTGCTGCGGCTCGTCCACGGTGATGCCGTAGTCCGTGGCCAGGCCTTCGAGTCCGCTGCTGTAGCCCTGCCCGACGGCCCGGAACTTCCAGGCGCCCTGGCGGCGGTAGAACTCCCCGAGGACGAAAGCGGTTTCGGTCGTCGCCCCGGTGCTGTCGAAGCGGGCCGCGACGGTGCCCTGGGCTGTGTCCCGCACCTCGACGTACAGGTCCGGGACCTGTCCGAACGTGCCGCCGTCGGCGGAGACGGCGACGATGACGGTCTCGATCGCGGGCTCCACGCGCGCGAGGTCGACCAGGAGGGTGTCGGTCACGCGGCCGCCGGCGTCCCGCTTGCCCTCGTGCCGAATGGCCCCGGAGGCGTGCACGGGCTGGTTGTAGAAGACGAAGTCCGCGTCGGACCGGACCTTGCCGCCGACCAGCAGCAGCGCCGAGGCGTCGGCGTCGGGCACGCCGGGCCCGGAACGCCAGCCCAATTCGACGCGCAAGGCCGTGGCCGTCACCGGAGTATTTGAACCTTTCAGCATGGACATGCCCGCCCCCCTCACGTGTCACCGCGCAGGCAGCACCCGGCGGTCCATCGGCTTCCGTCGCACAACCTATTCGCCACGGCGTCGAACTCCCACGGGAGGCGCGGAAAGACCGTCGGTCAACCGCCGGTAACCCGCCCGGAACTCGGTCTCTACACGATCCGAACCCTGCTCAGCGCCCCTTTTTGGCCAAGTTCGCTCGCATTGACGATCCCGCGTCACTGCGGACACGGAAAACAACACTCTTATCGGTCTCCCCAACCAGCACATCGTGGGCTTAACTTATGTGCCATGACCTCCCCCGGCTCCACCTATGGTGGCGGCTACTACTCCGCCTCTTTCCCGGACACCCCGATCTACGACTCGCTCGTCAAGGAGCGAGGTACCCCGCAGATCGCCCCGATCCGGGTGCCCGCCCAGTACGACACGCCGGGCAGCCACCTGCCCGCGCTCCCGTCGGCGCTGCCCGCCCTCCCGGCGGCACCGGCCCAGCCCGCCTACGGCTATCCGCAGGCACCGCAGCCGGCCCCGCTCCAGCAGGCGCCCGCCGCGTACATCCCGCAGCAGGCGACGGCCCCGCGCGGCTACCCCGGCCCGCAGGCCCAGCCGCCGCGCCCGGCGCCGGCGTCCGCGGCGGGCGGCTACGAGGCGATGCGCCCCGCGGCTCCCCGCCCCGCCCCGGCTCCCTACCAGGATCCGTACAACAACCAGCAGTACCGCGGTTACTGATCCAGCCCCGGGGTCGTCGGTGCCACCTGGCACGATGGCCCCATGGCGCTCGCGTACCTGCACTCGATCCACGTCCATCCGGTCAAGGCCCTGCGCGGCCTGTCGGTCCGGGAGGCCGTCGTGGAGCCCTGGGGGCTGGCCGGAGACCGGCGCTGGGCGCTGATCGACGACGGGGGAAAGGTCGTCACGCAACGCCAGCAGCCGCGCCTCGCACTGGCCGCCGCCGAGCTCCTGCCCGGCGGCGGCGTACGGCTGTCCGCGCCCGGCATGGAGCCGCTGACGGTGCGCGTCCCCCGGCCGGTGGGCTGGATTCCGGTGCAGATCTTCCGCGACAAGGTCGAGGCCGTCCCCGCCGAGGAGGAGGCCGCGCACGCCTGGTGCAGCGCCCATCTCGGCGCCGACGTACGCCTCGTGCACATGGACGACCCGGCCGTGCGCCGGCCCGTCGATCCGCAGTACGCCCTGCCGGGCGAGACCGTCTCCTTCGCCGACGGATTCCCGCTGCTGCTCACCTCGGCCGCCTCCCTCGACGCCCTCAACTCCCTGATCGCCGAGGGGGATCAGGCGCAGGAGGGCCCCCTGCCCATGAACCGCTTCCGGCCGAACCTGGTCGTGGCGGGCACCGACGCCTGGGCCGAGGACGACTGGTCGCGCATCGCCGTCGGCGAGGTGTCCTTCCGCGTCGCCAAGAGGTGCGGGCGATGCGTCGTGACCACGACCGACCAGACCACCTCGGAGCGTGGCCGGGAACCTCTGCACACGCTGGGGCGGCACCGACGCCTGGGCGGCACACTGGTCTTCGGACAGAACCTGGTGCCCCTGTCCCATGGCACGCTCCGGGTCGGGGATCCGGTCACGGTCCTCGCGTAGGCAAGCGATCGATCAGACGTGGGAACCACGCCCCCGGGCCTGTGCGTTGGGCTTTCGTGAGACGTTCATGAGAGGTCCCGGCGAGGCGATGTCGCGCTGCGTCCACCGGGCCCTCGCGTGGACGGCTCCGCCGGGGGTCGTCAGGGAGCGGGAAGAGGGTGCGGGCGGTGCGGGCGATCAGCGGGCTCTGGCGCTGGCGGCACAATCCGCTGTGTCGTGACACCGATCTGGCCGAGGCCTGGCTGGCGCTGGTCGTGCTGCTGCTGATCCTGCTCGCCGCCCCGTTGATCGGCTCCGTCGTCGGCGGCGCCGCAGAGGACGCCCTGCAGCGGTCCGTCCGCGAACAGCACCGGTCGCGGCACCTGGTGACGGCCACGGTGGTCCGCAAACTGGACGGCTCCCCGCTGGACGCCGACCCGGAGACCTCCACCGGACGGGACCTGCGCAACCGCGTCCTGGCCGTGTGGACCGCGCCGGACGGCACGGAACGCCGCGGAGCGGTCACGGCGAGCCTGAAGACCCCGCGGCAGGGCGACCACTTCCGGATATGGACCGACCGGCACGGCCAGATGGCGGCCCGCCCGCTCGACTCGGCGACGGCGACCACACACGCCGTCCTCGCCGGCCTCGGCGCGGCCCTGGCGACCGCGGGCCTCGTCGAGGGCGGCAGACGCCTGATCGTCTGGCGCATGATCCGCCGCCGGTACGCTCGATGGGACCAGGCGTGGGACAAGGCGGGCCCGGACTGGGGCAGGACCGGCGCGGGCAGCTGACCGGCCTTCCGCCTCTGGTCAACCCAGCACCCGCGCGCACGCTACGGTGGACCGGCCGACCCGTTCGGCAACAACCCGCGCGTGAGTGAGCCGTAGGGGCGCGCCGGTGTCGACATGCGCATGCGCTTCAGGCCCGCAGGGCCGAGCACGGTCGCGGACTCGACGGCGGCCGTGGTGCCCCGCAGGCGAACGAGCGATCAGTACGACGAGGTGGGGGCACAGCTACACCATGGCACAGGGCACGGTCCAGGTGACGCACACCGGCACGTCGCGGTGGCGGCGCCGCACGGGTGAGTACGCATCGCTCGCCGCCGCCCTGGAGGCCGCGGCCGACGGCGACGTGCTCACCGTCGCTCCCGGCACCTACCGGGAGAACCTCGTCGTGCAGCGGGCGGTGACCCTGCGCGGTCCCGAGGGCTCCCCCGGTTCGGTGCGGATCGCGCCCGTGGACGGGGTGCCGCTGACCGTACGGGCCTCGGCGGTCGTCCAGGATCTGCATGTGGAGGGCCAGGACGCGGCCGCTCCGGCGGTGCTGGTCGAGGAGGGCACGCCGGAGCTGAGGGACGTCCGGGTCGTCACGCGGTCCGCGGCCGGGATCGAGGTGCGCGGGAGCGCCCGGCCGACGGTGCGCCGCTGCACGGTGGACAATCCGGCGGGCATCGGCATCGCCGTCCTCGACGGCGGGGGCGGGGTGTTCGAGGAGTGCGAGGTCGTCGCGGCCGGGCAGGCGGGCGTGGCGGTGCGCGGCGGCGCCCACCCGCGTCTGGACCGCTGCCGGATCCACCACGCCTCCGGTTCGGGCCTGTCGGCGACCGGCGAGAACTCCGCCCTGGAGGCGGTGGGTTGTGAGGTGTACGAGGTGCGGGGCAGCGGCGTGCAGGTGACCAACCGGGCCACCGCGCACCTGACCGACTGCGATGTGCACCGCACCACCGCCGACGGTGTCACGCTCGACACGGACGCCGTCCTCACGCTCGCCGACTGCCGCATCCACGACATCCCCGAGAACGCGATCGACCTGCGGTCCCGTTCCGTGCTCACCCTGACCCGCACCAGCGTGCGACAGTTCGGGCGCAACGGCCTGTCGGTGTGGGATCCGGGCACGCGCGTGGACGCCAACCAGTGCGAGATCTTCGACAGCACGGGCGACTATCCGGCGGTGTGGGTGAGCGACGGGGCCACCGTGGTGCTCGACTCCTGCCGCGTGCACGACGTGCCGGACGCGCTGTTCGTCCTCGACCGCGGTTCGCGCGCGGACGTCGTCGACAGCGACCTGTCCCAGGTGCGCAACACGGCCGTGTCGGTGAGCGACGGCGCCACGGCCCAGCTCGACGACTGCCGGATCCGGGACGCGGCGACGGGTGCCTGGTTCCGCGACCACGGCAGCGGCGGCACCCTCAACAACTGCGCCCTGGACGGCACCCAGACCGGCGTGATCGTCACCAAGGGCGCCGACCCGACCGTCGAACGGTGCACGATCGACTCCCCTGCGGAGGCCGGGGTCTACGTCTCCGCCGGCGGCCGCGGCAGCTTCCTGAACTGCCGGGTGACGGGCAGCGGCGGCTACGGCTTCCACGTGATCGACGGCAGCCGTACGACGCTCAGGAAGTGCCGCACGGAGCGGTGCGCGCGCGGCGGGTACGAGTTCGCCGACGGCGGTGCGGACGGGGCGTCCGGCGCGGGCCCCGTCGTCGAGGACTGCGCGAGCGACGAGAGCGGCAGCCTGAAACCGCCGGTGGCGCAGGAGACGGCCGTGCAGACGGTCGGCCACTCCCCCGGCCTGCTGGGCGCTGTCCCCGGGCAGCGCGCCCAGCAGGAGCCGCCCGCCGCCGCCCCGGCCCCTGAGCCCGACAAGCCGGTCCGCACCTCCAAGGCCGTCCTCGGTGAACTCGACGCGCTGGTGGGCCTCGAGAGCGTCAAGCGCGAGGTGCGCGCGCTGACCGACATGATCGAGGTGGGCCGGCGCCGGCAGCAGGCGGGCCTGAAGGCGGCCTCCGTCAAGCGGCACCTGGTCTTCACCGGCTCCCCCGGTACCGGCAAGACGACCGTCGCCCGCCTGTACGGCGAGATCCTCGCCTCCCTCGGCGTGCTGGAGAAAGGCCACCTGGTCGAGGTGTCCCGGGTGGATCTGGTCGGCGAGCACATCGGCTCCACCGCCATCCGCACCCAGGAGGCCTTCGAAAGGGCCCGCGGAGGCGTGCTGTTCATCGACGAGGCATACGCGCTCTCCCCCGAGGACGCCGGGCGCGACTTCGGCAAGGAGGCCATCGACACGCTCGTGAAGCTGATGGAGGACCACCGGGACGCGGTGGTGGTGATCGTCGCTGGCTACACGGCCGAGATGGAACGCTTCCTTTCCGTCAACCCCGGCGTGGCCTCCCGCTTCTCGCGGACCATCACCTTCAGCGACTACGGCCCCGAGGAACTGCTGCGGATCGTGGAGCAGCAGGCCGAGGAGCACGAGTACCGACTGGCGCCGGGCGCGACGGAGGCGCTGCTGAAGTACTTCACCGCGATACCGAAGGGTCCTGCGTTCGGCAACGGACGTACAGCGCGGCAGACGTTCGAGGCCATGGTGGAACGGCACGCGAGCCGGGTCGCCCAGCTGGACGACCCGAGCACGGACGACCTGACCCTGCTCTACGCGGAGGACCTTCCCGAGCTGCCCTGAGACTCCCCGTCCTGCGGCCCGGTGCGGGGCGGCGGTACGCACGGCCGCAGCCGGACCAGCAGCCGGTGTCGTTCCTCGGCGAACGCCGGGTCCGCCTGGTAGTCGGAGTGCCCCAGGATCGGCGAGGGCAGCGGGTGCAGGTCGGTGCGGCCGAAGGCGAGCGGGTCCTTCAGGGGCTCGTGGTCCACCTCGGGGCCGCGGTCGCCGGGCAGCCGCACCGGGCCGCCGATGGGGTCGGTGAGCCGGTACAGGTTGCGCCAGCAGTCGACCTCGCGGTGCAGCGAGGTGAGCGCGGCCGGGCCGAAGTGGGCCGGGAACCAGCGGCCGTACAGGCGCTCCAACGGCGATCCGTACGTCAGCAGCGCGACCCGTCTGCGGACGGACGGCGCGAGCTGCCAGGCGGCGGCCGCGGCGAGGACGCTGCCCTGGGAGTGCCCGGAGATGACCAGTCGGCCCCCGGTGGCGCGGGTCCAGGTCGCCATGCGCCAGGTCAGGTCGGGCACGGCGCGCTCGGCGTAGCAGGGCGGGGCGAACGGGTGGGCGGCGCGCGGCCAGAAGGTGCCGACGTCCCACAGGATGCCGATGGTGCGGCGCGCGGATGCGTCCTTGTAGGCGCGCCGGCCCCAGGTGACGAACAGGATGAAACCGAGTCCGATCAGCCAGGAGCCGAGCGCCTCGGCGGTCTCGGCGGCGCCGTGCAGGAGGTCGTAGGTGTTCTCGGTGGCCCGGCCGGGCGTCTTCCTGGTGGCGAGGGCGCCCACGAGCGCGCCGGCGCCCAGCAGCAGGGTCGCGGCGGAGATCACGCCGACGAGGAGGGGCGCCTGGTCGGTGAGCGTGGCCATCGCCCGCGCGGACGCGATACGGCGGGTGCGCCCCGGGTCCCCGGCCTCGTCCGGGTAGTCGCGTTCCACGACGGCGCGCTCGGCGCGGGCGAGCCGCCAGGCGCGTCGGGCCAGCCGGCCGGACAGCACCAGCAGCACCACGAGCAGCGGCGGGATCGCGGAGGCCTGCCAGGTCAGCAGGACCGGCGGGCCGGCGAGCGAGGCACGGGTGCCGTCCAGCCAGTCGGACACCCGCTGGGCGACGCCGCCGGACATCACGCCGCCCAGCGCACAGGCCAGCATCGCGACCGCGGGCCCTCCGAGTCCGCGCAGCACGGCACGCGGGTCGGGCCGAGTGCGGTGGAGGAGGCGGGCGACCACGGCGAGGACGATCACGATCAGCCCCTGAACGAAGGCGATGCCGCCGAAGGTGGCGTCCCCGGGCAGCCGGCCCGACGATTCCCACTGCGGGCGTTCCCACCCGGCGTACACCAGGGTGAGCGCGAGAAGGAGGAGGGCGGCGAGCGGCAGGCGGTGGACGAGGTGCTCGTCGAGTTCCCGGTCCAGGCGGTTCTCGGTGCGGCCCCGGCGGCAGACCACCCACACCACGGTGATCGCGCCGGCCGCGAGCGCCGCCTCCAGGAGCAGGCCCAGGATCTCCAGGACGGCCGGGCCGCCGGGCGCGCGGTCGTACCGGGCGGCGGCGCTGCCGACCGCCGCGGCGACCGTCAGCAGACCGGCGGCGGTGTGCGCGGCGCGCAGCCGGGCCACCAGACGGCGGCCGTACCAGAAGCCGGGCCGGCCCAGGGCGGTGCGGCCACCGTCCTCGTCGGGCTTCAGCGTGCGGCTCATGGGCTGCTGGGACTCGTACGCGTTCCAGGTGCGCAGGGACAGGTACCACAGCAGGCCGGTCAGCGCGGTCGGCACCAGGGCCGCCAGGGCGAGCCTGCGGCCGGGGCGGCTCCACCAGCCGCCGTCGGAGACCGTGGGCGACAGGAAGCCCAGCCAGGAGTGCCGGTCGGCGCACGCGCGCGTGCCCGCGCACTGCCATGCGGCGAGATCGAGGGCGACCTCGCAGGCGGCGGCCACGAGCAGCACCGTGAGGGTCAGTCCGGTCAGCCGCACCAGCAGCCCGTACAGACGGACGGTGCGCGTGCGGCCCTGGGAGTCGGGGCGCATCCAGTGGGCGAGGTTGACCACCATGAACGGCAGGAGTAACAGCCACAGGGCGCGCGTGCCGTTCCCGGAGGTCAGGTTGCACCAGACGTAGGCCTCGGGCACCGGCCCGTCGCGCCGGCGGCCGGGTCTGGTCTCGGCGTCGACGTCGTCGGCGCGCCGGAAGACGGCCGCGATGCCGTCGCCGGTGATCCGTTCCGTGCGCGGATCGTTGAGCATCTCCTGCGGCGTGGTGCCGCCGACCCCGTGGACCAGGAGTTCCAGGGCGGTCCCGGTCTCGGGTCGGCCGTTCTCGCCGGTCTCGCCGGTCTCGCCGGTCTCGCCGGTCTCGCCGGTCTCGCCGGTCTCGCCGGTCTCGCCGGTCTCGCCGGTCTCGCCGGTCTCGCCGGTCTCGCCGGTCGAGGCACGTTCCTGTGCATGGTCCACTGTTCGCACTTCCCCCGTGACGCGCCGTCGGCTCTTTCTGTGCGGGAATCGAGGATCTCCGCCGCGGAGGCGGCGCACACCTCTCGTCACGGAATCTCCCCGATCCGGATGACGGACGGGTAACGAAACCGGCACGAGTGGCATGCACGCGACCAGCATGCGGTGGCGCGGTCGGCGACGCGGCGTGCGAGGATGGGGCGCCCGCGCACCCCGGTCGGGGAGAATGTCCTTGTCGAGGGGCCTCCCTGCGGAGTCGAGAACTCGGGGGAAGGTGCGCAGGGCGTGTCGGACGGCAAGTGAGGCGAAAGGACCGGAGCGTACGTGAGCGAGAATCAGAACCTCCTCGCGGAGCAGCGGCGCGCCCTGATCCTGGACGAGGTGCGGCGCCGGGGCGGGGTCCGCGTCAACGAGCTGACCCGCAAGCTCGGCGTGTCGGACATGACGGTCCGCCGCGACCTCGACGCGCTCGCCCGGCAGGGTGTGCTGGAGAAGGTGCACGGCGGCGCGGTCCCGGTGGTCGAGGCGAGCACGCACGAGCCGGGCTTCGAGGCCAAGTCGGGCCTGGAGCTGAGCGCCAAGGAGGACATCGCGCGGGCCGCGGCCGAGCTGGTCCCGCCGGGCGCGGCGATCGCGCTGTCGGGCGGGACGACGACGTACGCGCTGGCGCACCAGCTGCTGGACGTGCCGGACCTGACGGTCGTCACCAACTCGGTGCGGGTGGCCGACGTCTTCCATGCGGCGCAGCGCACCTCGGGTCCGCGGCAGGGCGCGGCCACGGTGGTGCTGACCGGCGGGGTGCGCACGCCGTCCGACTCGCTGGTGGGCCCGGTGGCCGACCAGGCGATCGCGGCGCTCCACTTCGATCTGCTGTTCCTCGGTGTGCACGGGATATCGCTGGAGGCGGGCCTGTCGACGCCGAACCTGGCGGAGGCCGAGACCAACCGGCGGCTGGTGCAGTCGGCCCGGCGGGTCGTGGTGGTGGCCGACCACACGAAGTGGGGCGTGGTGGGTCTGAGCTCGTTCGCGAAGCTGGAGCAGGTCGACACTCTGGTGACCGACGCCGGTCTGGAGGCGGAGGCGCGCGCGGAGGTCTCCGAGCACCTGCGGCTGATCGTGGCGGGCGAGCCGGAGAACGGCGACTGAGACCGCAACCGGAACGACGACCGGTACCCCAGCCGGAACTTCGACCGGAGCAGTGGTCGGAACCGCGACCGGCCGGCTCCTGACGCCTGACGGGTCATCAGCTATGGTGCCGGTGGCCGAAGGTCAGGCCACGGGAGGGGGTTCGTCCAATGGCTCGCCGTCTGCGTCCGGTGGGGCTCGACTTCGTCGCGTCCGCTCCCGTACGGCTGGTCCACGCCCGCGAGATCACCGCTGCGCCCGAGGCGGTGTTCCGGGCGCTCGCCGAGGACGTGCCGGGCTGGGCGGAGTGGTTCCCGCAGGTGGTGCTCGCCCGGCCGGCCGACGGCGGGGCGGGGCGCGAGGTCCGGCTCAAGGGCGGCATCCGGTGCAGGGAGACGATCCTCGCGGCGCGGGAGCCGGAGCTGTACGCCTATCGCGTCGACGTCACCAACGCGCCGGGCGTCCGGGCCATCGCCGAGGAGTGGCGGCTCGTCCCGGCCGGAACCGGTACCCGTGTGCGGTGGACGTTCGCCGCCGAGGGATCGGTGGCGCTCCGGCTCGCTGTGAGGCCGTTCCGGGCGGCTCAGGCCCGTGCCTTCCGGGACGCCGTCACGGCACTGGACCGGCGACTGGGCGGATAGCGTCAGTCGGCCCAGACACCTGTCCGCAGCAGCGACTCGATCGCCGCCGCGTACGGCTCGATGTCCAGGCCCTGCTCGACCAGCCAGGCGTCCGAGTAGTACTTGTCCAGGTACCGGTCGCCCGGATCGCACAACAGCGTCACCACGCTGCCCTGCCGCCCCTCGGACACCATCTCGGCGACGATCTTCAGCGCGCTCCACAGCCCGGTGCCGGTCGAGCCGCCCGCCCTGCGGCCGATGGCCCGCTCCAGCGCCCGCACGGCGGCGATGCTGGCCGCGTCGGGCACCTTCATCATCCGGTCGACGGCGCCCGGCACGAAGCTCGGCTCCATGCGGGGCCGGCCGATGCCCTCGATGCGGGAGCCGCAGTCGCAGGTGACGTCCGGATCGCCGGTGGTCCAGCCCTCGAAGAAACAGGAGTTGTCCGGGTCGGCGACACAGATGCGGGTGTCGTACTGCATGTAGTGCACATAGCGCGCGATGGTCGCGGAGGTGCCGCCGGTGCCGGCCGTGGCGACGATCCACGCGGGCTCCGGGAACCGCTCCAACCGCAGCTGCCGGAAGACGGATTCGGCGATGTTGTTGTTGCCACGCCAGTCCGTGGCCCGTTCGGCGTAGGTGAACTGGTCCATGTAGTGGCCGCCGGTCTCGGCCGCGAGGCGGGCGGACTCCTCGTACATGGTGCGGGGGTCGTCCACGAAGTGGCACTGCCCGCCGTGGAACTCGATCAGGCGGATCTTCTCTGCGCTCGTCGTGCGCGGCATGACGGCGATGAAGGGCACGCCGATCAGCTTGGCGAAGTACGCCTCGGAGACCGCCGTGGAGCCGCTGGACGCCTCGATCACCGGCCGGCCCGGCCGGATCCAGCCGTTGCACAGGCCGTAGAGGAACAGGGAACGGGCGAGCCGGTGCTTGAGGCTGCCGGTGGGGTGTGTCGACTCGTCCTTGAGGTACAGGTCGATGCCCCAGCGCTCGGGGAGGGGGAAGCGGAGCAGGTGCGTGTCGGCCGAGCGGTTGGCGTCGGCCTGGACCCTGCGGACGGCTTCTTTCAGCCAGGCGCGGTAGGCGTCGTCCGTGCGGTCGACATCGAGGGTCACGCCGGTACGGGTCTGCTGTGGGGTGGTCACGAGGGGCTCCTTACGCTGCGCGCCGACGGCACGTCGCGCGGCCGACACACCGATCATAAGCACCTACTGCACGCTGCTCACCTGCATAAACGCATCTTTGAGCCCCCCAAAGCGCCCCCTGGGGCAGGGCACGGGGCACGGGGGCGCGCGGTCCTGGCGGCACACTCTCACCCGTGCTCCGGGCGCCCCCGGGCCGGGCCGTCGCCCGGGGTGGTGCTCGGCGTCGGGTGCGGGCAGACTGCACCGCGTCGGGCCATGTCCCGAACGGGGCACACTGGATCACGACACGAGCCGGTGCCGGCCCACGGGAAGCACGGTCCGGCACACCGACGCGCACAAGGGGGCGGGTGGCATGGCGGAGCCGGAGTTCACGGCCACGGGCGTGCGGATCGGGAAGCGGCTGCGTTCGCTCACCCGGGCCGGGCAGGTCCGAATCAGCGACGGCCGGCTGCAGTTGCTCACCAGTTACGGCAGTGAGATCGACAGTGCGCCGGTGCAGGCGGTGCGGGCCTCCAAGCCGTGGTTCGCCCCGGAGGACCGGGCCTTGGCCGATCTCAACGGCAAGCGGTACCTGCTGACGCTGGGCGAGCACGATCCCGCGCCGGGCGAGCCGGGACCGCCGGCGGCGCGGCGTTTCATCGAGGCCGTGCGCAGGGCGGCGAAGCGCGGCCACTGAGATGTCGGCGAGTTGCGCTGCCTCACCCCTTGCGTCACGCTGTTCTCACGTCACTCTGGGTTTACCGGCGATAACGCTGCGAACCAGCCCGCCGGCCACGACAGCAGGCGGCAGTGTCACGCAGGCGCCCTGCTGGATCCGTCTTCCGTGTTCTTCCGGACGTCCTTCGGGACCTCACGTCGGGGAGTCGCAGCCGTGATCAGTCACCCAAGCAGGCACTGCACGGTGGAGCTCCAAGCCCTGCCGTCGCGGATCGGCCAGGTCCGCAGAATCGTATCTGCGCAGTTGCGCTACTGGCATCTGGATTCCCTGATCGACCGGGCCTCGCTCGGTGTGACGGAGCTGTTGTCCAACGTGCACCGGCACGCCCAGCCCGACAAGACGTGCACCGTGGAGATAGAGCTGCTGCTCGACCGGCTCAAGGTCTCGGTGCGCGACCACGATCCGCGGCTGCCCGTCGTGGGCGACATCGACGACATGGCGCCGCTCGCGACGTGCGGGCGCGGGCTGGCGATGGTGGCCGCGATGAGCGAGAGCTGGGGCGCGCGGCCGGACGGCGAGTCCGGCAAGGTCGTCTGGTTCACGCTCCCGGTTTCCGCGCCGACGGTGGCACCGCCGGCGCGCCCACTGCGCCGGGCGGCGCAGGACAAACCCGCGCACCGGTTCGCGGAGGTCGCGCCCGCGGCCGAGGGCCTCAGGCCCGAACACGCTCCCGCCCGGTCCGCCGTCGCAGGCTGACCGGGCGGTGACCCGTCGTCGCGGCGGGGGCGGCGGGGCGGCGTGGGCCATCCCAGCGGCCACGTCGTCGACGTGCGGGACGAGGTGCCACTTTCACGGCGCCGACGCCCCGGGCGGCCGTCCCCCGACTGACCGTGTGCCGGCCGTCCGGGTCGGGCCGTTCGAGCCGTTCAGGTCGCTCGGGCCGCTCATGCCGGTCGTCCGGGCCGGGCCGGGCCGCTCCGGCCGCTCGGGCCGCTCCGGCCGCTCCGGCCGTTCGGGCCGTTCGGGCCGTCCGTGATGTACGTGCCGGTCGTCGTGGTCATGCCGCACCGCCCTTGGCCGAGCGGCCGAACTCCTCGTTCAGCACGGACAGGCGGCGCCAGTACTCGTCCTCGTCGATCTCGCCGGAGGCGAAGCGGTGGCCGAGGACGGCGATGGGCGAGTGGTCCTCGACGACGGGCCGCCGGGGTCCGCCGCGACGCCCGCCCCACACCGTGCGGCGCAGCACTGCGATGCCGCCGCCGATGACCAGCGCCCAGATCAACGGGAGGAACAGGATCCACGGGCCGGGCCCGCCGTCGCCGAAGTGCGCCAGGGTCTGCATGTCGGTTCAACTCCTCGGAATGCCGTTCTGCGTCGTCCTCCGAGAGTCGCCCCCCGAGGGGTCCCCGGTCGTCGTACGGCCGGCGGCCGTGCGGGTACCGCCCGGGGAGTAGACGGGTGCCCTGCCGTCGCACCAGGGGCGTCGACTGCTGTAACTACTAGTATGTACACTGCCCGTATGAACACCTCCGAGCGACTGATCCAGTCCACGCGTGAACTGTTGTGGGAGCGCGGATACGTGGGGACCAGCCCGAAGGCGATCCTGGAGCGGGCGGGCGCCGGGCAGGGCAGCATGTACCACCACTTCAAGGGCAAGCCCGACCTCGCGCTGACCGCGATCCGGCGGACCGCCGAGGAGATGCGGGCCACCGCCGAGGGAGTACTCGGCGGGCCGGGAACGCCGTACGAGCGGATCGAGGCGTATCTGCGACGGGAGCGGGACGTGCTGCGGGGCTGTCCGGTCGGCCGGCTGACGATGGACCCGGACGTGATCGCCAGCGACGAGCTGCGCGCCCCGGTCGACGAGACGCTCGACTGGCTGCGGGAGCGTATCGCCGGGATCGTCGAGGAAGGCAAGGAGCAGGGCGGGTTCGCCCCCGACCTGGACGGCGAGGAGGTCGCGGCGGCCGTCGTCGCCACCGTCCAGGGCGGTTATGTCCTCGCCCGGGCGTCCGGGTCCCCCGCGGCCTTCGACGCGGGCGTGCGCGGGCTGCTGTCGCTGCTCGGTTCGCGCACCGCCTGACCAGATCCAGCCGAGGAGGCACACGCGTTGCACGCGATGCAGTACGAACTCACCCTGCCCGCCGACTACGACATGAGCCTCGTCCGCGACCGCGTCGCCCGCGTCGGGCACGTGCTCGACGCCTGGGACGGACTCGGCGTCAAGGCGTACCTGATGCGCGAGCGTGGCGGGCACGGCTCGCCGGTCAACCAGTACGCGCCGTTCTACCTGTGGAACTCGATGGAGGGCATGAACGCCTTCCTCTGGGGCGGCGGCTTCCAGGGGCTCAGCGACGACTTCGGGCGGCCCCGGGTGCGGCAGTGGACGGGTCTGGCGTACGAGGAAGGGGGCGGTTCTGCCGCGCTGTTCGCGGTGCGTCGGCGGCAACCGGTGCCGGACGCGGCCCGGTTGGCGAAGGTCGCGGAGGAGGCGGTGGGCGAGGTGGGGCGGCTGGCGGAACACGACGGGGCGGTGCTCGCGGCGGCCGCCGTGGACACCAGCCGCTGGGAACTGGTGCACTTCTCGCTGTGGGCGCACGACGCGCCCGACGCGGACGGCGACGTGTTCCAGGTGCTGCACCTGTCGGCGCCGGGCCGGGACCGGCTTCCCCGGGGACGCCAGTGGTGAGCGCGGTCCGCACGGTGCTCGGGGACGTGCCAGCCGAGCAGCTGGGGATGTGCGACGCGCACGACCACCTCTTCTTCGGCAGTCCCCGGCTGCCCGGCCAGGAGCTGCGCGACGTGTCGGCGGCGCGGGCCGAACTGGCGGCGTTCCGCGCGCTGGGCGGTGCGGCCGTGGTGCAGTGGACGCCGTACGGGCTGGGGCGGCGGGCGGCCGATCTGCCACCGCTGTCCCGTGACACCGGGGTGCACGTGGTGGCCGCGACCGGGCTGCACCAGGCCGTGCACTACGACGAGGAGACACTCGGCGGGCTGCGCGGCAGGCTCGCCGAGGTGTTCGTGGCCGAACTGACCGACGGGATCGGGGCATCGGGGGTGCGGGCGGGTCTCGTCAAGGTAGCGGGCGGTTTCCACGCGCTCGACGCGCACGCCCGCTGGACGATGACGGCGGCGGCCGAGGCCCACCACGCCACGGGCGCGCCGATCGCCGTGCACCTGGAGCTCGGGACCGCCGCCCTGGACGTACTGGACCTGCTGTGCGGCGAGTTGGGGGTGCCGCCGCACCGGGTGGTGCTCGGGCACCTCAACCGCTCCCCCGATCCCGTCGTGCACCGGCAGGCGGCCCGGGCCGGCTGCTATCTGGCCTTCGACGGTCCGTCACGCGCCCACCACGCCACCGACTGGCGGATGCCGGACGCTGTCCGGGCTCTTGCCGAGGCCGGCTTCGGTGACCGGCTGCTGTTGGGCGGCGACACCACGACGGCCGCCGCCCGCTCGGTGAACGGCGGCCCGGGGATGCCGTACCTGCTGCGCCGGGTCGCCCCGCGGCTCGCCGTGGAGCTGGGTGAGGACCTCGTGGGCCGTGTCCTCACGGAGAATCCACGCCGAGCGTTCGCCGCGAACTGGCGCTGAGTTCCGGCCGGTTCGGGCGTCAGCTGCCCTTCATCGCGCCCCAGCCGTGCCAACGGTCGACCTCGATCCGGGCACTGACCCGGCCGCGGTTGCGCTCCGGATACGGCTTGCCGGTGTAGTGCTCAGCGAGCCGGTCGATGTCGGCCAGGTCCTCGTCGTCGTAGATCTCCACGACACGGCCGATGAGCGTCACATGGGTGTACCAGTCGTCGTCGGCGAGTACGGTCAGCGTCACGCGCGGATCGCGGCGCAGGTGCTTGAGCCGTACGCGGCCCTCGTCCATGTTGACGAGCACCCGGCCGTCCGCCCACTCGTACCAGGTGGCGGCGGAGACGGGCGTGCCGTCGGACCGCAGGGTGGCGATGACGCACGGGTTGGGGCGGCGCAGCAGCGCGTCGGCCTGGGGCGGCAGCGGGGGCTTGGCCATGGGTTCTCCCTCTGTTTCGTCCGGACGACGGTGTTCACGTGGACGGCTTGACGGTGTTCAGGTGGACGGCGTGTCGTCGAAGCTGGCGAAGTAGGCGGCGGCCATGTCCTCGTCGGCATGGCCCTGGGCGGCGGCGCGCTCCAGGCGGGCGGCGCCGGCGGCGGCCACGTCGAGGCGGACGCCGCGCGCCGTGCCGGCCTGGACGATCAGACGGGCGTCCTTGGCGGCGGTGTGCACGGCGAACTGGGCCGGCGACAGCGCGCCGTCGAGCACCAGCTGGGCCTTGGCGCGCAGGTAGCCCATGTCGAGCGGGCCGCCGGCGATGAGGTCGAAGAAGCCGTGCGGGTCGACGTCGAGGGCCTTGGCCAGGGCCAAGGTCTCGCCGGTCGCGGCGGTGGCGGCCAGCACCCAGCTGTTGGCCACCAGCTTCAGCCGGGTCGCGGTGCCCTCCGCACCGTCCTCGCCGGTCCACACGGTGCGGGCGCCGACGGCGTCGAAGACCGGCGTCACCTTTTTGCGGCCCTCGGCCGGCCCGGCCGCCAGCACGGTCAACTGCCCGGCCTCGGCGGGCTGGCGGGTACCGAGCACGGGCGCGTCGTAGAAGACCAGCCCGTGGTCGCGGGCGAAGGCGGCCAGCTCGCCGACGGCCTCGATCCCCGCCGTCGTGGACTGCGCCCAGGCGGTGCCGGGACGCAGGGCGGGGGCGGCCCGGCGCATCACCTCCAGGACGGCGGCGCCGTCGTGGAGCATGGTCAGGACGGCGTCGGCGCCCCGCACCGCGTCCTCGGGCGTCCCGGCGATGTGCGCGCCGTCGGCGGCGAGCGGTTCGGCCTTGGCGCGGGTGCGGTTCCAGGCGCGCACGGTGTGTCCGGCGCGGGCCAGGCTGCGGGCCATCGCCGCGCCCATGATGCCGGTGCCCAGAACGCTCACGGTGAGCTTGTCGGTCATGACGTCGGCTTTCCGTTTCGGTGCGGATGTCGTGCTGCTGAACCTGTGCGCGGGAGTGGCTGCTGATGCTCCCGCGCCGGGTTCCCACCTGTGCGCCCGGGACTCCGGCTCGATGGTGTGCCGTCCTGCCGGTCCGCTCAGGTCAGCGCACCCAGAGGGTCGTCCAGTACCGGCTGCCAGGCCAGTTCCGCCGCTCCCACCAGGCTGTTGTGGTCCAGGGTGCAGGCGAGGATCGGGACTCCGCCGCTCTGGCCCCACAGGCTGCGGTCGGCGACGACCGCGCGGAGGCGGTGCGGGTCGGCGTCGAGCAGGGTGCGGTGCAGGCCGCCGAGGATGATGCGGTCCGGGTTGAGGATGTTCACCAGGCCCGCGAGGCCCAGGCCGAGGCGGTCGATGAGGGTCTCGGTGGCGGTGCGGACCGCCGGGTCGTCGTAGTGGTCGCGGATCAGGTCGTCGGCCTGCTTCAGCAGGGACACCTCCGGGCCCGGCTCGCGGCCCGCCGCCGTGAGGAACGCCAGCGGGTCGGCCTCCACGTCCAGGCAGCCGCGGCTGCCGCAGTGGCAGGGGCGGCCCTCGGGGTTGACGGTGAGGTGCCCGACCTCCAGCGCCAGACCCGAACTGCCGGTGTGCAGACGGCCGTCGAGGACCAGTGCGCCGCCGACGCCCCGGTGGCCGGTGGCCACGCACAGCAGGTCGCGGGCGCCCCGGCCGGCGCCGTGCCGGTGCTCGGCGAGCGCGGCGAGGTTGACGTCGTTGGCGGTGAAGGCGGGCCCGTCGATGCCCGCGGCGCGGACCTGCTCGGCGAAGATCTCCCGTACGGGCGCGCCCGCGGGCCAGGCCAGGTGCAGCGGGTTGAGCGCCAGTCCGTCCGGCTCGGCGACCGCCGACGGCACGGCGAGTCCCGCGCCCACGCAGCGCCGCCCGGTCTGCCGCAGCAGTTCGGCGCCCGCCTCGACGACGGAGCCGAGCACCTTCGCCGGGTCCGCGTCGACGACCTCGCAGCCAGGCGCGGTGGCGACGATCCGGCCGCCGAGGCCGACCAGCGCCGCGCGGAAGCCGTCGGCGTGCACCTGCGCGGCGAGCGCGACGGGCCCGTCCTCGGCGACCGCGAGCCGGTGCGAGGGGCGGCCCTGCGAACCGGCCGCCGCGCCGGGCCGGGCGTCGACCCGGATCAGTCCGAGCGCCTCCAACTCGGCGGCGACCGCGCCGGCCGTGGCACGGGTCACCCCCAGTTCGGCGGTGAGCACGGCGCGGGTGGGTGCGCGTCCGGTGTGCACGAGCTCCAGCGCGGGCCCGAGCGCGCCGCGCCCCCGGTCCAACCGCGTCCTCGAGGTGGTCCCTTCCCCCGCCGGCCGGGGGTCCGCCTTCCCGCTCATGAGGGCGAGTCTCCCATGATCCGCAGCTGCGGCGGCCTACAGGCCGCTGACCCTGAGCGTGATGTTGAGCCGCCCGGTGAGCCCCAACTCCGGCGGCGCGGTGCCCGGGTGCACCCGGGGCACTCCGTGGTACGCCGACCGAGAGGGGCCGCCGAAGACGAACAGGTCCCCGCTGCGCAGCTCGATGTCCGTGTACGGCCGGGTGCGCGCCTCGGTGTTGCCGAAGCGGAACACACAGGTGTCGCCGAGGCTCAGCGACACCACCGGCGCGTCGCACTTCTCGTCGCTGTCGCGGTGCATGCCCATGCGGGCGCCGGCGTCGTAGAAGTTGATCAGCGCGATGTCGTACGCCGCCGCTGTCGCCGCCCCGGGTCCGAGGGCGTCGGCGACCGCGCGACGGCCCAGCTCGCCGAGCCAGGCGGGGAAGGGCTTGACCGGGGCGCCGTCGCCGTCGACGACGGTGCGGGCGTAGGCGTACGGGTACCAGTGCCAGCCCAGGCAGACCTGGCGGGCGGTCATCGTACTGCCGCCGGGGGTGCGGACCGTGCGCAGTCCGGCCGGCGGGCGGGCCCATTCGCGGCAGGCCGTGAGCAGTTCTCGTTGCCGCTCCAGGTCCAGCCAGTCCGGGACGTGCACCGCGCCGGGCGTCACCTCCGTGCGGGCCCTGGGGAACAGCTCGACGTCCATGCTTCCCATCCTGCCCGACCGGGGCTGAGCTGCGGCTCGGCTAGCCTGGACGCACGATGAACGACCGTATGACGACGCCCTGGGGCGAGCTCGCGCTGACCCGTTTCCCGGAGGACCCGCGCGACAGGCTGCGCGCCTGGGACGCCTCCGACGAGTACCTGCTCAGGCACCTCGCCGGCCAGGGCGTCCCGCTGTCCGGGTCGGTCGTGGTGGTCGGGGACCGCTGGGGAGCGCTGGTCACGGCGCTGGCCGCGCACCGGCCGACGCAGATCACCGACTCGTACCTGGCGCAGGAGGCGACCCGCGCGAACCTGGCCCGCAACTCGGTGGAGCCCGGCGCGGTGCGGTTGCTGACCACGCAGGATCCGCCGCCGGACCGTGTCGACGTGCTGCTGGTGCGGGTGCCGAAGAGCCTGGCTCTGCTGGAGGACCAGTTGCTGCGGCTGGCGCCCGCGGTGCACGAGGGGACGGTGGTCGTCGGCACCGGGATGGTGAAGGAGATCCACACCTCGACGCTGCAGCTCTTCGAACGGATCCTCGGTCCGACGCGCACCTCGCTGGCCGAGAAGAAGGCCCGGCTCATCTTCTGCCTGCCGGATCCGGCGCTGGAGCGGCCCGCCAACCCGTGGCCGTACAGCTACTCGCTGCCTGACGGCGTCGGCCCGGTGTCGGGGCGGACCGTCGTCAACCACGCGGGTGTCTTCTGCGCCGACCGGCTGGACATCGGGACCCGGTTCTTCCTGCGGCACCTGCCGGACACGCGGGGTGCCCGGCGGGTGGCGGACCTGGGGTGCGGCAACGGCGTGGTCGGTACGGCGGTGGCGCTCGCGAATCCCGAGGCCGAGGTGCTGTTCGTCGACGAGTCGTTCCAGGCGGTGGCGTCGGCCGAGGCGACGTACAAGGCGAACGGGGTGCCGGGGCACGCGGAGTTCCGGGTCGGGGACGGGCTGGCGGGCGTCGCGTCCGGCAGCGTCGACCTCGTGCTGAACAATCCGCCGTTCCACTCGCACCAGGCGACCACCGACGCCACGGCGTGGCGGATGTTCACCGGGGCGCGGCGCGTGCTGCGGCCGGGCGGCGAGCTGTGGGTGGTCGGCAACCGGCACCTGGGGTACCACGTCAAGCTGCGGCGGCTGTTCGGCGACTGCCGGCTCGTCGCCAGTGACCCGAAGTTCGTGGTGCTGAAGGCCGTCAGGCAGGGGTCCGGTCGAGCACCCGGATGAGCTGCGCCACGGTGCGCGCCATGTCCTGCCTGCCGGTGGTGAGGTACTGACGCGGGTCGACCGCCTCGGGGCGGGCAACGAGGAACTCCCTGATCGCGCCGGTCATCGCGATGTTCAGGGCGGTGCCGATGTTGACCTTCGTGATGCCGCCCGCGACGGCCGCGGCCAGTTCGTCGTCCGGGACGCCGGAGGAGCCGTGCAGGACGAGCGGCACGTCCAGGGTGCTCGACAGACGCTTGAGAAGGGCGTGGTCGAGGCGCGCGGTGCGGGTGGTCATGGCGTGGCTGCTGCCGATGGCGACCGCCAGGGCGTCCACGCCCGAGTCGGTGACGAAGGCACGGGCCTCGTCGGGGTCGGTGCGGGCGCCGGGGGCGTGGGCGTCCAGTCCCGGCCTGCCGTCCTTGCCGCCGATCTCCCCCAACTCGGCCTCGATCCAGAGCCCTTGGGCGTGCGCCCAGTCGACGGCCGTCCGGGTCGCGGCGAGGTTCTCCTCGTACGGCAGCCGGGCCGCGTCGTACATCACCGAGCTGAAACCGGCGTCCGGGGCCTGGCGCAGCAGGGTGTCGCTCCGGACGTGGTCGAGGTGCAGGGCGACCGGTACGGCGGCCTGCTCGGCGGCGGCGACGGCAGCGCGGGCGAGCGGCAGCAGCCGGCCGTGGCGGAACCGGACCGCGTTCTCGCTGACCTGGAGGACGACGGGCGCGTGCACGGACTCGGCGCCCGCGACGACCGCCTCGACGTGCTCCAGCGTGATGACGTTGAACGAGGCGACGGCGGTGCGGTCGGCGGCGGCGCGGGTGACGAGTTCGCCGGTGGTCACGAGGGGCACGGTGCCTCCTGGTCGGTCCCGCCGGGCAGGATCACGGAGCGTGTGAGGTGGCGCGGCCGGTCGGGATCGAGGCCGCGGGCGGCGGCGACGGCGACCGCGAGCCGCTGGACGCGGACGAGTTCGGCGAGCGGGTCGAGCGTGCCCTCGATCCACCGCCCGCCGGTGTCCCGGACCTGCCGGGCCAGTCCCTCGGGCGCCTCGCCGAGCGTCCAGGTGGCGGTGCCGCGGGTGGTGACGGCGATGGGGCCGTGCCGGTACTCCATCGCCGGGTAGGCCTCCGCCCAGGACAGTGCGGCCTCGCGCATCTTCAGTGCGGCCTCGTTCGCCAGGCCGACGGTCCAGCCGCGGCCGAGGAAGGTGAACTGGGCGCACCCGGCGAGCCCTTCGGGCAGCGGTGCCGTCAGGGCGGTGCGGGCGTCGGCGACGACCGCGCCGGTGTGCAGGCCCAGGTGGGCGCGGAGCAGGGTGAGGGCAGTGGTCGCGAACCGGGTCTGCACGACGGACCGTTCGTCGGCGAAGTCCAGTACCACGAGGTCGTCGGCGGCGGACCTGACGGGTGTGTCCGGGTCGGCGGTGATCGCGGTGGTGCGGGTACGGCTCTTCAACCATGCCAGCAGGTCGAGGACTTCGGTCGTCGTGCCCGAGCGGGTCAGGGCGACGACCCGGTCGTACGCGCGCCCCCGGGGGAACTCGGAGGCGGCGTGGGCGTCCGTCTCGCCGTGGCCCGCGCCCTCGCGGAGGGCGGCGGCCGCCTGGGCCATGAAGTACGACGTGCCGCAGCCGACGAGCGCGACCCGCTCCCCCGGCTCCGGCAGCACCCCCCGGTGCGTGGCCGACTCTTCCGCGGCGCGTGTCCAGCACTCCGGCTGACTGTTCAGCTCGTCCTCGACCCGGGTCATGCCGTACCCCTTCGCCGCCTGATTTTTTCTGCAAGATACAGCGCGTTTTCGCGCACAATCAAGCATTCGGTCGCGCGTCAGGTGCGTTAGGGTCACCGCAGGGTTTCCGGGAACGGAGGAAGGGTGCGGATGTCGCGGGACGCCCGCTGGAAGGCGCTGCTGGAGCTGCTCGTCGAGCGCGGCCGGCTGGAGGTCGAGGAGGCGGCGGCCGAGCTCGGTGTGTCGGCCGCGACGATCCGGCGTGACCTCGACCGGCTCGCCGAACAGCAGATGCTGGTGCGCACCCGGGGCGGCGCCGTCGTGCACGGTGTGTCGTACGAGCTGCCGCTGCGCTACAAGACGGCCCGCCGCGCCTCCGAGAAGCAGCGCGTCGCCAAGGCGGTGGCGGATCTCGTGGCGCCCGGCGAGGCGGTCGGGCTGACCGGCGGCACGACCACCACGGAGGTGGCCCGGGCGCTGGCGGTCCGCGGCGACCTGGCGTCCGGCTCGCCCGCGCTGACCGTGGTGACGAACGCGCTCAACATCGCCAACGAACTGGCCGTACGGCCCCAGTTCAAGATCGTGGTGACGGGCGGGGTCGCGCGGGCGCAGTCCTACGAGCTGATCGGGCCGCTCGCGGACGGGGTGCTGAGCCAGATCACGCTCGACGTGGCGGTGCTCGGGGTCGTCGCGTTCGACGTCGTCCACGGGGCCGCGGCGCACGACGAGGCGGAGGCCGCGGTCGACCGGCTGCTGTGCGAGCGGGCCGAGCGCGTGATCGTGGCCGCCGACTCCAGCAAGCTGGGGCAGCGTGCCTTCGCCCGGATCTGCGCGACGGAGGCGGTGGACACGCTGGTCACGGACACGGCGGCCGGACCGGACACGGTGCGACGGTTCGAGGAGGCAGGGCTGAGGGTCGTCACGGTGTGACGCCGTTCGGCGGCGCCCGTCCGCCCCTTCGGCCTAAGCTGTGGCCAGGAGGCTGTGATGAGCGGTACAGCGAGCGGCGAGGGCGTCCCCGGCACTGCGCGCTACCTGCCGGTCGCCGAGCACGGGCTGATCGGCGACCTGCGCAGCGTGGCCCTGGTGGGAACCGACGGCACGATCGACTGGTACTGCTGCGGCGCCTTCGACGCGCCGAGCGTGTTCGCCTCGATCCTGGACGCGGAGCGCGGCGGCTGCTTCGAACTGGCGGCGGCCGTGCCGGCCCGCACCAAGCAGTTCTACTTCCCCGACACCAATGTGCTGATCACCCGGTTCTTCACCGAGGACGGCGTCGGCGAGGTGCAGGACTTCATGCCGATCAGCGGGGAGTCGGTGGAGGCCGAACGGCACCGGCTGATCCGGCGGGTGCTGTGCGTACGCGGTTCCCTGCCGTTCCGGGCGCGGGTGGCCCCCCGGTTCGACTACGGCACCCGGCCGCACACGGTCCGGCTGACCGGCGACATGGCGGTCTTCGAGTCCGAGGACAGGGCGCTCGCGCTGACCGCGACGGTGCCGCTGGAGGCCGACGGGCCCGACGTGCGGGCGGACTTCAAGCTCGCCGAGGGCGAATCGACGGTGTTCGCGCTGGACCGGGTCGGCGGCCCGGTCGCCCCGCGCCGGTGTGCGCGCACGGAGGCGCAGGAGCAGTTCGCCGCCACGGTGGCGTACTGGCGGCGCTGGCTGTCCGCCTCCCGGTACCGGGGGCGCTGGCGGGAGATGGTGCACCGCTCGGCGCTCACGCTGAAGCTGCTGACGTACGCGCCCACCGGGGCGATCGTGGCCGCGCCGACGACGAGCCTGCCCGAACAGCTCGGCGGCGAACGCAACTGGGACTACCGCTACGTGTGGGTGCGCGACGCGGCGTTCTGCGTGTACGCGCTGCTGCGGCTGGGGTTCACCGGCGAGGCCGAGGCGTTCATGAAGTTCGTGACCCGGCACGTCAGTCCGGGCGACGGCCGCGCCTCGGGCCCGCTGCAGATCCTGTACGGCATCGACGGCCGCACCGACCTGCCCGAGCGTGAACTCGGTCATCTGGAGGGGCACCAGGGCTCGGCGCCGGTACGGGTCGGCAACGCCGCCGCCGACCAGCTCCAGCTCGACATCTACGGCGCGCTCATCGACTCGATCTACCTCTACGACAAGTGGGCCGAGCCGATCTCCAGCGGGCAGTGGGACGACGTGTGCGCGCTGGTGGACTGGGTGTGCGCGCACTGGGACCAGCCCGACGAGGGTATCTGGGAGACCCGCGGCGGCCGCAAGAACTTCCTGTACTCGCGGCTGATGTGCTGGGTGGCCCTCGAGCGGGCCATCCGCATGGCGAACCGGCGCGGTCTGCCCGCCGACCTGCCGCGCTGGCGGGAGTGCCGGGACACGATCTACCGGCGGATCATGGACCGGTGCTGGTCCGAGGAGCGCCGGGCCTTCGTCCAGCACGAGGACGGGGACGTCCTGGACGCGGCGGTGCTGATGATGCCGCTGAGCAAGTTCATCGCGCCGACCGACCCCAAGTGGCTCTCCACCCTGGACGCGCTCACCGAGGAGCTGGTCTCCGACTCGCTGGTCTACCGGTACGACCCGCAGGCCAGCCCCGACGGGCTGCGCGGCGACGAGGGCACGTTCTCCATCTGCTCGTTCTGGTACGTCGAGGCCCTGACCCGCGCCGGCCGACTGGACGAGGCACGGCTGGCCTTCGAGAAGATGCTGACGTACGCCAACCATCTCGGCCTGTACGCCGAGGAGATCAGCCACACCGGGGAACAACAGGGCAACTTCCCGCAGGCGTTCACGCATCTGGCGCTGATCAGCGCCGCCTTCAACCTGGACCGGGCCCTGGGCTGACGGCGGGCCCGCGCCGGACGCGGCCACGTCGCGCGCGGTACCCGGCACCCAGCGCGGGTGACCGGCTCGCCGTCGTGGGTGGCGTTCACGGGCTGCGCCACACCAGTGTGCAACGCCAGACCAGGCGGCGGCGCAGCCGTGCGCCGGGCAGGACGGCACGCGCCTCGCGGACGATGCCGGGGAAACGCTCCCCCGCCGGACGCGTGGGCGCGCTCATGAGGCCGGCCGGGGCGCCGGCCTCTGCGGGGCCGCTGTCTGCCCCGCCGTGCGGGAGCAGCGGGGCGGGTGGGACGCACCCGGCCCGGTCCGGGGTCGGCGGCGTCGGGGCGGTGATGGCCAAGAAGCGGGTCGCCGGGTGGAACGATCACGTCGGGGGAACTCGTTCAGTCTCTGCCGGCCGCGGGCCTACCCCGCCGGCCGGCCCGAGCCCCGGTACGCCACCGCAGGAGAAGCGCATGACCGACCCGACCACGGACGAGGCCACGACCAGCCCGCTGACGGCGGCCGAGGAGGCCGTCGCCGGAGGGGGGCGTGCCCTGTCCGCCGTACTCCATGATCTGCGGGCCGTGGACGGCGCCCTCTACGCGGCGGTGGCCGCCACGCCCACACCCACACTCGACCGGGCCCTGCGCCGCCTGTCCCACGCCGCCGACCACTCCAAGATCTCGCTCGCCATCGCCGGGGCCCTGGCGCTGGGCGGGCCCCGGCCCCGCAGGGCCGCGCTCGCCGGTGTCGGTGCGATCGCCGTGGCCTCCGCCTCCGCCAACCTGCTCGGCAAGCGCCTGGTCCGCCGGGCGCGGCCGGACCGGGAGGCGGCCCGGGTGACCGTGGACCGGCACGTCCCGATGCCGACGTCGGCGTCGTTCCCGTCGGGGCACACGGCCTCGGCGGTCGCGTTCGCCACGGCCGTCGGCGTGGTCCTCCCGCCGGCGGCGGTGCCGCTCGGGGCGCTGGCGAGCGCCGTCGGCTACTCGCGGGTGCACACCGGCGTGCACTACCCGGGTGACGTGGCCGCGGGCGCGGTGCTGGGCATCGCGAGCGCCGCCGCGGCGCTGGCGACGGCAGCGGCGGCGGCCGCTCCGACGTCCAGGTGGCAGACGGCCCTCACGACGAGCCGCGGCTGGCTGGGGCACGTCACCCGCGCGGCGCGCGGGCGGTGACGTCCGGGCCGGGTGTGGCCCTGCCAGGGGACCGCACCCGGCCCTCGGCCGACTGACTGCCGACGGCGGCCGGTCGCACGAAGGCCCGTCACCGAGGTGAACCAGCGGCGGTTCCTCGGCCGACGCCCCGTCAGCCCAAGGCCTTCACGGCCTGGTAGTACGTCCATGCCGTGCTGTTGCAAGCGGTCTTCGTGCTGCCGCTGTAGTTGGCGCACACCCGCTTGAGGTCCTCGTAGAAGGCGCTGTCGAGGCGGGCCTTGTTGGCGCTGAAGGTGCCCGCGGCCTTGTAGTTGCGGTAGCCGAAGTCGTGGCGGGCGCAGGACTGCGCGAAGGGGAAGCCGAAGGGGTTGTCGGGCGAGGAGGAGCAGTAGTCGGTTGACCAGTCGAACCCGTAGGCCGACCAGGCGCCCTGGTTCGCACGGGCGGCGGCCCAGAGGTTGTAACTCGACGCGCTGGTCTGGGTCCAGCTCGCGAGGACCTGGGGCTTGTCGGCGGGAGCTGCCTCGGCGGCCGCGGCGGTGCCGACGACGGTGACCAGGGCCAGGGTTGAGGCGGCCAAACCGGTGGCGAGTCTTCGGTGCATCCCACACCTCTCATAGGACTGCGGCCCGACCATCGAGCCGCAGGTTCATGTCAAGATGATTCGCGCCTCCTCGCCGCCTTGAACCCGTGACGCTCGCAAATGCCCCATTGACTCCGGTCTGTTGCCGGTGCGGGAAGCAACTCCTGGCCATTGCCGGTCCGGGCGTCGGACTCGGAAGTGTTGCCGGTAACGGGAGTGCCAGCCTCCGGATGTCGGGACCCGGCCGTCCCGTGTCTGCACCGCGTCGTCGCCCCGGCGTACGTCGACTCCGGTGAGTGCCAGCGCGAGCGGCCCGGGGCGAGGAAGGCGAGCGGCAGCGGCAACCAGGCACAGAGGGCGGCCGTGACCACCGCGAGCAGAACCGGACCGCTGCCGCTGCGGCCCGTACGGCGTCCCCTACCGCACGGCGCACCGCCGCCCGCCAGTCGGTCGCCAACTCGGGTCGTGCGCAGACCCGGAGGCCCGCCACGGTGACGCCCGCCCCGGTCGTGAGCGACTTCTTCACCCAGGCGCATCGACCTCTTCGACCCGGACGAGTGCACGCTGCCGCTCGCCCTGCGGTTGAGGCCCCCCTCGCTGGTGCGGCTACTCCCCCTGGTACGGCAGCGTGGTGCCGGGCAGCGCGTACTCGTCCCGGCGTCCGCACATGCCGAAGCCGCCGAGCCGGGTGGGCGCGGCCTCGTACGCGGTCGCCTCGCCGAGGTACACCGGTTCGCCCGCCTCCAGTGCGTCGAGCTGGGCGCCGGTGCGTGCGGCGGCGGCCAGCGCGCCGGCCCGCCACAGTCCGCGCCAGACCGGCACCCTGTCGCGCACGAGACGGGCGGCGGCGCGCTGGAACTCCCGGTAGGGGCCGTTGTCCCCGGCGGCCAGGGCCTCGCGCAGGGCGAGGTAGCCCTCGACGGCGAGGTCCCTGCGCCGCCGTGCGGCGGCCTCCGTCTCCTCTCCCGTGCCCGGCGGCAGCGTGGCCGCGGCGGCGTACATGTGCGGGTCGGCCAGCACCTCGGGCGGGAAGGTGAACACCGCGTCCCCGGCCTCGGGAAGGCCGCTGTTCTGCATCAGCACGGTGATGCGCAGGTCGCCGCCCTGCACCATGCGGTGCACGGTGCCCGGTGTGAACCAGGCGACCGAGCCCGGCGCGAGCGGGATGTCCCGGTAGCCGTCGGGGCTGAGGGTCTGCACGGCGCCCCGGCCGCCGGTGACGACGTACGCCTCCGTGCACACCAGGTGCAGATGCGGGCTGCCGCCGCACACGCCGTCGGCGGCCTCCCAGGTGTAGGCGCTGAGGTGGGACAGGCCGACGGCGCCGGGCAGCGGGTGGGGAAGGACCGGCTCGGCTCCCTTCACCGGTGCGTTCACCACGGCAGGCCCTCCAGGTGCCCGGCGACCCGGTCCCGGTCCCATGCCCCGTCGGCGACGACGAGCCGGTAACGGTAGGCGAAGGACTCGCCCGGCGGCAGCTCGAACTCCTCGAAGAACGCCCAGGAGAACGCCACCGTCGGGAACGGCTCGGAGCGAACGAACCAGTGCGACTCGTGGATCGCCGTCGTGGCGTCGAGGTTCTCGGGCGCGTGCGCGAAGACGAGCGTGGAGTGGGCGTCGACCTCGTCGTGTTCCGTGGTGAAGGCCAGCCAGGGGCCCTGCGTGCCCATGAGCTTCCCGGCGTCGGCGTCGGTGTCCGGGGCGAAGACCGTACCGCCGGTGAAGTCGCGCGGGCCGCGCCACTGGAGCCCGGTGTAGCCGGCCATCTCGCGGCCGGCGGTGGTCGGGGAGCCGAACGCCAGGGGCGTGTCACGGACGTTGGTGAGGCGGATCGACCAGTCCAGGGTCCAGGCGCCGGCCTCCTCGTCCACCGAGTGGACGGCGATGTCCCGCACCTCCCGGGCCCATGCGGCGCCGCCGTGCTCCACCCAGGTGAGGTCCTCGGTGAAGGCGAGGCGGTCGTCCTCGACGGTGAACGCGCAGAACCCGTCGTGCCGCATGGAGCCCACCCGCTCGGGCAGGGCCAGGTAACCCTGGCCGTGGACGTAGCAGTTGCCGCCCCAGAAGTTCTGCCCGGACAGGTGACTGGCCGTCATCTGCAGGCCCTTGTGCCAGCGGTGGTCGTTCGGCCGGTAGCCGGTCACCGTGCGGCCGGCCAGGGTGCGCACCGGGTGCGCGTACGGCTTGCGGGACTCGAACGCCTCGGGGTCGGGGCGGTAGACGTAGCGGAGGATCTCGGTGCCGTTCGCCGCCGTGACCGCGACGTCCTCGCCGTGGGTGTGGCTGACTCGGATGCTCATGCGCGCTCCTTGGGAGCCCAGTCGGGGTGGTCGCCGTGCATGGCCGCGTGGAAGGGGTCGCCCGGCCCGATCTCGCCGGCGCGCACGGGGCTGCCGGTGAACGCCGCCTTGTACAGCGCGGCGGCGAACTCCAGCGTGGCGCGGGCGTCCCGGCCGCTTCCGGGTGGTCTCGTGCCGCTGTCGTAGGCGTCCAGGAGGGTGCCGAGCTGGGCGGTGTGCGAGCTCGGGACGTCGCTCGCCGGGGCGCGCCAGGCGGCGGTGCGGTCGGAGGAGACGTGCGGGGCCGGGGTGTAGACCCAGTTGTCGTTGGTGTGGCCGTACAGGTGGGTCAGCTCGACCGTCGCGTCGGCGCAGTCGATCCGGATGCGGCTGACCTCGTCCGGGGAGAGCACGCTGTTGACCACGGTGGCCAGGGCGCCGTTGGTGAAGCGGACCAACGCGGTCGACACGTCCTCGCTCTCCGTGTCGTGCACCAGCCGCGCCGCCATGGCCCGCACCTCCTCCCACTCGCCGAGCAGGTGCAGCAGCAGGTCGTACTGGTGGATGCCGTGGCCCATGGTCGGCCCGCCGCCCTCGGTGGCCCAGCGTCCGCGCCAGGGCACCGCGTAGTAGGCGGCGTCCCGGTGCCAGGTGGTCTGGCAGTGGGCGACCAGCGGGGCGCCCAGCTCGCCGCTGGTGATCAGCGCGCGGGCGTGCTCGGCGCCGGAGCCGTAGCGGTGCTGGAAGACCACGGAGGCGTACGCCCCCGACACCTCCTCGGCCGCGGCGATCTCGTCGTACTCGGCCAGGGAGAGGCACAGCGGCTTCTCGCACAGCACCCAGGCGCCCGCCTTGAGCGCGGCCACCGTCTGGTCCCGGTGCAGCGCCGGCGGCGTGCCGATGAGGACCAGATCGGGGCGTACGGCGTCCAGCATGTCGCCCATCGACGTGTACCCGGCGACGCCCTCGCCCGCCAGCTCCCGGAAGGCGTCCAGCCGGCCCTGGTCCACGTCGACCGCGGCGACGAGTTCCACCCGGTCGGCGTGGGCTCTGAGAGCGGGCAGATGGCTGCCGCTGACGATGGCTCCGGTGCCGACGACGGCGGCGCGGCGGCGGACGGGGGACAGGGACATGCGGCGCTCCTCGGACAGCCTGCGGACACGCGCTTGGAAAGCGCTTGCACTCGACACGCGACCCTAGGCGGGGGAGATTGTCAGGACAACCCCCCTGCGGTGACCTTGGCCAACGCCTCACCTGTGCGGGCGCCCGGGGAAGATCGCGCTGCGCGGCCCGCGGGGTCAGCCTGCTCCGCATCTCATCCCGGTACCGCTCGTCTAGGCACGGGCCTCGCCGCTGGACTGGAGGGGCGTGCCCGGGCCGCGGAAGCGGTAGCGGCGTTCCGGGCGGCCCGCCACCCCGTAGCGCAGGGACACCTCCGCGCTGCCGATGGTGTGGAAGTGCTCCAGGTAGCGGCGGGCGCTGACGCGGGAGACGCCGGTCAGGTGGGCGCACTCGGTGGCGGACAGGGTGCCGTCGGCCTCGCGGAGGGTGCGTTCGATCAGCTCCGCGGTCTCCACGCTCATGCCCTTGGGCAGCACGGGCACGGCCGCCGCCGCTCCGGCCGCCCCGGCCAGCACCCGGTCGACGTCGGCCTGGCTGCGCACCACCGTGCCGAGCAGCCGGCCGCGCTGGGCGGCGTACCGCTCCAGCCGGGTGCGCAGGTCCTGGAACTCGAACGGCTTGAGCAGGTAGTCGACGACGCCGTGCCGGACGGCACCGCGCACCGTCTCGGCCTCCCGGGCCGCGCTGATCACCATGACGTCGCAGTCGTGGCCGGCGGTGCGCAGCCGGGGGATGACGTCGAGGCCGAAGAGGTCCGGCAGGTACAGGTCGAGCAGGACGAGGTCGGGGCGCAGTTCGTCGACGGCGGCGACGGCCTGCTCGCCGGTGCTGGCGACGCCGACGACCCGGAACGGCTCGACCCGCTCGACGAAGGTGCGGTGCACGCGGGCCACCATGAAGTCGTCGTCGACGACGAGCACGTCGATCCCGTCGGGCGCGTCCGTGGCTTCGGGCGCGCCGGACGCGTCGGGCGTTCGGGTCATGGGGCCGCTCCTTCCGCCACCGCGTCGGTGAGGTGGCTGACGGTCATGCGTGCGGTGAACATCGCCCCGTCGGGCGTGTTGGTCACCGAGATCTCACCGCCGTGACGTTCGCAGACCAGGCGGGTGAGCGCCAGGCCGATGCCGCGTTCGCCCTCTTGGGCGGCCTTGGTGGTGAAACCGTGCGAGAACACCTCGCGGGCGAGTTCGGGAGCCACGCCGGGCCCGGAGTCGCGTACCACGATCTCCACGCTGGAGGCGTCCTGCCGCAGCTCGACCTCGACCCAGGCGTTCTGGTCGCCGTCGTGCGGGGCGGCGGCGTCCACCGCGTTGTCGACCAGGTTGCCCACGACGGTGGCCACGTCGGCGGCGTCCTCCGGGGCGAGCCGCTCCAGGGCGGTGCGGTCGGAGATGCGCAGGCTGACCTTGCGTTCGGCCGCGAGCGAGGCCTTCGCCATGAGCAGGGCGGCGATCGCGGTGTCGCGGACGCGGCGGCTGAGGGTGACGTCGAGGGACTGCCGGCGCTGGTTGAGGGCGCGGATGTAGCGGACCACCTCGTCCTGCTCGCCGATCTGGATGAGCCCGGAGATGGTGTGCAACTGGTTGGCGAACTCGTGGGCCTGGGCGCGCAGCAGCTCGGAGGAGCTGCGGAAGGAGCCGATCTCCCGCTCCAGGCGGGCCAGTTCGGTGCGGTCGCGCAGGGTGGTGACCGAGCCGAGCGGGCGGCCGTCCTTGCTGACGGTCATGCGGTTCATCACCAGGACCCTGCCACGGCGGATGACGACCTCGTCCCGCTGGTCGCGGGTGGCGCCCGACAGCACGTCCCGCAGCCGTCCGTCGACGCCGAGGGATTCCAGGCTCTGCCCCACGCAGTCCTCGGGCAGGTCGAGCAGGCGCCGGCCCATCTCGTTGACGAGGGTGAGCCGGTGCTGCGGGTCCAGGGCGACCACCCCCTCGGCGATCCCGTACAGCATGGCCTCGCGGTGCTCGGCGAGCCCGGCGATCTCGCGGGGTTCCAGACCGAGGGTCTGCCGTTTGACGCGCCGCGCGAGCAGCCAGGAGCCGGCCACGCCGAGCCCGCTGGCGATGCCCAGGTAGGCCAGCAGATAGGAGGAGGCGCCGCTCAGGCGCTGCCACACCGTCGGGTCGGTCTCCCCGACCATCACCGTGCCCAGGTGCCGGCCGAGGTTCTCCTGGGTCGCCCCGAGGACCGGCACCTGCGCCACGAGCTCGCGGCTGCCGTCCAGGGTCAGCTGCCCCGACCAGCCGCGGCCGCGCGCGGCGCCCTGGCCGAGGGGCAGCCGGTCACCGATCACCGTGGGGTCGGTGGAGCTGACGATGCGACCGCCGGCGTCCGCCACCGTCACCGAGGTGACCCCGGACTGGGTCTGGGTGGAGTTCACCAGCGTGGCCAGGGCCTCCCGGGGCGCGGGCCGTACGAGCTGGCTGCGCACCAGGGCGGTGGCGGCCAGCTGCTCGGCGAGCGCGCTCACCCGGCGGCCCTCGACGCGGTTGAAGGTGGCCTCCGACTGGGCGAGGGAGACCGCGGCGACCGCCAGCAGCACCATCACGACGATGGCGAGCTGCAGCACCAGCATCTCGCCGGCGAGGGTCTGGCGACGGAACGTTGCGGCCACGGCGTACTCAATCTCTCGTGCTCTCCTGCCGGGGTCGCCCCATCATGGCGTCCACCTGCGGAAAGGGAAAGAGAGGTGCACGCGCCGGCCGGTGACCACAAAGACCAGAACCTCCGTTGGTTCCGCAAGAGAGACACCCCGCCGGGGCGCGGGCACCATGTGGCCCACGTCACCCGCTCCCCCACCGGGTTTCCCGTACACATCGACCGACCGACAGGTGGTGGCACTCGTGCGCCTGCGCACCCCCCTCGCCCTGCTCGGGGCCGCCGTGCTCGTGCTCGTGGGTCCGCCGCTGCTGACCGCCGGCAGCGGCGCCGAGACCGGCACACAGATCCCGGGCCTGCGCTTCATGGTTCCCAACACGCCCGGCGGCGGCTACGACATCACGGCCCGTACGGCCGCGAAGAACGCCGAGGACGCCGGGCTGACCCACAACATCGAGGTGTTCAACCTGCCCGGTGCGGGCGGCACCGTCGGCCTGAGCCGGCTGGTGAGCGAGCACGGCAACGGCAAGCTCGCCATGTCCATGGGTCTCGGCGTGGTGGGCGCCGTCCGCTCCAACGACGCCCCGAAGACCCTCGCCGACACCACCCCGATCGCCCGGCTCACCGAGGAGCAGGACGTCGTCGTGGTCGCCAAGGACTCCCCGTACCGGACGATCGACGAGCTGATCGGCGCCTGGAAGAAGAACCCGGGCAAGCTCCCGGTGGGCGGCGGGTCGTCGCCCGGCGGGCCCGACCATCTGGCGCCGATGCTGATGGCGCAGGCCGCCGGGATCGCGCCGAAGCGGGTCAACTACATCCCCTTCGACGGCGGCGGCGAACTCCTCGCCTCGATCCTCGGCAACAAGGTCGCCTTCGGCGTCTCCGGCGTCGGCGAGTACCTGGACCAGATCAAGGCCGGTGAGCTGCGCGTGCTGGCCGTCACCGGCCCCGAGCGGGTCGACGAGCTGAAGGACGCGCCCACGCTGAAGGAGTCCGGCTACGACGTCAACTTCACCAACTGGCGCGGCATCGTCGCCCCGCCCGGCCTGACCGACGCCGAGCGCGACAAGCTGGTCCGCCTCGTCGAGAAGCTGCACGAGTCGGACGAGTGGCAGAAGTCCCTGCGGCAGAACGGCTGGGACGACGCCTTCCTCACGGGGGACAGGTTCGGCGCCTTCCTGGACGCCCAGGACAAGCGCGTGGTGTCGGTGCTGAAGGAGCTGGGACTGTGATGACCACTCAGACGGACATTCCCCCCGCCGAGGCGGGAGCCGAGCGCCGCTCGTGGCTGCGCGAGCACTCCGAGCTCGGCGTGTGCGCCCTGCTGCTGGCGCTCGGCGTGCTCGTCCTGACGGACGCGCTCACCATGGACGTCGACATCGCCCAGCGCGGCCCGGTCGGGCCGACGACCGTGCCCGTCGTCGTCGGCGCCGGGCTGCTGGTGATCGCCGCGCTGCTCGCCGTCGACGTGCTGCGCGGCGGGCGTGGCCAGGCCGAGACGGGTGAGGACATCGACCTGTCCGAGCCCGCCGACTGGCGCACGGTGCTGCTGCTGGCCGGGGTGTTCCTCGGCGCGGCCGTCCTCATCGAACCGCTCGGCTTCCCCATCGCCGGAGCGCTGCTGTTCTGGGGCGCCGCCTACGCCCTCGGCAGCCGCAGAACCGACCGCGACCCGCTCATCGCGGCCGTCCTCTCCCTGGTCACCTACACCGTGTTCAACAACCTGCTCGGAGTGCCGCTGCCCGGCGGTCCGCTGATGGGAGTGCTGTGACATGAACGCCCTCAACTCCCTTCTGGACGGCTTCGGGACGGCCCTCACCCCGATCAATCTGCTCTGGGCCGCGATCGGTGTGCTGCTCGGCACCGCGATCGGCGTCCTGCCCGGCATCGGGCCCGCGATGGCGGTGGCGCTGCTGCTGCCGGTGACGTACGGGCTCGACCCGATCGGCGCGTTCATCATGTTCGCGGGCATCTACTACGGCGCGATGTTCGGAGGCTCCACCACCTCCATCCTGCTCAACACTCCCGGCGAGAGCGCCGCCGTGGTCGCGGCCATGGAGGGCAACCCCATGGCCAAGTCCGGGCGCGGCGCACAGGCCCTGGCGGCGGCCGCCATCGGCCACTTCGCGGGCGGCATGGTCGGCACGGTCCTGCTGGTGGCGCTCGCCCCGACGGTCGCCGAACTGGCCGTGGACATCGGCGCGCAGGACTACTTCGCCATCATGGTGCTGGCGTTCATCGCGGTGACGTCGGTGCTGGGCTCCTCCCGCGTCCGGGGCCTGGCGTCCCTGCTGATCGGCCTCACGCTGGGCCTGGTGGGCCTGGACCAGATGACCGGCCAGCAGCGCCTGACGTTCGGCTCCCTCCAGCTCGCCGACGGTATCGACGTCGTCATCGTCGCGGTCGGTCTCTTCGCGATCGGCGAGGCCCTGTGGGTCGCCGCCCATCTGCGGCGCAGGCCGCCCGAGCCGATCCCGGTGGGCCGGCCGTGGCTGGGCCGCGACGACGTGAGGCGCACCTGGAAGTCGTGGGCGCGCGGCCCGTTCATCGGCTTCCCGTTCGGCGCGGTCCCGGCGGGCGGCGCGGAGATCCCCACCTTCCTGTCATACGTGACGGAGAAGCGCCTGTCGAAGCACAAGGACGAGTGGGGCAAGGGCGCCATCGAGGGCGTCGCCGGACCGGAGTCGGCGGCATCGGCCTCGGCGGCGGGCACGCTGGTGTCGATGCTGACGCTGGGCCTGCCGACCACGGCGGTCGCGGCGGTGATGCTGGCCGCGTTCCAGCAGTACGGCATCCAGCCCGGCCCGCTGCTCTTCGAACGCGAACCGGACCTGGTGTGGGGCCTGATCGCCTCCCTCTTCGTGGGCATGGTGCTGCTCCTCGCGCTGAACCTGCCGCTGGCGCCGCTGTGGGCGAAGCTGCTGCGCATTCCTCGGCCGTACCTGTACGCGGGGATCCTGTTCTTCGCGGCGGTCGGCGCGTACGCGGTCGGCGGCGAGGTGATCGACCTGGTGACCCTGCTGATCATCGGCCTCATCGGGTTCGGCATGCGGCGTTACGGCCTGCCGATCCTGCCCGCCGTGATCGGCGTCATCCTCGGCCCGAACGCCGAACAGCAGCTGCGGCGCGCGCTGCAGATCAGCGACGGCAGCCTCACGGGCCTGGTGAACACGCCGTTCGCGGTGACCGTGTACGCGGTGATCGTGGTGCTGCTGGCCTGGCCGCTGCTGAAGAAGGCGGTGACGCGGGGCCGCGCCGAGGCCTGAGCCCCTCACCGCGGCACCCGCTCCAGGGTGCCGTCGGGCAAGCGGATCTCCACTTCCCCGTTCCCGGCGACCCGGACGCGTGTTCCTGAACAACGCGCGTCCGGGTCGCCGTCACGTCCGGGGCGGCCCTGACGGGAGTCGGCGCGCCGCGCGTCCGCCTGCCGTGCGGTATCCGTCCCGCACGGCAGGCGGACATGCCTTTACAGGGTGCGTTCCAGGCGGTCCGCCACCAGCTTGACGAACCGTGCGGGCTCCTTCGGCTGGCCGCCCTCGGCGAGCACCGCCAAGGCGTGCAGCAGTTCGGCGGTCTCGGCGAGCTCCGCCTTGTCCTCACGCTCCTTGTAGGCCTGGTTGAGTGTCTTGACCAGCAGGTGGTCGGGGTTGAGCTCCAGGATCCGCTTGGTGCGCGGCACCTCCTGGCCCATCGCCCGGTACATGTTCTCCAGCGCCGGGGTGAGGTCGTGCGCGTCGGAGACGAGGCAGGCCGGAGACGTGGTCAGGCGCGCGGACAGGCGCACTTCCTTGACGTCCTCCTCCAGCCGCTCCTTCATCCAGCCGAGCAGGCCGCCGTACTCCTCGGCCTGCTTCTCCCGTTCACCGTCCTTCTTCTCCTCCCCCTCGGCGCCGAGGTCGATCTCGCCCTTGGCCACGGACCTCAGCCGCTTGCCCTCGAACTCGCCGACGGCGTCGACCCACACCTCGTCGACGGGGTCGGTGAGCAGCAGCACCTCGATGCCCTTGGCCCGGAAGGCCTCCATGTGCGGGGAGTTCTCGATGCTCTGCCGGGAGTCGCCGGTCAGGTAGTAGATGTCCTCCTGCCCGTCCTTCATCCGCTCCACGTAGCCCTTGAGCGTGGTCGGCTCGTCGTCGGCGTGCGTGCTGGCGAAGGAGGCGACGGCGAGGATCGCGTCACGGTTCTCGGCGTCGGTGACCAGGCCCTCCTTCAGCACGGCGCCGAACTCCCGCCAGAAGGTGGCGTACCGGTCGGTGTCCTTGGCCTTCATGTCCTTGACCGTGGACAGGACCTTCTTCGTCAGGCGGCTGCGCATCATCCGGATGTGCCGGTCCTGCTGGAGGATCTCCCGGGACACGTTCAGCGAGAGGTCCGCCGCGTCGACGACGCCCTTGACGAAACGCAGGTACGGCGGCAGCAGCTCCTCGCAGTCGTCCATGATGAAGACGCGCTTGACGTACAGCTGAAGGCCGCGCTGGTAGCCCTGGGTGAACAGGTCGTGCGGGGCGTGGGAGGGGACGAACAGCAGGGCCTGGTACTCGAAGGTGCCCTCCGCCTGGAGCCGGATGGTCTCCAGAGGGTCGCGCCAGTCGTGGCTGATGTGCTTGTACAGCTCGTGGTACTCGTCGTCGGTGACCTCCTCGCGCGAGCGCGCCCACAGGGCCTTCTGCGAGTTGAGCGTCTCGGGCTCGGGCGTCTCGTCGCCGTCGCCGGCCTTCTGCGGGACCAGCCGGATCGGCCAGGTGATGAAGTCGGAGTACCGCTTGACGATCTCCTTGATCTTCCAGGTGACCGTGTAGTCGTGCAGCTGGTTCTCGGGGTCCGCCGGCTTGAGGTGCAGGGTGACGGCGGTGCCCTGCGGGGCGTCGTCGACGGTCTCCAGGGTGTAGGTGCCCTCGCCGCGGGACGACCAGCGGGTGCCCTGGCTCTCGCCGGCGCGCCGGGTCAGCAGGGTCACCTCGTCGGCCACCATGAAGGCGGAGTAGAAGCCGACGCCGAACTGGCCGATCAGCTGGTCGGCGCCCGCCGCGTCCTGGGCCTCCTTGAGCTCCTGGAGGAATGTGGCCGTGCCCGAGTTGGCGATCGTGCCGATGAGCTGTCCGACCTCGTCGTACGACATTCCGATGCCGTTGTCCCGCACGGTGAGGGTGCGGGCGTCCTTGTCGATCTCGAGCTCGATGTGGAGGTCGGACACGTCGACGTCGAGCGTGTCGTCCCGCAGCTTCTCCAGGCGCAGCTTGTCCAGTGCGTCGGAGGCGTTGGAGACGAGCTCGCGCAGGAACACGTCCTTGTTCGAGTAGACCGAGTGGATCATCAGCTGCAGCAGCTGACGGGCCTCTACCTGAAACTCAAACGTTTCGGTCGGCATGGTTCGCGATTACCTCACGGGTCCGTAAGTCGCCGGAACTGGTGGTTGTCACTGTAAAACAGCATGTCAGTCCGGGTCGCCCCATCGACGAACGCGCGCGTTCACTCCTCGGCCGGCTCCCCGCACGGAGGGCGTCGCGGCGGGTACTTCTCGGCCCATTCCCCGAGCTCCCGCGGGGCACGGCCCGGCCTCGGTGAGCCGGGGCCGGGGTCGGGACGCCCGGGGCGCAGCAGGTCCGCTACGCCTCCACGGTGAGCCGGATCAGCAGCACGCCGGGCGTGCGCGGCAGCGACACCACCAGCCCCTCGTCGTCCCGGACGGCCGAGCCGGCGGCCGGGCCGGACGGGTGCAGGATCTCCGCGCGGACCTCCCGGCCCGCCGCGTGAGGCACCGGCAGACGCAGCTCCGCCGCCCCGCCCCGGCGCCAGACGGAGAGGTACGACGTACGGTCGCCTGCCACGCGCAGGCCGAGGGCCAGCCAGTCGTCGGTCCACCCGGGCAGGCCGAGCGGCCAGAACGGCACGGCCCGCGCGAGGTCCGCCCGGATCGCCTTGTACACGGCCACCGCGTCCCGGACGAGGCCGAGTTGGCGCGCGGACATGCGGTCGAGATGTCCGGACAGGTGGATCCGGCCGAGCAGCGCACCACCGAGGGTGAAGGCGATCAGGTCGTCGTCGTACTCGGGCTGCGGGTAGGCCCACACCGCGCCCTGTTCGGGCGGGACCGCGCTCGGCGCGGCGGCGGCGATGGGCGGGTAGCGCAGCGGGTCCTGCTGGTCGCTGGTGGACTGGAGCTGGGCCACGGCGAGGGTGGCCCCGTCCATCCGCATCCCGCCCGAGGCGCAGTTCTCGATCACGAGCCCGGGGTGCCGGTCCAGTACGCCGGACAGCCAGTCGAGGTAGGCGTGGGCGTGGCCGAGCAGGCCCGCTCCGGGTGCCAGGTCCGTGGGGGCGCAGGTGCCCGGGTCGACCACGATGTTGTAGTCCAGCTTGAGGTAGCCCACGCCCCAGTCGCCGACGATCCGGTCCACCGTCTTGTCGAGGTGGGCGCGGGCGGCCGGGTGTCTCAGGTCGAGCTGGTGGCGCCCCTGTTCGGCGATGCGTACGCCGTCGCGCTGGAAGAAGGCCTCCGGCGGGAGCTGAGCGGCGACCGGGCTGCGCACCCCGACGACCTCGGGCTCCAGCCAGAGGCCGGGCACCATCCCGCGCTCCCGGATCCGGTCCAGGACGGCCCGGATCCCGCCGTCGGGGAAGCGGCGCGCCGAGGGCAGCCACTCGCCGACGCTGTCCCACCAGCCGCGTGTGTCGTCGTCGTACCAGCCGGAGTCGACGCAGAAGTACTCCGCGCCCGCCTCGGCCGCCGCGTCGATCAGCGGCAGCAGCTTCGCCGTCGTCGGGTCGCCCATCAGGGTGTTCATGTAGTCGTTGAAGACGACGGGGAGCTCGGCGTGGTCGGGGTGCGGGCGGCGGACCGCACGGCGGTACGTGGTCAGGGCGCCCAGCGCCGCGTCGAGTCCCGTCCCGAGGGCCAGCGCCGCCGGCACGGTGGTGAGCTCCTCGCCCGGCGTGAGGCGGACCCGCCACTGGTGTGCGGCGTCCGTGGGGCCGTTCACCGCCAGACAGGTGCCGTGCGCGCGTTCGCTCAGGTCCCAGCGCCAGCCGGCCGGGGACTCGACCTGCCACACCCAGGCCCGGCCGGCGCCGCGTTCCGTCAGCGCGCCCATCGGCAGGTGCCCGTCGCAGGGCCAGCTGCCCCGGCCCGTGAGGACGAGGGCGGCGCGGCTGTCGTGCTGGTGGGCGTCGGCGTTGATGTCGGCGACGGTGCCGCGCAGCGGCTCGCTGTACCAACGGCACTCCGCGAGCCAGTCGTTGCGGGCCCGGTGCACGTCGAGGACGTCCGGGGACGGCAGACCGCCGAGCAGCAGACTGCTGACGGACTGGACGACGAGGGGCTCCGTGCCCTCGTTGCGGAGCCGGACGCGGGAGCGGAGCACCGGCAGCCCGGTCGGTGAGGACAGCTCGGCGAACGCCGTCAACCCGGTCGCCGCGTCGTGGAGTTCGACGGTCAGCCACTCGATGGAGCCGTGTCTGCCGGTGCGGTGGCCCCGGTAGGTCAGTCGGCTCCCGAGGGCGGTGCCGGTGAAGCGCGGGCCGGACCAGCCGCTGCCGTGACCGAGCGCGGTCAGCTCCACCAGCGGGAGGGCGGACTCGGGACCGGCGGAGCGCCCCTGGCCCAGGGGGGTGCCCTCGCTGCCACCGAGTGGGGAGTGCGGCGGACCGAGCCCCACGAGCCGCGGTGTTCCGTCGGTGGCGACCGCGAACTCGGCCCGCAGGGCCGAGTGGCCCCAGCCGAACACCCGGTGTGGCCGGCCGGAGCCCTCCCGCGACACATCCGCCGTACCGGTCAAGGTGCCTCCCCCTCCCGACCCGCCCTGCCCGCGGCGCCGCAGGCGGCCCGGGTCAGTCGCGTGGATCCCTCGTCACGGTCTCTTGACGACCGTTGTGTGACCGGTCACAATCCTCGCATGAATGTGACCGGTCACACAAGGCGCCCGGCGAGCATCCGGGACGTCGCGACCGCCGCGGGGGTCTCGTACCAGACCGTCTCCCGGGTGATCAACGGCCACCCCAGCGTCAAGCCGTCCACGCGGGAACGGGTGCTGGCGGCCATCGACGAGCTGGGCTTCCGGCGCAACGCCACCGCCCTCGCCCTGGCCAGCGGCCGCAGCCGGGCCGTGACCGTGCTCACCGCCAACACCACCCACTACGGCTACGCCTCGATCCTCCAGGGCATCGAGGAGGCCGCCCGCGCCGCCTCCTACGCCGTGGGGATCGGGGTCCTCGAATCGGCCGAGGAGGCAGCCGTCGCCGCCCAGGTGCAGCGGGCGACGGACGCGGGCGGCGGGCTGATCGTGATCGCCTACGATCCGGCCGGTGTCCGGGCGCTTGGCGCCGTCCCCGCCGGACTGCCGGTGGTCGGCGTGGTCGAGACCCCGGCGAGCCCCCCCGGCGACGACCGCCCCTGGGTGTGGACCGACGACCGTGAGGCTGCCTACCAGGCGACCCGCCATCTGCTCTCCCTCGGCCACGCGACCGTGCACTACGTCGCCATCCCGTCCAGCACCCGTCGCACCAGCGCCCGCACCAGCGGCTGGCGGCAGGCGCTGAAGGAGGCGGGCGCTCCCGAGCCCCGTCCAGTGCAGGGCAGCTGGGGCCCGGCCGGCGGCCACGCGGCGGGCCGCAAGCTGGCCGGTGACCCGGCCGTCACCGCGATCCTGTGCGGCAACGACGACCTCGCGCTCGGGTTGCTGCGCGCCCTGCACGAGGCGGGCCGCGCGGTGCCCGGCGAGGTGAGCGTGGCCGGGTTCGACGACGCCCCGCACTCCGCCTATCTGACCCCGGCGCTGACGACCGTACGCCTGGACTTCACCGGCCTCGGACGGGCCGCGTTCGCCCTGCTGCACGGGGCGGTGGAGGAGTCCGCGCGAGTCGCCCCCCATCCCGTCTCCGTGCCGGAGCTGGTGGTGCGGGAGAGCTCGGGCCCGCCGCCCGACCGCGCCTGAACTGCCCGTGCACGCCTCGCTGCTGAGTCCTGCCCCTGAACCGCCCGTTCTCGAAAGGCACGTGATGCAGACAAGAGCTCTCCCCGCCCTGGCGCTGATATGTGCCCTCGGCCTGGCCGCCACCGCGTGCAGCGATCCCACCGCCGGGGACTCCGGTTCGGGCTCCGGTGCGGACGCCGGGCGGACGGCGGTCAACCCCACCGCCCGTCTGGACGGCGTGAAGCTGACCATGTGGACCGCGCAGAACACGGTCAACGCGCCCCGGCAGGTCATCGACGCCTTCGAGAAGGCCACCGGCGCGAAGGTCGAGACGCAGGCGATCCCTGACCTGTACGAGCAGAACGTGCCGACGAAACTCGCCTCCGGCGACCGCCCGGACCTGATGTTCTGGCAGCCGTCGATCTCGACACTGCCCTTCGTCCAGCCGAAGCAGAACCTCCTCACCCTCGACGGCGAGCCGTGGGTCTCCAGGCTCGGCGACACCGAGAAGTCCCTCGGCGTCATCGACGGCAAACGCTACGCGGCGATCGTCACCAGCCCCGCGATGCTCGGCGTCTACTACAACAAGGACGTCTTCCGGCAGGCCGGACTCACCGAGAAGGACTTCCCGACCTCGTACGACGACCTGCTGGCCCTCGGCCACAGAATCGTCGACCGGACGGACGCGGCGGCCTTCTACGAGGCCGGCGGCGACAAGTGGCCCCTGCAGTGGCAGATGCAGGTCCAGCTCACCGACCTCGACGAGCGGTGGTGGGCGGACCTGAACGCCAACAAGGAGAAGTGGACCGACCCGGTCGTCGTCGGCGCCGTCAAGAAGTACAAGGAGAAGCTGCTCGACGCGGGGCTCGCCCAGAAGAACCACCGCACCGGCACCTTCACCGGGCAGGCCGACGCGCTGTGGAAGGGCGAGGCCGGCATGGTCCTCAACGTCACGTCCTTCCAGACCCAGTTGCAGGCCAAGTACTCCACCGCCGAGATCGACCGGAAGATCGGCTGGTTCCCGGTCGCCAACTCCTCGGCCACCGGCCTGTACTCCCCCGACCAGACCAACGGCGTCGTCGCCTTCAAGACCGGTGACGAGAAGCGGCAGAACGCGGCGCGGCAGTTCCTCGCCTTCTGGCTCGGCCCGGACTACCCGGCCTACATCAAGACGATGAAGATCCCGTCCGTGCAGCCGTCCGTGCCCACCCCCGACGGCCTGCCCGAGACCTCCAAGGCCCAGGTTTCGGCCCTGCCCCAGGCCATCGGCGTCTTCCAGGCCAAGGCGATCGTCGCCCCGGACACACACCTCTACCTCGCCGACATGATCTTCGGCAAGAAGAGCCCGCAGCAGGTCGCCCAGGCCATCCAGGACCAGTTCGCGCAGGTGGCCAAGGCCCAGGGCGCGCCCGGGTTCTGACCATGGCGGACACGGTCGTACGCACCCGCAAGCAGCCCTCCGCGCAGGGCACACCGAAGAGCGTGGGACGGCTCCCGCGCGCCGCCGTGCACCACCCCTGGTGGTTCGCGCTGCCCGCGATCGCCGTCTTCGCGGGCTTCTTCCTGGTGCCGAACCTGCTGAACTTCTACTACCCGTTCACCAACTGGTCCTCGTACCACGCGGACATCGCCTTCACGGGCCTGGACAACTTCCGGACCATCGCCGACGACGGCTCGCTGCTGCGCGCGATCCGTACGACCCTGCTGTACGCCCTGCTGGCCGCGCTGTTCCAGAACGGCTTCGGGCTGGCGCTGGCGCTGCTGCTGGAGGACGACACCCGCTTCAACCGGTTCTTCCGTGCCGTGTTCTTCCTGCCGGTGCTCATCTCGGCGCTCGCCACCGGCTACGTCTTCCAGGCCCTGCTCGACCAGGACGGCGCTCTGAACTCCCTCCTCGGCACGGACATTCCGTGGCTGGGCTCCACGACCTGGACGCTGGTGATCGTCACCCTCATCCACGGCTGGAAGTGGATGGGCCTGTCCATGCTGATCTATCTGGCCGGGCTCAAGGGCATCCCCGGCGACATGCTGGAGGCCGCGCGGATGGACGGCGCCGGGCCGTGGCGGACGTTCTGGTCGGTGCGCCGGCCGATGCTCGCCCCGGCCGTCACCTTCAACGTCACCACGGCGCTGATCGGTTCGATGAACACCTTCGACATCGTGCAGGCCACGACGGGCGGAGGTCCCGCCGCCTCCACGGAGGTCTTCAACATCTACATGTTCCGGATCTTCGGACAGGGCCTGTACGCCCAGGCCTCGGCGATGAGCCTCGTCCTGTTCCTGGTCGTGGTCGCGGTGGCGATCCCGCTGGTCATCGGCCTGAGGCGAAGGGAGCAGATGCTGTGACCCCGGTGTGGCGGTACGGCCGCCCGGCCCTCGTCGTCCTGCTCGCGGGGCTCGCCGTCGGCGTCCCGCTGTGGCTGGTCGCCGTCACCTCGGCCAAGCCGCAGGCGGAGGCCATCCGGCCGAACCTGGACCTGCCCCGGCACTGGCAGCCCGCGGGCAATTACATGGACGCCGTCAGCGAGGGCGAGATGCTGCGCGGCTTCCTCAACTCCCTGCTGGTCGTGGTGCCTTCTGTGGTCCTGGTGCTGATCCTCGGGGCGGGCGCCGCCTGGGTCTTCGCCCGCCGCACATCCAGGCTGGTCTCGGCGGCGTACGCGCTGTGCGTCAGCGGACTGCTGCTGCCGCCCGCCGTCATCACCATCGTGATGGAGCTGCGCCAGCTCGGGCTGGCCAACACCCGCCCCGGCATGATCGCCGTCTACACCGGCATGTACCTGTCGACGTCGATCTTCTTCATGACCGGTTTTATCCGCGCCCTTCCCCTGGAGCTGGAGGAGGCGGCGCGGATGGACGGGGCGAGCCCCGCACGGATCTTCTGGCGGATCGTCCTTCCCCTGCTCAGGCCGGTGATCGCCACCGCGACGATCATGGTGATGCTCTACGCCTGGAGCGACGTCTTCTACGCCTTCTTCGTCCTCGGCGGCGGCGAGCGGGCCACCCTCCCGCTGAACCTCTACCAGGTCGCCGGCGCCCAGCTCTACCTCAACAACTGGCATCTCGTCTTCGCGTACGTCGTGGTGATGAGCCTGCCGATGGTCGCCGTGTTCCTCGTCGGCCAGCGAAAGATCGTGTCCGGAATCACCAGTGGAGCCGTCAAATGACCGGAGGTCCAGCAGCGTGATCACCCCCGCCCGCACGAGATCCCGCACCAGAAATGCCTTGCTCACCGCCGTACTTGGAGTCACCGCCATGGCAGGCACCCTCCCCGCCGCCGGACCCGCCTCCGCCGCCGAACCGCAGCGCCTGACCGTCGACCTCGCCTCCTCCGAAGGCCCGGTCATGCTCGGCGCCAACGGCGCGCTGTACGGGCTCAGCGACGACGGGGTGCCCAGCGACGCCGCGCTGGAGCCCCTGAAGGTCACCAGCATCTCTCAGAAGCCGGAGGGCGGCGCCCAGCACCCCAACGGTGACGCGCTGACCGTCTCCAAGGCGTTCTTCCGCAACGGCGGCGGCGAGATCAACGTGATGATGCAGGACGTCTACGCCAAGTGGCCGTACGAGGACCTCGGCATCGACGACTACCTCCCCAAGGTCGACAAGATCGTCAAGGAGGTCTCGGCGGACCCGAACAGCGACCGGTTCGTCTACATCCCGTTCAACGAGCCCGACCAGATCTGGTACCACCTCGGCGTCTCCGACCAGGCCACGTACGAGAAGAACCGCGACCGGTTCTTCAAGGACTGGAAGACGGTGTACCACCGCATCCGCGCCATCGACCCCGCCGCCCGGATCGCCGGCCCCAACGAGGCCGCGTACCACACCCGTCTGCTGAGGGACTTCCTCGCCTTCGCCAAGCGCGAGAACGTCCTCCCCCAGGTGATGACCTGGCACGAACTGGGCTCCGGCTCGCTGCGCGACTTCCAGGCGCACTACGACGACTACCGCGGGCTGGAGCGCGAGGCGGGCATCGCCCCGCTGAAGATCAACATCGACGAGTACGCCAACCGCCGTGACCTGTCCGTGCCGGGGCAGCTCGTGCAGTGGGTCTCGATGTTCGAGCGCAACAAGGTGTACGCCAACATGGCCTACTGGGACGCCGCGGGCAACCTCAGCGGCCATGTGGTGCGCTCCAACATCCCCAACGGCGGCTGGTGGTTCTTCCGCTGGTACGCGGGCATGACCGGCGACACGGTCAAGGTGACCCCGCCGCGGCCGAACACCGTCGACACCCTCCAGGGCCTCGCCTCCCTCGACACCTCCCGCCGCCAGGCCCAGGTGCTCCTCGGCGGATCGGCCGGCGACTCGGACGTGGTGGTGAAGAACGTCTCCCCGTCCGTCTTCGGCCGGACGGTCACCGCGACCGTCGCGGAGGCGGCGTGGTCCGGTTACGAGGGGCAGCACGCGACGCCGCGCGTCCTCACCCGGACCAAGGTGACGGTGGCGGACGACGGCTCGGTGACCGTCCCGCTGCGCGGCATGCACAAGATGTCGGCGTACCGGATCGTCCTCACCCCGGGCGGCTCCGGCACCCCCTCTCCCGCCTCCGTCCCCTGGTCGGCGTCGTACGAGGCCGAGGACGCGGCCCTCACCGACGGCAAGGTCTACACCCAGGGCACGGTGAGCAACGCCAACGGCTACGCGGCCTCCGGCACGAAGGACGTCGGCTCGCTCAACCAGCCCACCAGCAAGGTCGCCTTCACGGTGACGGTCCCGAAGACGGGGACGTACGACCTGGCGATCCTGTACGGCAACCAGTCCGGCGGCCCGGCCACCCAGAAGCTGTCCATCGACGGCGGCGACCCGGTCACGGTCACCTACCCCTCCACCGAGAACTGGACCTACCGCGCCAAGAAGGACGTCACCGTCCGCCTCACGTCCGGCTCCCACGTGCTGACCCTGGCCAAGGGCGACGCCGAGGTCACCCTCGACCGCATCGACCTGACGACGCGCACGGGCGAGCCGTCCGCGTCCTACGAGGCCACGCTGGCGGACATCGGCGGCAGGCCGTCGTACGACTACTCCTCCTCGGCGGGAGTGGGCACCGGTGCCCTGGTGCTGCGCTCCGGCGACCGTGCGGTCTTCGACGTGTACGCCCCGCGCGACGGCTACTACACGGTGGTGCCGCGGGCGTCGGCGGCGGTGCGGCTCGCCCTGCACGGCGAGACGGTGACGGCGGCGCCGGGCCGTCCGCTGCGGCTTTACCTGGTCGCGGGCAACAACCGCGTCACCCTGACGGCGCGGCACGCCGCCGTCCGCTCCCTCGACGTCTCGGGCTCCGGCTCGACCGCCGGCACACTGTCCTACGAAGGCGCCTCGGCCACCCTCGCGGGCGGAGCCGAGCTCGTCGACTCGCCGCACGCCTCCGCCGGCTCCTTCGTCGGATGGCTCGGCGACAGCCCGTCGAGCACCGCCACGTTCACCGTGGACGCGCCGAGGTCCGGCCGCTACCTGCTGGTCGTCCACTACGCGCACGACGAGCGCCGGGACAACGGCCACGCCTACAACACGGACATCATGTCCCGTACGGCGGACATCACCGTGGGCGACGGCGCGCCGGTGAAGGCCACCTTCAAGAACACCTGGAGCTGGGACGACTACTGGACGCTGGGCGTCCCCGTCGACCTGGAGAAAGGCTCCAACACGGTGACGTTCGGCAACCCGACCGCGTGGGCGCCGAACATCGACCGGATCGAACTGGGCCGGGTCCTCGGCTGAGCGCACCGCCGCTCGCCCCGTACGGACGTGTCCCGTACGGGGCGAGCGGCGTCGGTGTCAGACCAGGTGGGCGAAGACCACGAGGTTCTCGGTGTAGTCCCGGGCCTTGCGGTCGTAGGCGCCGGCGCAGGTGATGAGCCGGACCTCGGCCCGATCGGCGTCGGCGTACACGCGATCGTCGGGGAAGCGGTCCTTCTCGAACGACTCCGTGTCGTCGACCACGAAGGTGGCCCTGCTGCGGTCGGCGCGCAGCACGTGGAACCGGTCCCCCTTCTTCAGCTCGCTCAGCCGCACGAACACGGCCGGTGACGTCGCCGTGTCCACGTGGCCGGCGATGATCGACGTGCCCGGCTCACCGGGGGAGGCTCCCTTGGCGTACCAGCCGACGAGGTTGGTGTCGTGGGCCGGCGGAGCGTCGAGCTGGCCGGAGCGGCCGATGGCGAGATCGGTGAAGGGCGCGTCGACGGCGATCTTCGGGATGAGCAGACGGGTGGGCCGGGAGCGCGGGAGGTGCTTGCCCACGGGGCGTGCCTCGTCCGCCCGGCGGGGCGGTTCCGCCTGCCGGGAGTCGTCCGCCCGGCGCGACTCCTGCGCCGGGCCGGCCGGCAGCTGGACCGTCGCGGCGGCCGGCGGTGAGGAGTCGGCGTCCGACGAGTCGTCACCGCCGCCGATCAGGTTGACCGCCAGGATCAGGGCGATCACGCTCCAGAACAGCACCGCTATCCCGCGGCGGCGTCGGCGGGGCGTCGGCGTCGGGTCGTGGTCGGGAGCGGCAGGGGGGTTGGCTGCCATCGGACACCACCTCACTCGGGCACGGCAGCGGACACGACACGCGGGAGGGCGAGCCGGGCCGCCGCGACACGGGGTGAGCGTGCTGCGGCGGCCACGGCGGCTATGTGACCGGGCATCGGTCAGGCCAGGCCTTGGGCTGCCTTCTTACGCCGCAGCGCGTAGAGGCCGGTGCCCATGACCGCCAGGACGGCGAGTCCACCCGTGGTGACGCCGGTCGAGCTGAGCGCGCCACCTCCGGTGTGCATACCACCGCGGGGCTTCTCACCCTTCCAGGAGTCCCCGTCGTGCTTGTAGGACTCCTTGTCCTTGCCGCTCCAGGACTCCCCGCCGCCGCTCTTGTCCTTGTAGGTCTCCGAGTCGTACTTCGGGTCCTTGCTGCCGCTCCAGTCGTCGTTGTTCACCGAGGTCAGGGCTCCGCCACCGGTGTGCATGCCACCGTGCGGCTTGCCGTGCTCGTCCTTGTACTTGTCCTTGTCCTTGTCCTTGTACTTGTCCTCGTCCTTGTACGAGTAGGAGTCCTCCTTCTTCGACTCCTTCTCGCTGCCCCAGTCGTCCGCGGACACGGACGTCAGCGCCCCGCCACCGGTGTGCATGCCACCGTGCGGCTTCTCGTGGTCGCCCTTGTCCTTGTCCTTGTACTTGTCCTCGTCCTTGTACGAGTAGGAGTCCTCCTTCTTCGACTCCTTCTCGCTGCCCCAGTCGTCCGCGGAGACCGACGTCAGCGCCCCGCCACCGGTGTGCATGCCACCGTGCGGCTTCTCGTGGTCGCCCTTGTCCTTGTCCTTGTACTTGTCCTCGTCCTTGTACGAGTAGGAGTCCTCCTTCTTCGACTCCTTCTCGCTGCCCCAGTCGTCCGCGGAGACCGACGTCAAGGCCCCGCCACCCGTGTGCATGCCACCGTGGGGCTTGTCGTGGTTGCCGTGTTTGTCGTGCTCCTTGCTGGAGGAAGAGTCTTCGTGGTCCCACCAGACCGTCGCGGAGGTGGTGGGGGCGGCGATCGCCAGCGCGGCGGTGGCCGTCGCGGTGGCGAGCAGCATGCGGGCAGAGCGCATCTGAGAGTCCTTCCGTCGCAGCCGCGTAGCTGACACTTCATCAGCCGACCTGTCGCGACCCCGACGTGAATTACCGTCAGGCATTCCGGACATTCGCACCATCCGGGACGTTCACTCGGGTTACGGCGACACCCGGTCGGCGGCATGGAACCCCTGGCCGGAGGAGCTTCGGTGCAGGTCGGAAGGCCTGTGGCCACGACTGCACGGGCAGCCACTCGTGGGGGTGCGCCAGCGGCTGAACCGGCTCGGGAGACCCTGTGCGGGGATGCTGGCCCCGCACTGACGGGGGCAACAGGGGCGGCGGGGTTGGCCGGGCGACAGCGGCACCAGGGGGACGAAGGCCGGGGAGCGTGGTTTCCGCTGGTCAGGGGTCCAGGCGGGCCGTGCCCCGGCCACCGCTGCCGAAGCGTGCACCGGCGACTGGACCCGCCTCCCGCTCTCCGTCACCTCACGCCCGTGCTCGCCCTGCGAGCAAGGGGCACCGGGCCGCAGCCCACCTACGAGCCCTGCAGCCCAGCCCCACGACGGACTGCGCCTCGACGGACCCTGACCGCTCACCGCCGACGCGGTGCGCCGGTTCACCCCGGCGCCACTTCCGCCCTACGGCCCTCCCCCGCCTCGGACACCGGCGCCGCGCCGCAGGCAACCGGACGGGACGCCGTGCCGCCGGCGGCCCACGGGCCGCCCGCCGCACTCCGGCCGAGGGAGGACAGCTCGGCGATCGGCCATCGGCAACGGATCTCAGAGGGTGGCCGACCCTTGCACCTCCCTCTTTTCAGGGCATCGCACCCGAAAAGACCCTCCGCGCAGACCCGAATCGGCGTGCGGTTAGCATATGAGCGCCGCCTAGCTCGAAAGATAAGCCTGTGACTGTCAACGACGACTCGTTCACCAACTGGAAGAACCGCGAGGAGATCGCGGAGTCGATGATCCCGATCATCGGGAGGCTGCACCGGGAGCGGGACGTCACCGTCCTCCTCCACAGCCGCTCCCTGGTGAACAAGTCGGTGGTCAGCATCCTCAAGACCCACCGATTCGCCCGGCAGATCGCCGGTGAGGAACTCTCCGTCACCGAGACCCTGCCGTTCCTCCAGGCCCTCACCGCCCTCGACCTGGGCCCGTCCCAGATCGACATCGGCATGCTGGCCGCGACGTACAGGAACGACGACCGCGGTCTGACGGTGCACGAGTTCACCGCCGAGGCCGTCGCCGGTGCCACCGGAGCCAACAAGATCGACCGCCGCGAGCCCCGCGACGTCGTGCTGTACGGCTTCGGCCGCATCGGCCGGCTCGTGGCCCGCCTGCTCATCGAGAAGGCCGGCTCGGGCAACGGCCTGCGGCTGCGCGCCATCGTGGTGCGCGGCGGCGGGGGGCGGGCCGGTGAGGACCTCGTCAAGCGCGCCTCGCTGCTGCGCCGCGACTCCATCCACGGCCAGTTCCAGGGCACGATCACCGTGGACGAGGCGGCCGGCACGATCGTCGCCAACGGCAACGAGATCAAGGTGATCTACGCCAACGACCCGTCCGAGGTCGACTACACGGCGTACGGCATCAAGGACGCCATCCTCATCGACAACACCGGCAAGTGGCGCGACCGCGAGGGCCTGTCCGAGCACCTGCGCCCGGGCATCGACAAGGTCGTGCTGACCGCGCCGGGCAAGGGCGACGTCCCGAACATCGTGCACGGCGTCAACCACGACACCATCAAGCCGGACGAGCAGATCCTGTCCTGCGCGTCGTGCACCACCAACGCCATCGTTCCGCCGCTGAAGGCGATGGAGGACGAGTTCGGCGTGCTGCGTGGCCACGTGGAGACGGTTCACTCGTTCACCAATGACCAGAACCTGCTGGACAACTACCACAAGTCCGAGCGCCGGGGCCGCTCCGCTCCGCTCAACATGGTCATCACCGAGACGGGTGCCGCCTCCGCCGTCGCCAAGGCGCTCCCCGACCTGAAGGCGAAGATCACCGGCAGCTCGATCCGCGTCCCGGTGCCCGACGTCTCGATCGCGATCCTCAACCTGCAGCTCGCGCGCCAGACCACCCGTGAGGAGGTCCTCGACTACCTCCGGGACGTCTCGCTGACCTCGCCGCTCAAGCGTCAGATCGACTTCATCAGCGCCCCCGACGCGGTCTCGAGCGACTTCATCGGCTCCCGCCACGCCTCGATCGTCGACGCGGGCGCCACCAAGGTGGAGGGTGACAACGCGATCCTCTACCTCTGGTACGACAACGAGTTCGGTTACTCGTGCCAGGTCATCCGTGTCGTGCAGCACGTCTCCGGGGTGGAGTACCCGACCTTCCCGGCACCCGCGGTCTGACCCCCCGACCGGTCCGGGGCCGGGCTCCTGACCGGTCCCGGACCGGGCTCCCAACCGGTCCGGGGCCGGCCCCGGACCGGTCAGGGCGAGGCAGCCGCCCGGTGACCGCCGCAGCGCTCAGGTCGTGGTGACCGCCGCGCGCCTGATCGCCCCGAGTGCGCGCGCCACGTCGTCGTCGTTCGTCGACCAGTTGCTGACCGAGATCCGCATGACGCGACGGCCGTGCCAGGAGGATCCGCTGATCCACGCCGTGCCCTCGTCGAGCAACCGGTCGATGACCCGCTGCGTGCGTGCGTCGTCGCCGAACCGGGCGCAGACCTGGGTGAAGACCACGTCGTTGAGGACGGTCGCGCCGTCGATGTCGGCGATGCCGGTGGCGAAGGCGCAGGCGTGCCGGCACAGCCGCTCGACGAGGTCGGCCACGCCCGACCGGCCGAGAGACCGCAGTGCCGCCCACACGGTGAAGGCTCTGCCCCGCCGGGAGAGCTCGGGGACCTTGTCGATGGGATCGCCGTGTTCGGCCTGGATGAGGTAGGCGCCGTGCAGGCCCATGGCGGCGCGCAGTGCTGTCGCGTCCCGCACGATGGCGAGGCCGCAGTCGTACGGGACGTTCAGGGTCTTGTGGGCATCGGTCGCCCAGGAGTCGGCGTCCGAGCAGCCCACCGTCAGATGCGCATACCCCGGGGAGGCGGCCGCCCAGAGCCCGAAGGCGCCGTCGACGTGCACCCACGCCTGCGCGTCGCGGGCGGCACGGATCGTCTCCGTGAAGGGATCGAAGGCCCCGGAGTGGATGTCCCCGGCCTGGAGCACCACGATCCCGGGGCGCCGCCCGCCGGTGGCCAGCGCGTGCCGGAGCGCTTCCGGCACGATACGTCCTTGATCGTCCGCCGCCACCGTTTCGGGTTCGCCCAGCCCCAGATAACGCAGCGCGAGGTCGATGGCCATATGACGGTCCGCGCCGACGATGACGCGTGGGGCGGGTCCGCCCACGAGTCCGTCGCGGGCGACGTCCCACCCGGCGCGCCCCAGCACCGCATCGCGCGCGGCGGCGAGGCAGGTGAAGTTCGCCATCGTGGCACCGGTCGTGAAACCCACGGCGCTGTCACTCGGCAGGCCCAGCAGATCGAGCAGCCACGCGCCCGCGATGTCCTCCGCGGCGGTGTAGGCGGGTGAGACGGCCCGCATCACGCAGTTCTGGTCCCAGGCGCTGACCAGCCAGTCGGTGGCCAGCGCGGCCGGTTCCGTGCCCCCGACGACGAATCCGTAGAAGCGGCCACTGGGAAACGCCGTCAGCCCCGGGTCGCAGGCGCTGGCCAGCAGGTCGACGACATCGGCCGGCGGGGTCGGGCGGTCAGGCAGCTCGGCACCGAGCGCGCGTACGATCTCCTCGACCGAGGCGCGGGCGGGAACCGGGCGTTCGGGAAGGTCGGCCAGCCAGCGCAGAGCGTGGTGGTACGCCTGGTGGAGCGCCTTTTCACGCGCGTCCATATTCGGACTATGGGACAGCCGCCGCCACCTCGCAAGCCGGATCGGCTCAGGTGCCGGCAGGGGCCCGGCCTGGGCCCGAAGCACCTGAATCCAGCCATCCCGCCTGACCCGCGTGGCGGAAGTGAGGGAATGGCTGAACACACGCCCGGGCTGGGCTAGCCTCTTCTTCCCCTCAGGGGAACTGACGTACGGCGAAGACAACTTCGGGGGACGCGTGTCACAACAGCGGCCGACGCCGTCGGTCCCGGCTGCGCACGAGGCTGCCGCGCTGCGGCGGGCCGGTGCCTCACCCCTGCGCTCCGGCGACCCGCGCCGTATCGGTCCCTATGTGCCGCTGGCCCTGCTCGGCAGCGGCGGAATGGGGCGGGTGTATCTCGCCCGCCGGGGCGACGGCGGCACCGGCCTGGTCGCGGTGAAGGTGATCAGACCGGAGTACGCGGACGACGCCAACTTCCGGCGCCGCTTCCAGCGTGAGGCGTCGGTGCACGCCCGGGTCCGCACACCGCACACGCCGCGTCTGTGCGGCACCGGCTTCCAGGACGAGTTGCTGTGGATGGCCACCGAGTACCTGCCGGGTCTGGATCTGGCCGAGGCGGTACGGGAGGACGGTGCGCTGCCGACCGCCGCGGTCTGGCGGCTGGTGGCGGAGATGGGGCAGGCGCTCGCCGGCCTGGGCGCGGCGGGGATCGTGCACCGGGACCTGAAGCCGTCCAACGTCCTGCTGTCGGTCAGCGGCGCGTATGTGATCGACTTCGGCCTGTCCAAGGCCGTGGACGCGAGCGCGCTCACCGGCACGGGCAACCGGGTGGGTACCCCGGCCTTCATGTCGCCGGAGCATCTGCGGGAGGGGCGGACCGACACGTCGTCGGACGTGTTCTCGCTGGCCGGCACGCTGGTCTACGCGGCGACCGGACACGCTCCGTTCGGCGACGGCACGGGTGTCGACGTGATGCACCGGGTGGCGTTCGAGGAACCGAAACCGCACCTGATCGACGACATCGCCGCGACGGACGCGGCACTCGGCGAGCTGCTGTCCGCCTGTCTGGTCAAGGAGCCGGAACTACGGCCCACCCCGCAGGAACTGATCGAGGCGGCCGTGCCGCACACCGGCTCGGCCGTCTGGCCCGAGCCGCTGGCCGCGCTCGTGCTGGACCGGCAACGGGCGTACGAGGTGCTGTGCGGCCTTTCCGCTGCGGACGCTCCGGGGGACGAGGCGGTCCCCGTTCGTGGGGAAGCACTCCCTGCCGGGTTAGGGGCGCCTCCTTCCGCCGTCCCGTTACGCAGCGGGGAAACCCGCACCGGGTCGCGGAGGAAACCGGTGCTGGCCGTCACCGCGGGCATCACCCTCTGCGCGGTCGCCGCGGGGGTCTTCGTGCTCACGCGCCCGGACGCCCGGGCCGCCTCCCCCGATGCCCGTACGACGGTTGAGGGCGCCGTCCCCGAGGCCGCATCCGGCTCGCCGCCGCCCACCAGCGCCTCCGGCAGGAAGCCCGCGTCCGGCAAGAGCGCCGACGGAGCCGCCCGCCCCGGCGGCAACGTCTCACGACCCGAGGCAACCGACTCCCCCGGCACCGGGCGGCGGAGCGCCTCCCCCTCCGCTCCCGGCGCCCGGCCCAGCACCCCCGCCGAAGAGAGCCCGACGCCGAGCAGCCCGCCCGCGCCGACCCCCACCCCGCCCTGGATCACCGACTGCACGCACTACTCCGGCAACGGGCGCACCCGCTCGGGAGACAGCGGCAAGCGTGTGCGGCAGGTCCAGTGCATCCTGACGAAGCGTGGCTACGCCGCGGCGAGCAGGGACGGGGAGAGCGAGTTCGGCGCCGGAACCGAGTCCGCCGTGCGGAGTTTCCAGGGCGACAGGGGTCTGACCGCCGACGGCGTCGTCGACCACGCGACCTGGGCCGCGCTGCGCGGCAACGACTGACCCCACCGGGTCCGCCGGGTTCGCCCGACCGGCCTCGAAGACCTGCCGCTAAAGTGAGCCGTCCCTGTCAGAACGGTCCCGACCGGCACCGTCATGGCCAGAACCCGTGGAGGAGATGCTGTGACCCTGCGCGAGAGCGATCCGAGGTCCGTCGGCGGCTACCGGATCGAATCGCGGATCGGGACCGGCGGCATGGGCATCGTCTACCTCGGCAGATCGGCCTCGGGCCGGGCAGTCGCCGTGAAGGTCGTGCACACCAGATACGCCGACGATGCCGACTTCCGGGCGAGGTTCCGGCAGGAGATCGCTGCCGCGCGCCGGGTCAGCGGCGCGTTCACCGCGCCGGTCGTCGACGCCGACCCGGACGCGCCACGGCCGTGGATGGCCACCGCGTTCGTCCCCGGTCGCACCCTCGCCCAGCGGGTCGCCGAGTCCGGCCCCCTGGACTGGCCCGCGCTGCGCCGTCTCGGCACCGAACTCGCCGAAGCGCTGCGGGAGATCCACCGTGTGGGAGTCGTGCACCGGGATCTCAAGCCCAGCAACGTGCTTCTGCTGGAGGGCGGGGGCGACGACGGGGCGGTACGCGTCATCGACTTCGGTATCTCGCGCGCGGCCAGCAGCGATGTCCGCACCCAGACCGGGCTGGTGATGGGTTCGCCGCCGTTCATGGCGCCGGAGCAGTTCAGCCGCCCACGCGAGGTCGGCCCCGCCGTGGACGTCTTCTCACTGGCGGCGGTGCTGGTGTACGCGGCCACGGGACACAGCCCGTTCGAGGCGGAGAACGCCTATCTCGCCGCGTACAACACCGTGCACAGCGAGCCGGACCTGGGCGCTCTGCCCGAGCCGTTGCGCCCGTTGGTGTCGGCGTGTCTGGCGAAGGAACCGGAGGACCGGCCGACGTCGAGCGAGGTGCTCGACGCGCTCGCCGCGCTGCCGGAGGACGTGTCGCACGAAGTGCCGGCGGGCGAGGCACCCCCCGTCGCGCGAGACGCGGCGCCCGAGGAAGCCGCCGGGGAAACCCCCGGCGAAGAACCCGGTGACGTGCCGTACCAGGACTCGGTGACCGTACTGTCGGGCACGACGGCGCTGCCGTCCGGGACGTCGTCCGCAAGGCCCGGGCCGCAAGCCGAACGCCGGCGGCGCAGCAGGAGGCTGTGGACCGCCCTCGTCGCCGCGGCCGTGCTCGGCACGGCGGGCGCGGCGTCGGCGGCCCTGCTGGATGACGCCCCGGCGAGCACGGTGGGCGAGGCCGGTGAGACAGACGGAACCGGCCCGCGGGCGGCGCGCGGTGGTGCGGTGCCGGCCGGCTGGAAGCCGTGGCACGTCACGCTGGAGCCGGGGAAGGACGATCCGTTCGGCATGGGCGCGGCGTGCACACCCGACTCCCTCGGCGTCTTCTGCTCCTCCCCCCAGGTCGCCCTGATGCGGCTGAGCCCCGCGACGGGCCGCGTGGACTGGACGAAGCCGATGAGCGAGAAGGAGGTCGACGGTTTCTCGCTGGGCGAGCCCGTCGTCCACGACGGTGTGGTGTACGTCAGCAGCGCCGACCGCTCCCAGGGCGTGGACGCCTACGACGGCAGGACCGGGAAGCGGCTGTGGCGTCTGAAAGGCCCGGTGGGCGAGTTCGAGTGCCTGGGTGGTGTGCTGCTCGTCCGCCTGGACCAGCTCGGGCCGTCCGACACCGCGCGCTACGCGGCGTACGATCCCCGCACCGGTGAGGAACTGTGGCGGCGTCAGCTGACGTCCGGCTCACCGAGCCCCTTCTACGCGGGCCCCGCCAGAACGCTCTACGCCGATCTGCGCGGCGGCTCCGGCGGCATAGCCCGCCTCGACGCGCGCACCGGCCGGACGCTGGGCACGGTCCAGGCGCCCAAGGGCGATCTGTGGCTGGCCACGGTCCACGACGGCACGGGGTACTACGCGCGCTGGGAGGACGACACCGGGGTCTCCGCCGCCTTCTTCGTCCAGGACCTCGACAGCGGGAAGACGCGCCGTGTCGATTTTCCCTGGAGCGTGGAGCCGGAAGCGCCGCCGCTGGTGCACGGCGACACCATGTACATCTTCGACTACGGCAACGAGACCCTGCTCGCCCTGGACCTCAAGCGCGGGAAGCCGCTGTGGACGAGCTCGCGGGACCTGCGCATCTTCAGCGAACCGGCCGTCCACGACGGCCGGTTGTACGTCGTCCTGCCGGACACCAGCGTCCTCGCCCTCGACCCGCGCACCGGCAAGGAGATCGGGCGCACCGCCCCGTCCTTCGACACGGAGGGCCGCTCCTTCGAGGAGTTGTCGCCCAGTTCGGTGCCGCCGCTGCGGGTGGGCGGGGTGCTGTACGGGATCAGCGGGCCGGGGGTCTTCTCGGTGGCCGACGTCCCCTGAGCCAGCCGGTGACTCCGACCGTGGCGCGGTCGCGTGGCCAGGGGCCGTGGCGCGGTCGCGTGGCGGGGACCGGACATGGCGGTGAGCGCCGACTGCTCGGCGGTACGCGGCGCCGTTCACCTCGCCACCCGCTCGGCCCTACCGGAGCGTTCACGGCGCACCCACTCGGCCGTACCCGGGTGTTCACCGCTCCGCCGTACCGGCGCGTTCACGGTGCCATCCGCTCGCCGCGGCCGTCGACCGCTCACGCGGCCGTCCGAGGATCGTGCTCGACCGCTCACTTGGTCGTCTGAGAACCGGACCCGTGCTCGGCCGCCCACGCGGTCGCCTGAGGACCGAACCCGTGCTCGGCCGCGTACGCCGCCATGCGGGCGTTCCGCGCCCGGGCCTCAGGACCGTCCGGCAGGTGGAACTCCTCACCGGCCCGCGCGGAACCGGCCTGCACGCTCGTCGCCGTCGCGATCCGCCGGCGGGCGTACCGGTCCAGCGCGTCGGGCACCTCGGCCGGCGCGGCACCCGTGAGAGCGTCGCCGAGCACGTCCGCGTCGAGCATGGCCTGGGCCGCGCCCTGGGCCTGGAACGGCACCATCGCGTGGGCGCTGTCGCCGAGCAGGGTCACCCGCCCGATGGTCCACCGCGCGAGCGGGGCACGCGTGTAGAGCCCGTAGCGGAACACCTGCCCCGCGCGTTCCAGGACGCTGAGCACCCGGGGGTCCCACCCGTCGAACGCGCGCAGTTGCTCTCCGGGCTCCGCCCGAGCGGTCCACGACTCCTCGGCCGCCTCGGCCCGGAACACCGCCACCACGTTGAGCAGTTCGCCGCGCCGCACCCGGTAGTGGACGACGTGCCGGTGCGGCCCGAGCCAGACGGCGTAGTCCGGGAGATTCAGGTCGGCCACCTCGTCGGCCGGGAGCAGCGCCCGGTAGGCGGCGGTGTGGGAGAAGACCGCCTCGTCCGCGCCGAAGAGCCACTGGCGGGCCGCGGACCGCACCCCGTCCGCGGCCACGACCAGATCCGCGCCCAGGCGCTCGCCGCTCGCCGTGGTCACGTGCGCGCACTCGTCGTCCTGGTCGATGCCCACCACCACGGTGTCCAGGCGCACCGAGCGGGGCGGCACTTCGGCAGCCAGGGCCTGGTGCAGATCGGCCCGGTGCAGTTGCAGGTACGGCGCCCCGAACGCCTCCTCGGCCGCGCGCCCCAGGGTGTAGCGGCAGATCTCCGCCCCGTCGGACCAGGTGCGGAAACTCAGGTGGGACGGGCGGGTGGCCTGTGCGGCGACGGCGTCCAGCAGGCCCAGTCGGCGCAGCACGCGCGTGGCGTCGGGCGCGAGCTGGATCCCGGCACCGACCTCCGTGAAGCGCGGCGCCCGCTCCACCAGCGTGACGTCGCACCCGGCGCGCCGCAGACTCAGCGTCGCGGCCAGTCCCCCGATCCCCGCGCCCACGACGATCGCCGTGATGTTGTTCCGGCCCTCACGTCCCGCCATGCCGCCACCCCCGACACGCCTTCCGGCGGCGGACCGCCCGCCGCGGCCACCGAGTGTGTCAGCCGGGTCCCCGACCGGGCAGCCGAAAGAGCGGCGAGCGGTGCGGTCCGTCCCACCGGCTCCGGCGCCGGCGCGATCCCCGCCGCCGCCCGGTCCTCCCTCGCCTCGACTCCCCTCCCCTGATTCCCCCCTTACCTCGCCTCGACTCCCCTCCCCTCGTCCTGAAGCCCCCTGCCGTGAATCCCCCATGCCCTGGATCCCCCTGCCTTGATTCCCCCTTGCCTGGCCCCAGGCGCCCCCCTAGCCTGACTTTGTGCCGCAAATAAACAAAACCCGCCCGCACAACGCCGTGCCGGGCAACGGCGACAACCTCACCCGACTCCGCATCGCCCTCACCACCTTCTTCGCCCTCGACGGATTCATCTTCTCGGGATGGGTCGTGCGCATCCCGGCCATCAAGGAGCAGACCGGCGCCTCCGCCAGCGCCCTCGGACTGGCCCTGCTCGGCGTCTCCGCCGGAGCCGTCGTCACCATGGTCCTCACCGGCCGCCTGTGCCGCCGGTACGGCAATCACCGGGTCACCGTCGTCTGCGCCGTCCTGCTCAGCCTCAGCGTCGCCCTGCCCCCGCACACCCACTCGGTGCTCACGCTGGGGATCGTCCTGTTCCTGTTCGGAGCGGCGTACGGCGGGATCAACGTCGCCTTCAACAGTGCGGCCGTGGAACTGGTGGCCGCCCTGCGACGGCCGGTCATGCCGAGCTTCCACGCCGCCTTCAGCCTGGGCGGAATGATCGGTGCCGGGCTCGGCGGGCTGGTCGCGGGCGCGCTCTCGCCGGCCCGGCATCTGCTGGGCCTCACCGTCGCCGGGCTGCTGGTGACCGCCGTCGCCGGGCGCACGCTCCTGCGGTACGAGTCGCCGGCGCCGCCGGACCGGGTGGTGCGGGCCGAGGCCGGAGGCAAGGGCCGTCCGGACGGCCGTACCCGCGGGCTCGTGCTCGTGTTCGGGCTGATCGCGCTGTGCACGGCGTACGGTGAGGGCGCCCTGGCCGACTGGGGCGCCCTGCACCTCGAAGAGGACCTCGACGCCTCGCCCGGGGCCGCCGCCCTCGGTTACTCGTGCTTCGCGCTGGCCATGACGGTGGGACGGCTGACCGGGACGACGCTCCTCGAACGGCTCGGCCGTACCCGGACCGTGGTCGCGGGCGGTGCCACCGCGGCCTGCGGCATGCTCCTCGGGTCGCTCGCCCCGTCCCTGTGGGCGGCTCTGCTCGGCTACGCGGTCACGGGGCTCGGTCTGGCCAACCTCTTCCCGGTGGCGGTCGAGCGCGCCGGCACGCTCGCCGGTCCCAGCGGCGTCGCCGTCGCCTCCACGCTCGGCTACGGCGGCATGCTTCTCGGGCCGCCCGCGATCGGCTTCATGGCGGACTGGTTCACCCTGCCGGCGGCGCTCACGAGTGTGGCGGTGCTCGCGGGCGTGGCGGCGGTCGTCGGGTTCGCGGCGCGCCGCGCGGCCGGGGGCTGACGGCAACCGCCGCCCGCTCTCCCCTTCGGCACGGGCGCCGGGGGTACGGTCACCGGCTCCCGCGCGGAGCGCGCGGTGAGCACACAGCGCGTACGTTTCGGTGATCGGCATCGCGATGCGCGGGTACTCGATGCCGGGCCCGTCGAGCACCGGTGACCGCACCGGTCGCACCCACGGACAAGGAGGCAGACCGTGACCGATCAGCAGAACCCCGCCGAACAGCACCCGACCCCCGACTTCCCCGCCCAGGACCAGCCGCATCCGGGCTGGACCGGCCCGATGGATCCGCCCCCGGACCACGGCGAGGAGTCGTACCGGGGCAGCGGCCGGCTGACCGGCCGCAAGGCCGTGATCACCGGCGGGGACTCCGGGATCGGCCGGGCGGTCGCGCTGGCGTTCGCCCGCGAAGGGGCCGATGTGCTCTTCACGCACCTGGACAGCGAGAAGGACGACGCCGCCGAGACCGCCCGATGGATCGAGGAGGCCGGCCGGCGTGCCGTGCCCGTGTCGTGCGACGTCCGCGAGGAGGAGAACTGCCGGGCGCTGGTGGAGCGGGCCGTGGCGGAGTTCGGGCGGATCGACGTCCTGGTGAACAACGCGGCGTACCAGATGTCGCAGCCCGACGGCATCGAGGCCATCTCCACCGAACAGTTCGACCGCGTGATGCGCACCAACCTGTACGGCATGTTCTGGCTGTGCAAGTTCGCCCTGCCGCACATCCCGGAGGGCGGCAGCATCATCAACTCCACGTCGGTGCAGGCCTACAAGCCCAGTCCGCACCTGCTGGACTACGCGACGACGAAGGGCGCCATCGTCACCTTCACCCAGGGGCTGGCGCAGATGGTGATCGACCGGGGCGTCCGCGTGAACGCGGTGGCGCCGGGCCCGGTGTGGACGCCACTGATCCCGGCGACCATGCCGGACACACAGGAGTTCGGCAAGCAGGCGCCCATCGGGCGGCCCGCGCAGCCGGCCGAGATGGCACCCGCCTACGTCTTCCTCGCCTCGCAGGAGGCGTCCTACATCACAGCCGAGATCGTCAACGCGACGGGCGGGACCCCGCTGCCGTAACCCCGTGGGCGGTCGATCGGCCGCGTCGGAGGAGAACGCCCTTGCCCTGGAGCGCACTCCATACGGCAGACTCGGCGCCATGGACACCGCCCAGTTCCTGCGCATCCTGGACCGCGAGGGCCGATCACTGGCCGCTGCCGCCGACGAGGCCGGGGTGGACGCCAAGGTGCCGACGTGCCCCGGCTGGCAGGTGCGCGACCTGCTGCGGCACACCGGGGCGGTGCACCGCTGGGCCGCCGCGTTCGTCGCCGACCGGCACCCCGCACGCCGCCCCCTGGGCGAGGCCCCGGACCTGGACGGGGCCGACCTGGTGACCTGGTACCGCGACAGCCACCGCCGCCTGGTGGACACGCTGACCGGCGCGCCGCCCGACGTGGAGTGCTTCGCCTTCCTGCCCGCGCCGTCGCCGCTGGCCTTCTGGGCCCGGCGTCAGGCACACGAGACGACGGTGCACCGGTTCGACGCGGAGGCGGCGCGCGGCGGCCGTCCGGCCCCGGTCGCCACGGACTTCGCGGTGGACGGCATCGACGAACTGCTGCGCGGCTTCCACACCCGCCCCAAGAGCCGGGTCCGCACCGCCGAGCCGCGCGTCCTGCGGGTGCGTGCGCAGGACGCGGGCGCGGTGTGGACCGTACGTCTGTCCGCGGAGCCGCCCGTGACCACGCCGGACGCCTCGGAAGAGGCCGAGTGCGAACTGGCCGGTCCCGCGGGGGACTTGTACCTGGCGCTGTGGAACCGTCTGCCGGTGCCGACCGTGACGGGCGATCCCGCGCTCGCGTCCCTGTGGCGGGAGGCGTCGGGCGTCTGAGCTCCGGAGGGCGTCACCTGCCGTCCGGAGCACCTGCCGCGGCAGTCCGCGCGTGACTTCCTCGGGCGCCCGCGCGTAGCGTCCAGGCCCCCGCGCGCACCGTCCTCGACCGTCCCCGCGTACCGTCCTCAGCCGTCGGCGAGCATCCGCGCCAGCACCGCGCGCTGCACCGGCAGGACGTCGCCGTGCAGCGCACGCCCCTTCGCCGTGAGCCCGACCCGTACACCCCGCCGGTCCTCCGGGCACATGCCGCGTTCCACCAGCCCGTCCTTCTCCAGGCGGGCGATGAGCCGGGACAGCGCGCTCTGGCTGAGGTGGACGCGCTCGGCGATCTCCTGGACGCGGTAGGCAGAAGGGCGGTCCCGCCCCGGCGACTCGGCCAGCACGTCGAGCACCTCGAAGTCGCTGGCGCACAGGCCGTGACCGCTCAGGGCGCGGTCGAGTTCGCACTGCGTCCGCGCGTGCAGCGCCAGGATGTCCCGCCACTGTGCCACCAGCGCCCGTTCCGCCCGCTTCGCCGCCATGCGCGCACGGTAGCAGGGCACAAGAGATATTGCACCAGAATTTAATGTGCTTGCATCTCATGCATATGCATGTAATCTCTCGGCCATGACCTCTCCGCTCACCACTCCCGCGTCCGACGGACGCTGGACCCCCCGGCTGTGGGGCACCCTGCTGGTGCTCTGCGCCGCGATGTTCCTGGACGCCCTGGACGTGTCGATGGTCGGCGTGGCGCTTCCGTCGATCGGCGCCGACCTGGGGCTGTCCACCTCGACGCTGCAATGGATCGTCAGCGGCTACATCCTCGGCTACGGCGGCCTGCTCCTGCTCGGCGGACGCGCCGCCGACCTGCTCGGCCGGCGTCAGGTCTTCCTGGTCGCCCTGGGCGTCTTCGCGGTCGCCTCGCTGCTCGGTGGTCTCGTCGACTCGGGTCCGCTGCTGATCGCCAGCCGCTTCGTCAAGGGCCTGAGTGCGGCCTTCACGGCGCCCGCGGGCCTGTCCATCATCACCACGACGTTCCCCGAGGGTCCGTTGCGCAACCGCGCCCTGTCCATCTACACCACCTGCGGTGCGACGGGCTACTCGATGGGGCTCGTGTTCTCCGGCCTGCTGACGGAGGCGAGCTGGCGGTTCACGATGCTGCTCCCCGCGCCCGTGGCCCTGATCGCCCTGGTCGTCGGCCTGAAGCTGCTGCCGCGCACCGAGCGCGCACGCGGCGGCGGTGGCTACGACGTCCCCGGCGCCGTCCTCGGCACCGCCTCGATGCTGCTGCTCGTCTTCACCGTCGTCCAGGCACCGGAGACCGGCTGGCGCTCTGCCCGTACGATCCTGTCGTTCGCCGCGGTCGTCGTCCTGCTGGCGGCCTTCGTCGCCGTCGAGCGGCGCAGCGCCAGCCCGCTGGTCCGGCTCGGAGTGCTGCGTTCAGGACCCCAGGTGCGTGCCCAGGTGGGCGCGTTGACGTTCGTCGGCAGCTACATCGGCTTCCAGTTCCTGGTCACCCTGTACATGCAGCAGCTGCTCGGCTGGTCGGCGCTGCACACCGCCCTGGCCTTCCTGCCGGCGGGCGCGCTGGTGGCGCTGTCCGCGACGAAGGTCGGGACCGTCATCGACCGGTTCGGCACGGCACGGCTGATCGTGCTCGGCTTCGCCATGATGGTCGCCGGCTACGTCCTGTTCCTGCGCATCGACCTGCACCCGGTCTACGCGGCGGTGATCCTGCCGACCATGCTGCTGGTCGGCGCGGGCTTCGCACTGACCTTCCCCTCGCTCAACGTCCAGGCCACCAACGGGGTGGACGAGCGCGAGCAGGGCATGGTCTCCGGGCTGCTCAATACGTCCGTGCAGGTGGGCGGCGCGATCTTCCTCGCCGTGGTGACGGCCGTGGTGACCGCGAACGCCCCGGAGAACGCCACCCCACAGGCCGTCCTCGACAGTTACCGGCCCGGACTCGTGGTCGTGGCGATCGTCGCCGTGGCCGGTCTGCTGATCAGCCTCACCGGGCTGCGGGCCGCTGGACCGCGGCCGTCCGTGGTCGTCGCCAGGTCCACCGTGGCGGAGACGGAAGCGGAACGCGTGCCGGTCCGCGACTAGGACGACTAGAGGGACCGCCTCCCGACCGTGCGCCCGGCGGGGCCGCTTGCCCCGCCGGGCGCACGTCTGTTTGGCTCGCGAACGGCAACGGGGAAGGCGCCCTGACCGATCAGGGGGCGCCACATGACCATTCACGGGGGACGCGACATGACCGGCCGCGAAGAACGCGACATGACCGGCCGCGGGGGAGACGGTCCGGCCCGGCACGGGGGAGCCCGCCAAACCGCGTGCCGCGCGCGGGATCGCGCACGCCGGCCGAGCGGGACGCGATCACCGTCGAGATCGGGTACGCGCTGTGCAGCGCGGCCTTCGCGGCGGCGGTCCTCTTCGGGGCCGTCGCCGGTCCCGCGCTCCTCTTCGACCTGCCGGACGGTGTGGATGCCGCGCTGCGCGGCACGGGCACCGGCCTGGCGGCCGTGCTGTTCGCCGCCCGGGTCGTCAACGTCCTCGTACGGTTCCGGCACCAGGCCGCGGCGGGCGAGGGCCGGCCGGGGTCTCAGCCCAGCCAGCCCGGCCGCACCAACCCGGACTCGTAGGCCAGCACGACCAGTTGGGCACGGTCCCGAGCGCCCAGCTTCACCATGGTGCGGCTGACGTGGGTCTTCGCGGTGAGCGGGCTGACGACCAGGCGCCGGGCGATCTCCTCGTTGGACAGGCCGATGCCGACCAGGGCCATGACCTCCCGTTCGCGCTCGGTGAGCCGGGCGAGGGAGCCGGCGGCCGCCGGTTCCTTGGAACGGGCCGCGAACTCGGCGATCAGCCGACGGGTCACCCCGGGCGAGAGCAGCGCGTCGCCGGCGACCACCGCCCGTACGGCACGAAGGAGTTCCTCCGGCTCGGTGTCCTTGACCAGGAACCCGGACGCGCCGGAGCGGATCGCCTCGAAGACGTACTCGTCGAGCTCGAAGGTGGTGAGCATGACCACCTTCACGTCGTCCAGTCCCGGCTCCTCGGTGACGCGGCGCGTCGCGGCCAGGCCGTCCAACCGGGGCATGCGGATGTCCATCAGCACGACGTCGGGCCGCAGTTCGCGGATCCGTCGCAGCGCCTCCTCGCCGTCGGACGCCTCCCCGGCCACCTCGATGTCCGGCTGTGCGTCGAGCAGCGCCTTGAACCCGGCCCGGACCAGTGACTGGTCGTCGGCGAGCAGTACACGGATCACCGGTCGTCCTCCTTGGCCTCGGCAGGTGGGCTGATCGGCAGGACGGCGAGCACGCGGAAGCCGCCGTCGGGCCGCGGGCCCGCCTCGATGGTGCCGCCCAGGGCGGCGGCCCGCTCCCGCATCCCGGCCAGCCCGTTCCCGCTGCCGCCCGCGTCGGCGCCGGTGGCCGGGCCGTCGTCGTCGACGCACAGCCGCAGCGCTCCGCCGTCGTGATCGAGGTGCACGCGCGCCCGCCGTGAACCGGAGTGCCGCACGACGTTGGTGAGCGCCTCCTGGACGATGCGGAAGGCGGCGAGGTCGGTTCCGGGGGCCAGGCGCGGCGGCTGCCCCATGACCTCGACCGTGAGGCCCGCGTCCGCCGCCTGCTCCACCAGTTCCGGCAGCCGGTCGAGTCCGGGCGCCGGGGCGCGCGGCGCGTCACCGGGCGCGCGCAGCGTGTCGAGCACCTGCCGCACCTCGCTGAGCGCCTCCTTGCTCTTGGCCTTGATGGTGGTCAGGGCGGTACGGGCCTGCTCCGGGTCGCTGTCGAGGAGCGCGAGCCCGACACCCGCCTGCACGTTGATCACGGAGATGCTGTGCGCGAGGACGTCGTGAAGCTCCCGCGCGATCCGCAACCGCTCCTCGTCGGCGCGCCGCCGTGCGGCCTGAGCGCGCTCGGCCCGCTCACGGGCCCACTGCTCACGGCGCGCCCGCGCCAGCTCCGACAGCGCCATGATCGCCACCACCCAGGTGGCGATGACGAGTTCCTCCCCCCAGGAGGCCGCCTCGTCCCCGGGCGGCGGCAACCAGCGGAAGAGCCAGTGCGCCACCAGCGCGTGCCCCGCCCAGAGCACCCCGACCGCCGCCCAGGCGGCCCGGCGGTGCCCGGCGACGATGGCGCTGAAGCAGGCCAGGGCGACGGTCAGGAACACGGGGCCGTACGGGTATCCGGCGCCGAGGTACACCATCGCCGCGGCGGCCGTACCGAACGCCACGAGCACCGGGTACCGCTGCCGCCACAGCAGCAGTCCGGCCGCCAGCACCAGCAGCACACGCGCGAAGGAGTCGAGGTCTGCGCGCTCGCCGGCCTGCCCGTGGGCGGCGTAGTTCGAGCCGGCCAGCACGAAGACCGCCATCAGGACGGTGGAACGCCAGGGCCACCGGGCGCCCGGCTCCCCCGCGCCCTCGTCACCCCAGCGGTTCCAGCCCGGGGGCCCGTACCGCCACCCCATCGGCGGGCCGTCCCCGCGTACGCGCTGCTCCTCCATGACGGCCACGCTAGACGCCCCGGCAGCGGGGCGGCGTCACCCGCACGTGGTGATCACAGATACTCCCGCGGAAGTACGTCCGCGGGACCCGGCTCTCCGGCTCACCGCTCTTGGGCTCTCCGGGCGGAGGCGCCGCAGCCGCCGGGGCGCTTCGTCCACCGCGGTCAGCGGTCACGTCCGCCCCGGTGCCGCCCGGTGTGTCACCCGACGTCCTCCAGTGCCGCGGCCAACCTGGACACGGCCGCCATGTCCGGCACACTGCGCAGCAGGGCAACGACCTGGTCGCTCGCGAACGCGCGCTGCGCGGCGGTCACGGTCGGGTCGACGGCGCACTCGGCCTGGACGTGGACGAAGTTCAGGACCGTCGCGAACAGCATCGAGAACGACTGCGGACCCGTGACGGCGGCGCGGCCTCCGGCGGCTCGATAGGCACGCGCCAGTCGGCGGGCGGAATCGACGTTCCCGTGGTTGCCGCCGGACCACACGTACAGGGCCCGCGCGAACTCCCGTTCCGCCGAGGCAGGACCGGCGTTGTCCCAGTCGAGGAGGACAGGCCCGTCCGCGCCGACCAGGACGTTCTGCGGCTGCAGGTCGAGGTGGGACGTCACCAGGTCGCCGGAATCGGACGGGGTCACCCAGCGCGCCAGCTCCGCCGAGGCGGTGTCGATGAACCCGCCCAGCGCGTCCGCCCACGGCAGGCCGGCCCGCTGGACCTTCTGATGCAGGCTCTTCCAGTCGCTGTCCTGAGGGCACTGTTCGTACCAGGCCGTCGGCGTCTCGCTCGCCCCCTCCCCCGCCTGGTGGAGCAGGGCCATGGTCCGGCCGAACCAGTCCAGGACGTCCGGATCGGACGCGTCCGCCTCGGTGCCGTCGATCCAGTCGTACAGCTTCACGCAGGACGTGCCCGAGGAGGAGGTGAGCCGTGAGACGTGGGCGCCGTGGCGATTGGGCAGGAGCCGCGGTGAGGCGATGCCCAGCTCCTCCGCGGCCTCGCGTAACGCGGCCTCGCGGCCGACCTGTTGTTCGTCGCAGCCGAAGAGGAGTTCCTTGACCGCCCAGGAGGATCCGCGTCCGGAGAGCTTCCATATCCGGCCCAGTGCGCCCCGGGTGACAGGCGTCATCCTCCACGGCCCGCTGCCGAGCCGGTAGGCCGCCGCGATGGCATCAGCTGCGTCGTGCATTCAAGTACCTCCGGATGCGATGGCCGACCGCCGCCCATTGCATCACCTCAGGCCCGCCCCCTCTGCGGATATACCAGCCCGACACCGTGGGCGAGTTGGGCCACCGCATGCCGGAAGAACGGCTCCCGGTCCGTGACGACCCGGTTGAACTGGCCGAACAGTTCGAAGCCGACCAGCCCGTACAGCTGCGCCCAGGCCGCCACGAGTGCCGCCACGGTCTCGGGAGGAAGGTCGGGTGCCAGGTCGGCGGCCATGCGCTCGGCCTCGGGGCGCAGTTCGGCGGGCAGCGGGGGACGGGCCACGCCGAGCCCCTGGTAGGCGTCGCGGACGATGCCGATGAGGAGCAGACCGACCCGGGCGGCGGCGGGGACGGTGGTCTCGGGGGCGGTGTAGCCCGGGACGGGAGAGCCGTAGATCAGCGCGTACTCATACGGATGCGCGAGCGCCCAGCCGCGTACGGCCTCGCAGACCGTGGTCCAGCGCTGCGTGGGCTCGGTGTCGGCGACGGTGGCGTGCGCGGCCTCGGCGGCCTGACCGAGGGAGTCGTAGGCGTCGATGATGAGGGCGGTCAGCAGGTCGTCACGGCTGGGGAAGTAGCGGTAGAGCGCGGACGAGGCCATGCCGAGTTCCCGGGCCACGGCCCGCAGTGACAGCTTGGCCGCGCCGTCCGCCGCGAGCTGTCTGCGGGCGGCGTCCTTGATGGCCGCGGTGACTTCCGTCCTGGCCCGGGCGCGGGCGCCCTGTGCGGTGCTCATGCCGGGCAGTGTGCCATGAAAGCAGAGCGGTGCACACAAAGGAGAGCGGTGAAAACAAACGAGAGCAGTGATAGCAGCCGAGAGCACTGCTCTTGCTTTGGTCACCGCCCTACGGCAGAATCCTCCTCGAGCGAGAGCAGTGCTCACAAAAGAGAGCGGCGCTCTCCGGCAGACCCTGGGGGTCCCATGTCCACGCACGTACAGAAGCCCGGCTGGCTCACCGTCCACGTCTTCAACCGCTTCGTCGCCTGGCTGACCCGCCGCGGCGTCAGCGTCTGGGGCTCGCGTGTCCTGGCCGTCCGCGGCCGCAAGAGCGGCCAGTGGCGGACCACTCCCGTCAACCTGCTCACCGTGGACGGCCGGCAGTACCTCGTCGCGCCCCGGGGTCACGTCCAGTGGACGCACAACATGCGCGCCGCGGGCGGCGGCGAGCTGCACCTGGGCCGGCGCATCGAGGTCTTCACCGCCACCGAGGTCGCCGACGACGAAAAGCCGCCGCTCCTGCGCGCCTACCTCAAGCGCTGGAAGGCCGAGGTCGGGGTCTTCTTCAACGGCGTCGGCCCCGGCTCCTCCGACGACGAACTGCGCCGCATCGCCCCCGACCACCCGGTCTTCGAGATCACCGTGACGAGCTGACCTCGTCGCCCGCCTGGTCGCCCGCCTCGCCGCCCGCCACGGGACGGCGGTCCAGCGCGGTCAGGGCGCGCTGGGCCATCGGACGAGAACGGACGATCTCGCCCAGCGAGGTCGAGCCCCGCGTGATGTCCTTGAACGCCTTCCACGCCGGGCGAAACCCGGTCATGGCCGCGTGGAGCAGCCCGGGACGGCGTTCGAACACCGTCAGCATCCGCTTGCCGACGCTCATCTCGACGCCGAGACCCGCCTTGACGGCGAAGGCGTAGTTGAGGGCCTGCCGACGGGTGTCCACGGCGTCGTGCGCCTCGGCGATCCGTACCGCCCACTCCCCCGCGAGCCGCCCGGACCGCAGGGCGAACGAGATGCCCTCGCGCGTCCACGGCTCCAGCAGCCCCGCCGCGTCCCCGCACACCAGCACCCGCCCGCGCGACAGCGGCGAGTCGTCGGCCCGGCAGCGGGTCAGGTGACCGGAGGAGATGCTCGGCTCGAAACCGGCGAGTCCCAGCCGCCCGATGAACTCCTCCAGGTACCGCTTGGTCGCGGCGCCCTCGCCGCGCGCGGAGATCACACCGACGGTCAACGTGTCGCCCTTGGGGAAGACCCAGCCGTAACTGCCGGGCATCGGGCCCCAGTCGATCAGCACCCGCCCCTTCCAGTCCTCCGCGACCGTCTCCGGCACTGGGATCTCCGCCTCCAGGCCCAGGTCCACCTGGTCGACCTTGACCCCCACGTGCGCTCCTATGCGACTGGCGCTGCCGTCCGCGCCGACCACGGCCCGCGCGAGCAGCACCTCGCCGCCCTGCAGGACGACGGCGACCGTACGCCGGTCCGGCACGGCCGAGCCGTGCTGCTCGACCCGCTGCACGGCGACCCCCGTACGCAGTTCGGCGCCCGCCTTCTGCGCGTGCTCGACGAGCCGCTGGTCGAATTCGGGGCGGTTGATGAGCCCGAACAGCATCTGCTTGGAGCGGCGGGTCCGGCTGAAGCGGCCGTTGTTCGAGAACGTCACCGCGTGCACACGGTCCTTCAGCGGCAGTTCGAAGCCGGGCGGGAGGGCGTCGCGCGAGGGGCCGATGATGCCGCCGCCACACGTCTTGTAGCGGGGCAGCTCGGCCTTCTCCAGCAACAGCACGCGCCGCCCCGTGACCGCCGCCGCGTAGGCCGCCGAGGCCCCCGCGGGTCCCGCGCCCACCACGACGACGTCCCACACCTGCCGCACGTCGTCCGCCGAAGAGTTCTCGCTGCTCACGATGGTCTACTGCTCCCGATCAAGCCGCCTGCCGCACCTGTCTCCCGCATCCTACGGCGGCGGTCTCCGCAGGCCGCTGTGGGAGGATCGGCGCGTGGGTGCCCCCTACACGGGGAACGCGCCCACGCCGCACGATCGTCGCGTACACCGACGTACGCGCATGTACAACGTCGCACCTACGAGGAGCGTGCCCATGTCGTCGAATCCGGTCGCCGCGACCGTCGCCTCCCTGATGCCGAGGGCGAAGGCGGAGCTCACCGAACTGGTGGCCTTCAAGTCGGTGGCGGACTTCGGCCAGTTCCCGCGCAGCGAGAGCGAGGGAGCCGCCCGCTGGATCATGGACGCGCTCACCGCCGAGGGCTTCGAGGACGTGGCCCCGCTCGACACCCCCGACGGCACCCAGTCCGTCTACGGATACCTGCCCGGCCCGGCCGGCGCGAAGACCGTCCTGCTGTACGCCCACTACGACGTGCAGCCGCCCCTGGACGAGGCCGCCTGGACGACCCCGCCCTTCGAGCTGACCGAGCGCGACGGCCGCTGGTACGGGCGCGGGGCCGCCGACTGCAAGGGCGGCGTGATCATGCACCTGCTGGCGCTGCGCGCCCTGAAGGCGAACGGCGGCGTACCCGTGCACGTCAAGGTGATCGCCGAGGGCTCGGAGGAGCAGGGCACGGGCGGTCTCGAACGGTACGCCGAGGAGCACCCGGACCTGCTGGCGGCGGACGCGATCGTCATCGGCGACGCGGGCAACTTCCGTGTCGGTCTGCCGACGGTCACCTCGACGCTGCGCGGCATGACCATGGTCCGAGTCCAAGTCGACACCCTGAAGGGCAACCTGCACTCGGGCCAGTTCGGCGGCGCCGCGCCCGACGCGCTGGCCGCGCTGATCCGCGTACTGGACTCGCTGCGCGCGCCGGACGGCTCCACGACCGTCGACGGGCTGACCGCCGACTCCGCCTGGGACGGCCTCCAGTACGACGAGGAGCTGTTCCGCGAGGACGCCAAGGTGCTGGACGGCGTGGAGCTCATCGGCTCCGGCTCGGTCGCCGACCGCATCTGGGCGCGCCCGGCCGTCACCGTCCTCGGCATCGACTGCCCGCCGGTCGTGGGCGCCACGCCGTCCGTGCAGGCGAGCGCCCGTGCGCTGATCAGTCTGCGGGTGCCGCCGGGCGTGGACGCGGCGGAGGCGACGAAGCTGCTCCAGGCCCACCTGGAGGCGCACACGCCGTGGGGCGCGCGGGTGAGCACCGAGCAGATCGGCCAGGGCCAGCCCTTCCGCGCCGACACGACCAGCCCGGCGTACCAGGCCATGGCCGACGCGATGGCGGTGGCCTACCCGGGCCAGGAGATGCAGTACGCGGGACAGGGCGGCTCCATCCCGCTGTGCAACACCCTCGCCGCTCTCTACCCGCGCGCGGAGATCCTGCTGATCGGCCTGAGCGAGCCGGAGGCGCAGATCCACGCGGTGAACGAGAGCGTGTCCCCGCAGGAGCTGGAGCGGCTGTCGGTGGCGGAGGCGCTGTTCCTGCGCAACTACGCGGCGAACTGAGACCGCCGCACCCGGCGCGCCCGCTGCCACGCTCTGCCGACAGCAAAGCCCCCTGCCCGCGGGCGGGGGGCCTTCTACGGTCGCCCCATGGACGTCATCGAGCTCCTCCCCCGCCTCCACCTCCTGCGCTTCCCGGTCGGCCAGGCCTATCTCTGGCACGACGGCGACGCGTCGACGCTGATCGACGCGGGGCCGAAGGGCTCCGGCGCCGCGATCGCCGAGGCGGTGACCGCGCTGGGCCGCGGGCCCAGGGACGTGCGGCGGATCGTGCTCACCCACTTCCACGAGGACCACGCGGGCGGGGCCGCCGAGTTCGCGGCGCTGAGCGGGGCCGAGGTGCTGGCCCACCGCCTGGAGGCGCCGGTCGTCCGGGGTGAGGTCCCCGGTCCGGCACCGGTGTTCGAGGACTGGGAGCGTCCCCTGCACGAGGCGGCGGTGAGGCTGCTGCCTCCGGGGCCGTACGCCCGGCCGTCCGAGGTCGTCGAGGTGTCCGACGGCGATGTCCTCGATGTGGGCGGCGGGGCGCACGTCGTCCATGTCCCGGGGCACACGCACGGCAGCATCGCCCTGCATCTGCCGGCGGAGGGCGTGCTGTTCACCGGGGACACGATCGCCGCCTCACCCGTCGACGGCGCGGTGATGCCGGGGGTGTTCGACCTCGACCGTTCCCAGGTGCTCGCCGACTGCCGCCGGCTCGCCGCGCTCGACACGGACGTGGCCTGCTTCGGCCACGGCGATCCGGTGGTCGGACATGCCTCGGCGGCGCTCCGCGCGGCACTGCTGTGACGGTTGCTGGGCAGCTCAGGAATCGGCCTGACCGGTGAGTGCCGGGTCGAGGACGATGTCCTGGTCACGCGCCGCGACGGTCGGCGCCTCCGGGAAGTGACACGCCGTCAGATGCCCGGCGGAGCTGCCCCCCAGACGCACCAGCGGCGGCTCCTCGGACGCACACCTGTCCTGGGCCTTCCAGCAGCGGGTGCGGAAGCGGCAGCCGGAGGGCGGGTCGATGGGGGAGGGCACGTCCCCGGCCAGCCGGATGCGCTCGCGGCGCTCCGTGGCGTCCGGGTCGGCCTCCGGTACGGCGGACAGCAGCGCGTGGGTGTAGGGGTGCCGCGGCCGGGTGTAGAGGGTCTCCCGGTCGGCCACCTCGACGATCTTCCCGAGGTACATCACCGCGACGCGTTCGCAGAAGTGGCGTACGACGGCGAGGTCGTGGGCGATGAAGACGAACGCGATGCCGAACTCCCGCTGGAGGTCCTGCAGCAGGTTGACGACCTGGGCCTGGATGGAGACGTCCAGGGCGGAGACCGGTTCGTCGGCCACGATGAGCTTCGGGCGCAGCGCCAGGGCGCGGGCGATGCCGATGCGCTGGCGCTGGCCGCCGGAGAACTCGTTGGGGTAGCGGTTGTAGTGCTCGGGGTTGAGCCCGACGGTCTCCAGCAGTTCCTGGGCCCGCCTCTTGTGGCCCTGCTCGGGGTTGATGCCGTTGAGCTTCATCGGCGTCTCGATGATCGTTCCGACGGTGTGCCTCGGGTTGAGGGAGGAGTACGGGTCCTGGAAGATCATCTGGAGGTTGCGGCGGGCCTGCCGCATCCGCGCCGGGGGCTGGTGGGTGATGTCCTCGCCGTCGAACACGATGCTGCCAGCCGTCGGCTCCAGCAGCCGGGTGACCAGGCGGCCCGTCGTGGACTTGCCGCAGCCGGACTCACCGACCAGGCCGAGCGACTGGCCGGGCCCGACGGAGAAGTCGATACCGTCGACCGCGTGCACGGCCCCGATCTGCCGTTGGAAGACGATGCCCTGCCGGATGGGGAAGTGCTTGCGCAGACTGCGGACTTCGAGCAGGTTCCCCCTCGACGGCCGGTCGTCCCGGTCCTCGGTCCGCAGGGTGCTGGTCTGGGTGGTGCTCACGGCGTGCTCCTGTTCGTCCGCCGCCGTCACTGCGCGGCCCGGGCGGGTCCCCCGCCGTGGATCTCTTGTTTGGCCTCTTCGGTGAGGTGGCAGGCGGCGAGGTGCCGGCCGGTGCCGGGGACCGTCCGCAGTTCGGGGCGTTCCAGCGTGCACCGGCCTTCGAGGGCCCAGCCCTTGTAGGAGCAGCGGGGGTGGAACGCGCAGCCGCCCGGGAGGTTGATCAGGCTCGGCGGGCTGCCGGGGATCGGGTTCAGCCGTACGCCGACATCACCGGTGAGGTGCGGCATCGACTGCAACAGGCCCCAGGTGTAGGGGTGTCGGGGCTGCTTCAGCACGTCGTGCGTGCTGCCGTACTCGACGCGCCGGCCGCCGTACACGACCAGGATGTCGTCGGCGAGGTCGGCCACCACGCCGAGGTCGTGCGTGATGATGACGACGGCCGAGCCGAACTCCTCCTGTAGATCGCGGATCAGGTCCAGGATCTGCGCCTGGACGGTGACGTCGAGGGCGGTGGTGGGTTCGTCGGCGATGAGCAGCGCCGGGTCGCAGACCAGGGACATGGCGATCATGGCGCGCTGCCGCATTCCGCCGGAGAACTGGTGCGGGTAGTCCTTCGCCCGGCGTTCGGGCTGCGGGATGCCGACCCGCTTGAGCATCTCGACGGCGCGGTCCCTGGCCTCCTGCTTGGAGACCTTGTGGTGCACCCGGTAGGCCTCGGCGATCTGGGCGCCGACGGTGAAGAACGGGTGCAGCGCGGACAGCGGGTCCTGGAAGATCATGGAGACCGTTCTGCCGCGCAGGGCGCGCATCTCCTGCTCGGGCAGGGCGACGAGTTCCCGGCCCTCCAGCCAGATCTCGCCGGAGACCCGGGCGCGGGTGCCCTTGTGCAGTCCGAGCAGCGCCAGCGAGGTCACCGACTTGCCGGAGCCGGACTCGCCGACGATGCCGAGGGTCTGCCCCCTCTCCAGGGTGAAGGACACGCCGTCGACGGACTTGACGAGGCCGTCCTCGGTCGGGAAGTGCACCCGCAGGTCCCGTACGTCGAGGAAGGGCGAGGGCGCGGGCGCGAGGTCCGCCGGCTGCGGTGAGGTCTGCACAGACACGGGTGTTCCTAGGGGGGAGGGAGGGCTCAGGCGAGGCGGACGCGCGGGTCGACGAGGCCGTACACCAGGTCGACCACCACGTTGGCGAGGACGACGAACGTCGCGGCGAAGAGCGTGGTGCCGAGGATGACCGGCAGGTCGGAGTTCTGGACGGAGTCGACCGCCAGCTTGCCGATGCCGTTGACGCCGAAGACGGACTCGGTGATGACCGCGGAGCCGCCGATCAGGGAGCCGACGTCCATGCCGAAGATGGTGATGATCGGGGTGACGGCGGCCCGCAGCCCGTGCTTGAGGACGACCGTGTTCGCGGTCAGGCCCTTGGCCCGGGCGGTGCGCATGTAGTCCTCGGCGAAGACCTCCAGCATGGAGGAGCGGGTGAGCCGGGTGTACATCGCGAGGTAGACGATGACCAGGGTCGCCCAGGGCAGCAGGAGCCCCTTGAACCAGCCGGCCGGGTCCTGGGTGATCGGGGTGTAGCCGGAGGCGGGCAGGATCTGCCATTTGTCGACGAACAGGTAGAGGAACAGCAGGCCGAGGAAGTAGATCTGCACGGAGACGCCGACGAGTGCCAGTCCCACGGCCGCCTTGTCGGCCGCCCGGCCCCTGCGGACCGCGGCCACCGTTCCGAGGCCGACGCCGAGGACCAGGAAGGCGACGGCGGCGCCGAGGCCGAGGGAGAGGTCGGCCGGGAAGTCGCCCAGCAGGGTGGTCAGGACGGGCGTGTCGGTCTGGAAGGAGACGCCGAGGCAGGGCGCGCCGCAGTGGATGCGCAGGCTCTGGTCGCCGTAGTCGCGGCCGACGAACAGTCCCTTGAAGAACTCCCAGAACTGCGTCAGGAAGCTCCGGTCGAGGCCCAGCGAGTGCCTGATCTCCGCCAGTCGGGAGGGCGAACAGGTCTTTCCGCAGGCCAGGAGTGCGGGGTTGGACGGCAGCGCGAAGAAGATGACGAAGGTGATGACCGTGATCACCAGCAGGATCGCGGCCGCTGCCAGCAGGCGTCGGATGAGGTAACGAAGCATGGGGTGCGGGGACCTGACGTGAGTGGGGCGCCCGCCGGCGGCCGGGGCCGCCGGCGGGCCTCAGGAGGGATGCGTCAGTGCTTGACGTAGGCGTGCACCAGGCTGGGCTCGGCCATGATCGTGTCGTCGATGACACCGCCGACCTTGGAGCCTCCCAGGTCACTGAAGTTCATGTACGCCAGCGGGACCACGGCGGCGTCCTTCATGATCTGCTCGTCCAGCTCACCGTAGGCGGCGTTGCGCTGCTTGATGTCGGTCATCCTGCCGATCCTGTCGATCTGCGCGTTGATCTTCGGATCGTTCAGGTACGACAGGTTGTTGTTGGACTGCGGCAGCTTCTTGATCTGCCGTCCGTCGAAGAGGGTGGGCAGCACGGTGGAGGCGTTCGGCCAGTCCGCGATCCAGTCGCCCCAGGTCAGGTCGTACTGGTTCTTCACGTTGTCCACGGTGCTGAAGTAGCTGTTCTTGTCGATCGGGGAGATGTTCACCGTGATGCCGATCTCCGCGAGCGCGGTCTTGACGGCGTCGGCGAAGTGCTCCTGCGTGGGGGTGTTCTCCACCGCCAGCGACATGGTGAGCTTCGGGTCGCCGGCCTGCTTCATCAGGGCCTTGGCCTTGGTGAGGTCACCGGCGGGGTTGGAGCTGTACAGGTTGAAGTTCTTGTGGCCGTCGATGCCGGGGGCCAGCACCGAGGTCGCGTAGTCGCCGTAGGCCGAACCGCCGAAGGCGCCGCGGGCGGTGGTCTTGTCGACCGCGTACTCGATCGCCTGGCGGACCTTGATGTCCTTGACGCGGCCCGTGTTGATCGCCATGTAGTTGATGCCCGGAGCCGGGATCTTGTAGTAACGCGACTTCAGGGACGGGTCGTTGGCGATCGTCGTCAGGTCGGAACCGGCGAGCGGCGTCTGCGTGATCGCGGTCTGGGCGGTGCCGGCGTCGGACTTGATCTGCTGGTCGATGGCGGACTGGTCCTGCCCGAACTTCGCGTCGATCTCGTCGAGGTTCTGCTCACGGATCGGGTCGTCGGACTGGCTCCAGTACTTGTTCCGGACGAGGACGAGTTCCTTGCCCTTGCTGTACGACTTGATCATGTAGGGCCCGTCGGACCAGACGTGCGTGTCGTACGTCGAGCCGGTGTCGTGGGTTTTGGGCACGGCCGACCACCCGGTCATCGCGGTGGTCTCGTTGAAGTCGGCGACCGGCTGGTCGAGGTGGAAGACGATCGTGTACTTGTCCGGGGTCCCGATGGAGCTCAGCTGCTGCCCCTTGTACGGGCCCTTGTACGAGTCGCCGCCGACCAGCCACTGACTCGCGTACGGCGGGCCGCCGTTGATGTCCGGGGAGAAGGCCCGCTCGACACCGTACTTGACGTCCTGCGCGGTGACCTCCGTGCCGTCCTGCCACTTGACGCCGTGGCGCAGGTGGAAGGTCCACACCGTGGCGCCCTTGCTGGGCGTTCCGGTGTCGGTGGCCAGGTCGCCGACCAGCTCGGGCTTCGCTCCCGTCTCGTCCCATCCGGTGAGGGTGCGGACGAGCTCGTAGTCCATGCTCGAACCCTCGGTCGTGTACGTCCGCTGGGGATCGATGTGGTTGAAGTCCGCGTCGTCGAGGATCGTCAGCGTGCCGCCCTTGGTCGGGGAGCCGCCGGCGGAGTTGCCGGAGGAACCCCCGCATGCGGTGGCTCCCAGGGCGATCACCACGGCGGAGGCCGTGAGAGCGACCGTGCGCGATCTGCGCGTCATGAGGAAACACTCCGTTCTTGCTACAGGGCCCGGCGGCCGTCGGTGGGACGCCGCGCCGACACTCGGGGGGTGGCGGATCAGCCGCGGCGGGCGCGGGGATCGAGGGCGTCCCGTACGCCGTCCCCGAGGAGATTGAGCGCCAGGACCAGGACGAGGAGCAGGACACCTGGCACGAACAGGTACATCGGGTCCTGGAGGAAGTACTGGGAGGCGTCCGACAGCAGGGCGCCCCAGTCCGGGTTGGGCGGGATGACGCCGACGCCCAGGTACGACAGGGCCGCCTCGGTGGTGATGTTCTGCGGGACCGCGAGCGCGAAGGAGATCAGCACGGGCGCCCACAGGTTGGGCAGCAGCTGCCGGAAGAGGATGTGGCCACCTCCGGCGCTCATCAGCCGGGCCGCGTCGACGAACTCCCGCTCGCGCAGGGAGAGCACCTGCCCGCGCACCAGGCGCGCGGTGTATGCCCAGGCGAACACCGTGATGTTGAGGACCAGGACCAGCAGCCGGAGGTTCTCGTCGGTGCCGCCGTGGCTGTTGGTCTGGAGCGCGTTCTGGATCACCGGGGTGAGGGCGATGATGAACAGCACCTGCGGGAACGCCAGCATCACGTCCATCACCCGGCACAGCAGGGAATCGACCCAGCCGCCGAAGTAGCCGGCCGCGAGCCCCGCCACGACACCGACCCCCGTGGACAGCACGGCCGAGGCGAAGCCGACGAAGAGGGAGGTGCGCAGGCCGTAGACGATGCGGGCGAAGAGGTCGTAGCCCGTGCCCGGCTCCACGCCGAACAGGTGGGTGAGGCCGATGCCGCCGAGTGCCCCGTAGGGGAAGTTGCCCGTGTCCGGGTTGATCGCCTTGTTGTCGGGGGTGATCGGGCCCCAGCCGGTCAGCGCGGTGAGCACCGGTGCCAGCAGCGCGATCCCGACGAACAGGACGGTGGTCGCCAGCGCGGCCAAGGTGACCTTGTCCCGCGTGACGCGCTGCCACGCCATCCGCGCCGGGGATCTGCCGGCGACGACCGTGCCGCCGGGTCTGTGATCCTGCGTCGACGCGTCGGCCACCGGCGTCGTGCCGCCGCCGGTCGCGACCGGCTGCTGTTGCGTGGTCATCGTACGGACATCCCGGATCTGCCCCTGGGGAAAGGAAATTGGGTGGCGGCCGTCGCGGCCGCCGTGAGACTCTGCGGACTTTCGCAATGCCGCGCGAGTTCGGTCAAGCCGAGCCAGGTGCAGAAAAGGGATTGTTTGCGCTCGTGGGAAAGTGTTGACGAGAGCGGGGTGTGCGATTAGCCCCCGGGTGAAAGGTTGAGGAGGGTCCCTTGGGGCGCGCTTAGCCCTGACCAGCGGGAAGGGCCACCGGGAGCACGGGATGTGCCCTGCGCGCCCGCGCTGATATCGGGAGGACGACGGTCCCCCCTCGGTTCTCCCTCGTTCCTCCCTCGTTCTTCTCTCGGAATCCCCCGTACCGGGCAAAGCCAAGCGCCGGCAAGGGTAAGAAAAAGGCGCGAGGCCCTTAGCGGGGTCAGCCGACCGGTATCCCGGCTTCCAGGTACATGGCCGCCCCGCGTTCCCGGGCCCGCAGCGCCCAGCGCAGCCGCTCGTAGCGCACCGGTGGCAGCAGGTCGGCGGCCTCCTCCTCGGTGACGAAACGGCAGTCGCGCAGTTCCGGACCGGGCAACAGCAGCCGTCCGGCCTCGGCGGCGTCGAGCCGGCCGCCGTCGAAGAGGAGCCGCAGGCCGCCGAATCCGGGGGGTGCGGGCGGTTCCCAGTCGACGACGAGCAGTCGCGGTACGTCGTCGAGGCGGATCCCGGTCTCCTCGGCGACCTCGCGGATCCCGGCCCGGGCGGGCGCCTCGCCGGGCTCGACGACACCGCCGGGGAACTCCCAGCCGGCCTTGTAGGTGGGGTCGACGAGCAGCACCCGGTCCCGCTCGTCGAAGAGCAGCACACCGGCGGCGAGCGTCTCCGCGGTGGGCTCGGGGGTCTGCACGATGTCGCAGACGGGCGCGGAGCCGTCGCCGACGGCCTCGGCGATCCGGGCGGCGGACTCGTACGGGGTCAGCGCGCTGGTGTCGACCGGGTAGGCGTCGGCGGTGAGCCAGGAGGCGAGGGCGGCACGGTACGGCTCGATGTGGTCGTGGGACCACTGCCGTATGCGTATCTCGCCGTCGGGATCCGGCACCGCACGGCCCGCTATGCGCTCGCGCAGGATCGTTTCGGCCGGTGCCAGGAGGATGTGGCGGACCGGGATGCGGCGCGCGGCGAGGCCGCCGAAGATCTCGTCGCGGTACTCCTGGCGCAGCAGGGTCATGGGGACCACGAGGGTCCCGCCGAGTTCGGCGAGCATGGCGGCCGCCGTGTCGATCACGAGACGTCGCCAGATCGGCAGGTCCTGGAAGTCGCCGACCTCGGCCAGGTGCTTGGGTGGCAGCAGGAACGGGAGCGCTCCACCGATGACCTCGGGGTCGAAGAGCGCGCTGTTCGGGATCAGTTCGACCAGTTCTCGTGCGGTGGTGGTCTTCCCCGCACCGAACGCACCGTTGATCCAGACGACGGTCACAGGTCCCCCTCTTCTGTTGGCCCCCTGTGGCTTGCCCGCTCCACCCTGCCACGGAAACCAGCCCCAGTTGAGGGCGCACGACAACGGCGCCGACGCCCCGCCGTACGGGGGCGCCGGCGCCGTGGGACCGGAAGGTCGGGCCCGTCAGCCGGACTTGCCCGTCTTGCCCGGCTTACCGGGCTTGCCGCTGCCCTTCCCCTTGCCGTTGTCGGGCTTGTTCTCCGGCTTGCCCTCCTTGTCGTCGACCAGGGAGAGGCCGTCCTCGGCGTTGAGGGTCTTGTCGAGGGTGCCCAGGGCGTTGTCGACGTTGAGGCCACCGAGTCCCTCACCGACGGCGTGCGACGGGGTGACCGCCGCGACGACGAAGCCGGTGGCGAGGGAGGCGATGGCGAGCATGCTGCGCTTCTTCATGACGGGCACAACTGCGGGACCGGCCTCGGGGTCACGCATGTGCCGCCGTCCGGGGCCGGTTCACCCGCCGCAGGGCGCCGGAACGTCCACCCGCCCAGGTGGAGGCGCCGTTGGGCGGCCGAGCACAGCGAAGAGATGCCCGTCGGGGCTGAAGGCCGCGTCCCGGGACGCCTGCCGGTACCGGGCGTGGCGCGCGCCGCCGTACGTCCCGCAGTTCGACGGTCCCCACTGCCGGGCGAGCAGCCACCTGCCGTCGGGGCTCGCGGTGAGCGGCCCGTACCCGAGAGCGGATGCCGCCTCTCCCGTGGGCAGGTCGGCGGCCGGGTCGAGCCGCGTCGCGTCCCGGTGCGGCGACGACTGCACCGCGCGCACTCCCGTGACCTGCTCCCGAAGGCGACTCCTGCAAGTTACAGGGGCGTTGGGTGTCGCCGGCGATCTCAGTACAGCGGGGCGTACTCCAGAAGTCCGCGCCAGCCCCCGGTTCTGCCCTCCGCGCGTCCGTGGAGGTAGTTGCTGCCGCGCATGCTCTCCCTCAGCGACGCGGGCGTGGCCTCGTCGCGGAAGAGGTCGTCCAGCCAGCGGGGTTTGGGTCTGAGCTGTGCGGCGGCCGACACGACGGGAGCGCAGTAGGCGGGCTCGTTCAGCATGCGGCGCACCAGGCGCTCCTGGTCGGCGGGGGCGAGCCGGGTGCACAGCTCTCCCAGGAACACCGCCCAGACGCGGGCGATGTCCCGTTTCCACTTGACGTCGGCGGGCTGGATCCGGTGCATCGCCTCGACGACGGTCGCGGTCAGCCGGGCCGCCCCGGAGGGGTCCTCCGCGACGAGCCGCTCCATGAGGAATCCGAGGGGTCTGAGGATTCCGCTGAGCGTGTGGCTGCCGAGCTGGGTGGCGACGTCGTAGCCCGCGCGCTCGGCCAGGCAGAGGACGAAGGCGACATGGGCCTCGGCCCTGTCGAGCGATCCGAGGTGGGCGTGGGCCTGGGCCAGCAGCATGCGGGCGTTCGACTCGTGGCTGATCACCTGCTCGGTGGCGCGCGCGGGCGGCTCCTGCCGCGCCTGTCCGCCGGTCTTGAGCAGGGGCCTGAGCAGGCGCAGGAGCCTGGTGGGGGCCGTGTCGTCCCACACCCGCGCCGGGACCGTCACGGCCGCCAGCTCCAGGATCGCGTTCCGCAGGTCCTGCGCGGCGGCGTCCTGCCACGCCGCCACGATCTCGTCGACCGTGGGGAAGTCGTCGACGCCGAGTTCGAGCAGGACCTTCCACAGGATGAAGCCGTGCCGGCGGAGGTGGGGTTTCCGGTCGCCGATCAGGGTGCGCCGGTGGCCCGTCAGGGTCTGCCGGTGTGCCTCGGGGACCGGCGGCCGGGCCGTCGGTGCCGGTCCGCCTTCCGTCCGCGCGTTCTTGACGAGTTCGCCCAGGGTCTGGTGGAGGACCTCCGGCTGCGCCGCGGTCAGCGCGTAGGTGATCAGATGGTCGAGCAGCGGGAGGTGGCGGGGTACGGCGTACTGGAGGCGGCCCACCATGTTCTCCAGGGCGGCTCGTCCGGCCTTGGTGCCCTCCAGCGCGCGCTGGACCTCCCGGTCGCCGGCGAGTGCGTCGAGGGCCAGCCGGGCTTCGGTGTGCCCGGCGAGGGAGCCGGAGATCAGGAAGGAACTCAGGCCGGTGTTCCGCAGCCAGAGCGACCGCGCCGGGTCGGCGGGCAGGTCGCCGGCCGGGGGCAGCAGGTGCAGCAGGGCGTCCGGTGGGAGCGCCGCCTCCTGGAGGGCGTTTCGCCACAGCCACCTGGGGTCCTTGCCGCCGAGGGGCGAGTTCTCCTCGCACGGCAAAGCGCGCAGCGCCTGCGCGCAGCGGCGCCGCGCCTCCACCGTCAGGGGGTTCTCCGTGTCGGGCGGCGTGGGGCCCGTCCCGCGCGGATCGGTCTCGAAGCGTGCGGCACGGCCGACGAGCGCCTCGGTGAGCACGCCGTAGCACACGGCGAGCTGGCGCTGCGGGTCCCGGGTGGCGAGCACGGTGTCGAGGAAGGCGGCCGCGTCGACGCAAAGGCCGTTCATCACGGCCGCCGTGTGCATCCGCAGGGTGGTCCGCAGCACCAACGGGCTTGCGTGGCCCTGCCGTTCGGCCGCCGCGGGGCTCGGGTCCCCGGCGGTGCCGAGCACGGCACGCAGGTGCGGCAGAACGCTGTCGGCCCTGGGCGCGCTCCTCAGGAAGAACCGGCTGAAGGCCCGTTCGAAGGGGACGGTGTCCTGCTTGCCGGGCCGGATGCCCGCGAGCCCGCGCAGAAATTCCTTGACCGCCTTGCGGACCAGGCGCGGCGGAAGATGCCAGTCCGCCATGCGGACGACGAGGTCGGTCTGCAGGCTCAGCTGCCCCGTCCGGGCGGCCGCGCGCCAGAAGTCCAGGGCGAGGCCGACGGCGCGTTCCTGGTCGGCGGTCACCAAGGCGTCCAGCAGGCGGAAGGCGAGGCGTTCGTGGTGGTGGAGTTCGTTCGGGGGCCAGGACTTCAGCCACTCGAAGCAGCCGTGCCGCCGTGTGAAGGCCTCGACGGCCCCCACGTCCTGCGTCGCCAGCCGCACCAGGGCCTCGATCACGCCCTTCCTGACCCGTTTGCCGTCCTTCCGTCGCGTGGCCCACAGCCGGGCGAGGTCCCGCAGCGGCCGGTCGAGTTCCTCGTGCGTCACGGAGGGAAGCAGCCGCAGGAACCGGTCGATCGTCGGCGTGTCCGCGCGCTCCAGCGCGTCCGCGGCGCTGCTGAGCACCAGGGGCCCGGGGATCTTGAGCTTGGCGTAGACGCGCAGCCCCATGCCCAGCAGGGCCGGATCGCGTGCCGCGAGCCAGCCGGCGAGGGTGGCGTCCGCCCGGTCCGGCGAGTAGGTGTCGCCGCTCGCCTCCGGGAGCCGTCCCGCCATGAGCAGCACCTCGCTCGCCACCTCGCCGAAGTACAGGTCCCCCGGGTCCTGGGCGACCCTGGTCATCAGGTCGTCGACGGCGGCGCTGCCGCAGGCGAGCACCCCGCGGGCCGCGGCGTGCTCGAAGAACGTCTGGTGGAAGAACCACAGATAGCCGGTCTGGTCCCGGATGGTGAGCACCCCCCGCGACCGCAGCGCCTCCAGGGCCGCACCCACCTCGGGACCGTCTGGCAGTACCGGTGTCCGCGTGCGGGCCAGCTGGTACTCGATACGGGACTCCAGCACCGCCCGCTGCGCGTCGATGCGGCTCGACGAGAGCATCAGGCGTGCGGCGGCCCTGGCGTACGGCGAGAGGTCGACGGCCGGCAGGGCGGTCCCGTCCGTCCGCCAGGCCCGCTGGTCGCTGACGACGCGCCTCTTCCAGAAGCGGTCGTACAGGCCGGGGGTGTCCACGTCCTCGTCGGGCACCGCCGGGGCGTACAGCTCGAACAGCAGGCGCAGGGCGAACGGGTTGGCGCACACCTCTCGCAACGCCCGCCCCAGGGAGGCGGCGTTCACGACGCGGTCGACGACCAGGTCGGCCGGCGGCGCGCCGTCGACCCCGTCGTAGTAGCCGTGGGCGTAGCTCCTGACGGCCTTCGGCCACTCGGCCCCGTCGTAGGCGGCCAGGGCCTTGGTGCGGATCTCCACTCCGGCCCGTTCCGCGGCGCTGGCCAGGCGGTGCGCCTCCACCGGACGGCAGGTCAGGAGGGTGGGCAGGTCCAGGCGGTCCGCCGACTGCAGCACCTCCACGACGAGGGCGCAGGCGTCGTCGCTGTGCATGAGCAGATCGACCGTGTCGATCAGGAGCACCGTCGTCGGCTCCCGCCGTGCGGCCTGTTCGAGGGCGCGCAGCACCACGTCGGGCACCAGGACGCCGGTCCTGCGGCGCGTGGCTCCGTCCCGCGGTGGCTCGTACAGGCCGGACAGCAGACTGCTGGCCCGGATGAACAGGGGGCGGTGCCCGCGTTCGGCGAAGCGCCGGTGCACGCTCCAGACGAGGCTGGTCTTGCCGAACCCGGCCTCTCCGACCACGGCCGTGCAGCCCGGCGACTCCAGGGCCGCGACGACGTCCTTCTCGATGCCGCGCTCGATGTACAGCCCTTCGGAGAGCAGCAGTTCCCGCCCCGACGGGTGCAGGCCGACCGTCTCCGCCTCACCGGCGGAGGCCTGCGAACTCCTCCAGACCTCCGCCAGTTCGGGCGGCAGGGCGTCCCCGGGGCCGGTGTCGCCGGCGCCGCCGGCGTGCTCACGGGTCGGGAACCGGGGCCGCGGGCCGAGCCGCGGCTCTCGTAGTGCCGGCTCCTTCCACAGGTACCGGATGAGGTCTTCGGCGCCCTCGACGGTGATCGGGTCGACGGTGAAGTGGCTGACGGTGTCGCCGCCGAGGTACGCCGGAAGGTCGCCGGGCGACCCACCGGGCAGGACGACCTTGAGTACACGCCGGAACCAGCCTGCGGACTCCCCGTAGACGTACTGCCTGAGGAACCCGGCCTCCCAGGTCACCCCCTTCCCGACGCCGGGGGTCTCGGTGCCCTCGGCCCTCCGCTTGTAGGCGGGCGAGGCGATCACCAGGACGAAGTCCGCCGTCACGAACTGACGTTGCATCCACAGAGTCCAGTCCTGTGGCTCCTGGGCGGCCAGGACGTCCAGTTGGGCGTCGACACCCCCCTCTTCGCGCAGCAACCGGTACAGCTCGAACACCCGCCCGGCGTGGGCACCACCGTCGTCCTCGTGCGCGTAGGAGATGAACACGCGTGGTCGTGCGTCCGGTCGAGTGTCCGCCGTCTCGCCCCCGTCGTTCCCCAGCACGACAAGAACCTTACCGGCTGGGGCACTTGAGCGAGGAAGGACTCCTTGCCGGCAGGGCACCGTACGGGGCCGTACCGGCAGGCGGGCGCCCAAAGGGCCGCGGCTACGTGTCGGTCCGTTTCTCCAGGCGGCTGCCGCGTGGCAGCGTGACGGACATGATGTCGCTGGGGGCGTCCAGCGCGATGCGGTGCCAGCGCCCGCGCGGCACGACGACCGCGGTCCCCGCCGTCAGACGGATCTCCTCCTCCTCGTCTCCCGGCCGCTCCGGCCGGAAACAGAGGCGTATCCCGCCCGTGAGGCAGGAGACGACCTCGTCCGCCTCGGGGTGCAGTTCCCAGTGGTCGGCGTGCACGTCGGCGTCGGTCTCCACACGGAAGGCCATCACCTGCCAGCCGTCCCGCTCGGGGTCGAACACCGGCTGCTCGGCGCGTACGTGACCGCCCTCGCGGAGATGGATGAAGGTGGCGAACAGGTCGATCGGGGCAACGGTCATGCCGGGACGTCCTTCCTGAAGTGATCTGTCAACGGGCGGGCCGGGGCGTGGCGGTCGGGCCGGTCGGCCGCGGCCGCCTCACTCGGCCAGGGCACGGCGCAGGGCCGCGGCGAGTTCGGCGATCTGCCGCTGGGAGACGTCGGCGGACAGGATCGCCTGCGACCCGTGGAACGTGCCGGGCCACTGGTGCAGTTCGACCGACACGCCCGCCTGCAGCAGGCGCAGCGCGTAGGTGATGCCTTCGTCGCGGTTCGGGCAGAACTCCGCGGTGGAGATGTAGGCGGGTGGCAGACCGGACAGGTCGGTGGCCCGCGCGGGCGCGGCGTACGGTGTGGCGGGTGTGGAGCCCAGGTAGTGCCGCCAGGTCGCGGCGACCTTGTCCCGGGTCATCCAGGGCGTGTCGGTGAAGTTCCGCGCCGACCAGGTCTCCTGCCGGTCGTCGAGCTCCGGCTGGTTGAGGATCTGCAGGCGCACCGGCGGCCCCTGCTGGTCACGGGCGCGCAGCACGACCGCCGCCGCGAGCCCCGCGCCGGCGCTGTGGCCTCCGACGGCCGTCCGCTCCGGGTCGATGCCGAGCTCGGCAGCGTGCTCGGCCGTCCAGGCCAGCGCGGCGTAGGCGTCGTCCAGGGCGGCCGGGAACCGGTGCTCGGGGGCGAGGCGGTAGCCCACCGAGACCACCACCGCGCCGGAACCTGCCGCGAGCCGGGCGGCCCACGGGTGTTCGGTGTCGAGGTCACCCATCACGAATCCGCCGCCGTGCAGCCAGACGATCGCGCCCCGCGCCCGGTGCGGGCGGTAGATCCGCACCGGCACCTGCGGATCGGCGGTCACCGTGCGGTCCTCGATCTTCATGTCCGTGGTGTCGGGGGGCGGCACCGCGGCCGCCAACCGGGCGAGCTTCCCGCGCTCGGCGACCGGGTCGGTCAGGTCCGAGCGGGGGAACAACGGGAGAAACGCTTCGAGTTCGGGGTCCATGCCGGTCATCCTCACGGTCGCCGCTCCGCGAGGTCATCCGCCATCCGTCGGGCATTGCGCCCGGATCACGCACCGAACGGCGTCTATCCTCCTGGCATGGAGGCACTGGCCGTACGGCTGTCGCAACTGGACGCGCAGGTCGAGGGCGCGATACGCGTCGTGATGTTCTACGACACGCTGATACGCCGCCGGGTGGATCTCACGGCGCTCGCCCGGGCCTCGGCGGCCCTGGCCGAGTGCGTGGCCGGGGTACGGATCCACGGCACGGGGCGGACGATCCGCAGGGCGCCCGACGGCGGGGAGGCGTCCGCCCCGCCACGGCCCCCGTCCAGCATGGCGCCGGTCACCCTCGACGAGGAGGAGATCGGCACGGTGTGGCTGGAACGCCCCGGCCCGCCGGGACCGCTCGACGAACTGCTGCTGGAGCGGCTCGCCATCGCCGTCGCCGCGGTCGTCGAGAGGTACGGTCCGGCCCGTACCACCCTGGCCGACCCCGCCCTCGTCGAACTGGTCGTCAGTGCCGACAGCGACGAGGCGTCCCGGGCGCGGGCGTTACGGCTCCTCGGATTCGCCGCCGATCTGCCGGTCCGGGTCGTCGCCGTACGGTCTCGGCTTCCCCTCGACCGGATCGGCGGTCTGCTCTGTCCGGCCCGCCCGGTGAAGGCGGCACTCCTCGCCGACGTGGGCGTCATCCTGGCCACCACGGTGGATCCGGCCCGGCTGCCGGCGGGTGTACGTGCGGGCATCGGCGCCGCCGACAGCCCCGACCGGTCCTGGCGCGAGGCCCGCACCGCCCTGCGCTTCACCACCCCGCACCAGCCGGTCGTCCACTACGACGGCCTCGGGGCGCTGGCGCTGCTCGCCCAGGTGCCCCAGGACGCCGCGCGGGAGAACGCCGACGTGGCCGCGGTCGACCGGCTGGCCCGCAACCCGGGAGACCTGGAGACCCTGGACACCTACTGCGCCGCCGGCTCCCTGCGCAGGGCCGCCGACGTTCTCCACCTGCACCACAGCAGTGTCGCCCGTCGAGTGGAGCAGATCGGGAAGACCCTGGGCGTCGACCTCACCGAGCCCGCCGGACTGCTCCGCGCCCGGCTCGCCCTCACCGCCTGGCGGCTGCTCGACGAGTGAGGGCTCCTGAACTGCCCCACCTGGACGCGTAAACGTTCCTGCAGGAGCCGTTCACACCGCCGCCGCGGCCGCGCCCTTCGCTCTCCCGGCCAGTGCTGCCGCCGCCGCGCCCACCAGCCCGGCGTCCGTGCCCATCTGGGCCGGGGTCACGGTCAGACGCTGGACGAAGGACAGGGTCGCGTAGTCGGTGAGGGCCTTGCGGAGGGGAGTGAACAGGACGTCGCCCGCCTTGCCCACTCCCCCGCCGATCACGGCGATGTCGATCTCGACGAGGGTCGCGGTGGCCGCGATGCCGGCGGCCAGGGCCTGGGCGGCGCGTTCGAAGGAGGCGACGGCGACCGGGTCGCCGGCCCGCGCCGCCGCGGCCACCGCGGCGGCGGAGGCGTCACCGTCCGGGCCGGGCCGCCAGCCGTTCTCCAGCGCGCGCCGGGCGATGTGGGGGCCGCTCGCGATGCGCTCCACGCAGCCGCGTGCCCCGCACGGGCAGGGGTCGCCGTCGAGGTCCACGCTGATGTGGCCGATGTGGCCGGCGTTCCCGGTCGGGCCGGGGTGCAGCCGGCCGTTCAGCACCAGCCCGCCGCCGACGCCTGTGGAGACGACCATGCACAGCGCGTTGTCATGGCCGCGCGCCGCCCCCTGCCAGTGCTCGGCGGCCGTGATCGCCACACCGTCGCCGATCAGCTCGACGGGCAGATCACCGGCGGCGGCGCGGACGCGCGCGACGAGCGGGTAGTCGCGCCAGCCCGGCACGTTCACCGGGGACACCGTGCCGGCGGAGGCGTCCACGGGACCGGCGCTGCCGATGCCGACGGCCGTGGCGCCGCCCCACAGCGGCGAGGCCGTGAGCTCGCCGAGCACCTCCTCCACGGCACGCATCACCGTCTCGCCGTCCTCCCGCGCGGGCGTCGGCCGCTGGGCGCGGACCAGGATCCGGCCGTGGCCGTCCACGAGGGCTCCGGCGATCTTGGTGCCGCCGATGTCGAGCGCCGCCACGAGGTCGGTGTGCATCAGTGTCTGATCTCCCCGTCAACCAGGAGGAACGATGGGCAAACGTGCGGAAACAGCCGGCCGGTCTCGCGGTGGGGACGCGGGCCGGAGAGTGCGGTGGACAGTGTCTCCCGCATCTGACAACGTTGTCCAGGCTCTATGCTCGACGCCACATCCTCATACAAACCCATGGACCGACGCATCCCCGTGGACGACAGGACAGGACACCCCACCGTGCCCGAGACGACCCGCCGAGCAGACCGCCTCTCCGGGACCCGCTACGGCAACCGTCCCACCATGAAGGACGTCGCCGCTCGCGCCGGTGTCGGACTGAAGACCGTCTCCCGGGTGGTCAACGGCGAGCCCGGGGTCACCCCGGAGACGGAGCGGCGCGTCCAGGAGGCCATCGACGCGCTCGGCTTCCGCCGCAACGACAGCGCGCGGGTGCTGCGCAAGGGCCGTACGGCGAGCATCGGCCTGGTCCTGGAGGATCTCGCCGACCCGTTCTACGGGCCGCTGAGCCGCGCGGTGGAGGACGTGGCCCGCGCCCACGGCTCCCTGCTCATCAACGGCTCCAGCGCGGAGGACCCGGACCGGGAGCAGGAGTTGGTGCTGGCGTTGTGCGCGCGGCGCGTGGACGGGCTGGTGGTGATCCCGGCCGGTGACGACCACCGGTATCTGGAGCCCGAGCTCAAGGCGGGCGTCGCCACGGTGTTCGTGGACCGGCCGGCCGGGAAGATCGACGCGGATGTCGTCCTGTCGGACAACTACGGCGGGGCCCGGAGCGGAGTGGCCCACCTCATCGCGCACGGGCACCGCAGGATCGGCTTCGTCGGCGACATGCCGCGCATCCACACGGCCGCCGAGCGGCTGCGCGGCTACCGGGCCGCCATGGAGGACGCGGGCATACCGGTGGAGGAGTCCTGGATGTCCCTGGGCGTCACCGATCCCGAGCGGGTGCGCCGGGCGGCCGAGGACATGCTCTGCGGTCCCCGTCCGGTCACCGCCATCTTCTCGGGCAACAACCGGGTGACGGTCACCGTGATACGGGTGCTCGCCGAGCACGCGCGCCGGGTCGCCCTCGTCGGCTTCGACGACATCGAGCTCGCCGACCTGCTCCAGCCGGGCGTGACGGTCGTCGCGCAGGACGCGGCGGCGCTCGGCCGTACCGCCGCCGAGCGCCTGTTCCGCCAGTTGGACGGCACGCCGGCCGCCCCGGAGCGCATCGAGCTGCCGACCCGGCTGATCACCCGCGGCTCGGGCGAACTCCCGCCGGCGGACTGAGCGGTCCGTACCGGTGGAGGACCGCACCCTTCGCGCCCTCGGCCCCGCCGAGGCGCCGCGTGTGCATCCGCTGCGGTATCCGGACGCCTGACCCGCGAGCTCCGGGCTCCCCCCTGTATCGGCGTCGCCGTTCAACGCCCCCGCGCGGCGGACGGGAGTTGTTCGTGCCCTGGCTCGACGCCGAGCAGCTCGCGGTGATCGACGCGAGCGTGGGCGTGCCGCTGCGCACCGGCAACCACGACCGGGCCCGGCTGCCCGCGCCGGGCGGGCGCATCGAGCCGGCCGACGGCACCTCGCTGCCCGGCGCCTGCGCGTACGTCAACCGCCACGGGGTGCTGCACGACACGGCGATGCCGAGCGTACGGACTCCCGGGCGGCCGTGGCAGCACCTGCCGGTGGTGGCCGAGGTGACGGCCGGGCCGCTCCGGGAAGCGCCAGGCAGACGCCGCGACCCCCGGGCCGCTCCACGTCAGCGAGGGTCAGGCGGACGCCGTCAGGTCCCCCCGGCGCGGCGCCGCGAACCCCTCCAGGTCGGCGCGGGTCAGGCCGCTCAGCCGGGCGACCTCGGCGATGTCGAGGGCGCCGCAGTCCAGGCCGCGCAGGAGGTAGCCACTGAGGGCCTTGGCGGTGGCGGGCTCGTCCATGACGTCGCCGCCGGCGCGGTTGGCGTAGCGGGCCAGGCGGGCGGCGGCCTGCTCGAAGCCCTCGCGGTAGAAGGCGAACACGGCCGCGTAGCGGGTCGGGATGTGGCCGGGGTGCATGTCCCAGCCCTGGTAGTAGGCGCGGGCCAGGGCGCGGCGGGTGAGGCCGTAGTGCAGGCGCCAGGCGGCGTGCACCTTCTCGGCAGGGCCGACGGGCAGGACGTTGGTGGAGCCGTCCGAGACGCGCACGCCCGTCCCCGCCGCGGCGACCTGCATGATCGCCTTGGCGTGGTCGGCGGCAGGGTGATCGCTGGCCTGGTGGGCGGCGGAGACGCCGAGGCAGGCGCTGTAGTCGAAGGTGCCGTAGTGCAGTCCGGTGGCACGGCCGTCGGCGGCCTGGATCATACGGGCGACGGTGGCGGTGCCGTCGGCGGCGAGGATGGCCTGGCTGGTCTCGATCTGGATCTCGAAGCCGATCCGGCCGGGTTCCAGCTCGTGTGCCTTCTCGAAGGCCTCCAGCAGCCGCGCCATGGCGGTGACCTGCTCGGCGTACGTCACCTTCGGCAGTGTGAGGACCAGCCCGTCGGGCAGGCCGCCCGCCTCCATCAGGCCGGTGAGGAAGATGTCGAGGGTGCGGATGCCCCGTTCGCGTACGGGTGCCTCCATGCACTTCATGCGGATGCCCATGTACGGCGCCGCGGTTCCGTCGGCGTACGCCTCGGCGATCAGCCGGGCCGCGCGGGCGGCGGTCTCGTCCTCCTCGGCGTCGGGGCGGTTGCCGTAGCCGTCCTCGAAGTCGACGCGGAGGTCCTCGATCGGCTCGCGCTCCAGCTTGGCCCGCACGCGCGCGTAGACGGGCTCCGCCAGATCCTCGGACAGCCCGAGGACGGTCGCGAACGAGGCCGCGTCCGGGGCGTGTTCGTCGAGCAGGGCGAGGGCCTGGTCGCCCCAGGAGCGCAGGGTGTCGGCGGCGAAGGCGTCGCCGGGGACGTAGACGGTGTGGACGGGCTGGCGGGTGCCGGGGTCTCCGGGGTAGCGGCGCTCGAGCTCGGCGTCGACCGGGGCGAGGGAGGCGCTGATCTCCTCACTGACGGCGCCCGCGAGGCTCGTCGCCACCTTCTCCTGCTGGCCCTGACCCATCCCAGACCCTCCTATTTTCCGCTCTACGGAATCAACAATCCGTAGAGCGAAGCTATCGGGCGACCTTCGCGCTGGTCAACACCCTGTGACGACCCGATCCCCTCCCACATCTCGGCATGTTCACGTCCATCTGGCACCGTTTCACACGGAAGCACACACAACTCCGCATCACCTCCGCACGACTCGTCCGAAGAACCGCCCCAGCGCCACAGAAGGAGCTCCTGTGCCGAACCACAGCCGCGTCACGCGCCGCCTGGGCATGAAGACCGCGTTAGCGGCCGCGGCCGCCCTTCCGCTGTCCAGTACAGCACTCTCCCCCGCACCCGCCTCGGCGGAGGAGCGCCTGCGCGGCCCACTGGAGGTCATGTCGTTCAACCTGCGCTACGCGAGCACGGCCGAGCCCAACAGCTGGGCGGCCCGCAGACCGGTGATGCGCGATCTGCTGCGCCGCGAGCGCCCCCATGTGATCGGCACCCAGGAGGGCCTCTACCAGCAGCTCCGTGAGATCCGGACCGACCTCGGGGCGCACTGCGACTGGATCGGCACCGGACGCGCGGGCGGCAGCCGCGACGAGTTCATGGCGGTCTTCTACGACACCCGCAGGCTCGCGCCGCTGGAGTACGACCACTTCTGGCTCTCCGACACACCGAACGTGATCGCCTCCAACACCTGGGGCAACGCCTCGATCCGCATGGTCACCTGGGTGCGGTTCCGCGATCTGCGCGACGGCGGCCGGGAGTTCTTCGTCCTCAACACCCACCTGGACAACGCGAGCCAGTACGCACGCGCCCGTGCCGCGTCGCTGATCTCCCAGCGCATCACCGGACTCGCCCGGTCCCTCCCGCTGGTCGTCACGGGCGACTTCAACGTCGCGGCGCACCAGAACCCGGTCTACGACACCATGCTGGGCGCCGGCCTGGTCGACACCTGGGACGCGGCGGCCGAGCGGAGCGAACCGTACGGCACGTTCCACGGGTACAAGCCGCTGGTGCCCGGCGGCGCCCGGATCGACTGGATCCTCGCCACGCCGGGTGTCACGGTGCACCGGGCCTCGATCGACACGTTCGCGGTGAACGGGCAGTTCCCGAGCGACCATCTGCCGGTACTGGCGTCGCTGAGTCTCTGAGGCCATGAGGCCGTCGGACAGCACAGGCCCCTGTGACCGACGTGCGGTCACAGGGGCCTCGTACGGCTGAGGGAGCCGGTCAGCCCTTGCGGGTCTTGATCTCCTCGGTCAGCTGCGGGACGACGTCGAACAGGTCGCCGACGACGCCGTAGTCGACCAGGTCGAAGATCGGGGCCTCGGGGTCCTTGTTGATGGCCACGATGGTCTTCGAGGTCTGCATACCAGCGCGGTGCTGGATCGCGCCGGAGATGCCGGAGGCGATGTACAGCTGCGGGGACACGCTCTTGCCGGTCTGGCCGACCTGGTTGGTGTGCGGGTACCAGCCGGCGTCCACCGCGGCACGCGAGGCGCCGACGGCCGCGCCGAGCTGGTCGGCGAGCGCCTCGATGATCGCGAAGTTCTCCGCGCCGTTGACACCGCGGCCGCCGGAGACCACGATCGCGGCCTCGGTGAGCTCGGGGCGGCCCGTCGACTCACGCGGCGTGCGGCCGGTGATCTTCGTGCCGGTCGCCTGGGCGGAGAAGGTCACCGACAGGGCCTCGACCGCGCCGGCGGCCGGGGCGGCCTCCACGGCGGCCGAGTTGGGCTTGACCGTGATGACCGGGGTGCCCTTGGTGACACGGGACTTGGTGGTGTAGGACGCGGCGAACACCGACTGGGTGGCCACCGGGCCCTCGTCGCCGGCCTCCAGGTCGACGGCGTCGGTGATGATGCCGGAGCCGATGCGCAGCGCCAGACGCGCGGCGATCTCCTTGCCCTCCGCGGAGGAGGGGACGAGGACGGCGGCCGGGGAAACCTGCGCGTGGGCGGCCTGCAGGGCGTCCACCTTCGGCACGACCAGGTACTCGGCGTACTCGGACGCCTCGTGGGTGAGGACCTTGACGGCACCGTGCTCGGCGAGCGTGGCGACGGTGTCGGCGGCGCCGTTGCCCAGCGCGACGGCGACCGGGTCACCGACGCGGCGGGCCAAGGTCAGCAGCTCCAGGGTGGGCTTGCGGACGGCACCGTCCACGTGGTCGACGTAGACGAGAACTTCAGCCATGGGATTGCTCTCCTGCGGATTGCGAAGTCTGAGGGCGGTAAGGGTGTGGAGCCGGAAGCGGGGCCGGTGGCCCTCAGATGAACTTCTGGCCCGCGAGGAACTCGGCGAGCTGCTTGCCGCCCTCGCCCTCGTCCTTGACGATCGTGCCGGCCGTGCGGGCCGGACGCTCGGCCGCGGAGTCGACCTTCGTGTAGGCGCCCTCGAGACCGACCTCCTCGGCCTCGATCTCCAGGTCGTCCAGGTCCCAGGACTCCACCGGCTTCTTCTTGGCCGCCATGATGCCCTTGAAGGACGGGTACCGCGCCTCGCCCGACTGGTCGGTGACGGACACGACCGCCGGCAGGGAGGCCTCGAGCTGCTCGCTCGCGGCGTCGCCGTCCCGGCGGCCCTTGACGGTGCCGTCCTCGACGGAGACCTCGGAGAGCAGGGTCACCTGCGGCACGCCGAGACGCTCGGCGAGCAGCGCCGGTACGACGCCCATGGTGCCGTCGGTGGAGGCCATGCCGGAGATGACCAGGTCATAGCCGGCCTTCTCGATGGCCTTGGCCAGGACCAGGGAGGTGCCGATGGCGTCGGTGCCGTGCAGGTCGTCGTCCTCGACGTGGATGGCCTTGTCGGCACCCATGGACAGCGCCTTGCGCAGCGCGTCCTTGGCGTCCTCGGGGCCCACCGTCAGAACGGTGATCTCCACGTCGTCGTCGGAGTTCTCGGAGATCTGCAGCGCCTGCTCGACCGCGTACTCGTCCAGCTCGGAGAGCAGGCCGTCCACGTCGTCCCGGTCGACGGTCAGGTCATCGGCGAAGTGCCGGTCGCCAGTGGCGTCGGGCACGTACTTCACAGTGACAACGATCCTCAAGCTCACGCCGGCTCTCCTACTGCATCGTCATTTCTCGGCTGCCTGCCTGCAGGCAGCATAGGCGCCTCAAGCGGCCCGTCCCGGTCGGGGCGACCCACGCTCCGAGCGAAATATTACTCGTCAGTACACCCCGTTCGTTCCCGCTAAGCAAGCGCTTTGAACTGTGACCTTCGCAACGCAGCGTAACCGGAACTCGACGGTCGCGCAGCAGGAGGTGCGGGCGGATCAGTCGCGCAGGCGGTTGAAGCGGCCCTGGTGGTACAGCAGCGGCCGTCCGGTGCCTGCGGGGTCGCCGAGGAGGACCTCGGCGAGCACGATGCGGTGGTCCCCGGCGGGCACGCGCGCCACCACCCGGCACACCAGCCAGGCGAGGACGTCGTCGAGCAGGGGCACGCCCGCGGGTCCGTCGCGCCAGGCGGTGGCCGGACCGAAGCGGTCGGCGCCGCTGCGCGCGAAGGTGGCGGCGAGCTCCTGCTGGTGCTCGCCAAGGATGTGCACCCCGACGTGCTCGGTGGTCGCTATCGCCGGCCAGCTGGAGCCGCCCGTGCCGATTCCGAAGGAGAGCATGGGGGGCTCGGCGGAGACCGAGGTGAGGGAGGTGGCGGTGAAGCCGACCGGGCCGCTCTCGCCGCGGGCGGTGATCACCGCGACGCCCGCCGCGTGCCGCCGGAAGACGGAGCGCAGCAGTTCGGGCGTGGCGAGCCCGGAGGTGGTCAGGTCGGTGGTGGCCGTCATGGAACTGTCCTTCTGCGGGGGATGACGATCGGGTGCGCGGCTGCTCACCAGCCCGGACAGCGCACGCGCGCGGTACGGACGGGGGCCACGGCCCGACGCGTGCCCCGCCCGGGCGGAAGGAGTTCCGAAGGCATGACGTCAGGCTGACGATAGGTGGTGGGCACAGTCAAGCCGATTCCGGCATGTGGGAGATGGCTCACGGCCGGCGTCGCCTCCGTCACACCGCCTCCCCGAGCGCGGCGATCACATCGGCCTTGCGCGGCTGGCCGGTGGCCCGCCGTACGACGCGGCCGTCGGCGTCGAGGACCAGCACGGTGGGTGTCCTGAGGATCTCCAGCCGCCGGACGAGGTCCAGATGGGCCTCGGCGTCGATCTCGACGTGCGTCACGCCGGGGACCATGCCGGCGACCTCGCCGAGAATCCGCCGGGTCGCCCGGCAGGGCGCGCAGAACGCGCTGGAGAACTGCACGAGGGTGGCGCGCTCGCCGAGGTCCGTGCCGAGTTCGGCCGCGTCGAGCCGCTTTCCGTCGTCCCGCCCGCGCACCCGTACTCTCCCGCTCCGCCGCTGTCGCAGCACTCCGTAGGCGCTCGCCGCCGCGAGCACCAGCACGCACACCACCAGTCCGGTCATCACCTGCTTCAACCATTCACGAGACCGCGAAGATTCCCGTCTCCCCGAACGCGCATCCCTGCGGAATCCTTGATCCATGGATATCGATGCGAGGGGGCCGCGTTTCGGGGCGGCCGTGACGACCGTCGTCCTGGCGGTGGTTCTGGTGACCTCCAGCGCGTGGCTGCTGGCGTGGCAGACCCTGGCGTTCGCGCTGGGCGCCGCGGGCGGGGTGGTGCGCTCGCCGTACGGCTGGCTGTTCCGGAAGGCCGTACGGCCCCGGCTCGGGCCGCCGACCGGGTTCGAGGCGCCAGAACCGCCGCGTTTCGCCCAAGCGGTGGGGCTCGTCTTCGTCGGCCTGGGGCTGGTCGGCTACACGCTGGGGCCCGAGTGGCTCGGTCTCGCCGCGACCGGTGCCGCGCTCGCGGCGGCCTTCCTGAACGCGGTGTTCGGGTACTGCCTGGGGTGCGAAATGTACCTGCTGGTACGGCGGATGACGGTGCGGGCGGAGTAACGGCGGGGCAAAAGCCCGAGGTGGCTCACAGGTTCGACGTGACGAGAATCTCGCCGCCCGCGGGCACCAGGACTGGCTACCAAGCCGTTCTTGGGGCACGATCTGCGACAAGCCGAAAACCTACGGCTGCGTAACTTGTCCGCTGGGAGTCCCCTTCCCAGGCGAAGCAGGAAGGGTCCACACCGCCCATGGCAGAACTCGTCTACCGTCCCGTCGTCGGTCTCGCCCGCACGCTGTTCAAGGTGTGGGACCTCAAGATCGACTGTCGGGGTACGGAGAACATCCCGCGCTCGGGCGGCGCCGTTCTGGTCAGCAACCACATCAGTTACCTGGACTTCGTCTTCAACGGCCTCGCGGCTCTGCCGCAAAAGCGTCTCGTTCGCTTCATGGCGAAGGAGTCCGTCTTCCGGCACCGCATCTCCGGTCCGCTGATGCGCGGGATGAGGCACATCCCCGTGGACCGCGAGCAGGGCGAGGCCGCCTACGCGCACGCCCTGGACTCGCTGCGGTCGGGCGAGATCGTCGGGGTCTTCCCGGAGGCGACGATCTCGCAGTCGTTCACGCTGAAGAGCTTCAAGTCCGGTGCCGCGCGCCTGGCCCAGGAGGCCGGCGTGCCGCTGATCCCGATGGCGGTGTGGGGCACGCAGCGACTGTGGACCAAGGGGCATCCGCGCAACTTCAAGCGCAGCCACATCCCCGTCACCATCCGGGTCGGCGAGGCGATCGAGGCCTCCCGCGACAAGTACGCCGGGGCGATCACCCGGCAGCTGCGCGAGCGCGTGCAGGAGCTGCTGGAGGCCGCGCAGCGGGCCTACCCGGTCCGGCCCAAGGGCCCGGACGACACGTGGTGGATGCCGGCCCACCTGGGCGGTACGGCTCCGACCCCGGAGGAAGTCCGCGCGGCCGAGGCACGCTGAGACGGGTTCGTCCCCGCGCCCGCCCTTCGGCCGGCTCGGCCCCGGTGTCCAACGGCCGGTGGTGCTCCGGTCACGACAGCTCTTGCCCGCCGACCAACGGCCGGTGGTGCTCCGGTCACGACAGCTCCAAGCCACCGGCCCACGGCCCCAGTTTCCCGTCCCACCGCACGCCGTCTCGGGCGGCGCGGACCTCCGCCGCCGCCCGGCCGCGGAGCGCCTGGCTCCGGAACGCTCTGGTCGCTCCGCGCTCAGGGCATCGGCACCGCCGTACCGCTCACCCTGACGCGGCGGTCCGTGGGGCGTAGCTCCACCGCGAGGGTCGAGGGGCGGCCCATGTCGTGGCCCTGGTGGAGGGTGAGGCGGGCGTCGGGGGTGACGGTGCCGAGTTCGCGCAGGTACGCGCCGAAGGCCGCTGCGGCCGCGCCGGTGGCGGGGTCCTCCACCACACCGCCCACCGGGAACGGGTCGCGTACGTGGAAGACCGTCTCGGACTCGCGCCACACCAGCTGAAGGGTCGTCAGGTCCAGGCGCTGCATCAGCCGCAGCAGCCGTTCGAAGTCGTAGTCGAGGGCGGCGAGACGGGCGCGGTCGGCGGCCGCGAGGACGAAATGGCGGGCGCCGGCGTAGGCGATCCGGGGCGGCAGGGCCGGGTCCAGTTCGGCCGGCTGCCAGTCGAGGGCGGCAAGCGCCTCGGTGACGTCGGCGTCCTCGGCCTCGGTGACGTGGGGCTCGACGCTGGTGAGCGTCGCCCGCAGGGCACCGGTGCCGTCCGCCGCGACCGACACCGGGACGGCCCCGGCCGGGGTGTGGAAGAGCAGGTCGCCCGGTCCGATCCGCTCCGCGAGGGCGACGGCGGTCGCGACGGTGGCGTGCCCGCAGAACGGCACCTCGGCCTTGGGGCTGAAGTAGCGGGCCGTGAACACCCGGCCGGGCTCACCGTCCAGGTGCTCCGGCGCGGCGGTGAGGAAGGCCGTCTCCGAGTAGCCGATCTCCGCGGCGAGGGCGAGCATCGTGTCGTCGTCGAGTCCGCTCGCGTCGAGCACGACTCCGGCCGGGTTGCCGCCGGCCGGGTCGAGGGCGAAGGCCGTGTAGCGCAGGACCCGGGCTGTCGTGTTGCTGATCGCCGTCATACGCGATGCAACGCGCCACGTGTGGTGGATGTTCCCGCTCAGGGCCTGGTGCCTTCAGTCGCGCGGCGGGACCGGCGAGTGCCCGGTGTCCGGGCTCCCGGGCTGAACTTCTCCAGGGGTTCGGCCAGTTCGGCAGCGGCCGACATCACGTCCGCCACCGGCATGGGCGCCACGCTCTCCAGCAGGAAGATGCCCGAGGTCGTCTGCTCGGTGAGCCGGGCGCGCGGGCCCTGGCGCCGGTTCCAGCGGCGGCAGGTCACGCCCGCGTCGTCGCGTCACACCACCACCCCGGCGTCGGGGTGCTCGACGACCTCCGCGCCGCCGGCGACGGTCACGAAGTCCTCCTGGCAAGTGGCCGCACAAGGCGCATCCCACCCTGTACGCGGTCGACGTCCTCGCCGCCGACGGGGATCAGGTGGGCGACGCTGACGGCGTTGTAGAGGTCGACGAGGAGGTCGGTGCGGGGCAGGCCCGCTTCCGACAGGGCGCGCTTCGCCCACGCATCGGCCGAGTCGCGGGTGCGGGACGGCTTGGAGCCGAACGCCGTGCAGACCTAGCGCCACGCGGCCATGTGCGGATCCTCGTGCGGGGCACGCCCGTCCAGGCGTACGGCGAGCCGGCGGGCGGCGTCGTCGAGAAGCACGGAACTGGCGCTGCTGCTGGCGCCGTTGACCAGGTCGTACGCCGCGACGGCCACGTGCGTGAAGCCGGGCGCGAGGCGCGCACCTCGTCGGGCACGGTCAGCGTAAGAGTCATGGGTGCGCGTTGCCTCTACAGCGCGGTCGGGAGCGTCCGCCACAGGGACGGCAGGTCGGGCGCGGCCTTGAGCACGTTCAGTACGGCCGGGTGCCCTGTTCGAGCACGTCGGAGGCGCGCCAGGTGACGCGCGGGTCACCGGAGTCCTGCGAGTGCGGGATGGTGTCGCGGACGAACTCGAAGGCCGCCTGTGCATACCCATACGAGTCCACGACCCCACGGGCGAGTCGCGCCGCCGTCTCCCGGACCAGGGGATAACCGTCGTCGATCGCCTGTCAGCGGTCAACTAGGCGGAAAAGTCAGAAGTTTGCTGGATCAGCCGCATGCCCGGAGAGCGTAGGGATACGACCGATCGAAGGTCAATGCATTTTCGATCGGCCGTATCTCTATGCAGTACCGTGGGGTGTGCGGCCCGGGTCAGCGGGCCATCTCCTCCTTGAGGGCCGCCACGAACGTGTCGACGTCCTCCTCGGTGGTGTCGTAGGAGCACATCCAGCGGACGTCGCCCGCGGTCTCGTCCCAGAAGTAGAAGCGGAACCGCTTCTGCAGGCGCACGGTCACGTCGTGCGGCAGGCGGGCGAAGACCGCGTTGGCCTGCACCGGGTGGAGGATCTCCACACCGTGCACGGCCCGTACGCCCTCGGCGAGGCGCTGGGCCATCTCGTTGGAGTGCCGGGCGTTGCGCAGCCACAGGTCCCGGGCGAACAGGGCCTCCAGCTGCACCGACACGAAGCGCATCTTGGAGGCGAGCTGCATGGACAGCTTGCGCAGGTGCTTCATGTGGCGGACGGCGTCCTGGTCGATGACCACGACCGCCTCGCCGAACAGGGCGCCGTTCTTCGTGCCGCCCAAGGAGAGGAGGTCGACGCCGGCCGCGTTGGTGAACGCCCGCATCGGCACGTTCAGGGAGGCGGCGGCGTTGGCCAGCCGGGAGCCGTCGAGGTGCACCTTCATGCCGCGCGCGTGGGCGTGCTCGCAGATGGCGCGTATCTCGTCCGGCGTGTAGACCGTGCCCAGCTCGGTGGCCTGGGCGATCGAGACGACCTGCGGCATCGCGCGGTGCTCGTCGTCCCAGCCGTACGCCTGCCGGTCGATCAGCTCGGGCGTGAGCTTGCCGTCGGGCGTCGGCACGGTGAGCAGCTTCAGTCCGCCGACCCGCTCCGGCGCCCCGCACTCGTCGACGTTGATGTGCGCGCTCTCGGCGCAGATCACCGCACCCCAGCGGTCGGTGACGGCCTGCAGCGCGACGACGTTGGCGCCGGTGCCGTTGAAGACCGGGAAGGCCTCGGCGGTGGCGCCGAAGTGGCTGCGCATGACCTGCTGGAGGTGCTCGGTGTACGCGTCCTCGCCGTACGCGACCTGGTGCCCGCCGTTGGACAGGGCCAAGGCGGCCAGCACCTCCGGGTGGGCCCCGGCGTAGTTGTCACTGGCGAAACCGCGCACCTGCGGGTCGTGGTGGCGACGCGCGTCGGTCTTCGGGGGGTTCACGGCTTCTCGGTCAGCCACAGACGGTTTCCGTTCACTTCCGCGGCGGGCTTCTCCCAGACTCCGGCGATGGCCTCGGCGAGGTCGCTGACGTCCGTGAAGCCCGCGAACTTCGCGTTGGGGCGCTCCGCGCGCATCGCGTCGTGCACCAACGCCTTCACCACCAGGATGACAGCCGCGGAGGTCGGCCCCTGCTCGCCCCCGGCCTTGCGGAAGTAGTCGGCCAGGGCCAGCGTCCACGCCTCGGCGGCGGCCTTGGCGGCGGCGTAGGAGGCGTTGCCCGCGGTGGGCTTGGTGGCGCCGGCGGCGCTGATCAGGACGTACCGGCCGCGCTCGCTGCGCTGCAGCGCCTCGTGGAAGGCGAGGGAGGTGTGCTGCACGGTGCGCACCAGCAGCATCTCCAGGAAGTCCCAGTCGTCCAGGCTGGTCCGGGTGAAGGTCTCGCTGCCGCGCCAGCCGCCGACCAGGTGCACGAGCCCGTCGATGCGGCCGAACTCCTTCTCGGTGCGCGCGGCCCAGTCACGGGTGGCCTGCAGGTCGAGCAGGTCGACCGTCTCGCCGGTGACGGTCGCTCCGCCGTGCCCGTAACGCGCGGCGTCCACGGCCTCGGCGAGCCGCTGCGGGTCGTTGTCCGCGCCGACGACGGTCGCTCCCGCCTCGGCGAGCCTGACCAGTGCCGCCCGGCCGGCGGGACCGCCCGCCCCGGCCACCGCGATCACCGCACCGCTGAGCGCCCCGTTCCCCGCCATGATCTTCGCCTCCTGAGCAGTGGTGTTGTCGCGGTCGCTCACGCGGCGACCCGCTCGGCGCCGTCCGCCGTGATGCCCTTGGTGGAGGCGATCACGTTCTTCAGCTTCTTGGACAGTGCCTCATAGAACATGCTCAGCGGAAACTCGTCCGGAAGCACGTCATCGACGAGTTTCCGCGGCGGCTGCGTCAGGTCGAGGGCGTCGGGCCCCTTGGCCCACCTGGAGCCCGGGTGCGGGGCGAGGTAGGTGGAGACCAGCTCGTACCCGGCGAACCAGTGGACGAGCTTGGGGCGGTCGATGCCGTCGCGGTACAGCTTCTCGATCTCGGCGCACAGCTCGTTGGTGACCTGCGGGGCGCGCTGCCAGTCGATGGACAGCTTGTTGTCGGTCCAGCGGACCACGTCGTGCTTGTGCAGGTAGGCGAAGAGCAGCTGGCCGCCGAGGCCGTCGTAGTTGCGCACGCGGTCGCCGGTGACCGGGAAGCGGAACATGCGGTCGAAGAGCACCGCGACCTGCACGTCACGGGCCTGCGGTACGCCGTCCTTCTCCAGTTTCACGGCCTCCTTGAAGGCGGTGAGGTCGCAGCGCAGCTCCTCCAGGCCGTACATCCAGAACGGCTGGCGCTGCTTGATCATGAACGGGTCGAACGGCAGGTCGCCGTGGCTGTGGGTGCGGTCGTGGACCATGTCCCACAGCACGAACGCCTCCTCGCAGCGCTTCTGGTCGTGGACCATCGCGGCGACGTCCTCGGGCAGCTCCAGGCCCAGGATGTCGACGGCGGCGGCGGTCACGCGGCGGAAGCGGGCGGCCTCGCGGTCACAGAAGATGCCGCCCCAGGTGAACCGCTCGGGTGCCTCGCGCACGGCGATCGTCTCGGGGAAGAGGACGGCGGAGTTGGTGTCGTACCCGGCCGTGAAGTCCTCGAACTTGATGCCGCAGAACAGCGGGTTGTCGTAGCGGGTGCGCTCCAGCTCGGCCAGCCAGTCCGGCCAGACCATGCGCAGCACGACCGCTTCGAGGTTGCGGTCGGGGTTGCCGTTCTGCGTGTACATCGGGAAGACGACCAGGTGCTGCAGCCCGTCCTCGCGGTTCCGGGCCGGCTGGAAGGCGAGCAGCGAGTCGAGGAAGTCGGGCACCTTGAAGCCGTCGTCGGCCCAGCGGCGCAGGTCCTTGACCAGGGCCTCGTGGTAGGCGCGGTCGTGCGGCAGCAGCGGGGAGAGCTCCTCGACCGCGTCGGCGACCTGGCGTACGGCCAGCTCGGCGTCGGCGGGGTCGGGGGCGTGCTCGGCGTCGAAGTCGATCGAGCCGTCCTTGGCCTGCCAGGGCCGGATCCGCTCCACGGCATCCTTGAGCACGGGCCACGCCGGGTGCTCCACCACCCGGGTCGCCGGAGAAACCCGCTCCTCCGTACCCACCTGCACAAGAATTTCCGTCATGTCCCATCCTCCACAGGAGAACCTCGCGTAAGGCGACCGTATACGCACGAGGTTTCTCTCAGCAAGAGGAGACTCCGGAAATCGTCCTGCACAGCCCCCGCCTTCACCGCATTTTTTCCTGTCGGTCACCAGGTTGGCCGTCACTGCGCCGAACGGGTCACGCCCTGCGCGTCGCCACCGGCGCAGGCGATACGGTCCAGGAGGGCCGCAGGGCCGCGGCCCGCTCACATCGCAGCCGTCGACGGAAGCGAGTCCCGTCTTGAACCTCCTCACCATCGGACACCGCGGAGTCATGGGTGTCGAACCCGAGAACACGCTCCGGTCCTTCGTCGCCGCCCAGGCGGCGGGCCTGGACGCCATCGAACTCGATCTGCACCTGAGCAAGGACGGCGCCCTCGTCGTCATGCACGACCTGGACGTGGACCGTACGACCGACGGCAGCGGACCGATCGCCGAGAAGACCCTCGAGGAACTGCGCGCCCTGGACGCGGGCGGCGGCGAGCGGGTCCCGGTCTTCGAGGAGGTGCTGGACGCCGTTCAGGCACCGCTGCAGGCCGAGATCAAGGACGTCGCCGCGGCGCGGGCCCTGGCCGAGGTCATGCGGGAGCGCGACCTGACCGGCCGGGTCGAGGTGTCCTCGTTCCACGACGAGGCCATCGCCGAGATCGCCCGGCTGGTGCCGGGCGTGCGCACCGCGCTCATCGCGAGCCGGTACGGCCTGGACATCGTGGACCGCGCCGTGGAGGCGGGCGCGGCGACCGTCTGTCTGAACATCCGCCGGCTCTCCCTGGAGGTCGTGGAACAGGCGCGCAGGGCGGACCTGCGGATCATCGGCTGGGTGGTGAACACGCAGGAGCACCTGGGGCTGGTCCGGGCCTTCGCCCTGGACGGCGCGACGACCGACTACCCGGAGATCAAGCGGGCGGCGGCCGCCACCGCGTGACGACGCCTGCCTAGGCCAGTTCCTTGACCAGCAGCTCGAACTCCAGGTCGTCGCGCCGTGGGACACCGAAGCGCTCGTCGCCGTACGGGAACGGGGTCGTCCTGCCCGTACGGCGGTAGCCGCGGCGCTCGTACCAGGCGATGAGGTCGTCGCGGACGGAGATCACGGTCATGTGCATCTCCGTCACGCCCCATGTCCGGCGGGCCTGCCGCTCCGCCTCCGCGAGCACGGCCCGGCCGAGGCCGCCGCCCTGGAGGCCGGGGCTGACCGCGAACATGCCGAAGTAGGCGTGGTCACCACGGTGTTCGAGCTGGCAGCAGGCGACGATCCGGCCCTCCAGCTCCATGGTCAGCAACCGGCTGTCGGGCGACTTGATGACCTCCAGCACGCCCTCGGGGTCGGTGCGCTGCCCTTCCAGGATGTCCGCCTCGGTGGTCCACCCGGCCCGGCTGGACTCCCCCCGGTAGGCCGACTGGATCAGCGTGACCAGTTCGTCCACGTCGGCGTCGGTGGCGTCGCGAAGGGTCGGTCCGGTGGCGGCGGTCTCCATGAGAGCAACTCCGAATGCTCGGGCGAGGCGGGCAGGGACGAGGGTAACCCCGCCGCTCGGCAGGGCCTAAGCTCCGGGTGCATGGTGCACGTACTCAGCAGCCGGATCCTGCTCCGCCCCACCGACCCCGAGCGCTCCCGCGCCTTCTACGGCGAGCAACTGGGCCTCGCCGTCTACCGGGAGTTCGGCACGGGTGCGCAGCGCGGCACCGTCTACTTCCTCGGCGGCGGATTCCTGGAGGTCTCGGGCCGCTCCGAGACGCCGCCGTCCCCGGCCGCACGGCTGTGGCTGCAGGTCGCCGACGTGTCGGCGGCGCACGAGGAGCTGCGGGCGAAGGGCGTGGAGATCGTACGTCCCCCGGTGCGGGAGCCGTGGGGGCTGGTCGAGATGTGGATCGCGGACCCGGACGGCACGCCGGTCGTGCTGGTGGAGGTGCCCGCGGACCATCCGCTGCGGTATCGGCCGGGGATCTAGCCCCTCCCGGTGCCTCACCCGGGCCGGTGCTCCCACCCCCGGTCCGTGCGGGTCAGTTCGCGGAAGCCCGCACCGGTGAGGTGGTCGAGCATCGTCCGGTCGGTCTCCGTCTCGTACGCGACCAGGCGGTCGACGTCGCACAGGCGGAGCCAGTCGGCGGCCCGGGCGAGGAGCCGGCGCTCCAGGCCGGTGCCGTGCTCCGCGGGGTCGACGTGGAGGTTGCCGATGTCGGCGAGGCCCGCTGCGCGCACATGGCGCTCGGGGCGTTCCAAAGACGTGCCGACCTCGATGAAGCCGAGGGCGTGGCCGTCGGCGTGCGCCGTGAAGCGGGTGCCGCACTCCCCCAGCGTGCGCTCGATCGTCAGGCCCGGTGGAAGCGGGTCGTCCGGCAGGTCGGCCACCCGGGCCAGCAGGATCACCTCCGTGTCGCCGACGTGCCGGAAGCCCGCGCGGGCGTAGGCGGCGCGGACGTGCGGCCAGTTGCGGGGCAGTCCGTAGATCACGGGTGCGGGAAGGTCGCCCGAGGCGTAGCGGGCACGGACGTTCCAGCGGGCGAGCCGGGTCAGGCAGGCGGACATCAGCAGGTCGGCGGCCTCCTCGGAATCCGGCCAGTGGGACGCCGGCGGCTGGAACACGAACCAGTCGATCTCGCCGACGCCCTGGTACGACGCGCCCACCTCGGCGTCGGCGCGGTAGCGCAGCAGATGCGCCCCGGCGACGACGGAGCCGCGCTGCTCGGCGACGAGCGTCGTCCGCTCGGCGACCCAGGGGTCCGTGACGGGCTCGCCGGGCTGACGCTCCAGGTCGCTCAGGACGGTGTTGACGGAGACGGAGACGCCGGGGACGACGGCGGCGACGTGCGCGTTGCCCAGGTCGGTGAGCTGGTCGCGGTCGGCGCGGCGGAAGGGACGCACCTCCAGTGCGGGCATGGGTGTACCTCCGGGCACGGGGAAGGAGCTGGAGGCCGCCACGCGGTGCGGTACGGGGCGAGGGTACGTCGGGGCCGGTGCCGCGCACCAGTGGGTTTCACCGGACACCAGTGGGTTCCACGGGGCACCAGTGGGTTCCACGGGGCACCACCCGCTCCGGGCGGACACCAGTGGGTTCCACCGGATGCCGGGGTCCGGGCCGCGGCCTAGCGTGCTGGAGGGGACACGTCCACGGGGGCTGTCGTCGGAGGGAACGCCATGAAGCTCGACGCGCCGGTGACCGGCGGGCCCTGCTGGACCGAGCTGAGCACCAGCGACCTGGAGGCGGCCAAACGGTTCTACACCCGACTGTTCGGCTGGCGCCCCGAGACGGATCCGCGTCAGGAGGCGGGCGGCTACACGGTCGCGCATCTCGGGGACGCGGCGGTCGCCGCGCTCACACCGCTGTACCAGGAGTCCCAGCCGGTCGCGTGGAACCTGTCGTTCGCGGTGACCGACGCGGACGCCGCCGTGCGGGAGGTGACGGCGGCGGGCGGAACGGTGCTGCTCGGCCCGATGGACGTGTTCGACGTGGGCCGCTTCGCGGTGGCCGTCGATCCCGCCGGCGCCGCCTTCCAGCTGTGGCAGGCGGGCACCTTCCCCGGCGCCGGGCTCTTCAACGCGCCCGGCACCCTGGGCTGGGTGGAACTGCTGACCCGCGCCCCCGAACTGGCCGTGGACTTCTACACCACCGTGTTCGGCTGGGGCGTCGAGGCGGAGCGGCACTACACGCAGTGGAGCGTCGGCGGTGCCGACTTCGGCGGCATGGTGACGATGGACGACAAGTTCCCGCACGAGGTGCCCGCGCACTGGCTGCCGTACTTCGCGGTGGAGGACGTGGACGACGCCGCGGCCGTCGCGACGCGGGTGGGCGGCACCGTGCTGATGATGCCGACGTCCGTGCCGGACGGACCGCGGATCGCGGTGCTGCGGGATCCGCAGAGGGCCATGTTCGGGGTGTACCGGGCGGCGGACGACAGGTGACGGCGGCTTGCCCTGGAGTGCGCTCCACCGCCTAGCGTCGGACCCACGACCTGCTCGGAGGGGAAGACACGGTGCGTTACACACTGTTCGGCAAGACCGGTCTGCGCGTGAGCGAACTGAGCCTGGGCGCGATGACCATGGGCGGTGACCCGGGGTGGGGCGCCGACAGGGAGACCAGCGCGAAGATCCTCGGCGCCTACGCGGACGCGGGCGGCAACTTCGTCGACACCGCCAACATCTACACCGGCGGCGAGTCGGAGGAGATCCTCGGCGACCTGCTCGACGGGCGGCGCGACGAGTTCGTCCTCGCCAGCAAGTACACGTGCGGCATCCGCGAGGGCGACGTCAACGCCGCGGGCAACCACCGCAAGAACCTGCTCCAGTCGGTGGAGGCGAGCCTGCACCGGCTGCGCACCGACCGGCTGGACGTGCTGTGGGTGCACGCCCGGGACAACTTCACCCCGGTCGAGGAGGTCATGCGCGCCCTGGACGACCTGGTGCGCACCGGGAAGGTGCTGTACGTCGGTGTCTCGGACTGGCCGGCCTGGGAGATCGCACAGGCCAACACCCTGGCCGAGCTCAGGGGCTGGACGGCGTTCGCCGGGTCGCAGCTGCGCTACAACCTGCTGGAGCGCACACCGGAGCGTGAACTGCTGCCGCAGGCACGGGCGTTCGACCTGGCCGTGCTGGCGTGGGCGCCGCTCGCGGCCGGGAAGCTGACGGGGAAGTACCGGCGCGGCGAGTCCGGGCGGCTCGGCTCCGGCGAGGGGGACCAGCGCGAGGACCCGCGCGAGGAGGCGGTCGTCACCGCCGTCCTGGAGATCGCCGAGCAGGGCGGCTGGAGCCCGGCGCAGGTGGCGCTGGCCTGGCTGCTGTCCCGGCCCGGCAACGTCGTCCCGATCGTCGCGGCCACCAGGGAGAGCCAGCTCGCCGACAACCTCGGTGCCGTCGACGTCCGGCTGGACGCCGACGCCCTCGCCCGGCTCGACGAGGTGAGCGCGGCACCGCAGGGCTTCCCGCACGACTTCCTGCGGGACCCGGCCGTCACACGGACCGTCTACGGCGACCGCTGGCAGGACATCGACGACCGCCGCTCCACGTACCGCCGCACGGCGCACGACGTGCTGTGAACCGAACTTCCCGGCCCGAGCGGGCCTGGCGTTCCCGCGCCCCCACCCACCTTGTCCCCGCTCCCCGTGTCCGTCGCGACCGCCTCCGCCGCGCCCGCCTTGCCCGCTGAGCCCGCCCTGCCCACCGCGCCCACCGCGCCTGCCCCGTCGTCGCCGCTCGCCGGCCGCCCATCGGTCGCCGTCTTGGCCGTGCGTCCTCCGTTCTCGTCTCCGCTTCCGCGCCCCGGTCACGGAGCGGTCCCTGGCCTCGTACCGCCGCGGCGAGCGCACGGTGTCCGGCCTGCTCGGCGGGCACGACCCGCTCCTCGGCTGGGCGCGTTGCTGTAGGAGACCGCCCGACCCGCAGAAGGCCGGACGGCGGGAAGCGCCGGGCGGCGGGGCGGTGGCGGGGGGCGCACTGCTCACGGGACAGAACATCAGCAGGTGTCCTGCTCGTGAATCGTATGCGCTGACCTGCGGGCTCCGCCGAACGCTCCCCTGCACTCCCTTGCGCTCGCGTGCGCGCCGCCGGGCCCGGGCATCCCTTGACCGACCGTGGAGCGGGTCGAGCGGGGGGGGTGCGTGTGCACGGACCGGCATCGTCCGGCTGGCTGCTGGTCGCGCTGTGCGCGGCGACCGGCGCCTACTGCCTGCTGCGGATGCGCAGCACCGTGGAGGAGCAGCGCAGCGCCGCGGGCGACGAGGCGCTCATGGCGTTCGGCATGGCTCTCATGGCCGTGCCGGCGGCGGTGTTCAGCCCACCGACGTGGGTCTGGCCCGCCTACGCCGCGGTGTTCGGCGCGGCGGCGGTGCGCGCGCTGTGGGTGGCGCGGACGGGTGCCCACCACCTGCACCATCTCGTCGGGGCCACGGCGATGGTCTACATGGCACTGGTCATGGACGGCTCCGCCGGGCACGGTCACGGACACGGGACCGGCGGCTCCGGGGTCCCCTTGCTGACCGGGGCGCTGCTGCTGTACTTCGCCGGATACGTGCTGCTGACCGGCGTGCGGCTGGTACCCGTCACCGCCGTCGCCCGGTCCGGCGGCGGGGCCGCCGGGTGGGCCGACCGGCCCGAGGTGGCGCGGGCCTGCCGACTGTCCATGGGGATCGCGATGCTGGCGATGCTGTTGACCGTGTGAGTCAACACCGTACGAGCCGTAAGTCAGCTCCGTGCGGCCGTGAGCCAGGACCGACCGGGCTGTGAGCCAGGTCCGCACGGGCCCGTTGCCTGCGTCACTTTGCACGGGTCGGCCGTACCCCTGAGCGGCACCCCGCTCATAGGCTGCACGCATGATGCTCCCCGCGGCGCTGCTGCTGCTCGGCGCCCTGACCGCCGTCGCCGCTCCCCGGCTGCTCGCCCGGGCCGACTGGGCGGACCGTGAGCCGGTGGTGGCGCTGTGGGTGTGGCAGTGCGTGATCGCGGCCGTGCTGCTGTGCTGCGCGCTGTCGATGACCCTCAGCGCGGCGGCCGCCTGGCAGGCGGTGGGCGGCCGGGTGTTCGCGTCGGCGCCGAGCCCGGTGGTGGATGCCTACGCGCTCGGTACGGCGGGTCCCTGGGCGGCGGCCACGGCGGTCGCGCTGGCGTGCGGCGGGCTGTGGAGCGGGGCGATGCTGGTCCGTGAGGTCGTACGGGCACGCGCCCGGCGGCGCCGCCACCGGGCCGACATCCTGGTACGGGCCCCGCTGCTGCCGGGCGAGGAGCCCACGAACCGGCTCGTCGTGCTGGAGGGCGAGCGACCCGACGCCTGGTGGCTGCCCGGCGCTCCGTCCCAACTGGTCGTCAGTACGGCCGCGTTGCGCCGGCTGAAGGGCCGGCAACTGGACGCCGTGCTCGCCCATGAGCAGGGGCACGCGCAGGCGCGGCACGAGTGGCTGCTGCACTGCTCGGCCGCGCTGGCGAGCGGTTTTCCTCAGGTGCCGGTGTTCGCGGCGTTCCGCGACGAGATGCACCGGCTGGTCGAGCTCGCCGCCGACGACATGGCCTCCCGCCGCTTCGGCCGCCTGACCACCGCGCTGGCGCTGGTGGAACTCAACGAGCACCGGGGGGTCTTCGGCCCCTGCCCGACACCGCAGGCCCATGTGCGGCAGCGGGTGCACCGGCTGCTCACTCCCCCGGACCGGCTGCCCGCCCTGCGTCGGCTGCGGCTGACGGCGGCGGCCGCGCTGGTGCCGGTGATCCCGGTCCTGGTGGCGTTCGTCCCGGGACTGAGGGCACTCGGGTAGTGGCGGTGGCGAACCGGGGCCGCCGCATCCGCGCCCGCGCCCGCGCCCGCGCCCGCAACGGAAACGACCCAGAACCGGCCCGGGTTGGATCCTCACCCTCCATGTGAGCGAGGATCGCATCATGCACACCCCCACGGTCGAGTCCCCGCCCCGCCCGCCGGCCCACCGCACGGCCGCCCGGTTCGCCGGGGTCCTGGCGCTGTCCTCCGTGCTGCTGCTGGTGCTCGTGACCGCCCAGTGGCGCCCATTGATCACGATGGACGGCGATGTCTCCCGCACCACGCACCGGTGGGCGGTCGACGAACCCGGCGTGACGCACGTGTGCCGCATCCTGACGGACTGGGTGTGGGACCCCTGGACGATGCGCCTGCTGTGCGGGGCGGTGGCCCTGTGGCTGGCGTGGCGGTGCGCGGCCCGCTGGACGGCTCTGTGGCTGGTGGTGACCTGCGCGCTGGGCACGCTGCTGCAGCAGTCGCTGAAAGTGGTGGTGGGCCGCTCCCGCCCGGTCTTCCCCGACCCCGTCGACTCCGCCCACTACGCGGCCTTCCCGTCCGGGCACGCCATGACCGCCATGGTCGTCTGCGGCCTGCTGCTGTGGCTCCTGCACCGCCGGGGCGTCGGACGCGCCCTGTGGAACACGGCCCTGGTGGTGGCGGTGATCTCGGTGGCCGGCGTCGGCCTGACCCGTGTGTGGCTGGGCGTCCACTGGCCCACGGACGTGCTCGGCGGCTGGCTCCTGGGCGCCCTGGTGGTGGTCCTGGCCGTCCGGGTCCACCAGCTGCGACGGCCCTGAGCGTGCGGGAACGGGCCTGACCGGCCTTTCGGCTCACCCGAGTTGGGCCCCCTGGGAGGGACACGGCCTTCTAGGATCTCCGCATGACCGCCGTGCTGTTCGACTTCTCCGGGACGCTCTTCCACATCGAGTCCGCCGAGTCCTGGCTGCGGGGGGCGCTGGCCGAGGCCGGCGTGGACCTTCCCGAGGCGGGGGTGACGGCGGTCGCCGAGGCGCTGACGAGGGCCGGGGCCCTGCCGGGCGGCGCCCAGCCCGTCCAGCTGCCGGGGGACCTCGCCGAGCTGTGGCTCGTCCGGGACCGCAGCGCCGAACTGCACCGTGCCGCCTACACCGGCGCCGCCCGCCGCGTCCCGCTGCCCGACCCCGCGTTGTACGACGCGCTGTACGACCGTCACATGACTCCGGCCGCATGGGCTCCGTACCCGGACGCCGCCGAGGTGCTCCGCACGCTGCGGGAGCGGGGCGTGCGCGTCGGTGTGGTCAGCAACATCGGCTGGGACCTGCGGCCGGTCTTCCGTGAGCACGGCCTGGACCCGTACGTCGACACCTACGTCCTGTCGTACGAGCACGGTGTGCAGAAGCCCGACCCGCGGCTGTTCGCGACCGCCTGCGCGGCGCTGGACGCGGATCCGCGCGGGACGCTGATGGTCGGAGACGACCGGCGCGCCGACGGCGGGGCGGCCGCCTTGGGCTGCGCCGTGCACTTCGTGGACCATCTGCCGGTGGCCCACCGGCCGGACGGGCTGCGGCCCGTACTGGACCTGGTCGGCTGAGCCCGCCGACGGCACCACGGCCGGGCGGCATGAAGTAGCCCGAGGACACCACTGGTCAAAGTCCGCCTCGGACGATCCCCCGCGTCGCCCGAGGCGGACTGCACCCGGAGCAGGCCACGCGAGCCCGACCGGAGTCATGAGTATAGTTGGCTGGCAGCCAGCCAACGCAGGAGTTACAGGATGTCCCCGCGCAGCGCCTCGGTCAACGAAGAATTGCGCAGGCGTTCCCAGGAGCGGCTTCTGCAGGCGGCGGTCGAGCTGGTGAGCGAGCGCGGGTACGAGGCGACGACGCTCGGCGACATCGCCGACCGGGCGGGCTCGGCGCGCGGCCTGGTGTCGTACTACTTCCCCGGCAAGCGCCAGCTGGTGCAGTCCGCGGTGCACCGGCTGATGCACCGCACGCTGGAGGAGGCGCTGGAGCGCGAGCCGCGCACCGAGGACGGCCGGGAGCGGATGGCACGGGCCGTCGACGCGGTTCTGGGCCTCGCCCGTGACTATCCCCTGCTGATGCGCCAGCACATGGCCGGGCTGCTGCAGGCGGAGGGTTTCCTGCCGTGCCCGGAGCAGCGGCGGCTGGCCGAGCTGCTGCGCGACACCGTGGCCCGGCACGGCTCACGGGATGTGGACAGCGACTATCCGATGCTGCGCGCGCTGCTGATGGGGGCCGTGTACGCGGCCCTGGTGCCGGGGGCGTCGATGCCTCTGCCGGTGCTGCGCGCCGAGTTGTTCAAGCGCTACCGGCTCGACTGGGAGATGGGGGTCCCGCCGGACACCGGGGTGCCCGGCGGGACGTGCGACACGGATCTGTCGCGGTTCTTCGCGACCGGGGCCGCACCGGGGTGCGGGCCGGAGGGTCAGTCGAAGTAGTCCGGCTGCGTCTGCACGTTGAGCTCACGCAGGTGGACCCACTTGGCCGGGTCCGTGCGCCGGTCGTTGATCTTCAGGACGTCGAAGCCCTTGGCGATGTCGTTCGAGTAGACGTAGCCGTTGTAGTAGTACGCCGACCAGGAGCCGCCGGTGACGATCTTGTCGGTGGTCAGCGGACCACGCTCGAAGTAGGCGATCTCCTTGGGGTTCGAGGAGTCGGTGAAGTCCCAGACGGAGACGCCGCCCTGGTACCAGGCCTGGACCATGAGGTCCTTGCCCTTGACCGGGATCAGCGAGCCGTTGTGGGCCACGCAGTTCTCGGTGTCCGCCTGGTGACGCGGGATCTTGAAGTAGCTGCGGAAGACGAGCTTGCGCTGGTCGCCCTTGCCGACGATGTCGTAGATGCCGTCGGCACCACGGTTGGGGCCGATCGCCGCGTTGCAGGTGGCGCCGCTGCCGCCGCCCAGCTCGTCGGTGAACACGACCTTGTTGGCCTTCTGGTTGAAGGTCGCCGAGTGCCAGAACGCGAAGTTGACGTTGTCCTGCACCTGGTCGATGATCTTCGGCCGCTCCGGGTCCTCGATGGACATCAGGATGCCGTCGCCCATGCAGGCGCCGGCAGCGAGGTCCTTGGAGGGCAGCACGGTGATGTCGTGGCAGCCGGTGGTCTTGGACACGCCCGGGTTGGTGGGCGCGCCCGGGTTGCCCCCGCCGTCCGGGCCCTCACCCGGGAAGAGCACCGGGAAGTCGATGACCGCGGCCTTCTCCGGGGCGTGGCGCGGCACCTTGATGATGGAGATGCCGTCGTGCGGCGGCTGGCAGTCCGGGTACGCGGCGTTCGGCGAGTACGAGGACACGTACACGTAGACGTTGCGGCGCTCGGGCACCAGCGTGTGGGTGTGCGAGCCGCAGGCGGTCTCGACGGCCGCGACGTACTTCGGGTTGCTCTTGTCGCTGATGTCGAAGACCTTCATGCCCTCCCACGAGGACTTCTCGGTCGCCGGCTGCGTGGTGCTGTTGCAACTGCTGTCGCTGCGCGAGGAGTCCGTGGACAGGAACAGCAGGTTCCCGGAGACGGAGACGTCGTTCTGCGAGCCGGGGCACAGCACCTGGGCGACCGTCTTCGGCGCCTTCGGGTTGCTGATGTCGAAGATGCGGAAGCCGTCGTAGTTGCCCGCGAAGGCGTACCTGCCCTGGAAGGCCAGGTCCGAGTTGGTGCCGGGGAGCACGTCCTTGGGGACGTTGGCGACGTGCTGGATGTTGGCGGAGTGGACGATCTCGTCCTGGGCGGGTATGTCACCGCTCTGGATGGCTTCCCTGGCCTCGGCCTGGGCGCTCTTGGAGACCTCCTTGGGCTTGGCCGGAGTGTCCCCGGGGTCAGGGATCGCGGCGGCCGGGGCGGCCGTCAGGAGCGCGGCCAGCAGTCCGCCCGCTGCCGCCGCGACTCCCAGGCGTCTGCGCCGTGTTCGGGGGTCGTTCAACAGGATCACTGTTTCCTCCCTCTGTTCCGTTCACCTCGGAACGGTTCACGCAACCCGAAGTATTGTCTTGACCATGCACAGTCCAACAGAGGGCAACAGGAACGCAATGAAGTTTTTCGATCAGTAACCCCCGGAAGCATGCTAGGACTTCACTCACACTCACAAGGTGTCCTTCAACCCGCCTGCCACAGGAGGTCGTAGTGCTCTTCCGCCGTGCGTTCCGCGCGCCTGTCGTCGCGACCGGTCTGACCGCCCTGGTCGTGCTCGGACTTGGAGCATGCGACTCCGGTTCTGACGCCGAGTCGGCCGCGGAGAGCGGGCCCTCGGTCATCGCCCCGGGCAGACCCGGGGAGGCCAACCGCACCCTGTCCGCCGAGGACGCCGCGGAGCAGCGCGCGGAGGACGACTCCCCCAACTCGGCGGACGTCTCCTACGCGCGCATGATGATCGTGCACCACGCCCAGGCCCTGGAGATGACCGAACTGGCCCCGAAGCAGGCCGAGTCGACGCAGGTCAAGCGGCTCGCCGAGCGGATCACTGCCGCCCAGAAGCCCGAGATCGAGGCCATGAGGGGCTGGTTGAAGAAGCACGGCAAGGCGGAGAAGGACGACGGGCACGGCCACGGACACGGCCACGCGGCGATGCCCGGGATGGCCACCGAGGCCCAGCTGAAGAAACTCCGCACGGCGCACGGCAAGGCCTTCGACCAGCTCTTCCTCACCCTGATGATCACCCATCACGAGGGCGCGATCACCATGGCCACGGACGTGAAGGCGCAGGGCAACAACATCCAGGTCGAGGAGATGGCCGACGAGGTGATCGCCCAGCAGACGAGCGAGATCACGCGGATGCGGGACATGCTGTAGGAGCCGCGGGCGGCCGGGGCCCTGCCGGCTGCCGGTGACCGGCGCGCGTGGCTCAGCGTCGCGCGCGGCGGCGCGTCAGGAAACCGGCGTCACGCGCCTCGCCGATCAGCCGGAGCGCCTCGCGGCGACTGTGCCCCGTCGCGCACATCACGGCGAGAACGGGGTCGGCGCCCTCCTCCTGGGCCGCGCGGTACTCCCGCGCCGCCAGCCACCGCCCCTCCATACCGCGCGGCAAGGCCGCCCGGGCCCGACGCGATCCCCCGCCGCCACCACCGTCCGGCCCGGTCTGCGCACCGCACGCCTCGCCGAGCGGCCCCTCGATCCAGTCGGCGAGCACCGCAAGGTCGTCCAGGGACAGTGCCGGCTCGGCCCGGACGTCCTCGAGGCTCACGCACCCCGCGCACTCCACGGCCAGCACGTCGACCCGGGCCCCGTCCGCGAAGGCCAGCCGCACCTCGAACCAGCGCGCCGTGCTCCCGCCGTCCCGCACCTGCCACGCGGGCCGCACGGACACCGCGCCGTCGGCCGGAGAGCGGTCCGACAGATGAAGAAAAGATGCTTCCAGCACACACGCAACGTAACCGCATGATCACATTCCATACGAACGGACACGCATGCTCATACGGCGCACGGCACCCTGTCAGCGGAGCCGCGGCGGTGCGATGCTGGAGGCATCTACGATCTCGTGAAGATCCCCCGGGATCCCTCGAGCAAGGAGTTCCGCCGTGCTGCGAGTCGCCGTCGTAGGCTCCGGGCCGAGCGGGTGCTACGCCGCCCAGAGCCTGGTCCAGCAGGACTCCGAGGTGCGCGTCGACGTCCTGGACCGGCTGCCGTGCCCGTACGGGCTGGTCCGTTACGGGGTGGCGCCGGACCACGAGAAGATCAAGTCGCTGCAGAACAACCTGCGCACGGTGCTGGAGCACGACCGGGTGCGTTTCCTCGGCGGTGTGCAGGTCGGGCCGGGCGGGGTTCCCGCCGCCCGGCTGCGGGAGCTGTACCACGCGGTGGTGTACTGCGTGGGTGCCGCCACCGACCGGCACCTAGGGATCCCCGGCGAGGACCTGCCGGGCAGCTGGTCGGCGACCCAGTTCGTGTCCTGGTACAGCGCGCATCCCGACGCGGTCGACGACGGTTTCCTGCTCGGCGCGCGGTCGGTCGTGGTCATCGGCGTGGGCAACGTCGCCGTGGACGTGACCCGGATGCTGGCGCGCGGCCCGGCCGAGCTGAGCCCGACGGACATGCCGCAGGCCGCGCTGACCGCGCTGGGCGCCAGCCGGGTGACCGACATCCACATGGTGGGCCGGCGCGGCCCGTCCCAGGCCCGTTTCACCACCAAGGAACTGCGCGAGCTGGGCACCCTGCCGGGCGCCGGCATCGGCGTGGACCAGGCGGAGCTGGCACTGGATCCGGCGTACGAGGACCCTTCCGCACTGCCCGCCGCGCAGCGCCGCAACGTGGAGGTGCTGCGCGGCTGGGCCGGGGCCCCGCCGAGGGACACGCCTCGGCGGATCCGGCTGCGGTTCTTCCTGCGCCCGGTCGAAGTCCTCGCCGACCAGGGGCGCGTGGGCGCCGTGCGCTTCGAGCGGACGGTGCCGGACGAGCAGGGAGGGGTGACGGGCACCGGCCGGTACGAGGACATCGAGGCGCAGGTGGTGCTGCGTTCGGTGGGCTACCGCGGGGTGCCCCTGGAGGGGCTGCCGTTCGACGCGGGCAGCGGCACCGTCCCGAACCTGGCCGGGCGCGTACTGCGCGAGGGCGTCGTCACGCCGGGCGAGTACGTGGCGGGCTGGATCAAACGGGGCCCGACGGGCGTCATCGGCACCAACCGGCCGTGCGCGAAGGAGACGGTGCTGTCCCTGCTGGAGGACGCGCCGGTCCTGGAGCGCAAGGAGGTCCCCGATGACCCGCTCCCGGTGCTGCGCGCCGAGGGGGTCGAGCCGGTCGAGTGGTCCGGGTGGCAGGCGATCGAGCGGGCCGAGGCGGAGCTCGGGGCCTCACTCGGACGGAGCGTCGTCAAGCTGCCCGACTGGGAGTCGCTGCTGGCGGCGGCGCGAGCGGTCCGCCCGTAGGGTCGGCCCACCTCTCTGTGGGCATGACACACAGCGGCAACAGTCCGGTAATCAACAAACTGTTCAAGCCCCTTACGGTCTCGGACTGTTCGCGCATCCCGCCGCCCAGGAGTGTTCATGGCCACCACCGCGCCCGTTCATCCCGTCGACGAGGTCCCGCCCGTACGGCAGTTGGCCGCCTTCGGGCTGCAGCACGTGCTGGCGATGTACGCGGGGGCGGTGGCCGTTCCGCTGATCGTGGGCGGTGCGATGAAGCTGCCGCCCGCGGATCTGGCGTATCTGATCACCGCCGACCTGCTGGTGTGCGGGATCGCCACCCTCGTCCAGTGCATCGGCTTCTGGCGCTTCGGCGTACGGCTGCCGATCATGCAGGGCTGTACGTTCGCTGCCGTGTCGCCGATGGTGCTCATCGGGACGACGGGCGGCGGGCTGCCCGCCATCTACGGTGCGGTGATCGTCGCCGGGCTCGCCATCGTGCTGCTGGCGCCGGTCTTCGGCAGGCTGCTGCGCTTCTTCCCGCCCCTGGTCACGGGCACCGTCATCCTGATCATCGGCGTCTCGCTGCTGCCGGTGGCCGGCACCTGGGCCGCGGGCGGCGCCGGCGCCGAGGACTTCGGGGAGCCGCGGAACCTGGCGCTGGCCGCGTTCGTGCTGGCGGTGGTGCTGGGCGTGCAGCGGTTCGCGCCGGTGTTCCTGAGCCGGATCGCCGTCCTGGCCGGTATCGGGGTGGGGCTGGCGGTCGCCGTGCCGTTCGGCTTCACGGACTTCGGCGGGGTCGGTGACGCCGACTGGCTGGGGATCAGCACGCCGTTCCACTTCGGGGCGCCGACGTTCGAGGCCTCGGCGATCGTCTCGATGCTGGTCGTCGCCCTGGTGACGATGACCGAGACGACCGGTGACCTCATCGCGGTCGGCGAGCTGACGGACCGCGCTGTCGAGCCGCGCTCCCTGGCGGACGGCCTGCGCGCCGACGGACTGTCGACCGTCCTCGGCGGCGTCTTCAACACCTTCCCGTACACGGCGTACGCGCAGAACGTGGGTCTGGTCGGGATGACCCGGGTGCGCAGCCGCTGGGTGGTGGCCGCGGCGGGCGGCATGCTCGTCCTGCTCGGCCTGCTGCCCAAGCTGGGCGCGGTGGTGGCGGCGATCCCGGCGCCGGTGCTGGGCGGCGCGGGACTGGTGATGTTCGGGACGGTGGCCGCGAGCGGGCTGCGGACCCTGGCGCGGGTGGACTTCAGGGGCAACCACAACCTGACCGTGGTGGCCGTGTCGGTGGCCGTGGGCATGCTGCCGGTCGGTGTGCCGACGGTCTACGAGAGGTTCCCGGACTGGTTCCAGACGGTGATGAACAGCGGTATCAGCGCGGGCTGCCTGACGGCGATCGTGCTGAACCTGCTCTTCAACCACCTCCCCGCGCGGGCGGGTTCAGTCGGTGCCGACGCGGGCGGCCTGCCGGTCGGCGGCGGCGAGGAGGGCGTCGAGAAGCCCCGGGAAGAGATCGTCTAGGTCGTCCCGGCGCAGGCCGTTCATCTTGGCGGTGCCGCGGTAGGTCTGCCGGATCACCCCGCTCTCGCGCAGCACCCGGAAGTGGTGGGTGGTGGTGGACTTGGTGACCGGCAGGTCGAAGTGCGAACAGGACAGCTCGTCGCTCCCGGCGGCGAGCTCGCGCACGATCCGCAGCCGCATGGGGTCGGAGAGCGCGTGCAGGATCCCCTCCAGCCGGATCTCGTCGTGCGCCGGGTGGGGCAGTTCTCGGCTGCTGGTGGCGGGGGCGGCGGTCGTCACGGCGGCGGCTCCACATTCGTCCGGGAGTCCCCATTGTACGAGACCTCTCGAAATTTTTGTACGAGAACCATCGTAGTTTGACAACCCCCGTACTACGGTGTCTACCGTACTACTCGACCGCCGGTCCTGTGATGAATGGAGTCCGCCGTGAGCGCACTGTTCGAGCCCTTCGCCCTGCGCGATGTGACGATCCCGAACCGGGTGTGGATGCCCCCGATGTGCCAGTACTCGGCCGCACCGGAGGGCCCGGACACCGGCGCCCCCACCGACTGGCACTTCGCGCACTACGCCGCCCGCGCAACCGGCGGCACGGGCCTGATCGTCGTGGAGGCCACCGGCGTCTCGCCGGAGGGCCGGATCTCGCCGTACGACCTCGGCATCTGGAACGACACCCAGGTGGCGGCGTTCCGCCGCATCACGGGCTTCCTGGCCGCCCAGGGCACGGTTCCGGCCATCCAGCTGGCGCACGCCGGCCGGAAGGCCTCGACCGACCGGCCCTGGAAGGGCGGCGCGCCGGTCGGACCCGAGGCGCACGGCTGGCAGCCGGTGGCGCCGAGCCCGCTCGCCTTCGCCGAGGGGCACCCGGTCCCGACGGAGCTGACGGTGGCCCAGATCCAGGAGATTGTCGGCCAGTTCGCGGCCGCGGCCCGCCGCGCGCTGGACGCGGGTTTCGAGATCGCCGAGATCCACGGCGCGCACGGCTACCTGATCAACGAGTTTCTCTCCCCGTACTCCAACCGCCGCACCGACGCCTACGGCGGCTCGTACGAGAACCGCACCCGCTTCGCCCTCGAAGTGGTCGACGCGGTACGGGAGGTGTGGCCGGACGACAAGCCGCTGTTCTTCCGCATCTCGGCGACGGACTGGCTGGACGACGAGGGCTGGACGGCGGACGACACCGTCCGCTTCGCCGCCGACCTGAAGGCCCACGGCATCGACCTCCTCGACGTCTCCACCGGCGGCAACGCCTCCGGCGCCCCCATCCCCGTCGGCCCGGGCTACCAGGTGCCGTTCGCGGCCCGCGTGAAGGCGGAGACGCCCCTGCCGGTCGCCGCGGTGGGGCTGATCACCGAGACCGAGCAGGCGGAGAAGATCCTCGCCAACGGCGAGGCGGACGCCGTGCTGCTGGGCCGCGAACTGCTCCGCAACCCCTCCTGGGCCCGGCACGCCGCACGTGAGCTCGGTGCCGAGGTGCGGGTGCCGGAGCAGTACCACCGGTCGATGTGACCCCGGCGCCCACCCCGGCCCCGCACAGGGGCGTCAACGGGCCGTGCAGGCCGCCCCGTTGAGCGTGAAAGCCGCCGGTGCCGCGCTGTTCCCGCCGTGGTTCGCCTGGTAGCCGACGCTCACGCTCGCGCCGGGCGCGATCGTGCCGTTGTAGGAGACGTTGGTCGCGGTCACCGCGCCGGACGACGGCGCGTACGTCGCGCCCCAGCCGCCCGTGATGGTCTGGCCCGCGGGCAGGGTGAAGCCGAGCTTCCAGCCGTTGATCGCCGTCGTACCGGTGTTGCTGACGGTGACGGAGGCGGTCAGGCCGGTGTTCCAGGCGTTGGTGGTGACCGTCACCCGGCACGCGCCCGGCTGGGGCTGGGGCGCCGGGCCCGAGCGGTCCAGGCCGAAGAAGGTGAGCACCCGGGACGCCATGCCGTACGCGTACAGGTTGTGACCCACCCCCTGGAGGCTGACCGCCTCGACGGGGGCCCGGTCACCGGTGCCGCCGTAGCGGGTGCGGGTCCAGCCGGACTGGGGCGAGTCGGTGGCGGCCGGGGTCTGGCTCACCCCGTGCACATTCGTCCACTGCTTGATCATCTCGTTGAAGTTGGGATAGCGCAGCACGTCGTCCTCCGTGCCGTGCCACAGCTGCATGCGCGGCCGGGGACCGGTGTAGCCGGGGTACGCGCCGCGGACCAGGTCGCCCCACTGCTGCGGGGTACGGGTCACGGTGCCGTTGGCGCAGGCACTGTTCCACTCGGAGCCGTCGGTGGTGGCGAAGCAGCCGAACGGGACACCCGCGAAGGCGGCGCCCGCCGCGAACACGTCCGGATAGACGCCGAGCAGCACGTTGGTCATCATCGCGCCGGAGGAGATGCCGGTGGCGAAGATCCTGCCGGTGTCGGCGTTGTGCGTGCGCACCACCCAGTCGACCATCGACTTGATGCCGACCGGGTCGCTGCCGCCGCCGCGGCGCAGCGCCTGCGGTGAGGAGACGTCGAAGCACTTGCTGGCCCGGGTCACGGACGGATAGACGACGATGAACCCGTAGCGGTCGGCCAGCGAGGCGTACTCGGTGCCGTTGAACATCGCCGGGCCGGAGCCCGTGCAGTAGTGCACGGCCACCACGACCGCCGGGTTCGGGGTGACGTTGTCCGGCACGTACAGGTACATCTGCAGGTTGCTCGGGTTGGCGCCGAAGTTGGTGACCTCGGTGAGTGCCGCGGTCGGGGCCGCCTCGGCACGCGCCGAGGCGGATGCCGCGGGCGCGGCCAGCACGCCGGCCGCGAGCAGCGGCAGGAGCGCGGCGAGGAGCGCGAGGAGCGCCCTGACCACTGTGGCGCGGCGGTGCACCGGGGTGAACACCGGCCCGTCGGCGAACGTACGCATGTGCGGAGTCCTCATGACCCGCCCTCTCAGGAAAGGGAAGCGTCCGATCGCATGGTGACATGCACATGGCTTACGTGGAAGCGCTCCCACAACCTCGACCCCCTCCGACCAGGCCGACTGAACGCGTTCCGCGCGAACCGTTGACTAGAAAGCGCTTGCCGCCTACGGTCCGTTCAGCAGTGTGACCGACCCGAGCCGCTCCGGGCCTGAAAGGTCATGCTGACTGAGCGCAGCGTTCCAGTGCACATACACGAGTCATGTACATGTACGACCTAGCGCTTCCGAAAGGACGCACCCGCATGCGCACTCTCCCCCCACGTACGCAGGCGCAAAGATCCGCACCGGTGGCCGCGGCGGCCGCCCTCGTGACGACGGCGGTCCTCGCCGTTCCGCAGTCGGCCGGGGCGGCCGAGAGCTCCCCGGTCGGCTTCGGCGCGGGAACGACCGGCGGCGGCAGCGCCTCGGCGGTCACCGTCTCCTCGCTTGCGGCCTTCGAGGCGGCGGTGGCCGGCAACACGGCCAAGGTCGTGCGGGTCGACGGCCTGATCTCGCTCAGCGGTCAGATCGACGTCGGCTCCAACACCACGGTGCTCGGCCTCGGTTCGTCCTCCGGGTTCACGGGGGGCGGGCTGCGGCTGAAGAAGGTGACGAACGTCGTCATCCGCAACCTGAACATCAGCAAGCCGGTCGCGCCCGCCGACGGCATCACCGTCGAGGCGTCCACCAAGGTGTGGATCGACCACAACTCCTTCTCGGCCGACCGCGACCACGACAAGGACCACTACGACGGTCTGCTGGACATCAACCACGGCGCGGACAACGTCACGGTGTCCTGGAACACCTTCCAGGACCACTTCAAGGGCTCGCTCGTCGGCCACAGCGACGACAACGCCGGGGAGGACACCGGCCACCTGAAGGTGACGTACCATCACAACCACTTCAACAATGTCTACTCGCGCATCCCCAGCCTGCGCTTCGGCACGGGGCACTTCTACAACAACTACGTGGAAGGCGCCGACACCGCGTGCCACTCGCGCATGGGCGCCCAGATGCTGGTCGAGAACAACGTCTTCCGTTCGACGAAGGTTGCGGTCACCACGAGCCGCAGCGGCGACGTCGACGGATACGCCAACCTGCGCGGCAACGATCTCGGTGGAGCCGCGACCGAGATCTCGCGGGTCGGTGGCTTCACCAGCCCGCCGTACGGCTACACCGCCGAGCCCGCCTCGTCCGTCGTCTCCTCGGTGACGCCGGGCGCCGGCGCGGGGAGGCTCTGACACCCCCCACCACAGATGAACCCCCCACCACGACAGAAGGAATCGGGACATGACTTCTGCGACACGACCGCGCGCCCGCAGGCGTGCGCTGACCGGCGCGCTGGCCACGCTCAGCCTCTCGGTTGGCATGATCATGACCATCAGCCCCGCGGCGAGCGCCGCCACCTGGCCGACCCCCAACGGCAGCCAGGGGACCTCCTCCACCATCTCCGTGTCCGGCACCAAGGACTACGGCATGAAGCGGTTCTACGGCACCGGGAACCTGGCCGGTGACGGCCAGGAGGAGGGCCAGGACCCGATCTTCAAGCTAGCGGACGGCGCGGTGCTGAAGAACGTCATCCTCGGTGCCCCCGCCGCCGACGGCATCCACTGCCTGGGCAGCTGCACGCTGCAGAACGTCTGGTGGGAGGACGTCGGCGAGGACGCGGCCACCTTCAGGGGCGGCAGCGGCGCCACGTACCACGTGATCGGCGGCGGTGCGAAGAAGGCGGCGGACAAGGTCTTCCAGCACAACGGCGGCGGCACGCTGAACGTCTCCAACTTCGCCGTCCAGGAGTTCAAGACCCTGTACCGCTCCTGCGGTGACTGCTCCACGCAGTACACCCGCAAGGTCAACCTCAACACCATCGACGTGACCGGGACGGGCACCACGGCCCGGCTCGTCGGGATCAACGTCAACCGCAACGACGTGGCGACGCTGCGCGGCATCACGATCCGCAACGACGCGAGCCGCAAGGTCATCCCCTGCCAGAAGTACAACAACAACACCGCCGTCGGGACGGGTCCCGACAGCACGAACTGCCTGTACTCCAGCTCCGACATCACCTACAGGTAACCCCCGCGGGTACCCCCACGGTGAACGCGGCCGTACGAAGCGCCCCGGCGCGGCGCTTCGTACGGCCGCCGCGCTCTGTCCCGCGCACGCGCGCGCGTACCTCCCCGATCAGCTCCTGCTGCTAGCCGGCGCACGCGGCGCGCAGGTCCCCGCCCGGCCGGTCGGCGGGCAGCAGCTCCCGGGGCAACACGGTCGGGGAACGTCAACGCCCTGGACGTGCTGCGGGCACTCGGCCGCGCCCCCGGCGCCGTCGAGGCGCTGTTCGCCGGCACTCGTCCTGGCCCGGGGGCCGACGCCCGGCTGGACGCGGCCGTCACCCGGCTCGAGGACCGGCTGGCCGGAACCTCCCCGGCGGGTGCGCGCCGACCGGTGGAGCCGATGGCGCTGACACTCCAGGCCTCCCTCCTGGTCCGGCCCGCCCCGGCCGCGCTCGCCGACGCGTTCTGCGCGACCCGGCTCGGCGACGACGGGGACCACGCGTTCGGGACGCCGCCCGACGCGGCGACTCTGGGCACGGTCCTCGGGCGGGCGCTCCCCGACGGGGACCGACGCTCTTCCGGCCATAGGGCCGTACGGTTCGCGCACCGTCACCTCCCGATTCCGCTTCGTTGTCAGTGCCGTGGTGCAGACTCCCGATCAGTTGGCACTCGCCTGGGGAGGACAACGTGTTGACGGGGATCGACGAGGTCGACTGGGCCTCGCTGCGGCATGCGTACGGCAGTGCGGAGGACGTGCCCGGGTTACTGCGGGGACTGGCCTCCGCCGACCCCTTCGAGCGGGAGACCGCGCTCGACGGGATGTACGGCGCCGTGCACCACCAGGGAGATGTGTACGACGCGACGCTCGCCTGTGTTCCGTTCCTCCTCGCGCTCGTGGTGCGCGAGGAGGTCAGGGACCGGGCGGGCATCGTGGAACTCCTCGTCAGCATCGGCGGGGAGGCGGAAACGGGCGGGCGCGACCCGCTCGCCGAGCGGGCCCGTGCCGCGGTCCGGGCGGGCGGGGAGGTGTTCGCCCGGCTGACGGGGGACGCGGACGCCGACGTCCGCCGCGCGGCACCGGCCGCGCTCGTACGGTTCCTCGACGAACCGGCCCGCGTGCTCGCCCTGTTGCGTCAGCGGCTCACGGTGGAGCGCGACGACCGGGTCCTGCTCGCCCTGACCGAGAGCCTGGGCCTGTTCGCGCGGCGGCATCCCGGGCACGCGGCCGAGGCACTGGACCTCCTGACCACGCACAGCGCACCGCCGTACGCTCCCGGGCTGAGACTCGCCGCGCTGGGGCAGCTCGCGGGCCACGCGCCCGAGCGGCTTCCGGCCGACCTGGTGCCGACGGTCGTACGGCTGCTGCGGGACCGGTCGCAGGAGCGGGCCGGCGTACGCGACGCCCCGCAGCCGTCCGGCACGGACACGCTCGTCGGCCGGCTGCGGCGGCTGCGCCCGTCGGACGAGGAGGGCTCCCACCTGCTGCGCACCCTGCACAGCGCGCTGGACGGCCGGGTGGCCGACCGGGTCGCCCTGTTGTGCGGTCAGTTGCGCTGTCCGGATCCGCTCGACCGGTGCAACGCGGTGTGGATGTCGGCGGGCCTCTTGCGTGAGTGGCGCGCCGACCACTTTCAAACCGTCGCCCTGATCGGCGCCCAACTGGGCGCGGACGAGGACCGGTTGCGGGACGCGGCGGTGTCCGTGCTGGGGGACCTCTTCGAACTGGCCGCGCCGGCCGCGAATCCCCTCCACGCGCTGGTGTCCGCCCGCCCCGACGGATGGACCCGACGCTGGGAGCGCGGGGCGCCGACGCTGGGCGGTGCCCTCAAGGCGCTGGCCAGGACCGGGGATGCCCGGGCGACACCGGTGCTCGCCCAGGTGCTGGCGGGTCCCGTCGTCCCCGACGACCTCGGGTGGGTGGTGCCTCACCTGGGCCGGGCCGCCGCGCCGCTCGCGCCCGCGCTGCGGCGCAGGCTCGCCGTGATCACCCTCGGCTCCCCCGACACACAGGCGCGTGCCGTGCCCCTGCTGGCGGCGCTCGCGGCGCTGGGCGACACGGAGTCCGTGCCGGTGATGCTGCGGCTGCTGCACGGCGCACCCGACGGGCCGCGTCCGTGGGAGACCGCCGTGGCGCCGACGGTGCGGGCCCTCGGCGCGCTCGGGGTCGGCGCGCGCGAGGCGATACCGGTGCTGCGAGGGCTGCTGCGGACGGAGCACGCGGTCGCGGCGGCGGGCGCGCTCTGGTCGGTCGAGCAGGACGCGGAGGCCGTACTGCCCGTCCTGCTGCGGGCGGTCGCGGACCCGGGCGTGCGCTGCCGCGAGGAGGCGGCCGAGGTGCTGGCGCGACTGGGACCGCCGGCCCGGCCCGCGCTGCCCGCGCTGCGGGGGATGGCCGGTTCGGCGGACGTGTGGGAGCGGACGGCGGCGGCGTGCGCGGTGGGGCGCGTCACCGGGGATCCGGGACCGGTGCTGGGGACACTGCGCGCCGCCTGGGCGGATCATCCGCACACCCGCGTCCGCATCGCCGCGTGCGTGGCGGCCCTGGGGCCGTCGGGAGCGCCGCTGCACGATCTGCTCCGCGCGGAGATCGCCGCGCCACGGCGTCATCGGGCGGACACCGGCGGGTACGGGAGCCATGACGTCCATGAGGACGAGCGGTTGCTGCGACTTTGCCGGGAGGGGTTGGTGGGGCCTTAGAGCTGGTGGGGTGAGGCTGCCGGTTGCCGGGCCCGCTTCCGGCTCGGGGCTCCGGCCATGAGGCGTCTCCCGTGCGTGCCCGGCCTTGGGACTCCGGCTCGGTCGTCGTGCTGTTACGGGGTGTCCGTCGCTGCTCGGCGTCCTCGGGTGTGCCGCGAGGCGCTGGCGCGCCTGGACCGCGATGGGCTGGTGGCAAGCACCCAGCTACCGAGCACGACCCAGGCCTCCGCCTTGTCCGCGCGGCGCTTGAGCGGGTTGCCCCGCCGGCGCCACAGCCACGCCTTCGGACCCCGTAACGCCATCGAGGGCACCCTCCTCACACGCTCTGTCCCGGACCGTCCTCCCCCTACGCGGAACGGCCGTCGGCTGCTCACGGCACCCGCCTCACATTCCGCGCGCCCGGCCGACGACACGGCGCTGACCTGCGGCGCGGCCCGTTCCAGAGGTGACTGTCAGTGGTGGGGTGCAGACTGGCCCGTGTCTGAGACGAGGGCGTCGACGATGACGTCACGGAGGTGATCGGCATGACCGAGGTACTGCTCGCCGTGGGGACGCGCAAGGGCCTGTTCATCGGGCGGCGGCGGGGTGGTGGCACCTGGGAGTTCGACGAGAGTCCGTACTTCAACGCGCAGGCCGTGTACTCGGTCGCCATCGACACCCGCGGCGACACCCCGCGCCTGCTGGCCGGCGGCGACAGCTCGCACTGGGGCCCGTCCGTGTTCCACTCCGACGACCTGGGCCGGACCTGGACGGAACCGGCCCAGCCGGCCGTCAAGTTCCCGAAGGAGACGGGGGCTTCGCTGGAGCGCGTGTGGCAGCTGCACCCGGCCGCCGCGGAGCCGGACGTGGTGTACGCGGGCACGGAACCGGCCGCGCTGTACCGCTCCGAGGACCGCGGGGAGACGTTCGAACTGGTAAGGCCGCTGTGGGAGCACCCCACACGCTCGAAGTGGGTGCCGGGCGGCGGCGGTGAGGGCCTGCACACGGTGCTCACCGACCGGCGCGACCCGAACGCCGTGACGGTCGCCGTCTCGACCGCGGGCGTGTTCCGCACCACCGACGGCGGCACGACCTGGACACCTTCCAACTCCGGTGTCTCCGCGGTGTTCCTGCCCGATCCCAACCCCGAGTTCGGCCAGTGCGTGCACAAGGTCGCACGGGACGCGGCGAACCCGGACCGGCTGTACCTGCAGAACCACTGGGGCGTCTACCGCAGCGACGACGCGGGCGGGCACTGGAGCGACATCGGCGAGGGTCTGCCGTCCACGTTCGGCTTCGCGGCGGCCGCGCACCCGCGCCGCGGGGACACGGCGTACGTGTTCCCGATCACCGCGGACTCGGACCGGGTGCCGGCCGACCGGCGCTGCCGGGTGTTCCGCACCGCCGACGCGGGCAAGAGCTGGGAGCCGCTGACGGCGGGGCTGCCGCGGGAGGACCACTACGGCACGGTGCTGCGCGACGCGCTGTGCACCGACGACGCCGACCCGGCGGGCGTCTACTTCGGCAACCGCAACGGCGAGGTGTTCGCGTCGTCCGACGACGGGGACAGCTGGCGGCAACTCGCCGCGCATCTGCCGGACGTGCTGTGCGTGCGGGCCGCGGTCGTCGGTTGAGCAGGACGGGCCCGCGCGCGGTCGCGCCCGGGTGCGCTCGCATCCGAGGTGACGCGCTCGCATCGGACGCGCGTGCGCCGGCGTCGGACAAGAGGGGCCTTGGCCACCGGTTGATCCCCGCTGCCTGTACGGCAGTAGGGTGACGCCCGTGGCACCACGACCCTTGCATGAAATCGTCGAAGCGGGCTGGGCGAAGGCCCTGGAACCGGTGGCCGGACGGATCGCCGCGATGGGTGACTTCCTGCGCGCGGAGATCGCCGCGGGACGCACCTATCTCCCGGCCGGGCCGAATGTTCTGCGGGCCTTCCAGCAGCCCTTCGACGAGGTTCGCGTCCTGATCGTCGGCCAGGACCCCTACCCGACGCCGGGGCACGCGGTGGGGCTGTCCTTCTCGGTCGCACCGGAGGTGCGGCCGCTGCCCGGCAGCCTCATCAACATCTTCCGGGAGTTGAACACCGACCTGGGCCTGCCCCAGCCGTCCAGCGGGGACCTCACGCCGTGGACCGAGCAGGGCGTGCTGCTGCTCAACAGGGCGCTCACCACTGCCCCGCGCAAGCCGGGCGCCCACCGCGGCAAGGGCTGGGAGGAGGTCACCGAGCAGGCGATACGGGCGCTGGCCGGGCGCGGCAAGCCGCTGGTGTCGATCCTGTGGGGCCGTGACGCCCGCAATCTGCGTCCGCTGCTCGGTGAGCTGCCCGCGGTGGAGTCGGCACACCCCTCACCGATGTCCGCGGACCGCGGTTTCTTCGGGTCCCGTCCCTTCAGCCGCGCCAACGACCTGCTGATCCGGCAGGGCGGCCAACCGGTGGACTGGCGCCTGCCGTGACCGGGGCGCAGACCGGGGGCGAATCCGGCTTTCTCGCCGTGGACTCGGGCGGCTCCGGCCTCCGTGCCGTCGTCGGCACCGCCGGGCGCGGCCTCCTGGCGCGGGGCGCCGCGCCGGAGCCCGTCCGCACCGGCGCGCGGGGCATCGATGCCGGTCATCTCCTGGCCCAACTGGTGCCCCTGGCCCAGGCCTTGACCGACCAGGCCGGTGTGGACCGGCTGGAGACGGCCGTCGTCGGTGCCGCCGGGTTCGCCACCCTGGGCGACGCGCTGCGCGCCGAACTGCCGGGCACCCTGGCGCGTGAACTGGGTGTGCGGCGCGTCGCGCTGGCCGCCGACGCCGTCACCGCCTACGTCGGCGCCCTCGGGCCACGGCCCGGTGCCGTGGTCGCCGCCGGCACGGGCCTGATCGCGGTCGGCACGGACCTGACGGAATGGCGGCGTGCGGACGGCTGGGGTCATCTCCTCGGCGACTGCGGCGGCGGCGCGTGGATCGGCCGGGCCGGACTGGAGGCCGCGCTGCGCGCCCACGACGGGCGGAAGGGCGGTTCCGCCCGGCTGCTGGCCCGCGCGCGGGAGCGGTTCGGGCCGATGCCGGGGCTGCCCGTGCAGCTGTACCCGCGCCCGGACCGCCCCGCCGTGCTGGCCTCCTTCGCCCCCGAGGTGGGCGCCTGCGCGGACGAAGACCCCGTCGCCGCGGGCATCCTGCGGGCGGCCGCCCGGCACATGGCCGACTCCGCCGCCGCTGTCTGCCCGGCCGGCGGGGAACCCCGGGTCGCCGTCACCGGCGGCCTTCTGTCGATGGGCGACCCGCTCGTCGTCCCGCTGGACGAGGAACTGACGAAGCGTCTGCCGCACGCCCGGCGGGTCGCGGCCGACGGCGATCCCCTGCACGGCTCGGTACGCCTCGCCAGGGACCTGACGGCCGGCACGCTCACCGTTCCGGGTGATGCGTCGCTGTTGCACGTGATCGTCGGAGAGGGCGGCTGAACGCGCCCGGCGCCGATCACATGCGACGGATATGTCACTCCATCCGTACGTAACTCATCAGACAAAACAGGACGGATACCGCTCACCTGCACCCTCCCCGAACTGGGGAGCCCAGGAAGCCACTAACATGCAGCGCCATGAGCTCCCCCACTGGGCCCGCGTCCGGCCTGCCAGTACGAATGCCGCGCCCCCGCCAGCCCGGACGGCACCGCCGTCCCGAACCGCTGGTGGCACCCGACGGCGCGCCCGCGCTCGTCCTCGCCGTGCCGGGCACGCCCAGTAGCGCCACGCGCAGCCTCGCCGAGGAGGTCGTGAGCATCGCCCGCTCCGAGCTGCCCAGCCTCGACGCGCGCATCGGATACCTCGACGGGGACGACGCCGAGTTCACCTCCTTGCAGTCCGTGCTCTCGCACGCCGCGCAGGAGCGCACCGCCCGCTTCGAGCAGGCCCGTGCCGCCGGGATGGACGTGAAGGAGCCCGACGGTCCCGTCGCCGTCGTCGTGCCGCTGCTCGCCGGCCCGGACAGCGCGCTGCTGCGCCAGGTCCGCCAGGCCGTGATGGACAGCCGGGTGGCCGCCGAGCTGACCGATGTGCTCGGTCCGCACCCACTGCTCGCCGAGGCGCTGCACGTCCGCCTGTCGGAGGCCGGCCTGGCCCGCGCCGACCGCGCCCGTCTGTTCACCGTGGCCACCGCCGCGGACGGCATCATCCTGGCCTCCGTCGGCGGCGACGAGGCCGTCCAGGCGGCCGGGATCACGGGCATGCTGCTCGCCGCGCGCCTGGCCGTGCCGGTGATGGCGGCGGCGCTGGACCAGGAGGGCTCCATCGCCTCGGTCGCCGAGCAGCTGCGCTCCTCGGGCTCGCAGCAGCTGGCGCTCGCGCCGTACCTGATCGGCCCGGAGATCGACGCGGCCCTGATCGAGGAGGCCGCCAAGGAGGCGGGCTGCTCCGCCTCGGAGGCACTCGGCCCGTACCCGGCGATCGGCAAGCTGGCCCTGGCCAAGTACACGACAGCGCTGGGCATCGCCCCGCAGCAGCCGCAGGGCGCGCCGGTGCGGTGACGCGGGGCACGTCCGCGCGTACGATCCAAGGGCCCGTTCCCGGTGGGGAGACGGGCCCTTCATCGTGCATGGAGCGCCCAGCCGGGCCTGGGGCGCTCAGGACGGGCCTGGGGGCCGGCCAGGGCGCCGTCCAGGTGCGCCCGAACACGTCTCCACGCCGACGGCCCGGACACACCTCAGCCGATCACCACGCAGGACGCCGCGGCCACCGCGATCGAGCCGCCGCGGCGCGGTACGCCCGTGCGGGGGTCGACGGTGAACCAGGTCACGTCTCCGGAGTGTTCGTTCGCGACGTAGAGGAAACCGTCCGACTCCGCGAGCGCGCGCGGCCAGCGGCCACCGCTGGGCACCGTCGTGACCAGGCGCAGGCCCTCTCCCTCCACGGCGAACACGGACAGGACGTCCTCGCCGCGTGTGGCGGTCCATACGAAGCGGCCGTCGGGTGAGGCGACGACGCCCGACGGGTACGCGTCGCCTGCCGGGGCCCCGGGCAGGACGGGCGTCTCGGACAGCGGCTCCAGCGAGCCGTCGGCGGCGTGCCACCGGCAGACGGTCAGGGTGGGGGTGAGTTCGTTGACGACGTAGGCGTGCCGGCCGTCGGGGTGGAAGGCGAGGTGGCGCGGGCCCGAGCCGGGGCGCAGGGCGATCTCGCGGTGCGGGCGGAGGGCGCCCTCGGTGAGGGTGCACACTCGTACCGAGTCGGTGCCTAGGTCGACGCTGAGGGCCCAGCGGCCGGTCGGGTCGGGCCGCACCTGGTGGGCGTGCGGCCGCTGCTGGCGTGGCGTGTGCGGGCCCGAGCCGGTGTGCCGGAGCACGCCGGAGGGGGCGGGGGCGAGGCTGCCGTCGGCGCGGAGGGGGACGGCGGTGACGCTGCCGCAGCCGTAGTTGGCGGTCAGGACGTGTCCGTCGTACAGGCACAGGTGGGTCGGTCCGCTCGCGCCGACCGGCACCGGGGGTCCGGCCGGCTCCGGGGTGTCCGCGGTCACCCGGTAGGCGGCCACCGCGCCCTCGGCCGTCTCACTGACCGCGTAGAGCGTGTCCCCGTCGGGCGACAGGGCCAGGTACGAGGGGTCGGGTACGCCGTCGACGCCGCCCAGGACGGTCAGTGCGCCGGTGTCCGCGGCCACGGCCGCCGTCACGATGCCGGGGCCGCCGGCCGCCGTGAACGACCCGATGAACGCCCGCCGTCTGTCGCCGTGTGCCACCGCAGGTCCCCTCTCACTGTGCCGTCGAGGGCGACGGTAACAGAAAGGTCTAGACCATGAGGGGTTACTCGGCGGTCTTCGGTCGGCGCGTCCGGACTCAGGCTCCGACCAGCGGCGAGCCGGACGGTGCGCGCAGCGGCTGGGCCAGCTCGGCGAGGGCCCGCTCCAGGCCGTGCAGATGCGCCAGGACGGGTTCCGACGCCGACGCCTCGGAGGGTGTGACGGCGGCCTTCTGGGCGTCGCCGCCGGTGAGTGCCTCGACCGCCGCCTGCACGCGCCAGCAGGCCGCGGCCAGGCGGGCGTCGTGGGAGGCCTCCGGGTCGGCGGCGACGGCGACCAGGCCGCGGATCTCGCGGGCGCAGTCGTCGAGCAGGCCGAGCACCCGGCGGGCGCGGCGCTTGCGGCCGAGCATCGGGTTGAGGGGGTGTACCAGCGGGGCGACGGAGAGCCGTACCCGGCCGAGCAGCTGCTCCAGTTCCGCCACGCGCGGGGCGGGGTCGGCGTCGGCGACGCCCGCGAGGCGCGCGGCCGTCTCGGCCGTGCAGGCGTGGACGCAGCGCAGGGCCCGCTGGATCCAGTCGTCCGTGACGCTGTGCGTGGTCACGGGCAGGACGAAGAGCACGGCCAGTGCGGCGCCGAGCGCCCCGACGCCGGTCTCGGCGAGGCGCAGGGCGAGCAGGCCGGGGCTGAGCACGCCGAGGAGGCCGTAGAGCAGTCCGGCGAGCAGTGTCACCCACAGCATCATCCAGGTGTAGGACACGGCGGCCGTGTAGAAGATGCCGAAGACGCACACGGCGACCAGGGCGGCCGTCGCGGCCGGGTCCCCGTCCACCGGGACGGCCACGAGCAGGCCGAGGCCGATGCCGAGGACCGTGCCGAGCAGCCGCCGGAACCCGCGGACCAGAGTCTCGCCACGCGAGGTGGTGTTGACGAAGATCCACCAGGTGGCGCCGACGGCCCAGTACCAGCGCTGCCCGGACACCAGCTGGCCCACGACCAGGGCGAAGCCGGCCCCGGCGGTGGCCTGGATCGCCTGCCGAGTGGTCACGCGGGCCAGGCCCGTACCGCCGGGCGGGGCGGGCACGGGGGCCGGGGGCAGGCGGCGTTCGTAGCACCACAGCCCGAAGCGCACCGCCGAGGCAGCGAGCACGGACAGCAGGACGGAGGCGCACAGCTCGGGCAGCTGGTCGGTGGTCGCGTGCAGGAACTGCGCCACGAAGAAGGTCATGAACGCGAACACGCCGAGGCTGTGCCCGCGCGGGCCCCAGCGCCGGGCGTACACGCCCGCGCCGACCACGGCGAGGAAGGCCAGGTCGCGCGCCACGGGGTGGTCGTGCAGTTCGGCCGCGGCGGCGAGCACGGGCAGCCCGACGACGGGCAGCAGGGCCGTGGTGACCGCCTGGCCGCGCACGGTGACATCGGTGACGGTGAACAGGGCGAGCAGCGCGGCGAGGCCGCCGGTGACGGCGCCCACGAGGGAATGTCCGGCCAGGCCGCACACGAGGACCGCCAGCCCGACACCGAGCACGGCGCGCGCGGCGAAGCGCAGCCGTGTCCGGCCCGGGTCCGGAGCCGTGAACACCCTCTTCAGCAGCACTGATTACCGCCCCTTTCGCACGCTGACAGGACCACCGGCGGCACACCGGCACGGAAAAGGCGCCGCGGGGTCCGCAGCGCCATCGACCCCCCTATATCAGCATCACTGCCACCACTGGCTCAACAGGCTCCTTTTACACTGGGCCATTGGCACAGTGACAAGCACGGAAGAGTGCCCACCGGAGAGCCAACGGACGAGGAGGCCGGGCAGCATGGCCGTGGACGAGCTCGACACCCGCATCCTGCGGCTGCTGCTGGAGCAGCCGCGTACCAGCGTGCGCGAGTACGCCCGCATCCTGGGCATCGCCCGCGGCACGCTCCAGGCCCGTCTCGACCGGCTGGAGCGCGACGGGGTGATCACCGGCACGGGGCCGGCCCTCTCCCCCGCCGCGCTCGGCCACCCCGTGCAGGCCTTCGTGCACATCGAGGTCACCCAGGGGCATCTCGACGACGTCGGGGACGCCCTGGCCGAGGTGCCGGAGATCGTCGAGGCCTTTTCGATCACCGGCGGCGGGGACCTGCTCACCCGGGTCGTGGCGCGGGACAACGCGCACCTGGAGGACGTGATCCAGAAGCTGATCAGCCTGCCGGGCGTGGTCCGTACCCGCACCGAGGTGGCCCTGCGCGAGCGCGTCCCGTACCGGCTGCTGCCGCTGGTGGAGTCGATCGGGCGGTCGGCCCGCCGATGACCTGTGCATCATGGCGCCTGAAATCATTGGCGCCATGAGCAATCTCCACGGCATCTCGGTCATCTTCGATCTCGACGGAACGCTCGTGGACAGCGAGCCGAACTACTACGAAGCAGGCCGGCAGACGCTCGCCGAGCACGGCGTCCCGGACTTCACCTGGTCCGACCACGAGCGGTACGTCGGGATCAGCACCCAGGAGACGGTCGCGGACTGGAAGGACCGCTACGGCCTGCGGGCGTCCGTGGAGGAACTGCTCACCGCCAAGAACCGCCGCTATCTGGAGCTGGCCCGCAGCTCCACGCGCGCGTACCCGGAGATGCGGACGTTCGTCGAACTGCTGGCGGAGGAGGGCGTTTCCATGGCCGTGGCCTCGGGTTCCTCGCCGGAGGCCATCGCGGCGGTGCTGACCGGCACCGGCCTGGACGCGCACTTGCGCACCGTGGTCTCCGCGGACGAGGTGGCACAGGGCAAACCCGCCCCCGACGTCTTCCTGGAGGCGGCTCGGCGGCTCGGCGCGGCACCGTCCGACTGCGTGGTGCTGGAGGACGCGGCGCCGGGGGCCGCCGCCGCGCACGCGGCCGGCATGCGCTGCATCGCCCTGCCCTACGTCGCCGAGCAGGCCGACGCCCCGGAGTTCGCCACCGCCGGTCTGCTGCTGCGGGGCGGGCAGCGGGAGTTCACGGCGCGGGCGGCGTACGACTGGCTGGTGCGGTCGGCTCCCTCGGCGTGACCTCTCGCCGCAGGTGCGGGTACAGGGCGGTGACGTACCGCACGGCGCCGCCGTACGCCTGCGGACGCTCGGCGGCTCGGCGGCTCGGCGGCTCGGCGGCTCGGCGGCTCGGCGGCTCGGCGGCTCGGCGGCTCGGCGGCTCGGCGGCTCGGCGGCTCGGCGGCTCGGCGGCACGCCCCGGCCGAGCCGGGAGTTCCCGGCCTGGAGTTGGAGGGAGCGGCACGGCTCGGCTACCGCAAGGAGCGCGCCGCGGTCGTGGGCCCCGCCGAGTGGGACCGGGCCTTCGCGGCACGCGTCGCGGGGTACGAGCACAGCAGGGCTGTCGGCACGGCGGCCGCGCTGGAGATCGACGCGGCGCTCGATCCGGCCGGGTCTCGGGTCCTGATCCCGGCGGCCAGGGAGGGGTGCCCCGAAGTGCCGCCGGGCCACCGGCCGTTCGTCGACACCCGGCAGGCCGGGCCCTGCTCGGCGGGCACCGGACCCGACGGCCGGAACTGGACCGTCCCGACCCATTGACGCCCTCCCGGCCCCTCCCTATCGTCTGGTCGATCATCCGCACATCGTTCGTCATTTCGAACATGGAGGAGCATACATGTCCCCGCCCCTCTCCAGACGAGCCCTTCTGCAGGCCGCGACCCTCGCGGCAGCCGCACCCGCGGCCTCCTATGCGGCGAGCGGGCGAGCCGTCGCGGCGGTGCCTGGGATGCCGTCCGCCGCCGCGCCCACCACCTGGTCCGTGCGGCCCTTCGGGCTGGAGGACGTGACGCTCGGCCGGGGCGTCTTCGCCGACAAGCGGCAGTTGATGCTCGACCACGCCCGCGGCTACGACGTGAACCGGCTGGTGCAGGTGTTCCGCGCCAACGCGGGGCTCCCGACGGGCGGCGCGGTCGCGCCCGGTGGCTGGGAGGGGCTGGACGGCGAGGCCAACGGCAACCTGCGGGGCCACTACACCGGCCACTTTCTGACCATGCTGGCGCAGGCGTACCGGGGCACCAAGGAGCAGGTGTTCGCGGACAAGATCCGCACCATGGTCGGGGCGCTGACCGAGGTGCGCGAGGCGCTGCGACGCGATCCCGTAGTGCTGAGCAGCGAGGGGAAGTTCGGCAGGGCGGCGGAGAACGTCCGCGGGTCCTACCAGTACGTCGACCTGCCGGCCGCGGTGCTCGGCGGAGCCTCGGCGATCACCCTGTCGGCCTGGGTGAAGCCCACCCATGACGCCAACTGGACGCGGATCTTCGACTTCGGCAACGACACCACCCGCTACATGTACCTGGCCGCCCGCAACCAGAGCGGCGTGCCGCGCTTCGCCATCACGACCTCGGGGCCGGGCGGCGAGCAGGGCCTCAACGGCACGGCGCCGCTGCCGGTGAACCGGTGGAGCCACGTGGCGGTGACGATCGCCGGCGGCACCGGCACCCTCTACGTCAACGGCACGGCCGTGGCGCGCAACGCGTCCATGACGCTGACCCCGGCGGCGCTCGGCACGCCGCGGAACAACTGGCTGGGCCGTTCCAACTTCTCCGCCGACCCGGTCTTCGCGGGCGCCTTCGACGAATTCAACGTCTTCTCACGGGCCCTGACCGCCGCCGAGGTCGGCGAGTTGCAGGGCCGCCGCGCCGCCGAGGCGTCGACGGGCCGGGGCGACCTGGCGTCGTACGCCTTCGACGAGACCAGCGGCGGCACCTTCGCCGACGCGTCCGGGCGCGCTCTGACCGCCACCCTGCGCCGCACCTGGGGCGGGCCCAGCCACCCCGGCTTCCTCGCGGCGTACCCGGAGACCCAGTTCATCCAGCTTGAGTCGATGACCAGCGGCGACTACACCAAGGTGTGGGCGCCGTACTACACCGCCCACAAGATCCTGCGGGGCCTGCTGGACGCCCATCTCGCCCTCGACGACGCCCGGGCGCTCGACCTGGCGTCGGGGATGTGCGACTGGATGTACTCCCGCCTGTCCAAGCTGCCCGACGCGACGCTGCAGCGCATGTGGGGAATCTTCTCCAGCGGCGAGTTAGGCGGCATCGTCGAGGCCATCTGCGACCTGCACACGATCAGCGGCAAGGCCGAACACCTGGCGCTGGCGAAGCTGTTCGACCTCGACCGGCTCATCGACTCCTGCGCCGCGAACACCGACATCCTCGACGGGCTGCACGCCAACCAGCACATCCCGATCTTCACCGGGTACCTGCGGCTGTACGACGCGACCGGCGAGACGCGCTACCTGACGGCGGCGAAGAACTTCTGGGGCATGGTCGTACCGCACCGTATGTACGGCATCGGCGGCACCAGCACCCAGGAGTTCTGGAAGGCCCGGGGCGTGATCGCGGGCACGATCAGCGCCACGACCGCCGAGACGTGCTGCGCGTACAACATGCTCAAGCTGAGCCGGACCCTGTTCTTCCACGACCAGGACCCGAAGTACATGGAGTACTACGAGCGGGCCCTGTACAACCAGGTGCTCGGCTCCAAGCAGGACAAGCCGGACGCGGAGAAGCCGCTCGTCACGTACTTCATCGGGCTGACGCCGGGTCATGTCCGGGACTACACGCCGAAGCAGGGCACGACCTGCTGCGAGGGCACCGGCATGGAGAGCGCCACGAAGTACCAGGACTCGGTGTACTTCGCGAAGGCAGACGGCAGCGCGCTGTACGTCAACCTCTACAGTCCGTCCACGCTGACCTGGGCCGAGAAGGGCGTCACGGTCACGCAGACCACCGACTTCCCCAAGGAGCAGGGCAGCACGCTCACCTTCGGCGGCGGGCGTGCTTCGTTCGCGCTGCGGCTGCGGGTGCCGTCGTGGGCGACCGCCGGGTTCCGGGTGACCGTCAACGGCGACAGCGTGCCGGGGACCCCGAAGCCGGGGAGCTACTTCAGCGTGTCCCGGACCTGGCGGGCCGGCGACACCGTACGGATCACGATGCCGTTCCGGCTGCGGGTGGAGAAGGCCCTGGACGATCCGTCCCTGCAGACGTTGTTCTACGGACCGGTGAACCTGGTCGCCCGGAACGCGGCCACCGAGTACCTGAAGGTCGGTCTCTACCGCAACGCCGGTCTCTCCGGCGACCTGCTGCCCTCGTTCACGCCCGTGTCCGGCAAGCCGCTCCACTACACGCTGGACGGCACCGAATGGGCGCCCTTCTTCGAGGGGACCGAGGACCCGACGCACGCCTACTTCCGGCGCTCGGAGCCGAAGGTGGTCCTCGGCGGCAGGGACTCCGGCGTCGCCAACCCGGCGAAGGCCGACGGGACGACGCTCCTGGACGAGATCTGGGCCGGGGCGCCGTTCAGCGGCAAGGGCACGCTGGTGACGCGTGTGCGCTCGACGGTGGACGCGTGGGTGTCCGCCGGGCTGCTGAGCCGGGCCGACGGGGACAAGGTGGTGAACACGGCGCAGGCGGCCTCGTACGCGCCCTGACGCCGTGGCCGGGGCCGCCACCACCCGGTGGCCCCGGCTGCCCAACGCCCCGGCGGTCCGGGGTTCCGGCGCCTCCGGCGCAGGGCGTCCGGAAGAGCGTGCGAAATTTTTCGCCGGAGAGATGATTACCTCGGGCTTGCCGTCCGTACTTCCTGGTGTTGGGCAGTTCTCATCCCAGGAGGCACGATGCGCATCTCGCGCAGCACGGCAGGAACCGCGTTCGTGGGCGGTGCCATGATCCTCACGCTCACCGCGCTCGCCTACCCCGCCATGCTCGGCGTGGAGAACACGGCCACCTCCCAGGACCGCATCATCGCCAACACCAAGTACGGCCCGCTGACCGAGGCGGACCGCGACTTCGTGGTCAGGGTGCGCGCGGCCGGGTTGTGGGAGTACCCGCTCGGCAGCCTGGTGCTGCAGCGGAGCACGGCGCCGGCCATGAAGGAAGCGGGTGAGCATCTGCTCGTCGGGCACGGCCGGCTCGACGCGACCTGCCGCAGGGTCTCCCAGGAACTGGGCATCACCCTGCCCAACGAACCGTCACCGCAGCAGCAGCAGTTCGTGGCCACGGCGGAAGGCACCACCGGCCAGGAGTTCGACTCCACGGCGGTGAACATCATGCGCATGGCGCACGGTTCCATCTTCCCCACGGTCGCCAAGATCCGCGCGAACACCCGGAACAGCCTCGTGCGGCAGCTCGCCGACCAGACCAACGACACCGTGCTCGACCACATCTCGGTCCTGGAGAAGACCGGTCTGGTCAACCACGAGCAGGTCACCTTCCAGCAGACCAACCCGGCCAAGCTGCCTCAGGACCAGACGACCCCGCCGCCTCCGCAGCCGGGTGCGCCGGTCCGTGTGCTGGAGATTCCCGAGGACCTGAAGGATCTGGAGACGGTCGCTCCGAATCCGTCCTACGGGGCCCAGCCGGCCGGGTGAGCGACGAGAAGCCCCTGCGGGGAGGCCGTGGAGAAGCCGTCGGCGAACGGGCCGCGCACCGGAGCCGCCGGGCCGACGACCGACCAGGACCCCGGCCGACGACCGACGAGGGCCCAGGCCAACGACCGACTACGGCCCGGGCTGTCCGGCCGCGACGGCCCGGGGCACGTCCTGAGCGCCACCCGACTGCCGCGGCGTCCCCGCACTACGACCGGCGGCGAGGCCTGCCGCGCCTGGCTCCCGCGGCGCCTCGCCGCGAGGCGGCTCCGCCCGCGCCTCGCCGAGGCGCCGCGCCGGTCTGTTTGCCCGTCTCCGATCTGTGCGGGGCCCCTGGCTTCTTCGTCCGCTCGGTCTTCTCCTCGGGCTGGGCCGGCCTGCGGCCCCGTGTGCTGTTGACGGTCCGACCGCGGACGATGCCGATGAAGTCCTCCACCAGGTCCGTCGTCGCGTCCTGCGGCCACGCCAGCGCCACGCTGGACTCGGGGGCGTCCCGCAGGGGCCGGTACGTGAGGTCCTTGCGGTGGTACAGGCGGGCCAGGGACAGCGGTACGACGAGCACGCCGATGCCGGCCGCGACGAGTTCCACGGCGTCGGGCGTGGTGGCGGGGCGTTCGAAGGCGGGTCGGCCCGGGAGGGACTCCCAGTCGAGGACGTCGTCGAGCGGGTGCAGCACGATCTCGTCGGCCAGGTCCTCGGGGGTCACCTCGTCGACCGCCGTGACCAGGTGGTCCTTCGGGACGACGACGACCGTTTGCTCGGTGTAGAGGGGAATCGCGCTCAGGACGGTCTTGTCGACGGGCAGGCGGACGAGCCCCGCGTCGGCGCCGCCGCCGAGCAGCAAGGCGCTCGCCTCCCCGGCCGGCACCTGCTCCAGGGTCAGCGGGACGTCGGGCTGCCGCTCGTTCCAGACGCGCACCCACTTGTCGGGCGTCACCCCGGGGACGTACGCCAGCCGGAACGAAGGCGGTGCCGCCGGGGACGGGGTTACTTCCGAGCCTGTCACCTGGCCAGGCTACCGGCCGTGGTCGGGGGTCGCGCACATGCTCGATACGCTGGACCCCATGACGTCGCACCAGAACACCCAGACGATGAAGCCCGCCACCGCGGCGAAGAAGCTGGGTGTGTACCTCGAGGCCACGCCCGCCGAGTTCCGGGAGGGCGTCGTCTCGCGCGCCGAGCTGAACGCGCTCCAGGCGGACCCGCCCGAGTGGCTGCGCGAACTGCGGCGCAACGGCCCGCACCCCCGCCCGGTGGTCGCGGCGAAGCTGGGCGTCTCCATCGCGGGTCTCGCGCGCGGCGGCATCACGGAACCCCTCACCACGGAGCAGATCGAGGCGCTGAAGCGGGAACGCCCCGAGTGGCTGGAGCGGGAACAGGCCACGCAGGCGGAGGTCCGCAAGGAGGAGGCGCGCATCAAGAAGCGGAACGCGGAGCGCGCGGCTCGCCAGCCCTGACGCGTCTCGGCGGTTCCGCGTCCTCTGCCTGTCGGCCTCCGGCCTTCTGTTCGCCCTCCTCCCGCCCGGTGCTTGGGACCTTCAAGCCCCTCGGACAGCAGGGCGGGCTGCCCCGGTTCCCGTCCCATGGAAGCCGAGCCGGTGCAGCAGGGGCCGTCCGGCGTCCGTCGCCGTGCCCGGGCGGCTCGCGGCCCGGAAGCCGGCCGCCGGGCGCCCCGGGCGATCCGGCACCCCGGTGACCCGGCGCACGATCGCGCCCAAGGGGGCGTCGCGCGCCCGCTGCCGTAAACGCCAGACCGCGCCACCCCTTCCGGCGCCCAGCGACATCTACCAGCATGGCTACACCGGCGGCCGGCGCGCGGATCTCCGCGGGCCGTCGTCTCGTGTCCAGCGCGCCCGTCCGGGCGTGGCCGACCGCGACCGGGGTGTGGACCATGTCGAACGTCATGTGGCAGCAGGCCGTCGAGTGGCTGGCCGCGGCCGCCATAGACCCCCAGGAGTGCAAGCGCGAGTGGGACCACGGCACGGGAACCGTGCTCCTGGAGGCCGGACGGTTCTGGGACGTCCTCACGGTTCCGGACCGCCTGGGCCTGCTCGCCCTGGACATCATGTGGCGCAACCCCCTGGACGTGCCCGGGCCCACGCTGGTGGACTGCGCGGCCGGCCGGGTCGGCTTCTTCCTGCCGCCCGATCCGGTGAGCGAGTGGGTCGGGTGCGGGGTGCGGCACGTCGGCAGGGGCTCCTGGGTCGCCGTACCGCCGCCGTACCGGCCCGCCGGCCGTCTGGAGTGGCTCGTCCCGCCCGACGGGGCCGGCACGCTGCACACCCCCGGCACCCTCGAAGCGGCCCTGCGCGAGGCCACCGGCACCCTCGCCGTCCTGGCACCGGTCAGCGCGGAGCAGGCCGGGCCGGAAGGGCGGGAGTGGCGTTGAACCGACGGGAAGCCGCTGCCAGGGCGACGCGGGGCCGTACACCGGTCGCGAGGAGCGACCGGGGAGCACTCACCCGTCCGCAGCCGAAGCCCGGCGGAAGACCGACTGCGACGCGGCGGTGGTGGTCGGGCGACGGTGTCGTCCACACTGACCCCACTGACGTCATCGCGGACAAGGGCCGGCACCGGCGGTCCCCGGTTCGACGGCTCGCGACGACAGGGGAGGACATGTCACAGCGCACCGACCTCCGGCAGCGCAGGGCCGTGCTGGAGCACGAGTGGTCCCGCTGGGTGCCGCGGTTGAGGACCTCCGGCGGGAACCCGGTCGGCAGCCGGGCGCTGCGCCGCGAGGTGACCGAGTCCTGGGTGCGGTCGCTGAGCAGCGTGGACCCCGGCCGGGACTGCGCCCCGGTCACCGACGGCGGCCTGGTGCACCACCGGTGGACGTCCTCGCCGCTGCGGGGTCCGATCACCGACCTCGCCGACGAGCTGCACAGCATCGCCGACGACGCCGGGTTCGTCACCGCGGTCACCGACGAGTCCGGCACGATCCTGTGGACGTGCGGCGGGCCGACCATGCGCCGCCGCGCCGAGCGCGTCAACTTCGCGCCGGGCGGCCGGTGGGACGAGCAGGCCATGGGCACCAACGCCCTGTCGCTCGCGCTGCGCACCGGCCGCCCCAGCTCCGTCTTCTCCGCCGAGCACCTGGTGACGGCCCTGCACGGCTGGGTCTGCTACTGCGCCCCCATCCACGCCCCGGACGGCCGGGTGCTCGGCGTCCTTGACCTGTCCACCACCTGGGACCGCTCGCATCCCCTGGCCATGTCCACCGTGCGCACCCTGGTGTCCACCATCGAGACCCGCCTCGCCACGGACCCGCCCCGGCCGGCCACGGCCCCCCTCCGCCTCACCTGCCTCGGCGCCGAACGGGCCGTACGCGACGGTCAGCCGCTGCCCCTGCGGCCCCGCCAGCTGGAGATCCTCACCCTGCTCGCCCTCGAACCGGACGGCTTCGTGCCGGACCGGCTGCGCGACGCCCTGTACGGCGACCGGCCGGTGACCGCCTCCACGTTCAAGGCGGAGATCTCCCATCTGCGCCGCGCGCTGGGCGGCGGCATCGCGCCCCGCCGCTACGCCCTGACCACCGACGTCTCGTGCGACGCCGTCGACGTGCTGCGCGCCTTGGAGAACGGCGACGCGGAGACCGCGCTGCGCCTGTACCGCGGCCCGCTGCTGCCCCGTTCCGAGGCGCCGGGCGTCGAGGAGTGGCGCACCCGCCTCGAAGTCGCCGTTCGCGAAGCGGTGCTGGCCAGCGCCCGTCCCGAACACGCCCTGCGGTACGGCGAACGTGCCCCGTACGACGCGGAGGTGCACGCGCACGCGCTGCGCCTGCTCGGCCCCGGCGACACCCGCCGCGCCATCGCGGCCGGCCGGCTCACCACGGCCCTGCGCGACTGACGCGGCCCGCCGGGCGTGCGGCACCAACCTCGCGCCAACCTCCGCGGAGCACAGTGAGCGGCGTCACGACGGCGTGGGCCGTCGGACGTTCGTACTCGCTCCACACCGAGGAGAGCCGCCATGGTGTACGCGCAGCCCGGAACGGACGGCAGCATCGTCAGCTTCGCCCGCCGCTACGACAACTTCATCGACGGTGACTGGGTCGCCCCCGTGGAGGGCCGCTACTTCGAGAACCCGACGCCGGTGACCGGCAAGGTGTTCTGCGAGGTGGCCCGCTCGTCCGCCGCCGACGTCGACCTGGCCCTGGACGCCGCCCACCGGGCCGCCGACCAGTGGGGCCGCACCTCCACCACCGAGCGCGCCAACATCCTCAACAGGATCGCCGACCGCATCGAGCAGCACCTGGAGGAGATCGCCGTCGCGGAGACGTGGGAGAACGGCAAGCCGGTCCGCGAGACCCTGGCCGCCGACATCCCGCTGGCCGTGGACCACTTCCGGTACTTCGCCGGCGCGGTCCGGGCGCAGGAGGGCAGCATCGCGGAGATCGACGCCGAGACCGTCGCGTACCACTTCCACGAGCCGTTGGGTGTGGTCGGGCAGATCATCCCGTGGAACTTCCCCATCCTGATGGCCGCGTGGAAGCTGGCTCCGGCGCTGGCCGCCGGCAACTGCGTGGTCATCAAGCCGGCCGAGCAGACCCCGGTCAGCCTGCTGTACGTCATCGAGCTGATCGCCGACCTGCTGCCGCCGGGCGTCGTCAACGTCGTCAACGGCTTCGGCGTCGAGGCGGGCAAGCCGCTCGCCTCCAGCCCGCGTGTGGCCAAGGTGGCGTTCACCGGCGAGACCACGACCGGCCGCCTGATCATGCAGTACGCGAGCGAGAACATCATCCCCGTCACGCTGGAGCTGGGCGGCAAGAGCCCGAACATCTTCCTGCCCGACGTGATGGCCGCCGACGACGACTTCCTGGACAAGGCCGTCGAGGGGTTCGTGATGTTCGCCCTCAACCAGGGCGAGGTGTGCACCTGCCCGTCCCGCGCGCTGGTCCACTCCTCCGTCTACGACGAGTTCATGGCCCGGTGCGTCGAGCGCACCAGGGCCGTCGTCAGCGGCGACCCGCTGGACCCGGCCACCATGATCGGCGCGCAGGCCAGCAACGACCAGTACGAGAAGATCCTGTCCTACATCGACATCGGCAGGAAGGAGGGCGCGGAGCTGCTGACCGGCGGCGGCCCGCGCACCGTCCCCGGCCTGGACGGCGGTTACTACATCGAGCCGACCATCTTCCGCGGCACCAACGACATGAGGATCTTCCAGGAGGAGATCTTCGGGCCCGTGGTGTCGGTGACGACGTACGACTCGGTCGACGAGGCCCTGAAGATCGCCAACGACACGCTGTACGGCCTCGGCGCGGGCGTGTGGACCCGGGACGGCAACACCGCCTACCGCCTGGGCCGGGAGATCAAGGCGGGCCGGGTGTGGACCAACTGCTACCACGCCTACCCGGCCCACGCGGCGTTCGGCGGCTACAAGAAGTCCGGCATCGGCCGCGAGACCCACAAGATGATGCTCGACCACTACCAGCAGACCAAGAACCTGCTGGTGAGCTACTCGGCGAAGAAGCTCGGGTTCTTCTGATGGGCGCTCGGGCGACGCGGGTGACGCGGGTGGAGCTGACACCGGCCGCCGAGGACCTGCTGCGGCAGCTGACCCGTACGCACGGCCCGGTGATGTTCCACCAGTCCGGCGGCTGCTGCGATGGCAGCGCCCCGATGTGCTACCCGCGCGGCGAGTTCCGGGTCGGCGCCTCGGACGTGCTGCTCGGGCACGTGGCCGGCGACACGCCGTTCTGGATGAGCGCGGACCAGTACACGTACTGGTCCCACACCCACCTCACCGTCGATGTCGTCCCCGGCCGGGGCAGCGGCTTCTCCCTGGAGGCCCCCGAGGGCGTCCGCTTCCTGCTCCGCTCCCGTCTGCTCACCGACGAGGAGCTGAAGCGGGCCGAGGCGGAACCGCCGCTGCCGACGGGGGCGGAGGCGACCGGGTGACATGAGGGTGACCGTGGGGCCGGACCCGCCAGGTCCGGTCCCACGGCTCGGTTCGCGGCCCAGGTGGCCCCCTGTGGACACGACGCAGGTCTCCGGTCACGTCGACGTGCACCACGACAATGGGACCGGCACCCGCCCGGCGTCGGCGAATCCGGCACGCTACGTCGAGGCCAGGGAACGGTCTCAGCTCGTGCAGGCGACACCTCATCCCGGTGCGGTCGACGCCTGAGGAACGATGAAGCCGGACCGGATTTCCGCTGTGTCCCTTCCGGCGGCGCGCACAGCGCTAGCCTCGGGTCCCGTGATCGTATGGCTCAACGGCACCCACGGCGCAGGCAAGACGACGACCAGTGCGCTCGTACAGCGGCTGATCCCGGATTCACGGGTGCTCGACGCCGAGAAGGTCGGCGAGACGCTCATGGACATCACGCCCGGGCTGCCCGGGACGGACAACTTCCAGCACTGGCCGCCGTGGCGGCAGCTCGTGGTCGAGACCGCCCGTCGCGTACTGGACTACACCGGCGGCACTCTGGTGATGCCGATGACCGTCCTGGTCGAGGAGTACTGGCGCGAGATCAGCACGGGCCTGGCCCGACACGCCATCCCCGTACGGCACTTCGTCCTGCACGCCGACCAGGACACCCTCCGCAGGCGCATCGAGGAGGCCACTCCCGTCCCCTCGCCGTTCCGTCTCACATACCTTGAGCCCTACGCGGAGGCGGCCCGGACGTGGCTGCACGCCGAGGCCGAGGTCGTCGACACCACGCACCTCACGCCCGCCCAGGCCGCTTTGCAGATCGCAGAGGCCGTCAAGAGGTGAGGTTCCCCCCTCCCGCGACAACAGGCACAGGTGGCTCCCTCCGGCGGAGGCGGATTCCCGCTGCGTCCGCGGTTCCCGAGGCCTCGTAGGGCACTGCGAGCATGTCGCCTCGTGTGGTCCCGCGCGGTGCGTCGGGGGGCGGCGCGCCGGAGGCCGGCGCCCTCCGGGCCGCGATCGCCGTGTCGACGGCCGACGCGCCATGTGGCTCCGGCCCGCCTCACGGGCCAGGAGGACCGGGGCCGCGTCCCCGCCGGATGTGACGCACCTCATTGCCGACGAAGGCGTACATATGCGGACACTGAGGAGCCGTAGCCCCTCGCGGAGAGCCGAAGTCATGAGTCAGCACGTTCACGTCCGCATCAGTGACGGCATCGCCGTGTCGGAGGACGGCGAACTGGTCGAGCGCTCCCGCTGCCGTTGCGGAGCCACCTGGATCAGGACCTACCCGGCCGACGAGGGTGAGCCTGGCCGGCAGTAGGCCCAGCGCTCACCTCAGTACCGCCGTCGGACCTCGTACGGATATGGACGTCTCCCGCGAGACTCCTCTAAGGTGCCGCGAGCAAGCGCTTTCTGCCCTGCCCATGCCAACTCGCGCCGATACCGCTTCCGCGTTCCGAGGGTCTGGCGCGGAAAGGTAGAGCCTCGTGCCGCACAACGAGCCGCACAGCCCGTCGCCCTCATGGACCCGCAAGTCGTTCTTACGGGGCATGGCCGCCGCCGGTGTCGCCCCGCTGCTCCCGGGCCTCATGCCCGCGACCGCCGCCCAGGCCGCACCCACCGGCCGGCCCGGCTTCCCCCTGGTGGCCGGCGGCACCGCCGTCGACCTGTTCGTCGATCCGGCGGACGACCCCGCCGTCCTGCGCGCGGCCGGCGACCTCCAGGCCGACGTCGAACGGGTCAGCGGCGTCCGCCCCCGCCTGCTGCACACCCTGCCGGAGCGGGCCGAGCACCTCGTCGTGGTGGGCACCATCGGCGCGAGCCCGGCCGTCGACCGGCTGATCACCCGAAGACGCCTCGACGTCGCCCGTGTCCAGGGCCGCTGGGAGGCCTCGGTCACCCAGGTCGTGGACCGCCCGCTGCCCGGCGTGGACCGCGCCCTGGTGATCGCCGGCAGCGACCGGCGCGGCACCGTGTACGGCGTCTACGACACCTCGGAGCGCATGGGCGTCTCGCCCTGGTACTGGTGGGCCGACGTCCCCGTCGAGCACCGCGACACCGTGACCCTCCCGGCGGGCCCCCTCAAGCGGTACGAGCCCTCCGTCCGCTACCGGGGCATCTTCGTCAACGACGAGCAGAACCTGACCACCTGGTCGCGCCGCACCCAGGAGCCCGACAAGAACATCGGCCCGAGGACGTACGAGCGGATCTTCGAGCTGCTGCTCCGCCTCAAGGCCAACTACCTGTGGCCGGCGATGCACCCGTACTCCGACTTCTTCAACGAGCACCGCGAGAACCCGGAGCTGGCCGACCGGTACGGCATCGTCGTCGGCTCCAGCCACCCCGAGGCGCTGCTGCGCAACGGCGTGCACGAGTGGCAGCCGTGGGCCGAGGAGCACAAGAACGCGGACGGCACCCTGCCGCTGTACGACTACACGGTCAACCCGGCCGTCATCTCCGACTACTGGCGGGCCCGGGCGCGGCAGAACGCCGGCTACGAGAGCAGCTGGACGCTCGGCATGCGCGGTCTGCACGACAGCGCGCTGGAGACCAAGTACGCCACCACGATCCCGGAGAAGGTCGCGGTGATGAACGACATCATCGCCGACCAGCGCCGCATCCTGGCCGAGGAGGTCGGCGCCGCCGCCACGCCGCAGATCTTCATCCCGTACAAGGAGGTCCTGGAGCTGTACAACGCGGGCGTCCAGGTCCCCGACGACGTCACCCTGATCTGGCCGGACGACAACCACGGCAACATGCGCCAGCTGCCGGACGCAGCGGAGCGGCGGCGCGCGGGCGGCAACGGCATCTACTACCACCTGTCCTACTGGGGCCGGCCCAGGAGCTATCTGTGGCTGGACACCACACAGCTGAGCAAGGTGTGGCAGGAGCTGCGCCGGGTGTACGACCATCAGGCCGACCGGATGTGGATCTTCAACGTCGGGGACATCAAGTCGATCGAGACGGGGCTGTCCTTCTGCATGGACATGGCCTGGGACGTGGACCGCTGGGGTCCGGACGACGTCGGCGAGTTCCTGGTGGCGTGGGCCGGGCGCCAGTTCGGCCGGCGGCACGGCCCGGAGATCGCCGCGATCCGTACGGAGTACTACCGGCTCGCGGCCGAGCGGCGCCCGGAGTTCATCGACCGCGGCGTGTTCTCCACCGTCCACCACGGTGACGAGGCGGGCCGCCGCATGGCCGCGTACGGCCGGCTCCTGGAGCGCACGCGACGGCTCGGTGCCAGGCTGCCCGAGGCCTGCCGGGACGCCTACTACGAGCTCGTCGAATACCCGGTGCACGGCGCCTACTCGATGAACCTGAAGTACTACTGGGCGGACCGCAACGCTCTCGCGGTCCGGCAGGGACGCGGGACGGGCACGAACCGTTACGCCGACCTGGCCGAGGCCGCGCACGCCGAGGAGCAGGCGATCACCCGGCGCTACAACGCCGAGATCGCGGGCGGGAAGTGGGACGGCATCGTCAACCCGTACCCCTCCCAGATCCCGAAGGCGCCGGGCCGGCCGAGCGTCACCCGAGTTCCCCGCCAGGAGACTTCGGGGCTGGGGGTGGCGGCCGAAGGGAACGACACGGGAGCGGACCGGCCGCCGTCCTTCTCGTCCCTCACCCGTGACCGCCGCTTCGTCGACGTCTTCAACACCGGTTTCCTGCCGCTGGACTGGACGGCCGAGGCGAGTCACCCGTGGATCCGGCTGAGCACGGCGGGCGGCCGTCTCACCGAGCAGGCCCGTGTGTGGGTCGAGGTCGACTGGGCGCGGGCGCCCGAGGGCACGCACACCCCGTCGGTGACGTTCACCGGAGCGGGGCGGAGCGTCGAAGTGCCGCTGCGGGTGGTCAACGAGGGGGAACGGGCCCGGCGCCGGGCGCGCGGCTTCGTCGAGGCGCACGGGTACGTCTCCCTGGACGCGGCGCACTTCGAGCGGCGGGTGCCGCGCGGCGGGGCGCACTGGCGGGTCGTCCGCGGGCTGGGCCGCCGTACGGCCGCCGTGGAGGCGGTGCCGGCGGCCGCGCCGCCGATCACCGAGGACATCGCCGCCCGGGCGCCCGAGCTGCGCTACCGGGTGCTGTTCAGCAGCACCGGCACCTTCCCCGTGACTGTCTTCCGGCTGCCCTCGCTGGACGAGCGGGGCCGGCGCAGACTGGCCGTCGCCCTCGACGACCAGCCGGTCGCCGTCCTGTCGGGCCAGGCCGTCGCCACCGGGAACCGGGGTGACGCGTGGGCCCGCAACGTCGAGGAGGGCGTCGAGAAGCTCACCGCCACGATCACGGTGACCGAACCCGGCGAGCATGTGCTGCGGCTGTTCATGGTCGATCCCGCGATAGCCGTGGACCAGATCGTCGTCGACACCGGCGGCCTGCCCGCGAGTTACCTCGCGCCGCCGGAGAGCTACCACCCCGTCTTCAACCCCGCCCCGGTCACCGAGCCGGTCCTGGAGGAGCCGGCGGCGCCGGGCCGGTAGCCGGTAGCGGGTCCACGCATGCGGTGAGGGAGCACGGAGATCAGCGGAGGCCGTCCAGTGACACATGGAGAAGGTGGGCCGGTTGTGCACCTGGGCGGCGATTCCCGTGATGCCCCTCCGTGCTCCCGTGCGCCCCCTCGCAAAAAGGGTTCGGCACACGAGCGGCAGGTTGGACTTGGGCAGGAGATGCTTCAAGCGCCAACTCGGTGGAACGTCACCGAATTCCGTGTGTCGACTGAGACAGGTGGTTTTCGATGAGCGACTCCGTTCCCGGATCAGAGCGAACCTGGACAGTGGGGACTGCTCCAGGCATATTCCCGTCCATCAGCCACGGTATCGCTCTCTTCCGTCGGCCGCTGGAGTTTCTGAATTCCTTGCCCGCGCATGGGGATCTGGTCGACATACGCCTGGGTCCGCAGCGCGCCTGGATGGTGTGTCATCCGGAACTGGTCCAGGAGATGCTCAGGGACTCGCGCACCTTCGACAAGGGCGGCCCGCAGTACGACAGGCTCCGTCTGCTGATGGGGGACGGCGTCGTCACCTGCCCCCACGGCGAGCACCGGCGGCAGCGCAGACTGCTGCAACCCGACTTCCGCGCCTCCCGCGTCGCCGATCACACGGAACTGATGGGCCAGGAAGCCGCGTCGGTGCACCGCGGCTGGCGGGCCGGAGAGCAGATCGACGTCAGCGCGGAGATGATGACGCTGACCACGCGGGTGATGGGCCGTGTCCTCTTCTCGGACTCGCTCGACGCGGCGACGGCCACGGAGATACGCCGGTGTCTCGGCGTCGTCGTCCGCGGTCTGTTCGTCCGTACGGTCGTGCCGGTCGACGCCGTGTTCCGTCTCCCCACCCCCGCCAACCGGCGTTACGGACGCGCTCTCGCCCGCCTGCACACGCTCGTCGACGCGCTCGTCGCCGAGCGGCGGCGCGGGCCCGACCGTGACGATCTGCTGGGGACCCTGCTCCGGGCCGCGCGCGGCGGCGCGGACGAGGCGGTCACCGAGCGGGAGATGCACGACCAGCTCCTCACGCTCCTGCTGACGGGAGTCGAGACGACCGCGCTGTGCCTGGCCTCCGCCTTCAGCCTGCTGGCCCGCAATCCGGAGGCGGAGCGGCGTCTGCACACGGAGGTCGACTCCGTTCTCGCCGGACGGGCCCTGCCCGACGTCGACGACCTGCCGCACCTCGTCCGCACCCGCTGCGTGATCACCGAGACGCTGCGCCACTCACCACCCGGCTGGCTCTTCACCCGGATCACCACGCGGGCCACCGAACTCGCCGGGTGCCGCCTGCCCCGCGGCGCGACGGTCCTGTACAGCCCGTACCTGCTGCACCACGATCCGGCGTCCTTTCCCGACCCCGACGCGTTCCTGCCCGACCGCTGGCTGCCGGGCGGGGACGGGGCGCGGCGGGACGGCGCGCTGATCCCGTTCGCCGCCGGAAGCCGCAAGTGCCTCGGCGACGCGTTCGCCGTGACGGAGGCCACCGTGGCCCTCGCGTCGATCGCCGCCCGCTGGCGCCTGCGTCACCGGCCCGGGCCCGTCGAGTCGCCGCGCCCCGCGGTCACGCTGGGCCCGAGGTCGCTGACGATGATCTGCGAACCGCGTACGCCCCGAGCAACCACGGGGTCCCTTTTACCTGACTCACGAACGGCAGGTGACAACGGTGTCAACGACGCGTGAGGACATACCGGCAGTGCCGCACGACGGCATTTCCGCCTCCAGTCTGCGGGACTTGATCGACGCCCAGCTCTACATGCCCTACCCCTTCCAGCGGAATCCGCATGAGGCGGAGGCCGCGGCGGGGGTGGAGAAATGGCTGCGTGATCGCGGGTTGACCGACGATCCGGCGGTGGCGGAAATGATCGCCCGCACGCGGCCGGCGCAGCTCGCTTCCTTCAACAGCCCGACCGTGGATTCCGGAATTCTCCAGATCGTGGCCAACCAGATCGCCTACCAATTCATCTTCGACGATTGGGCGGAAGAGGTCGGCCGGAAGCGGCCCGAGCGCCTGCTGCCCATGCTGTGCGAGAGCGTCGGCATCCTGCGGGACGGCGAGCGGCCGAGCACGCCTCTCGGCGCCGCGCTGGCGGATCTGCTGGGACAGGTGACGGCGCGGTGCACTCCCGCGCAGGCCGCGCGATGGGCGTGGGCGGGCCGCGAGTACGCACACGGACTGCTGTACGAAGCGGTCGCGCAGACCGGCTCCGCCCGCGTGGGGACCGGGCTGTGCACCTCGATCCGTGCGCTCACCGCGGGCATCGAACCGTTCTACCCGTTGTACGAGGCGGCCCAGCCCGTCGAGCCGCCCCCGGAGGAACTCCACCATCCCGCCGTGCGGCGTCTGAGGCGCCTGTCGGTCGACGCGGCCGTGTGGACGGCCGACCTGTTCTCCGCGGCGAAGGAGCGGCAGGCCGGAGAGCTGATCAATCTGGCTCTCGCCCACCAGCGGGCCCACCGGTGCTCCCTGCCGAGGGCCATCACCCTGGCCATCCGCCAGATCAACGACGCGATCCACGAGTTCGAGCGGCTGCACGCGGAGATCGCCCCGCGGTTGAGCCCCGCCGGCCTCGGTTACCTCGACGGCATGATCGGCTGGATACGTGGCTGCTACGACTGGTCCCGCACGGTTCCCCGGTACAGCGAGACGGTGACGACACCGGCGCTCCCGTGAGGTGGCTCGTCCGTCGGCGACCGGACCTCTGGAAGGAGGCCATTCAAGCCACGTTACCCGGGGAGCGGGCCACCAACCCGCTCCAGCGCCCGATTCACCCTTCCCTGTCGTCCTCCCGCCGTAACGCGGTCTTCCGGCCGTTTTCCCGGCGTAACCTCGCCTCTGCCCGTGAGGACCAACGACAGGAAGCGGTAGAGCACATGGCGCTTGGTTCACGGCAACCGCTCCCCGACTCCCGGCCCCTGCTCGAGCGCGAGCACGAACTGCGCGCGCTCGACACCGCCCTGTCGGACCTGCGCGCCGCGGCGGACGGCGGGCCGGGAGCACCGCACCGCGGACTGCTCGCCTTCACCGGCCCGGCGGGGAGGGGCAAGACGGCGCTCGTCACGGAAGCACGCGCCCGCGCCGCGGCACACGGCTTCAGGGTGCTGTCCGGCCGGGGCGGCGAGACGGAACAGGAGCTGGCGTTCCGCGTGGTGCGCCAGCTCATCCAGCCCGCCCTGGCCGCGATGAGCCAGGCGGAGCTGCGGACGTTCCTGGGCAGTTGGTACGACATCGTCGCGGCAGCCCTCGGTCTGGAGGCGGCGGACACCACGCACGTACCGGATCCGACCGGGGTGCGCGACGGCCTCGACTGGGTCATGACGCGTCTGGCGATGCAGCAGGCGCCCGTCGTCCTGCTCCTCGACGACCTGCACTGGGCGGATCCGGAATCCCTGGGCTGGCTCGCCTCGTTCGCTTCGCGCGCCGCCGACCTGCCGCTGCTGATCGTCGTCGCCTACCGGCCCGACGAACTGCCGGACGAGGCGTCCGGCTTCCGCGCCCTCGGGGAACGTCACGGCAGCCGCCCCTACCCACTCGCGCCGCTGTCCGCCGCCGGCGTCGCGGAGATCGTACGGGCCCATGTCGGCGAAGAAGCCGAGGACGCGTTCTGCGAGGAGTGCTGGACGGTCACCGGCGGCAGCCCGTACGAGGCCGTCGAGCTGGCGATCGGGCTCCGCGAACGGAACCTGAAGGGGACCCGGGCCGACCTGCCGGTGATGCGGGACCTCGCCGCGGCGGCCAAGGGACCGGGGCTCATCGAGCGTCTCCACCGCCTCGGCACGACCACCGTCCGCTTCGCGCAGGCCGCGGTCGTCCTGGGCGCGCCGTTCTCCCCGGAGCTCGCCGCGGCCCTCGCGGTGATCGGCAGGGAGGAAGCGGCCGAGGCGACCGAGAGGCTGCGCACCGCGCGGATCCTGGCCGAGGGGCACGGGCCCGGTGGCGTACTCGACTTCGTCCACCCGGTGATCGCCACGACGATCTACCGCAACATCCGGTCGGGTTTCCGGGTCGGCCTGCACAACGCGGCCGTGGAGGCCGTCCGCGCCGCGGGGCTGGGCCCCACCGCCGCCGCCCGGCACCTGCTGGAGGTGCCCTGCGAGGGAAAGCCCGAGGCAGTGGCGTACCTGCGGGAGGCCGCCCGGGAGTACCTCCGTGCCGGGGCGCCGGAGGCCGCCCGTCGCCTGCTGACCCGAGCCCTGCAGGAGCCGCCTCTCCCGGAGGAGCGGGCCGCGCTCCTGCACGAACTGGCCTGTTCGACGTTCCTGATCGAGCCCACGGCCACCGTGAAGCATCTTCGGGCGGCGCTGGCGGAGCCCGGGGTCGATCCCGAGCTGCGGGCCTCCATCGTCTACCGGCTGGCCCAGGCGCTGGCCCACACCGACCGGCTGGCCGAGGCCGCGACCGTGGCCGCCGACGAGGCCCGCAAGGCCGTCAATCCCCGCACCCGGCTGCGCATGCAGGCCGACCACTTCGTCTGGAGCATGTTCCGCACGGACGAGTCCGACTCCTCCGCCCGCTCCCGCAGGCTGGCACGGCTGGCCGAACGACTGACCGCGCGCGGGGGACCGACCGGTCGCGGGCTGGAGGAGCGCTGCATCCTGGGCCTGCGGGCGTGGGACGCGCTGCTGCGGGGTGAGCCGCGTCAGACCGTTCTGACGTTCGCCGAGGACGCCCTGCGCGGAGGGATGAGCTGGACCGACGAGAACCGGGGCTTCGAGGTGCCGGTCTCGGTGGCCCTGTCCTTCATGTACTGCGACCAGCCCCGGCAGGCCGAGGAGCTGTTCACCCGGGGCATGGCCGAGTGCGAGGCGAAGGGGTGGTGCGGCTCCCACCTGGCCGTCGGCCAGACGCTGTACGGCTACATCCGCTACCGCCGCGGCTGCCTCGCCGAGGCCGAGAACCTGGTGTGGGAGGGCCTGCGCACCGCCGAACGCGTCGAAGGGGCGCTGCCCGCCCAGTGGTTCGCCATCGGCATCCTCATCCAGACGCTGGTGGCCCGTGGCCGGCTCAACACCGCGCGTCGCCTCGCCGACAAGTACCACTACGGCGACGTGATCCCGAACGCCGTCGTCTACCCCGATCCGCGGACGGTGTACGCCGAACTGCTGTTGGCGGAGGAGCGGCACCTGGAGGCGGCGCGGCTGTTGTCGGCCGTCGGCGACTGGCTGGACGCGCGGGGCTGGCGCAACCCGTCCTGGTGCCCCTGGCGGCTCGACCTGGCCCACGCGCTGGCCCGCACGGCTCCCGACCGCGCGGTCCGGTACGCCCAGGAGGCCGTGAAGCACGCCCGGGACTTCGGCGCCGCGTCCGTCATCGGGCAGAGTCTGCACACGCTGGCCGAGGTGACGGGCGGTTCCGCGGCGCTCGATCTGCACGCGGAGGCCGTCGACCACCTGGAACGGTCGCCCGCCTCCTACGAGCTGGCCCGCGCGCGGGTCGGTTACGGTGCCGCCCTGTCCCGCAACGGCCGGCTCACGGAGGCCGCCGACCGGCTCTACCAGGGGCTGGAGGGCGCCGTGCACTGCGGTGCCGATGCCCTGGCGGCCCGGGCCCGGGAGGAGCTCTCCGCCGCCGGGCTGCGGCCGTTGCCCCTGCGGTACGCGCAGACGGACACGCTGACAGCTCCGGAGCGCACGGCCGCCGAACTGACGGCCCAGGGCCACCCGGCGGCCGTGGTCGCCAAGGAACTGCGTCTGACCGAGCAGGGCGTGCGGCAGCTGCTGTCGTCGGTGTACCGCAAGGTCGGCACCGACGCCACCGGCCTCGCCCCGGCCCTGAAGACCTTCCCCCGCCAGGGAACCTGAGCCGGGACTTGGACCGTCCCCTTGTCACCCGGGGATGAAACCCCGGGCCGGAGGACTCAACTCCCCCACACAGACGGGCGATCCGCCTCCGCCGCGTCGCTGCCGTATTCGGCAACCACTTCGGAGGTGGTTGTGACCATGGAGGCGACGACATCCGGACCGGGGGACACTTCGCCGCACGCGCCCGAGGGCTCCTCCGCGCGCATCGCCGCGCTGGCGCACCGTCAGCGGCAGGCGCTGCGGCCACCGGCGCGGCCGCGTTCGCGATGGGGCGGACCCAGGCGCCCCCCAGGTGCCGTCCGGCGGACGGCCTCCACCTGCGGCTCCTCCCGCTTCGGACCAGCACCCGGCGCCGATGTCTTGACGCGTAAATGACAACGATGGCTTGATGTCCTCATGGGAGCGCTCCCACCTCGCCAAGGGAAGGGAACACCATGCGCAGCACCCGCCGAACGCCGCACTTACGGATCACGCTGATTCTCGGCTTCCTGGCCGCCCTGCTCCTGCCCTACGGGCTGACGGCCGCCCCGCGCGCCGCGGCCGCTCCGGCGACGGACCCGGTCCGCGTCATGCCGCTGGGCGATTCCATCACCGGCTCCCCCGGCTGCTGGCGGGCGCTGCTGTGGAACCGGCTGCAAAGCAACGGGTACACGGGCATCGACTTCGTGGGCACCCTCGGCCCGCAGGGCTGCGGACAGCCCCACGACGGCGACAACGAGGGGCACGGCGGCGAACTGGTGACCCGTGTGGCCGACCAGAACCTGCTCCCCGCCCGGCTCGCGGCGACCCGTCCGGACATCGTTGTCATGCACTTCGGCACGAACGACGTGTGGAGCAGCATCGCCCCCGACCGGATCCTCGCCGCCTACACCGAGCTCGTCACGCAGATGCGGGACAGCAACCCGGACATGAAGGTCCTCGTCGCCCAGCTCATCCCGATGAACCCCGCCAGTTGCCCGGCCTGCGCGCAGCGCGTGGCCGACCTCAACGCGCGGATCCCCGCCTGGGCCAGGGCGACGAGCACCAGCCGCTCTCCCGTGACCGTGGTCGACCAGTGGTCGGGGTTCAGCACGGCCACCGACACCTACGACGGCGTCCACCCCAACGCCTCCGGCGACCAGAAGATCGCCGCCCGCTGGTATCCGGCCCTGGCCGCGCTTCTCGACGCGACGGACCCCGGCGGTCCGGGTGATCCCGGCGACCCCGGCGACCCGGGCGGCGGTGAGTCCGGCTGCACCGCGTCCTTCCGGGCCGTGTCCGTCTGGCAGGGCGGCTACCAGGGCGAGGTGACGGTGACCAACACCTCCGCCTCCGCCGTCCGGGGCTGGACCACGACCGTCGTGCCGGCCGGCGGCGCACGGGTCGCGCAGGTCTGGAGCGGAACCCTCACCACGGCCGCCGACGGCACGGCCACCGTCGGCAACGCGGCGTGGAACGGCGCCCTGGCGCCGGGCGCGAGCGCCACCTTCGGCTTCCTCGCGACCGCCCCGGCCGCGGCGGGCACGCCGTCGGCGAGCGTCACCTGCGCGCCGAAGACCTCCTGAAGCGCGTCCCTCACCCCACTCCTGGAGCCGCCATGAGATCCCCCACCGCCCCGCGCGTGGCCGCCGTCGCGGCCGCCCTTCTGGGGCTGCTCCTCTCCCTGCTGTCCGCCGCCACGCCGTCGGCGCACGCGGCGCCCACCGGGTTCCGCGTCGCGAACGGCCGGCTGCTGGAGGCCTCCGGCAACGACTTCGTGATGCGCGGCGTCAACCACGCCCACACCTGGTACGCGGACCGGATCAGCTCCCTGGCCCATATCAAGGCCAAGGGCGCCAACACGGTCCGCGTGGTCCTCTCCAGCGGTGACCGCTGGACCCGCAACGACACCGCCGACGTGGCGAACGTCGTCGCCCAGTGCAAGCGGAACCGGCTCATCTGTGTGCTGGAGGTGCACGACACCACGGGCTACGGCGAGCAGAGCGGAGCCGTCACCCTCTCCCGTGCCGCCGACTACTGGATCAGCGTGCGAAGCGCCCTGGCGGGCCAGGAGGACTACGTCATCGTCAACATCGGCAACGAGCCGTACGGCAACACCGACTACGCGAACTGGACGGCCGACACCAAGGCGGCCATCCAGAAGCTGCGAGGCGCCGGATTCAACCACACGATCATGGTCGACGCGCCCAACTGGGGCCAGGACTGGGCGTTCACGATGCGTGACAACGCGGCGTCGGTGTTCGCCGCCGACCCGGACGCCAACACGGTGTTCTCTATCCACATGTACGGCGTCTTCGACACCGCCGCCGAGGTCAGCGACTATCTGAACCGTTTCGTCGCCGCGGAACTGCCCATCGTCGTGGGCGAGTTCGGCCACGACCACTCGGACGGCAACCCCGACGAGAACGCCATCCTGGCCGTGACGCGGCAGCTCGGCCTCGGCTACCTCGGCTGGTCCTGGAGCGGCAACGGCGGCGGGGTCGAGTACCTGGACATGGTGACCAACTTCGACCCGAACCAGCTCACCCCGTGGGGCCGGCGGATCTTCGACGGGGCGGACGGCATCGCGGCCACCTCCGAGGAGGCCGACATCTACTCCTCCGGCGGGGGCGGCGACACCACGCCCCCGACCGCTCCCGGCACCCCGACCGCCTCGTCGGTGACTTCCTCGTCGGTGACCCTGACATGGGCCGCCTCCACGGACGCGACGGGCGTCACCGGCTATGACGTCGTCCGCGTCAGCGGCGGCACCGAGACCGTCACCACGACCACGGCACGCACCTCCGTCACCCTCACCGGCCTCGCCCCGTCGACCTCCTACACCTTCGCCGTCTACGCCCGTGACGCCGCCGGCAACCGCTCGCCGCGCTCCGGCACGGCCGCGGTCACCACCGCGCCCGGCGGCACATCGGCGGGCTGCGGCGTGACCTACCGGGTGACGGGCGAGTGGCCCGGCGGCTTCCAGGGGGAGATCGTCCTGCGCAACACGGGCAGCTCGGCGATCAACGGCTGGACGCTGCGCTGGACGTTCCCCGACAGCCAGCGCATCACGAACCTGTGGGGCGGCACGGCCACGCAGGCCGGCTCGGAGGTCACCGTCACCTCCGCGTCGTACACGGCGGCGATCCCGGCGGCGGGCTCGGTGACCCTCGGCTTCACGGCCACCAAGGGCTCCGCGAACCCGGCCCCCGGCGCGTTCACGCTCAACGGTTCCGCCTGCACGGCGGGCTGACCCGAAGGGCCCAGGGCGAGGGGTCCGGCCTCACAGCGGGCCGGACCCCGCACCGCCCTTGAGCCGTTCCAGGTCGGAGGGGCGGACCTGGACGGCGACGACGGCGATCAGCGCGGCGAGGACGGTGAAGACGGCCGCCATGACGAAGGCGGCCGAGACCCCGGCGGTGAGCACCTCGTCGGCCCAGCGTCCAGGGAGCTCCCCGGTGCGTTGGAACCGCAGCCGTTCGGCCGGTGTGGCCTGCTGCAGGAAGCGCGGGACCTGGTTCTCCGCCTCGTTCCTGCTGGCCGTGCCGAACATCGTGACCAGGATGGACAGTCCGAGGGAGCCGCCGACCTGCTGGGTGACGTTGAGGAGCCCGGAGGCCGCGCCCGTCTCCCGTGTGGGGACGTGGGAGAGCGCCATCAGGGTCAGCGAGACGAACTCCATGCCCATGCCGAGGCTGAACACCAGCATCGGGCCGAGGACGCTGCCCGCGTAGGTGGAGTGCACATCGGTCAGCGTGAGCCAGGCCAGGCCCGCCGCCGCCAGGATCGCGCCCACCACCATGAACGGCTTGGGGCCGAGCACGGGCAGGAACCGGGAGGCCAGCCCGGCGCCGATCGCGATGACCGCGCTGACCGGCAGGAAGGCGAGCCCCGCCTGCAACGGGCTGAAGTCGAGCACGTTCTGCACGAAGAGCGTGAGGAAGAAGAACATGCCGAACATCGCGGCGGCCAGGCACAGCATGATGCCGTACGTGCCCGCGCGGTTGCGGTCGGCGAACATGTGCAGCGGCGTGATCGGCTGCCTGGACCTGCGCTCCACGAGGACGAACACCGAGAGGACGACGACGGCCGTGGCGAACGACACCAGCGTGAGCGTGTCCCGCCAGCCGTCCTGCGCGGCCCTGATGAACCCGTACACCAACAGCACCATGCCGATGGTGGAGGTCAGCGCGCCGGTGATGTCGAAGTGTCCGGGGTGGCGTTCGGACTCCCTGATCCAGCGGGGCGTGGCCAGGGCGACGAGCAGCCCGATCGGGACGTTGACGAACAGTACCCAGCGCCAGTTCAGCCACTCGACGAGCATCCCGCCCGCGAGCAGCCCGATCGCGCCGCCGCCGGCCGACACCGCGGCGAAGACGCCGAACGCCCGGTTGCGTTGGGGTCCTTCCCGGAAGGTCGTGCTGACCAGGGAGAGCGCGGTCGGGGACGCGATGGCGCCGCCGACGCCCTGCAGGGCGCGCGCGGCGAGGAGTTGACCGGCGTTCTGGGCGAACCCGCCGAGCAGGGAGGCGAGTACGAACAGCAGCACGCCGAAGACGAACACGCGGCGTCTGCCGAGGATGTCACCGGCCCGGCCGCCGAGCAGCAGCAGACCGCCGAAGGTGAGTGTGTAGGCGTTGACCACCCAGGACAGGCTCGTGGTGGAGAAGTCCAGGGACCGCTGGATGTGCGGCAGCGCGATGTTCACGATGGTGATGTCCAGCACCACCATCAGCTGGCATGACGCGATGACCAGCAGCGCCATCGCGTTTCCGCCACCGCCGGCTTCCTGGGCGGTGGTCTGCGGTGCGGAGGTCGGCTGGGGTCGGCTGCTCATGGCATGTCGCCCTTTCGGGGGGCCACCGTTCGACCGTACGCCCGGCCCGGGTGCGGGACCACTCGATCACCGCCCGTCCCCTGTGCGCTCCTTCCGTGTCCCCGGTGCACAGACTCTGTGCCTTTTCGGTCATCGTCATGACGTGCACCTGTCCAAACCACGCCGCTGATGGCACGCTGCCCTCCGCACTGCGCAGTGACACCCCTGTCTGCCCCGGGCGGACGTTTCCCGCCGCCCGGGCCCCACCGCAGAAGGAGACCGCGTGATAGGCAGCCTCCGCAGACTTCGCTCATCCGACGGCCCGCGTGCTCGTCGCACCGTGCTCGGCGCTCTGGCCGGCGTGACCGCACTGCTGGCCACGGGCGTCACCGCCGGGCCGGCGAGCGCCGCCGGACCGGAACCGGGAGCGGTGGCGCTCTCGGCCCAGGAACGCGCCCTCAACTTCTGGACCCCTCAGCGGATGCGTCAGGCCAGTCCGCTCGACGTCCTGTCCGTCGACCGCTCCGACGTGCGGGCGTCGACCCCGCGCAAGGGCAAGAAGACCCTCGTCGCGCCCAGCGCGCCGGCCTCCACCGTCGGGACCCTGGCGTTCCCCCACAGCGGTGGCCCCTGGACCGGGGGCGGGGCCGTGGTGCAGACCGCGGGGCGGGTGTTCTTCACCTACCAGGGCCGCACCGCTTCCTGCTCCGGCAACGCGGTCACCAGCGCCAACAAGAGCACGGTCATGACCGCCGGCCACTGCGTGAAGCTGGAGGGCTCCTGGCACACCAACTGGGTGTTCGTACCCGGCTACCACGACGGTCAGGCCCCGTACGGCAAGTGGGCGGCGGCCAAGACCCTGTCCACGCCGCAGTGGACGGCCAGTGAGGACATCAACTACGACATCGGCGCGGCCGTGGTCGCCCCGCTGGAGGGCAAGAGGCTGACGGATGTCGTCGGCGGCCAGGGCCTGGCCTTCAACACCGGCTACAACAAGGCCATGTACGCCTTCGGCTTCCCCGCCGCCGCTCCCTACGACGGCGAGAAGTTCATCTACTGCAGCGGCACCACGTACCGGGACTTCCTGCTGTCCAGCGACCACGGCCTGACCTGCGACATGACCGGCGGGTCCAGCGGCGGCCCGTGGTTCACGCAGTTCGACGAGGCCACCGGGCGAGGGCTGCAGTCCTCGGTGAACAGCTTCAAGTACAACTTCCTGCCGACCGCCATGTACGGCCCGTACTTCGGAGCGGACGCGCAGAAGCTGTACCAGACGGCCCAGTCCTCCTGAGCCGCCGGCGCGCCCCGCACGGGAGCCGTCCGGCTCCCGTGCGGCACGTCGTCAACCGCCGAACCTGGCGGTGCGACCCGCCTGGGGTGGCCCCGCGGACCCTCGCCCGCCACGTGGCCAGGAATCAGCGGCCGGCGCGGATCAGCCCCGTGAGGTACCGCCACAGCGACGACCGCTGCCGGGCGGACGCGTCCGGCACCACAGCGGCGGCCTCGGGTTCCGGTTCGTCCCCCGCCGGCTGCCCGGCCTGCGCGGCGAGTTCGTACCGTACGGGCAGCGAGCGCAGGCCGCGCATGAACGGCGAGGAGCGCCACGGCAGCTGGTCGGCCGGGAGGGCGAGGTCCAGGTGGGAGAACCGCTCGAAGACGCGGGCCACGCCGACCGCCGCGACCGTCGAGGCCAGCTCGCGGGCCGGGCACTGGCGGCTGCCCGCTCCCCAGGACAGGTGGGCCCGGGTGCTGATCGCGCTGCCCGCCGCCACGTGGTCGGCGAAGAGCGGGTCGGCGTGCGCGGCGGCGGAGGAGACCCACACCGGGTCGCCCTGCCGGATCGTGTAGTTGCCGAGCGGGGTGTCCTTGGCGGCGAAGCGCGGCACGAAGTTCACCAGCGGCGGCTTGCGCATGACCACCCGGTTCATGGTCTCCCTGACCATCCCGGCGGACAGACTGGCGCGTACGCCGCCCTCACCGGAGATGACCTCGACCACGGTGTTGGAGATGAGGATGCCGACGTGGTCGGACGTCATGCCCAGCAGCATGAACAGCTCACGGGCCAGTTCGTCCAGGGACAGGTCGGGGTGCGCCTCCAGCAGGTAGGAGGGGAAGTCCTCCCCCGGCTCCCTCAGCTTCACCGCCGCCAGTTCCGCCAGTGTCGCCAGCAGCCGGTCCAGGGCGGGTTCGGCGTCCGGGCCCGCGTCGAGCACCCGCCACATGTCCATCAGGGCGTCGTCGCCCTGTGAACCGGGGAAGCCGAGCAGATGGCTGGCCACCATCAGCGGCAGCGGCCGGGAGAACTGGGCGGACAGGTCGGCCACGCCCGTGCCGCCGCCCTGCCCCATCAAGGTGATCAGTTCGTCGGCGTAGGCGGTGACGGCCGTCCGCAGGCGCTTCGCCTGCGGGTGACCCGGGTCCTGGAACGGCTTGAGGGCCGCGTCCCACGCCGTGCGCAACTGCCGGTAGCCGGGGCCGCCCTGGATCAGTACGTGGTTGACCTCGAGAGAGGGGCCGAGGGGCCAGTCGGCCGGCACTCTGCCCTCGGAGCGGGCCCGCCAGTTCTCCAGTCCCTTCGGCCACCCGTCGTCGTCCTGGAGCACCTGGAGCGCCTCGCGGTAGCCGAGAACCAGCCACGCGGGGACACCCAGCAGGTCGACCGGCGCGACCGGACCGTGCCGCTGCCTCAGCCGCTCGTACACGAGTGAGGGGCGCGTCTCGTAGTCGCGGGTCAGCAGCGGTTCGGGAGCCAGCTCCTCCAACCGGGTGTCGTCCACGTCCACGCTCTCACCCAACCGGGATTCCATCCTCTTGCCGCCCTCCGACACTCCCCGTACCTGGTTCACTACCAGGCGGTGGCTGGAAACGGTGGGGACCCTACCTCAGGGTGTCCGCACGGCGAACGACGGGGGCGGGACTCAGGGTTGGGCACAGGATGACGGTTTGTCCGGAGTGTGCGCCGGTGCCGGGCAGCTCGCCGGAGAGCCGGCACCGAAAGGCACGCGGGGCGGGCGGGCCCGGACATGAGATCCGCACAGATCGCCCATCCGGAGCTCACATTCCCACCCCTGCGGCCGACCGATTCCCCTGACCCCTTCTTCTGCCCCATTTCCCGCTCAACCGAGGAAGCTCAACCGCACCTTGCGGTCGGGGTTGTCCCGGTTGGTGTCCACGAGGCACACCGACTGCCATGTCCCGAGCTCCAGCCGTCCGCCGACCACCGGCAGAGTCGCGTGCGGCGGGACGAAAGCCGGGAGCACGTGGTCGCGGCCGTGGCCGGGGCTGCCGTGGCGGTGCTGCCAGCGGTCGTCGGCGGGCAGGAGGGTGTGCAGGGCGGCCAGCAGGTCGTGGTCACTGCCCGCGCCCGTCTCGATGACGGCGATGCCGGCCGTGGCGTGCGGGACGAAGAGGTTGAGCAGGCCGTCGCGGCCCGAGGCGACCTCCCGCAGGAAGGACTCGCAGTCGCGGGTGAGGTCGACGACCCGCTCCTTCGAACCGGTGGTGACGTTCAGGACTCGGGTGGTGAAGGCATCAGACATGCTTCCATCCTGGCGCACCCGTCGGGCCGCGACCGGGAGCGGGCGCCCGGTCGCGACAGCGGCCCTGCCCCGGGCGTCTGCGGCCGCCGACGCCTCGGGAAGATCACGCGCCGCGAGCGTCGACGCCTCGGGAAGATCCACGCACCCGGCATGGTTGGTAGAAGCGTGAACAACACTGAGGTCGTCGTCATCGGCGCCGGTCAGGCCGGACTGTCCAGCGCCTATCATTTGCGCCGCACCGGGTTCGAGCCCGGAGGCGACTTCGTCGTGCTGGACCACTCCCCCGGCCCGGGCGGCGCCTGGCGGTTCCGCTGGCCGTCGCTGACGTACGGCAAGGTGCACGGGATGCACTCGCTGCCCGGCATGGAACTGACGGACGCCGACCCGGCGCGGCCCTCCGCCGAGGTGATCACCGAGTACTTCGACAGGTACGAGCGCACCTTCGACCTGCGGGTACGGCGTCCCGTCGACGTACGGGCCGTGCGTGACGGCCTGGACGGACGGCTGCTCGTGGAGACTTCCGACGGCGTGTGGGCCACCCGGGCGCTGATCAACGCGACCGGCACCTGGGGCCGGCCGTTCTGGCCGCGCTATCCGGGTCAGGAAACCTTCCGGGGGCGGCAGTTGCACACCGCGCAGTACGCGGGGCCCGAGGAGTTCGCCGGGCAGCGGGTCGTGGTGGTGGGCGGTGGCGCGTCCGGCACGCAGCATCTGCTGGAGATCGCCCCGTACGCGGCGGCCACCACCTGGGTGACCCGGCGGCCACCGGTCTTCCGGGAGGGTCCCTTCGACGAGAACGCGGGCCGGGCGGCCGTCGCGCTCGTGGAGGAGCGGGTGCGGCAGGGGCTGCCGCCGAAGAGCGTGGTCTCGGTCACGGGGCTGCCGCTGAACGACGCCGTCCGGCAGGGCATCGCGGACGGTGTCCTGGACCGGCAGCCCATGTTCGACCGGATCACACCGGCCGGGGTGGAGTGGAAGGACGGGCGGCGCGTCGACGCCGACGTCATCCTGTGGGCGACCGGCTTCCGGGCCGCCGTCGACCACCTCACACCGCTCAGGCTGCGCGAGCCCGGCGGCGGCATCCGGGTCGAGGGAACACGGGCGGTGGCCGATCCGCGGATCCACCTCGTCGGCTACGGGCCGTCCGCCAGCACCATCGGCGCCAACCGGGCCGGACGTGCGGCCGTGCGGGACATCAGGCGGCTGCTGGCCGGGGAGCCGGCCGCCGCCGCGTGAGGCCCCGCCCGGTCACCTCGCCGGCGGTGTGCTCTTCTGCTGGGCGTTGAACTCGGCGACGTTGCGCTGGCGTTCCGCGTAGTTCGCGGTGAAGCGGGTGTCGCCCGGCTTGACCGTGACGAAGTACAGCCAGTCGCCCGGCGTCGGGTTGATCGCGGCCCGCAGGGCCTCCTCGCCGGGGTTGGCGATGGGCGTGGGCGGCAGTCCCATGCGCTGGTACGAGTTGTAGGGGCTGTCGATCCGGGTGTCACCGGCGGTGGTCCTGAGGGTGGAGCGGTTGAGGGCGTAGTTGATCGTGGAGTCCATCTGGAGCGGCATGCCGCGTTCGAGACGGTTGAAGATCACCCGGGCCACCTTGCCCATGTCGGCCTTGGTCGCGGCCTCCGCCTGGACGATGCTTGCGATGGTGACCGCCTGGTAGACGTTCATCGCGTTGCGCTGGGCGCCGGCGGCGATGGGGGCGCCGTTGAACTTCTTGTTGGCGGTGTCGACCATGAGCGACAGCAGCTTCTCGGGCGTCGCCCTGTCGTCGAGCGGATAGGTCGCCGGGAAGAGGTAGCCCTCGGGGTTGCCCTCGGCGTCGTTCGGCAGCTTCAGATCGGCCTTGGCGAGGGACTTCCTCGCGGTGCCCGGGGGCAGGGCGAGGGCCTTGTCGACGGCGGCGTACACCTGGCTCGCACGCCAGCCCTCGGGGACGGCCAGCGTGGTCGGCCTGGCTTCCTCGTCGCCGCCCAGCGTCAGCAACGGCACCGCCACGGCGGTACCGGCCACGACGGCCCCGGTCGCGATGAGGACGAGACGGCCCCGGCGGGTCAGTCGGATCGTGCTCCTCGTGCGCCTCGTGCTCCGTGGCGGAATGTTCGTCTGCATGCGGGCACGGTAACTCGCATACCGCCACAAACCCGGCATATCTTCATCTTGTCGGTTCGAGTTGAGCGTCCCGGCGTACGAGGGCCGCATAGCGCCCCTCCCGATCCAACAGCTCCTCGTGCGTGCCCCGTTCGACGGCGCGGCCGGAGTCGAGGACCACGATCTGGTCGGCACTCCGAACGGTGGACAGCCGGTGGGCGATGGTGAGGGTGGTGCGATTGGCCGACAGCGCGTCGATGGCCTTCTGGACGGCGGCCTCGGTACGGGTGTCCAGTGCGCTGGTGGCCTCGTCGAGGATGAGGACCGGCGGATCGCGCAGAATGGTGCGGGCGATGGCCAGGCGCTGCTTCTCGCCGCCGGAGAAGCGGTGGCCGCGCTCGCCGACGACCGTGTCGTAGCCGTCGGGCAGGGAGGCGATGTGGTCGTGGATCTGGGCGGCCTTCGCGGCCTCGTGCAGTTCCTCGTCGGTCGCGTCGGGCCTGGCGAAGCGGAGGTTCTCGGCGACCGTGGCGTGGAAGAGGTACGTCTCCTGCGACACGACGCCGACCGCGCGGGCCAGGGTGTCGAAGTCCAGGTCGCGCACGTCGACCCCGTCGAGGGTGACCCGGCCGCCGGTGACGTCGTACAGCCGTGGCACCAGATAGCCGAGCGTGGACTTGCCGGCGCCGGTGGGCCCGACGACCGCGAGGCTGCCGCCGGCCGGGACGGTGATGTCGATGCCGTCGAGGACGGGTGCCTGTTCCTCGTCGCTCCCGGCGTCGTAGTGGAAGGTGACGTTCTCGAAGCGGATCTCGCCCTTGATCCGGTCGAGGTGGACCGGGTTCTCGCGCTCGGTGATGTCGATCGGCAGGTCCAGGTACTCGAAGATGCGCTGGAAGAGCGCGAGCGAGGTCTGGATCTGGACGCCGGTGGACAGCAGGCTCACGGCCGGGCGGAACAGACCCTGCTGGAGCGAGACGAAGGCGACGATGGTGCCGATGGAGACCTGCGGGCCGCCGAACTGGAGGGCCAGGCCGGCGGTCCAGTAGATGACGGCCGGCAGGGCGGCCATCACGATCGTGATGACGGCCATGCGCCAGCGGCCGGCCATGTTGGAGCGCACCTCGAGATCGACCAGTTGCTCGGACTCCTCGGCGAAGGAGCGCGTCAGCGAGTCCGAGCGGCCCATCGTGCGACCGAGCAGGATGCCGCTCACGGACAGCGACTCGGTGACAGTGGCCGCCATCGCGGCCATCTGCTTCTGGCGCCGGGTGGTGATCTTCTTGCGTTCGTCGCCGACGCGGCGGCTGATCCACACGAACACCGGCAGCAGGAGCAGCGAGACGACGGTCAGCCGCCAGTCGAGGGCGATCATCGCGACGATCGTGGCGATCACGCTGGTGGCGTTGGAGACGAGGGAGGTCGCGGTGGAGGTGACGGTCGCCTGCATGCCGCCGATGTCGTTGGCGATGCGGGACTGCACCTCGCCGGTCCGCGTGCGCGTGAAGAAGGCGAGGGACATGCGCTGCAGCCGTCCGTAGACGGCGGTGCGCAGGTCGTGCATGACGCGCTGGCCGACCGTCGTGGAGATCAGGGTCTGCAGCACGCCGAAGACGCTGGTGAGCACCGCGCTGAGGATCATGCCGAGCGCGAGCAGGGTGAGCAGGCCCGTCCGCCCTTGGGGGATCGCGACGTCCAGGATCTCCTTCAGCAGGAAGGGCGTGGCGACCGAGACCAGCGACGAGGCACAGACGAGCAGTCCGACGACGGCGAGACGGCCCCGGTAGGGGCGGAAGAGCCGCAGGATGCGGCGCACCTGCCGGGGTTGTTCCTCGGCGTCGGCGGGTGGGGTCCAGGCGGGTTCGTGATCGGGGTGCATGGGCTCCTTCGAGGGTGGGGCGTCGGGTGGCTTCCGCGAGCTGACGGAGCCTAGCTCATTGTTACCTATACTCACAATGAACGGCATCCTGATATTGTTCCCGCATGACCACCCCCGACCCCGACGGCCTGCTCGCCGAGCAGTTGCTGCGGCTGACGCGCCGGGTGCACCGCATCCAGAAACGCCATCTGGAGCGGCGCGACCTCGGCATCACCCCGGCGCAGTCCCGGCTGTTGCGTACCCTCGCGCACTACGGCTCGCCGCCCCGCATGGCCGATCTGGCCGAGCGGCTGGAGGTGGTGCCCCGGGCCGTGACGACGCTGGTCGACGGGCTGGAGACGAACGGCAAGGTGCGGCGGGTCCCGGACCCGGCCAACCGGCGGGTGATCCGCATCGAGCTCACGGACGACGGGCGCAAAGCCCTGCGCGAGCTGCGCGCCGCGCGCAGGTCCGCCGCGGAGGAGATCCTGGCCCCGCTGACGGACCAGCAGCGCGAGGTGCTCGGTGGCCTGTTGGACACCCTGATCGACGGAGCTCCGGCACCTTCCTGCTGACACCGGGCCAGTCGTCCGACCGGCCGCCCGAACACGCCGACCCAGCATGCGCGACGGGCCGCGGCCACCTCCCCCGTCACCGGAGCGGTGGCCGCGGCCCGTCGAAGAACCTCAGCCGGCTTCGGGCGCGGGCTCCTTCGCCTTCTGAGCGGGGATGGGTGACTCCGTGGCGTCTCCGCTCACAGCACCGTCGCGCAGGCCGTCTCCACCCGCGACGCCGTCGGGCACGGCACGGTGGCGCACGCCGCCCTCACCCGCGCCGTCCCCGTCCACGCCGCCCCGGCCGCCTGTGCTTGCGTCGCGGTTGCCGCTGTCGCCGGCGTCCTTGTCGTCCACCTTGCCGTCGCCGTCGCCGTTGCCGTCGTCGGGTGCGGCCACCCTCTCCCCGTCCAGCGCCTGCTTCGCCCGCACCGTGTCCAGTGCGCCCTCCCAGCGGGACACCGCGAAGACGGCGACGCAGTTGCCGAGCAGGTTCGTCACGACGCGCATCGAGTCCATGATGCGGTCCACGCCGAGCAGGAGGGCGACGGCTCCGGCGGGGATGGCACCCAGGGACGAGGCGGTCGCGGACAGAGCGAGGAACGCCGAACCGGGAATGCCCGCCATGCCCTTGCTGGTCAGCATCAGCACCAGGATCACGGTGATCTGCTGGCCCGGACTGAGGTCCACGCCCACCGCCTGGGCGATGAACAGCGTGCCGATGGACAGGTAGAGCGACGCGCCGTCGAGGTTGAAGGAGTAGCCGGTGGGCAGCACCAGACCCACGGCGTCGTCGCGAGCGCCGGCCCGGCGCAGCTTCTGCATCACGCGCGGCATGACGGACTCGGTGGAGGCGGTGCCGAGCGCGAGCAGCATCTCCTCGCGGATGTAGCGGAGGAACTTCCACAGGCTGAGCCCGGTGACCGCCTTGAGGGCGACGGCCAGCAGCACGACGAACAGGGCCGCCGCCGCGTAACACAGCACGATGAGCTTGGCGTACGTCTTCATCACGCCGAGCCCGTACTGGCCCACGAGGTGGGCCATCGCGCCGAACACCGCGAGCGGTGCGAGGCGCATGATGAACCCGACGACAGCGAAGATGATCTCCTGGGCCTGCTCCACGGCGGGCAGGATCTTCGGCACCCTGGTGTGACCGAGGTGCAGCAGGGCGGCGCCCACCAGGCAGGCCAGGACGAGGACTTGGAGCAGCTCGTTCTCGGCGAAGGCGCCGATGAAGCTCTGCGGAAGCGCGTTCAGGACGAACTCGGTCGTCGAGGGCAGATGGCCCCCGCCCGTCGTCTGTTCCACCGCCGAGGCGTCCAGGCGGGCCGGGTCGACGTTCATGCCCTTGCCGGGACCGACGAGGTTCGCGGCGACGAGACCGATGACGAGGGCGGCCGTGGAGGCGACCTCGAACCAGATCAGGGCCTTGACCCCTATCCGGCCGAACGCCTTGAGGTCACCGGCCTTGGCGATGCCGACCACGACCACGCAGAAGACGAGCGGTGAGATCACCGCCTTGATGAGCCGGGTGAAACCGTCGCCGAGCGGCTGGAAGGCCGTGGCCGCGTCCGGCCACAGCTTCCCGACGACGATGCCGAGCACGAGTGCGCAGGCGACCTGCGCGAAGAGAGAGGTACGCAGTATGCGTGCGACGCGTCGCGGCAGGGACGGGACGGACGGCGGCACGGGCACTCCTTGGGGAACAGGGACACGCACAGAAGCCGGAGAGGACTTTTGCGATACGGAAAGGGGATTCCGTGCCGATCACTGTGGAGGTGTTCTTGATCCCGCAGAAGACCTCGGTGTTTCCATCGTGTAAATCAGGTCCCGGGCGACGCGCTGCACAGCACCGGCCTCAGCAGGCCCTGCGGTCCTGCGTGAGCACGCCCTGCACGGTGGTCAGCGCGCGGCCGTAGCAGCCGAACGAGCTGTGCAGCCGGTAGCGCTCGCTCGTCGTGCCGACCGCGCGCCGCTGGTCGCGCGGGACGTTCACCGTGTACGTGGCGTCGCCCGTGTACGTGGCGTCGCCCGTGTACGTGTCGTCGAGCCGCCACCAGGAGGTGCGCCGGCCGCCGGACGACTCGACGGCCGTCGCGCGGTCGCCGAGGGTCAGGACGGTGGGCAGCCGGTCGGCGGCACCGAGGGTGGTCGTGCCGTCCATCGTGTACGTCCGGCGTGTGCGCGTCGTACGGGCCGGGCCACGGCCGTCGACGATCACCGACTCGTCGTCGGTCCAGTGGCGTCGAGCCCGTCCGTGGTCTCGCCGTCGGTCCAGCAGTGCGCAAAGGTGTTCGCCAGCGAGCGGCTGACGGTGGTGGTGACGCGGCCGTGCGAGGTGTCCACGTATCCGGTGACGGTCAGCCGGTGGCGGCCCTCGGTGTCCACGCGGTGTTTCTCGTTTCCCGAACCGGGCGTATAGCTGGAGGAGTTGGTGAGGTCGCCCGCCCGGTGCCCGGTGAGCTTCCCGGTGACGTGCGCCCGGTGCGCGTCCTGCCAGACGAGCACGTTCACGGGTGCGCTCCAGCCGCTCTGCCCCTCGGGCACGCCGACGACGGACACCTCGACGCGGTGCGGGCGGCCGTCGTTGAGGATCCCGGCGAAGGGCGTCAGGTCGTAGGTGATCGGCTTGATGTCGAAGGCGCGCGGGCCGGGAATGACGTACCACAGGAAGGGGGTGGACCAGCCGCCGGTCCACACCGTCGGGAACGGCGCGGTGATCCCGGCGAGCCGGCCGTCCACCGTGATCTGGACCTCGCGGTAGGGGCCCGTGCGGGCCTTGCACGAGCAGGGCGCCGGATCGGGCACCGTCAGGTACCAGTACTCCTCGCATCCGCTGCCGGATCCGGTGGCGTACACCTCGGCGACGATGCGTTCGCGTTGCGCGGAGTGGTCAGGGTCGTCTCCCCGTCGGCGCCGTGGGAGAGGGTGAGGACGCGGTCGGGCGTCGCGGCGGGCCTGCCCTGATAGAACGTCAGTGTGACCTTGACGTCGATGATCCCGGTGTACGTGTCGTCCACGACGTTCCCGATGAGCATCTCCACGTCCTGCGCGCCGCGGAACGTGTCGCTGTAGCGGTGACGTCCTTCTCGACGGACCACTCGATGCCGTCGGGCGAGGGCTGCGGCGTGGAGGTGCGGAGGATCTCGACGCCGCCGACGCGCAGCTGGCCGAGCCGGTCGTACTGCCGCCCCTTGACCTTGCCGTCGAGGCGCAGCACGACCTTGCTCCAGCGGTCACCGCAGCCGCGCGGGGGTGTGTACGTCCCCTGGTACGGCGTGAAGTCCCGGAACCTCACCTCGGCGAGCGCCACCCGACAGGACTCGCCGGCGGGCCTGGTGACCGGCGGGGACGCGGTCAGGGGGTCGTGCCAGTCGGTGCCGAACTCGGCGGGAGGGTCCGCCGCTCGGGCCGGGCTGGCCCCCAGGAGGGTGCCGGCGAGGAGAGCCCCCGGCGAGCATGGAGACGACGATCCGTCTCTTCATGGCCGCTTTCTACGGGGTCGGACACGGCCGCGCAACGGCGCACCCGCCTGCCGCTAGGACCGGGACTTCAGTTGGGCCCTGTCCCCCATCACCACCACGGGATGCCGCTCCGGGTCGAGCCTGCGCAGCAGGTACTCCATCGCCGGCCTGGACAGGCTGATACAGGCCGACGTACCGCTGCCGTGGTCCAGGTGCAGCCAGATGCCGCCCCCCTTGTGCCGGCCTTCGGGACGGGTCGGGTCGTTCGGTGGAGTGCCCTTGACGCGGTTGTAGTCGATGGCGATGACGTAGTCGAAGTCGTGCCAGTACGACTTGGCCCACCAGCGCGGCGCGGCGAACGAGTCGGACCGTGTGTACGGCAGCTTCGCGCCCGGATCCGGCAGCACGCCGCCCGCGTCGCTGAGGGTGAACACCCCTACGGGGCTGCGGTTGTCGCCCTCGTGGTGGTCGGTGGTCCAGCCCTTCTTGCCGTTGTGCGCGGCCCAGTCGCGGGCCCGGTGCCAGGTGTCACCGTGCTTCGTGTACAGCACGACCGTGGAGTCCGCCGAGTTCCTGCCCTCGCCGTAGACCGCGACGACCTGGCGGGTGTCGGACGGGATCCGCCGCTGGAGCCGGTCGCCCAGGCCGGGGATGCGGGCCGGATCGGCGGCGGCCGGGCGGGTCGGGGCCGCGTCGGCCCCGGTTCCGGCTCCCGCGCCGCCGTGTCCGGCACCCTCACAGGCCGTCAGAGCCGTCAGAGCCGTCAGAAGAGAGGCCAGGGTCGCGGCCGCGACCACCGCCCGCCGTGCAGCACCGTTCATCGCCCCATGCTCGCACCACGGGCCCCTCGGCCGGGTGACGCGGGGCAGCCGGTTCTGTGCGGTGGTGCGGAAAACCGTTTGCTTATGACCACGGGCCGACGCCAACCTGTCACGGTTTGCTGCCCCGTTTGGGGTCGTCATCCCTTCTCACCCACCCCGCTCCCCTGCCCTCCCCCCTTTCCTCTCCCCACTCGACCCTGACACGAGCCACTGGGACGTCATGCAGATTCAAGACCTTCCGTTCACCGACCCGGGAGTGCCGGACGCGCGCTCGGGTCCCCGATTCCTGTGGTGGCTCTTCCGGAATCAGCTGGGCGGACAGCTCAAGTCGCTGGCCTGGGGGCTGCTGCACTTCGCGGCCGTCGCCGCCCTGCCGTTCTGTGTCGGCCTCACCGTCCAGTCCGTCGTCGACCGCTCCGGCGGACGACTCGCCCTGACGGGCGGGCTGCTGGCGCTGTGCGGTGCCGCCATCGCCCTCGGCGAGACCTGCCTGCACCGCGCCGCCGTCACCAACTGGATCACCGCGGCGGCCCGCGTCCAGCAGCTGCTGGCGCGCAAGGCCGCCCGGTTGGGCTCGGCGCTGACCCGGCGCGTCGCGGCCGGCGAGGTCGTGGCCGTCTCCACGGGCGACGTGGAGAAGATCGGCTGGTTCGTGGAAGCGCTGTCCCGGTTCACGGCGGCGGCCCTCACCGTCGTCCTGGCCTGCGTGAGCCTCGTCGTCTACCAGCCCGCGCTCGGCGTGGTCGTCGCCGCCGGCCTGCCCGTGGTGGCGCTCGCGGTGCTGCCGCTGCTGCCCCCCGCGACCCGGCGCGCCGACATCCAGCGCGAGAAGGCCGGACGCGCCACGGAACTGGCCTCCGACACCGTCGCCGGCCTGCGCGTCCTGCGCGGCATCGGCGGCGAGGAACTGTTCCTCGACCGCTACCGCCGTGCCTCCCAGGAGGTCCGCCACGCGGCCGTGCGCAGCGCCCGCATGTGGTCCCTGATCTCCGCCGTCCAGGTCCTGCTGCCGGGGCTGCTGCTGATCGCGGTGGTCTGGTACGGCGTCCACCTGGCCCGGCAGGGCCGCGTCACCGTCGGCGAACTGGTCACCGTCTACAGCTCGGTGATGATCCTCACCTACCCGTTGCGGCACTTCGAGGAGATCGCCATGGCGTACTCCTTCTCACGGCCCTCCGCCAAGCGGGCCGCGGGTGTACTGGCACTGGAGCGGGCCACCGACACCACGGGCTCACGCCCGGCCGGCGTCCCCTCCGGTGACCTGTACGACCCGGCCACCGGTCTGCTCGCGCCCACCGGCGGGCTCACCGCCGTGGTCTGCGGCGACCCGGACGCGGGCGGACGGCTGGCGGAGCGGCTGGGCGGCCACCCCGCCGAGGAGGAGGGTCCCTCGGTGCTGCTGGGCGGCGTGCCGCTCGACGAGTTGCCGCTGGACACCGCCCGTACAGCCGTCCTCGTCCAGGACAAGGACCCGGTGCTGCTGTCGGGCACACTGCGCGACCTGCTCGACGTACCCGCCTCCGGTGACGTCGAGGCGCGCGAGGCCCTGGCGGCCGCGCAGTGCGACGACGTGCTGGTGGCGCTCGCGCAGAGCTCGCTGGACGCCGAGGACCCGATGGACGCCCGGATCACCGAGCGCGGCCGGTCCCTGTCCGGTGGCCAGCGCCAGCGGCTGGCCCTGGCCCGGTCGCTGATCACGGACCCGGAAGTACTCGTCCTGGACGAGCCGACCTCGGCCGTCGACTCGCACACCGAGGCGCGCATCGCCCAGGGCCTACGGGACCTGCGCGCGGGGCGCACGACCGTGGTCTTCACCTCCTCCCCGCTGCTGCTGGACCACGCGGACCGCGTCGTGTTCCTGCACGGCGACGAGGTGGTGGCGGTCGGCGCCCACCGCGACCTGCTCAACACCGAGCCCCGGTACCGGGCGGTCGTGACACGCGAGACCGACGACGAGGCCCCGGTCCGCGAACGGGCCGGGCTCGTCGACGTACTGGAACTGGAAGAGATCGAGGAGACAGCATGATCGGCGTGGCGCCACCGGAGTACGACCCGGCGGCCCCGACGACGGCCGGCACCCTGCCCGTCGGCGCCCCCGCGACCGTCCGCGCCTACGTGGCCGAGCTGCTGCGCCGGCACCGCCGGGCCCTCCTGCTCCTCGTCACCGTCAACACGGTGGCGGTGGTCGCCTCGATGGCGGGCCCGTACCTGCTGGGCGGACTGGTGGAGCGGGTGTCCGACGGAGCCGTGGCGCGGGAGCTGCACCTGGAACTGACCGCCGGGCTGTTCGTCGCCGCGCTGGTCGTCCAGGCCGTGTTCGTGCGTCAGGTGCGGCTGCGCGGCGCGATGCTCGGTGAACGGATGCTGGCCGACCTGCGCGAGGACTTCCTCGTCCGGTCGGTCGGACTGCCGCCGGGCGTACTGGAGCGGGCCGGGACGGGCGACCTGCTGTCGCGGATCACGACGGACATCGACCGGCTCGCCAACGCGATGCGTGAGGCCGTGCCCCAGCTGACGATCGGTGTGGTGTGGGCCGGGCTGCTGATGGGCGGCCTGGCCGTCACGGCGCCGCCGCTCGCACCCGCGGTGCTGCTCGCCGTGCCGCTGCTGGTGGTCGGCTGCCGCTGGTACTTCCGGCGGGCGCCCGCGGCGTACCGCTCGGAGGCCGCCGGGTACGCCTCCGTGGCCGCCGCGCTCGCCGAGACCGTGGACGCCGGCCGCACCGTCGAAGCCCACCGCCTCGGCGACCGCCGCATCGCCCTGTCCGAGCGGCGCATCCGGGAGTGGACGGCCTGGGAGCGCTACACCCTCTGGCTGCGGTCGGTGCTCTTCCCCATCGTCAACCTCACCCACGTGACCGTGCTCGCGTCCGTCCTGATGGTCGGCGGTGTGTTCGTCCTTGAGGGGTGGATCGGCGTCGGTCAGCTGACGACGGGCGCGCTCATCGCCCAGATGCTGGTCGACCCGGTGGGGCTGATCCTGCGCTGGTACGACGAGCTGCAGGTCGCCCAGGTCTCGCTGGCCCGGCTGGTCGGCGTCCGGGACATCGAACCGGACGCCGGTGACCCCGCGCTGGTTCCCGACGGGCGTGACGTGCACGCCGACCGCGTGCGCTTCGGCTACCTGGAGGGCGTGGACGTCCTGCGCGCGGTGTCCCTGGAGGTCGCACCGGGCACCCGGCTGGCGTTGGTCGGCCCCTCCGGCGCGGGCAAGTCCACCCTGGGCCGGCTGCTCGCCGGGATCTACGCGCCCCGTAACGGCCGGGTCACCCTGGGCAGCGCCGAGCTGTCCCGGATGACCGCGGAGCGGGTGCGTTCCCACGTGGCCCTCGTCAACCAGGAGCACCACGTCTTCGTGGGCTCCCTGCGCGACAACCTGCTGCTGGCGCGCACCGGTGCCACCGACGCGGAGCTGTGGGCGGCACTGGGCGCGGTCGACGCGGACGGCTGGGCGCGGGCGCTGGACGACGGACTGGACACCGAGGTCGGCTCGGGCGGCACGGCGCTCACCCCCGCGCAGGCCCAGCAGGTCGCGCTGGCCCGCCTGGTGCTGGCCGATCCGCACACGCTGGTCCTCGACGAGGCGACGTCCCTGCTCGATCCGCGGGCCGCCCGTCACCTGGAACGGTCCCTGGCCCGGGTCCTCGACGGCCGCACCGTCGTCGCCATCGCCCACCGCCTGCACACCGCCCACGACGCGGACGTCATCGCCGTCGTCGAGAACGGCCGCATCAGCGAGCTGGGCAGCCACGACGAGCTGGTCGCGGCGGACGGGGCGTACGCGGCGCTGTGGAGGTCGTGGCACGGGTGACCGGTGCGCGGTCGCGGCACAGGTGATCGGCACGCCGCCGCGGCACAGGTGACGGGTCGCGGCGGGAGGGCCGGACGCGGTCGCGGCACGCGGTGACTGGTCACGGTCGCGGCGCGGAGGACCGCCACGCGGTAACCGGCACGCGGTCGCGGCGGGAGGGGACCGGTCCGCGATCGTGGCACCGGTGGCCGGTACCCGGTCATGGCACCGGTGACCGGCACGGGCTGAGTGCAAGGCCCGCCGTGGGGATCGGCCCAGGCGCCGCGGCACTGGTGACCGGCACGCCGTCGCGGCACGCAGGATCGGCACGGCCGGTGTTCGGGGCCCGGGTGGGGATCGGCACGGCCGGACCGGGCCGACGGGCGTGCCGTTGCGCGGTCCCGAAGCGGGGTGGAAGTCTGGAGTCAGGCACCGGCTCGGGGAGCGCCCGGAACGATGCGGTTCGGCGACGGGTGGCGCCTGTGCCCCCGTGTGGCGCGGACCCGGTGCGTGCCTCGGTGACCGCGGGCCCGCCCCCACCCCCTGGAGGTAGCCGTGAACAACGCCGACGGAGCCGACGGATGGGGAGACGACGTCTACCAGCCCGGTCAGGAAGACCAGAAGGACGACACGGGGCTGCTCGACACCGAGGACACCCTGGCGTTCGAGGGCGTCGACGACCCTCTCGACCCCGGCTGGTCCCCACCTGAGCGACCCTGGGCCGTGAACCACGTCGGAGTGACGGCGGCGGAGCGACTGCGGGGCGAGACGCTGGACCAGCGGCTCGCGGAAGAGCTGCCGGACACCGCCGTGCCCGACGGCGACGGTCTCGGCGACGTCCAGGGCACCGACGGCGAACTGCTGGACAAGGAGGTCGGGGCCGTCCGCTCCGGCCGTCTCGTGGCTCCGGACGAGGGGGTGCACGAGGACGAGGAGCCGGCGCTCGTCGCCAGGGACGTCGGCATCGACGGTGCGGCCGCCTCCGCCGAGGAGGCCGCGGTGCACATCGTCGACGAGGACGCCCTGCCGGCCGACCCGCCCGGCTGACCACGCCGCTGCCCCCGCGCCGTCGCCCCGTCCGGCCGGCCGCGCCCCCGCGGTCACCCCCGTCCGACCGCGCCTTCCCCTGCCGCCCCAGTGCGGCAAGCCGTCCGAGGAGCAGCCATGCAGCAGGACAAGCACCCCGACTACCACCCCGTCGTCTTCCGCGACCGGGCCGCCGGATACGCTTTCCTGACCCGGTCCACGGCCACCAGCGACCAGACCATCGAGTGGGACGACGGCGAGACCTATCCGGTCGTGGACGTGGAGATCTCCTCGGCGAGTCACCCCTTCTACACAGGCAGGGCGCGCACGGTGGACTCGGAGGGCCGCGTCGCCCGCTTCGAGCGCCGGTACGGCGGCGGGTCGCAGTAGGCCGCCGGGGACGGCGGGACCGCCCGAGCCGCGCCGCGAGGTCAGATCACATTGAGGGCCGCCGCGCAGCCGACCCCGCCCAGCACCATGAACGCCGGCATCAGCACCTTCAGCTCGACCCAGCTGCCCGCGCGGAACCGCATGGCCTTCGGCGGCCCCACCGGGTACCAGCGCTTGCGGCCCACCGGGATCGGCCACAGGACCGGGCAGCCGGACACGGTCAGCGCGTCCCCGATGTCGTGCACCAGCGCGCCCAGCACCACCGGCAGGCCCAGCCACAGGTACTCCTGGCCCGGCGCCGTGAACAGCCAGTCGGCGCCGTTGCCCGGCTTGTCCAGGACGCCCGCGAGGATCCACGCGCTGGCCGCGGCGAGCAGCCAGACCAGGACGTCGCTGCTGGAGCCGCGGGTCGCCCGCCACAGCAGTCCCTCGATGGCCAGCACCATGTGCACGAAGAGGATTCCCAGCACACCCCACCGGTCGCCGGTGATCGCCACCACCGAGGTCCCCACGCCGATCAGGACGGCCCACAGCCAGGTGTGGGTGAGTGTGCGGTGCCCGCCGGAGCGCCGCGGGTCGCCCTGCTTCTTCGTCGCCTTGTAGACGGCGTAGGACAGCTTGTCGACGATCTCGCACAGCCAGCGCGACAGCGGTCCGAAGGCCCGCGAGATGGTCGCCGCCTTGTGGTCGAGGTCCGGGGCGAGGGCAGCGCCGGCGCAGATCAGGGCACCGACGAGGAGGACGGGCCAGGGCATCGGATGCCCGGCCGCGGCGGCCGCGGCACCGGCGCCGAGCCAGGCGGCGGCGCCCGAGAGTGAGTGTGCTGGTCCCATCATTGCCGTTGCCCGCCCCATTCCTCGCGTGCCGCTGTCCAGTTGACCGGGTGCGTTGACGCTCCGTCGGCGACACAGCGTAGCGGTCGCGATCTTCGTACCCGTATCCGATTCCCGGATCGGGCGGGGGGCCAGGCAAGATGGGTCCGTGACCCTCATCGATCAGCTGCCGCCGACCGCCGACCCCGACGACCTGTACGAGGCCTTCGAGTCGTGGGCCCAGGAGCGTGGTCTCACGCTCTACCCCCACCAGGAGGAAGCGCTGATCGAGGCGGTCTCCGGCGCCAACGTGATCGTGTCGACGCCCACCGGCTCCGGCAAGAGCATGATCGCGGCGGGCGCGCACTTCGCCGCCCTGGCCCGGGACGAGGTCACCTTCTACACGGCGCCGATCAAGGCACTGGTGTCGGAGAAGTTCTTCGAGCTGTGCAAGATCTTCGGCACGGAGAACGTCGGCATGCTGACCGGCGACGCCTCCGTCAACGCCGACGCCCCCGTCATCTGCTGCACGGCCGAGGTGCTCGCGTCGATCGCGCTGCGTGACGGCAAGGACGCGGACGTCGGCCAGGTCGTGATGGACGAGTTCCACTTCTACGCGGAGGGCGACCGCGGCTGGGCCTGGCAGATCCCGATCCTGGAACTGCCGCAGGCGCAGTTCGTCCTGATGTCGGCGACGCTCGGCGACGTCTCCTTCTTCGAGAAGGACCTCACCCGCCGCACCGGCCGCCCCACGGCGGTGGTCCGCTCGGCGACCCGCCCCGTGCCGCTGTCCTACGAGTACCGGTACACGCCTCTCACGGAGACGCTCACCGACCTGCTGGAGACCCGGCAGGCACCGGTGTACATCGTGCACTTCACGCAGGCGCAGGCCGTGGAGCGGGCGCAGGCGCTGATGAGCATCAACATGTGCACCCGCGAGGAGAAGGACCGGATCGCCGAACTCATCGGGAACTTCCGCTTCACCACCAAGTTCGGCCGCAACCTCTCCCGTTACGTCCGGCACGGCATCGGGGTCCACCACGCCGGCATGCTGCCCAAGTACCGGCGCCTGGTGGAGAAGCTCGCCCAAGCGGGCCTGCTGAAGGTGATCTGCGGCACGGACACGCTCGGCGTGGGCGTGAACGTCCCCATCCGCACGGTGCTGTTCACGGCCCTCACCAAGTACGACGGCAACCGTGTACGCACCCTGCGCGCCCGCGAGTTCCACCAGATCGCGGGCCGCGCCGGACGCGCCGGCTTCGACACGGAGGGCTTCGTCGTCGCGCAGGCGCCCGAGCACGTCATCGAGAACGAGAAGGCGCTCGCCAAGGCCGGTGACGACCCGAAGAAGCGGCGCAAGGTCGTCCGCAAGAAGGCGCCGGAGGGCTTCGTCGGCTGGACGGAGAAGACCTTCGAGAAGCTCATCGAGTCCGAGCCGGAGCCGCTGACGTCCCGCTTCCGGGTGACGCACACCATGCTGCTGTCGGTGATCGCCCGGCCCGGCAACGCCTTCGCGGCGATGCGGAGCCTGCTGGAGGACAACCACGAGCCGCGCAAGCAGCAGCTGCGGCACATCCGGCGGGCCATCGCCATCTACCGCTCGCTGCTGGACGGCGGCATCGTCGAGAAGCTCGACGAGCCGGACGCCGAGGGCCGCATCGTCCGACTCACCGTCGATCTCCAGCAGGACTTCGCGCTCAACCAGCCGCTGTCGACCTTCGCGCTGGCCGCGTTCGAGCTGCTGGACCCCGAGTCGCCGTCGTACGCCCTGGACATGGTGTCCGTGGTGGAGTCGACGCTGGACGATCCCCGGCAGATCCTCGCCGCCCAGCAGAACAAGGCGCGCGGCGAGGCCGTGGCCGCGATGAAGGCGGACGGCGTCGAGTACGAGGAGCGCATGGAGCGTCTCCAGGACATCACGTACCCAAAGCCCCTGGAGGAGCTGCTTTTCCACGCGTATGACACGTACCGCAAGAGCCACCCCTGGGTCGGCGACCATCCGCTGTCGCCGAAGTCCGTGGTCCGCGACATGTACGAACGGGCGCTGTCCTTCACCGAGTTGGTGTCCTTCTACGAGCTGGCCCGCACCGAGGGCATCGTGCTGCGCTACCTCGCCAGCGCCTACAAGGCCCTCGACCACACCGTCCCCGACGACCTCAAGTCCGAGGATCTCCAGGATCTGATCGAGTGGCTCGGCGAGATGGTGCGCCAGGTCGACTCCAGCCTGCTGGACGAGTGGGAGCAGCTCGCCAACCCCGAGGAGATGACCGCCGAGGAGGCCCAGGAGAAGGCCGACGAGGTCAAGCCGGTCACCACCAACGCGCGCGCCTTCCGCGTCCTGGTCCGCAACGCCCTGTTCCGCCGCGTCGAGCTCGCCGCCCTGGACCAGGTCGAGGAGCTGGGCGAGATGGACGCCGACTCCGGCTGGGACGCCGACGCGTGGGGCGAGGCGATGGACAAGTACTGGGAGGAGTACGACGACCTCGACACCGGCCCCGACGCGCGCGGCCCCAAGCTGCTCGTCATCAAGGAGGAGCCGGAGAGCGGGCTGTGGCGCGTCCGCCAGATCTTCGACGACCCGAACGGCGACCACGACTGGGGCATCAGCGCGGAGGTCGACCTGGCCGCCTCCGACGCGGAGGGCCGCGCGGTCGTCCGTGTCACCGACGTCGGCCAGCTGTGAGCAGCCGGCCGACCGCGAGCACAGGAGAATCCCACTCATGACGAATCCCGCCGAGAGGCTTGTCGACCTGCTCGACCTGGAGCAGATCGAGGTCAACATCTTCCGTGGCCGCAGCCCGCAGGAATCCCTGCAGCGGGTCTTCGGCGGGCAGGTGGCGGGCCAGGCGCTGGTCGCCGCCGGCCGCACCACGGAGGGCGACCGGCCCGTGCACTCGCTGCACGCGTACTTCCTGCGCCCGGGCCGGCCGGGCGTGCCGATCGTGTACCAGGTCGAACGGGTGCGGGACGGGCGGTCGTTCACGACCCGCCGGGTCACCGCGGTGCAGCAGGGCCGCACGATCTTCAATCTCACCGCCTCCTTCCACAAGCCTGAACCGGGCAGCTTCGAACACCAGTTGCCGCCGGCTCGCAAGGTCCCGGACCCGGAGACCCTGCCGACGGTCACGGACGAGATCCGGCAGCATCTGGGCACGCTGCCTGAGCAGTTGGAGCGCATGGCCCGCCGCCAGCCCTTCGACATCCGCTACGTGGACCGGCTGCGCTGGAGCGACGAGGAGGTCAAGGACGCCGAGCCGCGCAGCGCGGTGTGGATGCGCGCCGTCGGGCCGCTCGGCGACGACCCGCTGGTGCACACCTGCGCCCTGACCTACGCCAGCGACATGACCCTCCTGGACGCCGTACGCATCCCCGTCGAGCCGCTGTGGGGCCCGCGGGGCTTCGACATGGCGTCGCTGGACCATGCCATGTGGTTCCACCGGCCGTTCCGGGCGGACGACTGGCTGCTGTACGACCAGGAGTCGCCGATCGCAGTCGGCGGGCGCGGGCTGGCCCGCGGCCGGATCTACGACCGCGAGGGCCGGCTGGTCGTGTCGGTGGTGCAGGAGGGGCTGTTCAGGGCCCTGTAACGCCGCGGTTACGAGCCTCCGCGCCGCAGCCAGCTCAGCAGACCACGTGAGCGTGGGGCTTCCTCCCCTGCGGGCGGCTCCGGTTCGGACAGCGGTGGTGGCGCGGTCGGCTTCGGTTCCGGCCGGGGTGCTCGGGCCTCCTCCACCGTCCGGGCCAGATCGGCGCGGAGCCAGGCGACCTCGTCCGGTTCGTGCGCCGTCATGAGTGTCTCGGCGAGTTCCGCGGCGGGTGAACCGGGCGCGCCGTGCACCGGGAGCCGGGGCCGAAGGCTCTCCAGTCGGGCGCGTTCGTACGGATCCTCGACGATGTCCGCCACGTCGGCGGGATCGAGCAGGCAGGTCACGGCCGCCGCCCGCGCCCAGTGGTCCTCCCCGGCCTGCCGCAGCAGAAATCCGAGGTGACGCACCCGCCAGTTGCGGGCCCGCCGGTCCACCCCCGCCTCCAGCTGCTCCCGCAGATCCGCCGGCATACGGCCTTGCAGCAGTCGCTCGTTGTCCGCGTCGGCCGCGAAGTGCCGCAGTTCTTCGGCCAGGTAGAGCCAGATCACCGTCCTGTAGCGGTTGAGGTAGAAACGTACGGGCACGATCCGGCCCAGGCGCGCGAGGCGTGTGAACCTGGTGGGTGCCACATCGACGAGCAACGCGCCTTCCTTGGTGCCCACGGTCGTCACACGGTCGCGCAGCGCCTCGGTCAGGCCGTGTCCGGCGCGCAGGCGGTCGAGCTCGGCGCGGGTGACCCGGCCGCCTCCGCCGCCTTCGTCGGGGACGGTGCGGATGAAACCCAGGTTCACCGCGAGATCGAACTCGCCGCGCTTCAGTCTGAGTTCGCGGGCGGCGCGGCTCGGCGTGCAGGTGCGGTGGTCGGGTTCCGTGAGGATGGTGCGGGACATGGTCGGTCTCCCCCGTGGAGTCAGCGGCTCGCGCCGTGTGCGCTCACCGTGAAAAAACCGTAGCCGTTTCCGCGGATCACGTGGCCAGCCTGTGGATAACTCCACGGGGGACGACGAACGCCCAGGTCAGATGTCTGCGACCGGCTTTCGTTCGGGCTGCCGGGCATCCACGTCGAGATGTTCGCCGACCCGGTTGACCAGGAGCGTCATCTCGTACGCGATCTGCCCGATGTCGGCCTCGGCCCCGCTGAGGACGCACAGGCAGCTGCTGCTGCCGGCCGCGGTGACGAAGAGCACCGCGTCGTCGAACTCGATCATCGTCTGGCGCACCCGGCCCGCGCCGAAGTGGCGTCCCGAGCCCTTGGCCAGGCTGTGCAGCCCGGAGGACACGGCGGCCAGGTGCTCCGCGTCCTCCCGTCGCAGTCCCGTACTCGCCCCCGTCACCAGACCGTCGTTGGACAGGATCAGTGCGTGCCGCACGTGTTCGACGCGCTCGGTCAGGTCGTCCAGCAGCCAGTCAAGTCCCTGGTTGTGCGCCATGTTCCGGTCTCCCCGTGTTCTCCCCGTACGTGTCTCCTCCTGACCGGAGGATCTCCACGCCAGCCTTCCCCACGACCGCAACTCGGGCAAGGAGGATGGAGGCATGGCACAGAAGATGACCGAAGCGCAGTGGCGGGAGTTCGTCTCGTGCGGCACCCGCACCGGAAAACTCGCCACTGTCCGTCCCGACGGCAGTCCGCACGTGACCCCGATCTGGTTCCTGCTCGACGGGGACGAGGTGGTGTTCAACACCGGCAAGCAGAGCGTGAAGGGCCGCAATCTGGTCCGGGGACGGCCGGGTCGCCCTGTGCGTGGACGACGACCGGCCGCCGTTCGGCTTCGTGATCCTGCAGGGACGCGCCAGGGTTTCGGAGGACCTAGGCGAACTGCGGCACTGGGCCGCGCTGATCGGGGCCCGGTACATGGGCGAGGACCGCGCCGAGGAGTTCGGCGCCCGCAACGGTGTTCCGGGTGAGCTCCTCGTCCGCGTCACCATCGACAAGGTCCTCACGGAGCAGGGCGTCGCCGACTGACACGGGCGTCCGGCGCTCATCCCACCGAGTCGAGCAGCCGGGCGGTGTGCATCCGCCCCGCGTACTCGACGAGCCGGATGAGCACTTCCTTCCCGGAGTCGCGGTCCCGGGCGTCGCACAGCACGACGGGCGTTCCCCGGTCGAGGTCCAGGGCGCGTGCGACGTCCTGGGCTCCGTGACGCCGGGCGCCCGCGAAGCAGTTGACGGCCAGGACGAACGGGATGCGCCGGTGCTCGAAGTAGTCCACCGCCGGGAAGCAGTCCTCCAGCCGCCGGGTGTCCGCGAGGACCACCGCGCCGAGAGCTCCCTGCGACAACTCGTCCCACAGGAACCAGAAACGGTCCTGGCCCGGTGTGCCGAAGAGGTAGAGGGACAGCCCGGAACGGATCGTGATGCGGCCGAAGTCCATGGCGACGGTCGTCGTGACCTTGTGGTCCACGCCGTCGGTGTCGTCCACCGACTGCCCTGCCTCGCTGAGCAGTTCCTCGGTGCGCAGCGGCCGGATCTCGCTGACGGCGCCGACCAGGGTGGTCTTGCCCACGCCGAATCCGCCGGCGACCAGTATCTTCAGCGCCAGGGCGGTGCTCTCGCCGCCCTCGGCATCGGTGTGCTCGTGCTCGGAGACCATGGATCACTTCTCTCGGGAGTGCCGGTAACGCTCGGCGTGGGACGGTGGTGCGTGCCGCGGCCCGGCGTTGCGTCCGGGCGCGGCAGGTCCGCGGGAGTATTGGGAGCGGCCGTCTACAGCGCCCGCAGTCCCGCGATGACCTCGCGCAGAATCCGTTCGTCGGGCAGCTGCGCGGGCGGCACGGGACGGCTGACGGTGACGCCGCCGAGTTCCACGAGGTCGCCGAGGAGGACCCTGACGACGCCCACGGGCAGGTCCGCGCCCGCGGCGAGCTCGGCGACCGACTGGGTCTCCGTGCGGCACAGCTGGAGCAGGACCCTGTGTTCCGGCCCGAGTGCGGCGTCGTCGAGACCGGGCGCGCCCGGATCCAGGGTGACGAGCGCGATCAGATCGAAACGGACGCCGGTGGGGCCGGGCCGCGTGCGGCCGCCCGTCAGCGCGTACGGGCGGACGAGAGGGCCGGCCTCGTTGTCGTACCACTGGCTGCCCTGCTCGTGCGGGCCGGCCGTCATGTCCTCGGTCATCTGCGCGGACCGCCTTCGCGTCTCATCCTGCGGCGGGCGGTCGCGCGTCGGCGCGCGGCGCCGTGCACAGATGCTCGCCGACGCGTTTGACCAGCCGTGCCATCTCGTAGGCGACCAGGCCGATGTCGGCGGTGGCGGCGGTGAGGACGGCGAGGCAGGAGCCGTCACCGGCGGCGGCCACGAAGAGGAAGCCGTCGTCCATCTCGACCATGGTCTGGCGTACGCCGCCGGCCCCGAAGTGCCGACCCGCGCCCTTGGCGAGGCTGTGGAAGCCGGAGGCGACCGCGGCGAGGTGTTCGGCGTCCTCGCGGCCGAGGTCGCTGGAGGCGCCCACGGCCAGTCCGTCGTTGGACAGCACCACGGCGTGCCGTACTTCACGCACGCGGAGCACCAGGTCGTCCAGCAGCCAGTCGAGTTCGCCGGACCGCCGGGCGGCCCTCATGCTCGGGTCCTGGATCATGCGGGGTCTCCTTCGCTGCCGTCACTGCCCGCCTGGGCGCCGGGTGTGGCTCCGCGGCCGGGTTGCCTGCCGCCGCCCCGCGTCCATCCGTCGCGGTAGGCCGCCATGCGGTCCCGTACGAGTTCGGGGGTGCGCTCGTCGTCGCCTCGGGGCGTGGACACGGGCGGCGGGTCCTCGGGGCGGCCGTCGCGCAGCTGGGGGGCGAGGCTGGCCTGCCGAACGCGGCGTGGGAGGTCGTCGGAGCCTTCGGGTTCCTCCTCCGGTCGGTGCAGACGCAAGGTGGCGACTCCTGGTGGTGGGCTCGGGGAGGCGGTTCCCGCCGCGGCCGGGACGGGGGCCACCAGCGCGCGCCGGTCGGCCGGGGCCGGGACGGCGTCCTGGTACGGCTCGTGCGGTAGGTCGCCGGGCACGCGCGCGTGGGCGCGTCCCTCGGGCTGCGATGCCTGGGCCGCCTCTGGAGGGGAACCTTCCGTCGCGCCGCTGTGCAGCAGGGCGGTGGGCAGCAGGACGACCGCGGTGGTGCCGCCGTACGGCGAGGTCCGCAGGTGCACCTTGATGCCGTGCCGGGCCGCGAGCCGGCTGACGACGAACAGGCCGAGCCGGTCGCTGTCGAACAGGTCGAGCGCCTCGGACTCGGCGATGCGGCGGTTGGCCTCGGCGAGGCTCTCCCTGCCCATGCCCAGGCCGCGGTCCTCGACCTCCAGGGCGTAGCCGTTGCCGACGGGTTCGCCGGTGACGCGCACGCGCGTGTGCGGGGGCGAGAACTGGGCGGCGTTCTCGATGAGTTCGGCCAGCAGGTGGGTGAGGTCGGCGACGGCCGCGCCGATGACGGAGGCCTCGGGGAGTTGCCGTACCTCCACGCGCGCGTAATCCTCGACCTCGGAGACGGCCGCGCGGACGACGTTCGTCAGGGCGACGGGCAGGCGCCAGGCCCGGCCGGGTGCCGCTCCGGAGAGGATGATCAGGCTTTCCGCGTGGCGCCGCATGCGGGTGGTGAGGTGGTCGAGCCGGAACAGGTCGCTGAGCTCGTTCGGGTCGTCGGAGCGGCGTTCCATGCTGTCCAGGAGGCCTAGCTGGCGGTGGACGAGGACCTGGCTGCGCCGGGCGAGGTTGACGAACACCCCGGAGATGCCGCTGGCGAGTTCAGCGCGCTCCACGGCGGCGCGCAGCGCGGCGCGGTGCACCGTGCCCAGGGCCTCGGCGACCTGGCCGGTCTCGTCGTCGGCGGGTGGTCCGGGCGGGGCCTCGGCCCTGAGGTCGATCTCCTCGCCGGCGCGCAGTTTCCGCATGGCCTCGGGGAGTTTGCGCCGGGCGATCTCCAGGGCGCTGTTGCGCAGGCTCACCAGCTCGACGACGAGGCCCCGGCCGATGCGTACGGAGATGACGAGGGAGGCGGCCACGGCGGCGAGACCGAGGAGGACGGCCGCGCCGGCCGGCGTGAGCAGCCCCTGGGCGAACGGGTCGGCCCGGTCGGCGACGCCGTGTCCCGCCTGCTCCTGGATCGTCCGCATCCCGCTCTGCACGCGCGCGTGTGCCGTCTCCCAGGTGTCCTCGGGCACGGCGTCGACCGCGCGCGCCCCGGGGCCGGCCGCGAGGACCTTGTCCTCGACGGCACCCAGCGTGTCGTAGGCGCCGGTGCCGGCGAGGCCGTTCCAGGCGGCGCGTTCGGTGCCGCGCAGGTCGGGGACGGCGGATTCGGTGAGCGTGCGGCGCAGGTCGACGGCGCCGGTGAACAGCCGCAGCCGTTCGCCGGTGAGGCTCCCGGCCAGCCTGGCGCTGCCCAGCACCACGTCCTCCTGGGCCAGCGCCTCGCTCGCGCGGGCGAACTCCATCAGCACGCGCGTATCGGAGCCGAGATCGGCGTCCTGGATGCCGGCCAGGGCGCCGCCCACGCCGAAGGCCGTCGCGATGGTCCGCGTGTACCGCCCGTACGTCTCGTCCCAGTCGACGCGCCCGTCGAGCACGGCGGTACGCAGCGGCCGCAGCCGCTCCGCGCCGGTGACGAACGCCTCCAGCCGCCCGGCCACCCCGGCGGGCAGGTCCTCGCCGTCGGCGACGGTGTGGTTCTCACCGAGCCGCAGTCGCGCGACGGCCCGGTCGGTGTGCCGCGCGAGCTTCCTGAGGTCGTCGGCCCGTACGGCGGACGGGTCGGTGGAGTGGCGTACGGCGGCGGAGCGTTCGGCCTGGAGGGCGGTGACGGCGGCGGCGACGGGGGCGCGGACCGTGGCGTCGGCGCGTTGGATCTGGCGCAGCCGGGAGACGTCCTGGGCGGTGGTGACGGTCGCGTACGCCCACAGGGCCAGCAGGGAGACGACCGGCACCATGAGAAGGCAGATGATCTTGGCGCGCACGGTGCGGGGGCGGACGCCGTGCCGCCACGCGCGCGTGGCGGCCTCGTTCGGGGTGGCTTCCCTGCGGCCTTCGTTCGCCGGCGGTCCGGCATGCGCCCGGCGGCCGCGCACGGGGCTCTGGGGCGGCGCCTCGGCGCCCGGGGTGGGTGTCCTACGGGGTGTGCGCATCGACTCCTCGCTCGGGAGTGGTTCGGGGCGTACCGTCCGGGTTCTGAGCGCGCGGTCCGCAAGTACAGGGGATCCGGCCCGGGCCCCGTACGGCGGGCTGCCGCATCTGGGCCTTCCCTGTCCGGGGCTTCCTGTCTGGGCCGTCCCGTCCTGGGTGTCCCGTCCGGGCTTTCCCGTCCGGGGTATGCCGTCGGGGGGTCCGTCAGGGCCGCGCGTGGTCGCGGCTAAGGGACGGCGGTCCCGGCCGTCCGCTGGGCCGAGGCGGACGCCGCGTGCTCCCCGCCCGTCGGCGACAGCGCGACGAAGGCCGAGGTCAGGAAGAGATAGGACCCGAGGCCGACGGCGAGGGGGAAGATGAACTGCATCGCCGTGGCCCCGGGCAGGACCTCGCTGGAGGGCGTGACCCGCACGCTCACCGCGAACATGCCGGTGTAGTGCATGCTGCTGACCGCCGCGCCCATGATCAGGGACGCGACGGTGACCGCACCGGGCGACTTGATGTTGAGCGCCGCCCACAGGGCCGCCGTCGCCGCGACGACGGCGATCAGCACGGAGAGCGCGACCAGCACCGGGTCGTAGCTCACGTCGCCGTGCAGGCGGACCGCCGCCATGCCGAGATAGTGCATGCTCGCGACGCCGAGCCCGGTGGTCAGTCCGCCGAGCAGCAGCGCCCGGCCCCGGTCGCGGCTGTGCCCGACTGCGAAGACGCCGACGCAGACCACGACCATCGCCACCAGCAGGCTCACGAGGGTGAGCGGCACGTCGTAGCGGATGTCGGTGCCGCCGACGGCGAAGCCGAGCATGGCCACGAAGTGCATGGTCCAGATGCCGGTGCCGATCGCCGAGGCGGCGGTGACGAGCCAGTTGCGGCGCGCGCGACCGGTCGCGCCGAGCGCCCGGACGGTGCAGCGCAGCCCCAGGGCGGCGCCAGTGCAGGCCATCGCGTACGACAGCACGGGGGTCAGCCACCCCAGGGCGGCGTGGTCCAGGTGTCCCATGGCCCCGGGACGCTAGTCCCGACCCGGGCGCACAACGGGGGCGCATTACGAAAGGTAGTGCAATATGACCCGGACAGGCAGCGGAACGATCGCGTCACGCTCGAACGTGCGCACTGCGATGTCCACCGAACGTGTGCTCCGCGTCGCCGGTACTGGTGAGGGATCATGCGAACATGAGCGACGACCACACACGTGTGCAGGAGTTCTTCACCGCCCGCGCGGCCGACTGGGACAGCCGGTTCCCCGACGACGGTCCCGCCTACGCGGCCGCGGTCGCCGAGCTGGGGCTCCGCGAGGGCGATCGCGTGCTGGACGCGGGCTGCGGCACCGGACGGGCCCTGCCGCCGCTGCGGGCGGCCGTGGGGGCCTCGGGAGTGGTCGTGGGGGCCGATCTGACCCCGGCCATGCTGGAGGCGGCCGTACGGGCCGGACGGGACCGCGCCGGACGCCTGCTGCTCGCCGACGTGGCGGCGCTGCCGTTGCGCGACGGGTCACTGGACGCGGTGTTCGGCGCGGGGCTGATCTCGCACCTGCCGGATCTGGCGGAGAATCTGCGGGAGTTGGCCCGGGTGGTGCGTCCGGGCGGCGTGCTGGCGTTGTTCCACCCGATCGGCAGGGCGGCGCTCGCCGCACGCCAGGGCCGTCGCATCACGCCGGACGACCTGCGGGCCGAGCCGAACCTCCGTCCGCTCCTGGCCGGTTCCGGGTGGCTCATGACGTCGTACGTCGACGAGGACGACCGTTTCCTTGCGCTGGCGGTCCGCGAGGGCTGAGACCGGGACGGCCTCCGCAGTCCTGTCCCGCGGGCGACGCCGCTGCTGCCCGCACGGCCTTCCGACCGTTCGCGCACACCCCGCCCCGGGCCGATCTCATCCGACCGCGGAAGGCCCCCGCCTCACTCGGCCTCTGAGGCGTTCCCGACGTGGCGTACGGGGCAGCCGCGGGCGCCCGGGACCGGACGGGTGCCCAGGTCCGCCAGCCGGTAGCCGTTCGGGTAGCTCTTGATCTCCCAGTTCTGCCGCGCGAAGTGCGGGGCGCGACGCGGCGGCAGCAGCCGGACGAGTCGTCCGCGCAGCCGTACCGCGCGGCGCACGCACGCGCGCGTGGTGGGGCCCGGCGGGATGTAGCGGAACGCGCGCAGGAGCGGGTCGTCGAGCAGGGCGAGCGTAGCGGTGCGCAGCAGGGGCGCGAGCGGGCGCGGGTACCAGGACGTCATCAGGGCGAGGGTGGCGTCCGAGACCCGCCGCGCGTCCTCGTCCCAGTCGAAGTGGGCTTCCTCGTAGGCGTCGAGGCAGGTCTCGAACTCCTCGTAGGTCTCCGGGACGTCCTTGATGCCCATGTGCCGCCCGAGCGTGCGGTAGTGGACCGTGCTCGCGACGATCTCGTGGCGTGACATCCTGCGCCACCCGTAGGCGTCGATCCACCGTTTGGGCATCACGACGAACGTGCACAGCACATACCGCATGTCATCGTCGCTGATGGCGTAGCTGCGGTGCATCTGGTTGATGCGACGGACCGCGGTCCTGCCCTGGTCGCTGCCGAAGCCGTGCTCGACGATGGCGTCCAGCAGCAGTGAGGTGTCGTCGTACCGCCTCTGCGCCCGCTCCGTGAGCTCCGCCGTCGCCGCGAGCAGCCGGCCGATGCTCGGGACGGCGTAAGTGCGGTAGAGGGCCAGTTCCAGGGACCGGGTGAAGTCCCAGGGGAACTCGTAGGCGACGCTGAGCCGGTAGATCTCCGTGGCCTGCCGGTACGGATCCATCCGCCGGATCTGCCGCAGCCGCGCGAAGCGCTCCACCTCGCCGTCCCCCTTCTGCCGTCGGACTTCTGCCGTCGGAGCTTCAACTCTACGTTGAGGGGGAGGAGATGAAGGACCGATCAGGGCAATCGCAGCAGGGGGAAGGCGGTCGGCATGTGGGGCAGGGTCCGCAAGTCCACAGGCAGACTTCTCGGCGCGTTCCGCGCGGAGACGCAGCCACGTCGGGACGAACGTCCGCACAACCTCTTCGAGGCCGCCGCGGCCTACGTCTCGGCGTGCGCGGAGAACGACCAGGAGCGGATAGACGAGGCGGCCGGATGGGTGTCCCCGGAGGCGCTGTCGTTCGGGGTGAACGAACTGGCCTGCCGGGCCGTCATCGCGCTCGCGCGGGAACGCGGCGAGTCGCCGCGGACCGTGGCGCGTGCGCTGCTGGGCCTGCCGGCGGCCTGACACGGCGGGCGACGGTCGGTCGATTCGCCCCGTCGAGTCGGAAAACTGCAGCTCCCGGTGCGCCTGCGAGGTCGTGACAAGCGGCTTCCGGTCGCACTAGGGTGCGCGCCGTTGGACCAACCGATGGGGAGGCTGGGATGGCCGGGACGGACGAGGGCGCCGTCGCCGCCGAGGACGACGCGCTCTATGTGCTCACGGCGGTACTGCTCACGCCGGCGAAGTTCCCGAGTGTGCTGGGCGACGACTACCCGGAGGCGTGCGCGGCCCTCGGTCTGGCGCCGCTCGCCGACGGGTACGGGCTGGTGCTCGGCCAGGACGGCGACGGCGCGCGCTGGACCGTCGTCATCGACGACGTCTCCCTGGTCGCCGTGGCGATCGCGTCCTGGGACTGCGGCATGGAGTACGACCTGTCGCCCGACGAGCGCACGGTCGTCGCCGCTCTGCCCGGATGGCCCCTCGCGGTCGCCGTCGCGGCCCCGGGGGTGCCCGCGCCGCACGACCCCGGTCCCGAGGACGCCGACCGGCCTGCCCTGGCTCCGCCGGACACCACCACCTGGGGGCCCGCCCAGCGGCGCCTGGGAGCGGACGAGATCGCGCTGCAGTGGGCGCTGTGGCGGGAGCAGGTGGACGACGCCGACTTCGTGCGGCCGGACGCCGGAGCCGATTCCGCGGACGGTACGGGCGGGGACGCGGCGAACGGGGCGAAGGGCGCGGACGGAGCCGCCACGGACGCGCGGAAGGGCCACAGCGGCATTCGGCGCGTCCTCGCGGAGGCCCGCTCCTACATCGACACACCGCCGCCGCTGGGCCGGGTCCGGTCGTCCTTCGCGACGGGCGACGCGCGCACCCTGCGCGCCGACGGTCCCGGCTGGTCCCTCGTGGCCAGGACCGACGACATCGCGTTCGTGCTGCTCGACGAGGAACCCGGCGAGGTGCTCCCGGTGGGCCGGGGACCGGAGCTGCCGGGTCTCCTGGAGGCCCTCGACAAGATGGCAGTACGCCCGAGCTGACGTGGCGCGCTCCTACGGCCCCCGGGGCGTACGGCCCGGGGGCCGGACCGGGGGGTACGACGGCCGCGGTCCGGTTCCGTGCCGCATCACGCCCCGGGCGGCTCCGGGCCGACGAGCAGCGCGGCCATCGCGGTGTCCGGGTCGGCGTGGGCGCGCAGCGCGTCGAGTTCCGCCCGCCACTTCGGCGCCCAGTCGGTCGCGTGTCCTGCGGCGCGCACCAGGAACAGCGCCAGCGAACCGGACACTCCGGTTCCCCGGGCGCGCAGGGTGCGCGCCAGGGTCAGCGCGGCGGCACGCACGCGTGGCCGGCTGAAGTCCGCGGACATGTGAGGGTTCTGCGGACAGCGTCCGGTGCCCGCCTCGCACAGCCGCACCAGCCGGTCCCACGGGTGCCACTCGTGCTTGCCCTGCCGTACGGAGTCCACGGCGGCCTCCCAGCTGAGACGTGCCGCGTCGGCGTGCAGGCCGACGGCCTCCAGGGTGTCGGCCAGCATGTCGAGGACGGGCAGTGTCTGCCAGGTCGACTCGGACGGTCGCACGACATCCGTGCAGCCGTGCAGGCGGCGCAGCGCGTCGACGCGTACCCCCGGATCATGCGCGCGTGCGCGCTCCGCCAACGCATCGAAGGCACCTCGGAGGACCGACTCGGTGGCCGGCCCGGACGGGAGCCGGACGAGCTGGCGCGCCGCCACGCACCACACCGAGCGGGGCCTCTCCGGGTCCACCGCCGCGTCGACCAGCACTCTCACCGCCTCGGCGCAGTCCGAGGTGAGCCAGGACGGCAGCGCCCGGCACGCGGCGGCGACGGTCTCCTCGTCGCCCTGAACGACCAGCCGTGTCAAGAACGCCGTGTACGCCTCCCGCTCGGCGTCGGGCACCGCCCGCACGCGCGCGTGCACGACGGCGTCACGGACGGCGGGTTCGTGCGCCGCGCGCACGAGCCGGCCGGCTACATCGGGGCGGCCGACCTCGGGCAGCAGCGCCCAGGCCAGTACGGCCCGGACGTCGGGATGCTGCCGGGGTGCGTCCCAGGCGGCGAGCAGCGCCCTGAAGGCGCCCTCCCCGGGCAGGGCTCTCAGGGCCCGTGCCGCCTCCTTGCGGCTGCCGACCGGGGCGTCGACGGCGGACGCCACCGGCGCCAGGAGTCTCACGGCGTCACCGTCGGGCATGCGCTCCAGGAGGCGCCCGAGGGCGGCCATGGCGGCCCTGCCACGCACTCCGCCGGTGGCGGCATGCCGCAGCAGGTGCTGGGCGTGACGGGAGCTCTCCGGGGCGTCCACGGCCGGCCCCGCGGCTTCCTCCGGGCCGTCGCCCCCACCGGTCGCCGCACCCTCGCCCCCACCGGTCGCCGCCCACTCGCCCACGCCTGTCTCCGCACCCTCTCCAACACCCGCCCCCGCAACCACTCCCACGCCCGTTCCCGCAACCTCTCCCAGAGCCGTGAGTGCCGCCGCCGCGACCGGCTGCGGGGCCTGCTCGACGAGCATGGTCAGCCGTTGCGGGTCCCGGAGGAGTCTGGCCGCGTCGGCGCGCGCGTGCAGCGGAGCGGCGTCGTAGGCCGCCACGCGCGCGTGGTGCTCCGCCCAGGCGTTCCGCTGGCTCGCGAGCCACCGGCCGGTCACCTCGGGGCACAGTTTCGGCGTCCAGGGGACGGAGCGGGGGCGCAGGCGTCCCGTGAAGCCCCCGCGCGCGGCGGCGAGCAGGGGATCGAGCAGGTCGGTGCGGCGGGCGGCGAGAGTCCGCAGGACCACCGGCACGGTCGCGAAGGTGGCGTCCACAGCGATCAGTTCGGCGCAGCGCTCTTCCCGCAGATGCGGGGGCCGGACCCAGGCCGCCGCGGCCCGGGCCGCGAGCCGCGGGTCGTCGCAGTCGACGGCGACGCGCCGTGTCTCCGCGTCGAGGCCGGGCAGCGCGGCAAGGTGCGGGCCGAGGAGCTCGGCGAGGGCGGTGACCGCCGCGGGCTGCCGCTCCGTCGGGGACAGCGCCGTCCACAGGGCCCGGGCCGCCGTCTCGTCCACTCTCAGGGCGGACAGGACGGGAGTCGTGTGCCGGGGCGCCGCGACGAGGTCGCCGAACAGTCCGGCGGCGTGCGCGGCGCGCTCGGTCCGCCCGGCGGCCGCGGCCCGTTCGACGACCCGGTACAGCAGGCGTTCGACGGCACGGAGGGTGGCCGCCGTCGAGTCGCGTGACTGGACGGCGGTGAGAACGGCGTCGCGCAGAGCTCGTTCGGGCACGGCGTCGAGCAGCCGGGGTGGCGCGCCGGCGAGCTGTTCGAGGGCCGGGCGGCGTACGTCGTCCTGGTCGTGCCAGGCCCGCTCGCAGGTGGCGATGACCCGGGCGAACTCCTGCGGGTCGCCGTCGAGTTCCGCGCAAGCCAGCAGAGCGGGCCAGGCCGTCGCACGGTGGTGGAGGCGGTGGTTGCCGGCGAGTTCGCGCAGCAGGGGTTCGCCGTCGGCCAGGGGCAGGGCCGCCGCGACGCGGGGCCTGTTCCAGAGGCTGCGCCGGTACCGCTCCAGCCACGGAGTGACCAGTTCCGTCCGGTCGGACGGTTCCAGGGCGGCGAGTGCGCTCAGTGCGGTGGTGCTCAGCCAGCGGCGGGCCGCCGGTCGGCCGTCGAGGACGCGCCGCCGTTCGGCGGGCGGAAGAAGCCGCAGGAGCCCGTCAGGCGCTGTCTCCAGGCGGCCCGTGGCGCGCTGTCCGCTGACCGTGGAGGTGCAGTGCTCGGCGAGGACCACGAGGTCCCGCACGGGCAGTTCGGCCAGGGCCCGCCGCAGGGCCGGCGGCACCGGGCCGCCGGGGATGAAGTGCCGCCGCCGGGCGCCTTCCGGGTCGGCCGGTGCCGTGCGCAGCACGGCGAGTGCCTCGGCGGGCCGGTGCAGTGCCCGGAGCATGCCCTGCGGGGTGAGCAGGCGGGGGGCGCGGTCCAACAGCAGGAGCGCCGCGCGCGGATCACGGCGCGCGGCGACCGAGGCCGCGGCGAGATGCCGGCGGACGAAGCGGTGCGCCTCCTGCGGCGCGTACCGCTCGTGTTGCTCGGCGAGGTACGCGGCCGTGGCACACGGTGCGGTACGCGCCAGGGAGTGGAGTGTGCCGGGGCCCGTCTCGACACGTGGCAGCCAGGCCGCGACGGTCTCCTCGGGGCAGGCCGGAAGCAGCGCCGCCGCTTCCCGGGCGCCGTGGCGTTCGTGGACCGCCGGCAGCAGCCTGGCCGCGAGTGCCCGGCGGCGACTGAGCCTGAGGAGCCGGTAGGCGTCGTACCGCGTGGCCCGGATGTCGCTCAGCGTCAGGCGTTCCAGGGCCTGTTCGGGCACGGGCAGCCGGAGGGCGGCAGCACGGGCGCGGCGGCCGAGCAGGGGATCGGTGAGGGCTTCGGCCACACGGTCAAGGTCGCGGCGTACCACGGCCAGGAACAGGGCGGTATGCCGCTCGTCGGGATCACCGGCGGCCAGGGCGTGGCGCAGGGTTGCGTAGGCATCCGGTGTGAGGGAGCGGGCGTAGCGTGCCAGGGCGCTCCTGCGCGCCGGGAAGGGCAGGGGATCGAAGTGGGCCCTCAGCCAGGCGGGCGTCAGGGGCGCGGGCGGGGTCTGGGGCTGTCGGGACGGCGTCTGCGACGCCTCGTGTCCGGCCATCAGCGCTCACCGTGGAGTCGCTGGGCCTCCTTTCCAGAGGTCATGCCGGTCATGGTGGGGTGCGGCCGATCGAGGCGCAAACGATTTTGGGGGCAAGCTCCCCATTCACCTGCGCCCCAGGGAAGTCACGCTGTCTCGGCCCCCTACATGGAGGCGCCACTCCATGTGGCCCCAACCCATGGTTGACGCAGGAACGGGCCCGCACGATGGGCAGGCCCGGGCCACTCCCCTGCTGTCCCCGCCGGTCCTGTCGTGCCCTGTCCGCCTTCTGCCCCCTGCCTCTCCTGTCCTGCCCTGTCCCCCCTCAGCCCCCTCCGCCCCTCTCTCGTCCTCTCCTCGCCACTCGCCCACCAGAAGTGGAGGCGTCATGCGTCCGCCCCGAGGTGTTCCCTTCCTCGCCGCCGTCCTCATGGCAGCGGCCCTCACCGGCCCGGCTCCCGCGGCGGCCGCAGGGGCCGACGACGGGCCCTGCGCACGCCAGGAACACGTGCGTGTGCCGGGGGCGGCCTTTCAGCGCAGTGCCTGTCTGGCCGATCTGACCACCACGGGGCTCGCCGGAACCCCGTACACGGACACCGCCGACCAGGCCGGGCTGACCGCCCGGGCCACCCGCACCCCGTCCGGGGTGCCCGGGGTGCAGATCGACGGCTACTTCCCGGACTCCTCGCGTTTCAACACCACACACGGCTGGCGGCACGACGCACAGTTCGTGATCCGGCTGCCGGACCGCTGGAACGGCGGGCTCGTCGTCACGGGCGCGCCGGGCACGCGCAAGCAGTACGCGACCGACAAGGCGATCTCCGACCAGGTGCTGGCCCGGGGGTACGCGTACGCCGCGACCGACAAGGGAAACAACGGAGTCGACTTCTACCACGACGGCTCCCGGCCCGGGGACGCGGTGGCAGAGTGGAACGCGCGGACGACGCAGCTCACCCGGGCGGCGCGGCAAACCGTGGCCCGGCACTACGGTCACGCCCCGCGCCGCACGTACATCACCGGCGTCTCCAACGGCGGCTACCTCACGCGCTGGCAGCTGGAGAACCACCCGGAGCTGTACGACGGCGGCGTGGACTGGGAGGGTGCGCTGTGGACCGCCGTCGGTCCGAACCTGCTCACCTCTCTGCCGACGACGGTGGCGCGGACGTTCGGCACGGCACGGGACGAGGACCTGTACGCGGTGGGCTTCGCGCGCGGCTCCGAGTTCCTGTGGGACTACCACGAGAAGGCGTACTGGGGCCTCACACAGAAGATCTACCGCGCCGAGTTCGACCCGGCGTACGACGCCGGCTGCCCCGGCCCCTCCGCCGGAACCACTCCCGAGCAGATCCTGGCACCGTGCCCTGCCGACGCCGCCTATGACTACGCCTCCCGGCCCGCCTCCGTGCACCGTGCCGTGGCCCGGGTGGCGCTGACCGGACGCGTCGCCCGCCCGCTGATCACGCTGCACGGGGACCTGGACGCGCTGCTGCCCAAGGCCGCGGACTCCGACGTGTACGCGCGCATGGTGGAGGCGAACGGACGGGGGGCGCTGCACCGGTACTACACGATCGAGGGCGGTACGCACGTCGACGGGCTGTACGACTCGTATCCGGACCGGCTGCGGCCGATCCTGCCCTGCTACCGGTCGGCGTTCGACGCCCTCACCGCATGGGTGGAGCGAGGCGTGCGGCCGCCCGCGGACCGGACGGTCGGCAGGCCCGCGGACGGCGACGTGGTCGACTCCTGCGCGCTGGACGGCGGGGCCGTTTCGGGGCGTTGACGCCTCAGCGGCCGAGTTCCTTGCGGGTGACGCGGCGCAGCCTGCGCCGCTGGGACGGGTCGAGCGTGAGGTACGCGGCGGCCGGAACTCCGAGGATGATCAAAAGCGCGGCCCACCAGGGCAGCCAGATCAACAGGATGAGTCCGGCCGCCACACCCCCCGCGGCGATCTTGGCGTTGTTCGACATTGAGTGTCGCCTCCTTCGCGGCCCTTGCCGCTCTCTGTCGTGAAAACGGGCCCGCGCTCCCGCCGGTTCCGGACCGCGACCCTGAGACGACCCTGAGGTTGCGCCCCTGAACGCCCCTGAGAGCTCGCCGCTGATCCGCCCTGCCGGCACGCCGCCACATCTGCATGGTGACGGGTGTCACAGCCCAGGCCTACCCGGCGGACCCACTCGGTGCTGTACCCTCCGCGACTCCGACCACTAGTCAAATTTGAGGAACACGTCATTCCTGAACAGACGTCTCCCCCGCCCACGCTCTTCGAGATCGCCGAACTGGTCCGGTGCCGCGCCGTGTTCCTGCCCGGTGACCCGGCCCGCACCGGCAGGGTCGCCTTCTGGCGGCCGGACGGCACGGCTCCATCGGCCGTGGCGTCGGCGCCGGCCCCCGTCGCGGACCTGACCGTCGTCCTGCCGGGCGACGACGGGGTCGAGGCGGTGACCGTCCCCGCCGTCCTGCTGCCGGTGAGCACGGCCCTGCCGGTGCTCACCCGCGCGCGTGCCCATCCGCGCGCAGACCGGACCACCGCGTTCTGGGGCGCGGCGGCCCTGCACGCGCTGCAGCTCGTGGCGCGCGGCCTGTTGCTGCCCGGCCTGTCCCCGGACGATCACGACGCCTGGCGGGCGGGCCCGCTGAGCGCGGCGGACGTCGAGGCCGTGCGTCGTCTGGCCGCCGCGACGCCGCCCGAGGCGCACGCCGTGCCGGTGGACGACGCCGAGCCGCCGCGCCTGCCCGACCCGGAGAAGCTGCTGCGGGCCTTCCTGGACTCGATCGCCGACACGCTGCCCCGCTCCCCCGCCGCGCACCTCGTCACGGGCGGCGCGGCGTATGCCGCGCCGGAACCGCTGCGCCTGCCGGAGCACCGTGCCTGGGCCGCCGACGTCGCCGCGGGCCACGACGCGGGCGTGCGGCTGTCGCTGCGCATCGAGGTGCACGGACTGACGGACGAGGCGCCCGACGAGGCGCAGGTGACGTTCCGGGCCGTGCCGCAGGTGCACGACGTGAGCGATCCGGCGCTCGTCGCGGACGCCGCCGTGGTGTGGGCCGGTGACTCCGGCGCGGCCTTCGGCCCACGCGCGCGGATGGACGCCCTGCTCGCCCTGCGCCGGGCGGCGCGGGCCTGGCCCCCGCTCACGCTGCTGCTGTCGGCGGCCGTGCCGGACGCGGTCGACCTCGCCGCCGAGAAGGTCACCGACCTCCTCGGCGAGGGCGCCAGGGCGCTGGCCGACGCCGGCGTCGACGTGCACTGGCCCAAGAAGCTGGCGCGCGAGCTGACCACCCGGGCGGAGGTCGGTCCTCCCGACGACGAGCCGGGGCGCGGCACGGCCGGCTCCCCTGCCCTGCCGTCGTTCCTGTCCGCCGACGCGCTGCTCGCCTTCAGTTGGTGGTGCACGCTGGGCGGCCAACGGCTCACCCGTGAGGAGCTGAACCGTCTCGCCGAGGCCAACCGCCCCGTCGTGCGGCTGCGCGACCAGTGGGTGCTGATCGACCCTCAGGAGGCGCGGCGCGCCCTGGACCGGCAGGACCACAAGGTCACGCCCGTCGACGCCCTCGGCGCGGCGCTGACGGGCTCCGTCGAGGTCGACGGCCACCGGGTCGAGGTGCGGCCCACGGGGTGGCTGGCGGCGCTGCGGGAGCGGCTGGCGCACCCCGAGACGCAGCAGCCCGTAGAGCAGCCGGCCGCCCTGGCCGCCACCCTGCGGGACTACCAGCGGCGCGGCCTGAACTGGCTAACCTCCATGACCTCGCTGGGCCTGGGCTGCTGCCTGGCCGACGACATGGGCCTCGGCAAGACGATCACACTGATCGCCCTGCACCTGCACCGGCAGACCGACCCGTCGTCGGCCGGACCCACCCTCGTGGTCTGCCCGACTTCCCTGATGGGCAACTGGCAACGGGAGATCGAGCGGTTCGCGCCCGGCACGCGCGTGCACCGCTTCCACGGCGCACGCCGCAGCCTGGACGACCCGGCCGACGGCGCGTTCGTGCTCACCACGTACGGCACGATGCGCCTGGACGCCGCGCGGCTCGCCGACGTGCCCTGGGGCATGGTCGTGGCGGACGAGGCCCAGCACGTGAAGAACCCGTACTCCTCGACGGCACGGCAGCTGCGTTCCATCGGGGCACGCGCACGCGTGGCGCTCACCGGCACCCCCGTGGAGAACAACCTGTCGGAGCTGTGGGCCATCCTCGACTGGACGACTCCCGGGCTGCTGGGCCGGCTCGGCACGTTCCGCAGTCGGTACGCGGAGGCCGTCGAGGGCGGGCAGGATCCGGCCGCCGCCGATCGCCTGGCCCGGCTCGTACGGCCGTTCCTGCTGCGCCGCCGCAAGTCGGATCCGGGGATCGCGCCGGAGCTGCCGCCGAAGACGGAGACCGACCACGCGGTGTCGCTCACGGCGGAGCAGACGGCTCTGTACGAGGCCGTGGTGCGCGAGGCGCTCGCCGAGATCTCCGGCGCCGGCAGCATGGCGCGGCGGGGCATGATCGTGAAGCTGCTGACCGGGCTGAAGCAGATCTGCAACCACCCGGCGCAGTTCCTCAAGGAGGAACGGCCGGTGATCGCCGGGCGGTCCGGGAAGCTGGAGCTGCTGGACGAGCTGCTCGACACCATCCTCGCCGAGGAGGCCGGCGTGCTGGTCTTCACACAGTACGTGCGCATGGCCCGGCTCCTCGAACGGCACCTGGCCGGCCGCGGCGTGCCCTCGCTGTTCCTGCACGGCGGCACGCCGGTCGCCGACCGGGAGGCGATGGTGCGGCGGTTCCAGGACGGCGAGGTGCCGGTGTTCCTGTTGTCGCTGAAGGCGGCGGGCACCGGGCTGAACCTCACGCGGGCCGAGCACGTCGTGCACTACGACCGCTGGTGGAACCCGGCCGTCGAGGCACAGGCCACCGACCGCGCGTACCGCATCGGCCAGACCCGTCCCGTGCAGGTGCACCGGATCATCGCCGAGGGAACCGTCGAGGACCGGATCGCCGCGCTGCTGGCGCGGAAACGAGAGCTGGCCGACGCCGTCCTCGGCTCGGGTGAGGCGGCGCTCACCGAACTGACGGACGCGGAGCTTGCGGAGCTGGTCGAACTGCGAGGGGGCACGCGATGAGCGGACACACCGGTGACTACGACAGCGACGCCGAGCGGACGTTCGCCGCGCTGCCGCCGGAGCGGGGCCGCGGCTTCGCGCGGACCTGGTGGGGGCAGGCCTGGCTGAAGGCCCTGGAGGACACGGCGCTTGACTCCGGACAACTCAAGGCCGGTCGCCGGCTGGCCCGCGCGGGAGCGGTCGGCGCGGTCACGGTCCGCCCGGGCCGCGTCACGGCGGTCGTCCAGGACCGGGGCCGTACGACACACCGGGCGGACGTCCTGCTGGAGGAGCTGACCGGTGACCAGTGGGACCGGTTCGTGGACATGGCCGGCGCACGGGCCGGGCATGTCGCGGCGCTGCTGGACCGGGAGATGCCGCCGCACCTGGTCGAGGACGCCGAGACCGCGGGCATCGACCTGCTGCCGGGCCTGGGCGATCTGGAGCCGGAGTGCGGCTGTGACGCCTGGGACCACTGCGGGCACACGGCGGCGCTCTGCTACCAGATGGCGCGACTGCTGGACGAGGACCCGTTCGTCCTGCTCCTGATGCGCGGCCGGGGCGAACGCGCCCTGCTGGACGCCCTGCAGTCGCGCACCGGCCCGCCCTCCGACGGGTCCCCGCGGCCGGAGGGCGTGGACGCCGCCGAGGCGTACGCGGCCGGCGGGATCCTGCCCCCGCTGCCCACGCCGCCCGCGCTGCCCGACGAGCCCGGTGTGCCGCCGTCCCTGGACACCGAGGCGGCGCCCGCTCCGGGGATCGATCCGGCCGCCCTGGAGTTCCTGGCCGCCCGGACCGCGGCACGGGCCCACCGCATGCTCGCGGAGGCCCTGCGGGACGGTCACGGACAGCACGCGCCCGAGGCGGAGCCGACGGTCCACCAGGACGCCGTGCGGCTGGCGGCGGGCGAGCCGGACCGTACTGTGGCGGACCGGCTCGCCGACGGCTCGGGACGGGGCCGGGAGGGGCTGGCCGTGGCGGTACGCGCCTGGCGCCACGGAGGCGGGGCGGCGCTGTCCGTGCTCGACGAGGAGTGGCCGGTGGAGGGCGAAACGCTCGCACGCGCGCGTGCCGCCCTTGAGACGGCCTGGGACGAGGACGAGCGGCCCCGGTTCCGGGCAAGCGGCAACCGGTGGACCGCTCTCGGCACTGCCGGCCAACTGCGGCTGGGGCGCGACGGCAGATGGTGGCCGTACCGGAAGGAAGGGGACCGCTGGGTGCCCGCGGGGCCCGCGGCACAGGACCCGGCGACGGCGCTGGCCACGGCGGAGCGCAGCGCGGCCGACGAGTCCGACAGCGGACGCCCGAAGGGATGATGCGCGGAGGGCGGTCGTGCGGAGGGCCCGCGAGGTCCAGCAGGCGGCCCGGACCCCTGGAAGGCGGTCGAGGCGACTGAGGCCGACGGGGCCCGGCGCAAGGGGACCCGGTGACCACAGCCGCCCACACCGGTGACCGTGGCCCCACGCGCGCGTGGCCGCCCGGCGGCGCCCTCCGCTAGGCGCCCGGCAGACCGCTCCCCCGCAACAACCGGCAGCACGTGGTCCTGGAGTGCGGGTGAGAGCCGGAGATGCCCCTCGTCGCCCGCGATCCAGCGCATGTCCGCTGTTTCGGCGGCGGGCCTGGGGTCCTGGTCGATGCGCGCCTCGAAGACCGTCAGCTTCATGGGGACGCCCTCCAGGGCCGCCACCGCCTCCACTTCCGCCAGGAGCCGTGGCTCCGACGGCCGTACCCCCAGCTCCTCGTCGAGCTCGCGGAACAGCGTCTCCAACGGCTCCTCGCCCTCGTCCGGCTTGCCACCCGGAAGATAGAAGACCTCGGGAGCCGCCTGCTTGCTCACGACCAGCAGACGCCCCTCCCGCACGATCACCGCCGCCACGACGACCAGCGGTTCACCGCCGTGACGCCCGCGCGGAGCGGCGCCGACCCCACCGTTGTGTGTCATACGGGCCATTGTCACGACGTCCGGAGGCGTACGGCGTAGGGGGAACCGGTCAGGGCAGCAGATCGTCCGGCAGGGACGGGACGAGCGACTCCAGGTCGCTCGGCACACCGCTCGGCAGTGCGCTCGGGAGGTCCGACGGCAACCGGCTCGGCAGCTCGACCGGAAGGCTCGGCGACGGACGGGGCGAGCGGCTCGTCCCGCTCTCGGCGGGCGTACCGCCCGGCGAGTCGTCGCTCCCAGAGGAGGCCATCAGCACGACGGCGCAGACGGCCAAGACCGCCACCAGGACGGCGAGGAGGACGAACAGCGGGTTCCGGCGCCCGCCAGGCCCGTCGCCCTGCCCCGGAGGCAGCGCGTCGTTCGGCGGACCGGGCGGCTGGGAGGGTGGAGGCGGCAGGGCCATACCGACCAGCGTCACCCCCGCCCCCCACTACATGCGAGCCCCGCACGGAAGTTGATACGGACTCATGGCATGGATCGCATGGTTCCGGCGTATTCCGTGCGGAGCCCGCTCAGGCAGGTGCGCGCGCCGAACGGCCCGCACGCGCGCGTGCGGTTCAGCCCCGCGCGCCCAGCAGATGGTCCATGGCGAGCTGGTCGAGGCGCTCGAAGGCCATGCCGCGCGCGGCGGCGGCCTCGGCGTCGAACTCCTCGAAGGCCGACCGGTCGGCGAGCAGCGCCTGGAGCCCGTCCGCGGCCGTCGGCAGGGCCAGTTCGTCCAGCCGGGCCGCGCGCAGCGCCTCCTGCACCTCCGGGTCGGCGCGGAAGGCCGCCGCCCGCTCCTTGAGGATCAGGTAGTTGCGCATGCAGCCGGCGGCCGAGGCCCACACCCCGTCCAGGTCCTCGGTGCGCGGCGGCTTGAAGTCGAAGTGCCTCGGACCGCTGTAGCCGGCCGACTCCAGCAGGTCGACCAGCCAGAACGCCGCGCGCAGGTCACCGGCGCCGAAGCGCAGGTCCTGGTCGTACTTGATGCCGGACTGGCCGTTGAGGTCGATGTGGAACAGCTTGCCCGCCCACAGGGCCTGCGCGATGCCGTGCGGGAAGTTCAGGCCCGCCATCTGCTCGTGCCCGACCTCCGGGTTCACGCCGTACAGCTCCGGGCGCTCCAGGCGGTCGATGAACGCCAGGGCGTGGCCGACCGTCGGCAGCAGGATGTCGCCGCGCGGCTCGTTCGGCTTCGGCTCGATGGCGAACCGCAGGTCGTAGCCCTGGGAGACGACGTACTCGCCGAGCAGGTCGAAGGCCTCCTTCATACGGTCCAAAGCCACGCGGACGTCCTTGGCGGCGCCGGACTCGGCGCCCTCCCGGCCGCCCCAGGCCACGTAGACCTGGGCGCCCAGCTCGACGGCGAGGTCGATGTTGCGGATCGTCTTGCGGAGCGCGTAGCGGCGGACGTCACGGTCGTTGGCGGTGAACGCGCCGTCCTTGAAGACGGGGTGGGTGAAGAGGTTGGTGGTGGCCATCGGCACCTTCATGCCGGTGGCGTCCAGCGCCTGCCGGAACCGCTTGATGTGCGCCTCGCGCTCGGTGTCGCTCGACCCGAAGGGGATCAGGTCGTCGTCGTGGAAGGTCACACCGTGGGCGCCCAGCTCGGACAGGCGCTGCACCGTCTCGACCGGGTCCAGGGCACGCCGCGTGGCGTCGCCGAAGGGATCCCGGCCCTGCCAGCCGACGGTCCACAGGCCGAAGGTGAACCTGTCCTCGGGGGTGGGCTGGTAGCTCATGCCGCGGCTCCTCGCTCGCTGGGACTATTTCGTCATGGCGATTTACAAATTAGTATGCGAGCGCGTCCCTGGGAAGGGACAACAGGGTCCGGAGGCCCTGGGGACCACATCCCGCTGAGCGGCGGAAGAGGGAGAAACCCGATGTCAGAAGCCGAGGGTCCGCTGGTCGTCGGCGTGGACTCGTCCACCCAGTCCACCAAGGCGCTGGTCGTCGACGCGGCCACCGGCCGGGTCGTGGCGAGCGGCCAGGCGCCGCACACCGTGTCCTCCGGGGCGGGCCGCGAGAGCGATCCGCGCCAGTGGTGGGACGCCCTGTGCGAGGCACTGCGGCAGTGCGGTGAGGCGGCGCACGAGGCCGCCGCGGTGTCGATCGGCGGACAGCAGCACGGTCTCGTCACGCTCGACGAGCGGGGTGAGCCGGTCCGTCCGGCCCTGCTGTGGAACGACGTGCGGTCGGCGCCCCAAGCCCGCCGTCTGACCGAGGAACTGGGCGGCGCGAAGGTCTGGGCCGAGCGCACCGGCAGCGTCCCCGCCGCCTCGTTCACGGTCACCAAGTGGGCCTGGCTGACCGAGCACGAGCCGGAGGCGGTCCGCGCCACCAGGGCCGTGCGCCTCCCGCACGACTACCTCACCGAGCGGCTCACCGGGCAGGGCACGACCGACCGCGGCGACGCCTCGGGCACCGGCTGGTGGGCGTCCGGGGCGGAGGCGTACGACGAGGAGATCCTGGCCCACGTCGGGCTGGACCCGGCCCTGCTGCCGCGGGTGGTACGGCCCGGTGAGGTGGCGGGCACCGTGCGCGACAGCCACGACCTGCCGTTCTCCAGGGGCACGCTGGTGGCTCCGGGCACCGGCGACAACGCGGCCGCCGCGCTCGGCCTCGGCCTGCGCCCGGGCATGCCGGTCATGAGCCTCGGCACCTCGGGCACGGTGTACGCCGTGTCGCGGCGGCGGCCCGCCGACCCGACCGGCACCGTGGCGGGCTTCGCCGACGCCCGGGGCGACTGGCTGCCGCTGGCCTGCACCCTGAACTGCACACTCGCCGTCGACCGGGTGGCGACCCTGCTGGGCGTGGACCGCGAGGCCGTCGAGCCCGGCACCACCGTCACGCTCCTGCCCTACCTGGACGGCGAACGCACCCCGAACCTGCCGAACGCCTCCGGTCTGCTGCATGGCCTGCGGCACGACACGACCCCCGGCCAGCTGCTCCAGGCCGCCTACGACGGTGCCGTCCACTCCCTGCTCGGCGCCCTCGACCTGGTCCTCGACGCGGACGCGGACCGCTCGGCGCCCCTGCTGCTGATCGGCGGCGGCGCACGGGGCACCGCCTGGCAGCAGACCGTACGACGGCTGTCGGGGCGGCCGGTGCAGGTGCCGGGGGCCAAGGAGCTGGTGGCGCTGGGTGCTGCCGCGCAGGCGGCCGGGCTGCTCACCGGCGAGGACCCGGCGGCGGTCGCCCGGCGCTGGAACACGGCCGCGGGCCCGGTGCTGGACGCGGTGGAACGTGACGAGGAGGCACTCACTCGGATCGCCGGGGTACTCTCCGACGCTGCCCCACTGCTGGACCGGCGCGCGGACACCTCCTGACGAGGCCGTGGCGCCGCCCTCGACGGGAGCGGCCGGGGGCGCCCGCGAGGGCTCCGTCGCACGAGCCGCCACCGTCGGCAGGCACCCGGGGCACGCCGCTGGTAAGCGGGCGGGGGCGCCTGGCGGCCACCGGCCCACGGCACCCGCCAAGGGCATCGGCACGGCCCGCCGACGGACGCCGCAAGGCGCACTCGTCGGCGCCACCGGCACCAGCGCGAACCGACCGACGCCACCGCGAACCGACCGTGGACGACCCGCACCGACCGTGGACGACCCAGCGAACCGACCGAGGACTGACGCAGGCATGACTGCACCGCTGCACGAGGCACACCCCGCAGGCCCCGGGCGCGCCACGCCGGACACCCAGCAGGGCATGCGCCGCCGCAACCTCGCCCGCGTGATGCACGCCGTCAGCGCCGAGGGACCGCTGTCCCGCGCCGCCGTCGCCTCACGCATCGGTCTGACCCGGGCGGCGGTGTCGACCCTCGTCGACGAGCTGATCCGCACCGGGCTGCTGGAGGAGCTGGGCCCCGAACGGCCGGGCCGGGTCGGCCGTCCGGGGTCGGCGCTCGCCGTCAGCGGGCACGGCCCCGCCGGGATCGGCGCGGAGATCGGCGTCGACCACCTCGCGGTCTGCGCCGTCGACCTGCGCGGACAGGTGCGCGCGCGGGCCGTGCGGCACGGCGCCAACCGGGGACGCTCCCCCGCACCGGTGCTGGAGGAGGTCACCGCGCTGATACGCCGGGTCGTCGCCGAGGCGGAGGCCGAGGGGCTGTGGCCGGCGGGGCTGGCCGTGGCGGTGCCCGGGCTGGTGGCACGCGACGCCCGGACCGTCGTACGCGCCCCGAACCTCGACTGGCACGACACGGACCTCGGCGGCCTGCTCCCGGCGGACCTTCCGCTGACCGTGGACAACGAGGCCAACTTCGGCGCGCTCGCCGAACTCTGGCTCGCGGATGGCACCCCGCGTGACTTCCTGCACGTGTCGGCGGAGATCGGCATCGGCGCCGCGCTGGTCGTGGACGGAGGGCTGCTGCGCGGCACACGCGGGTTCGCGGGCGAGCTGGGGCACGTGCCGGTCCGTCCGGACGGGCCGCGGTGCGCGTGCGGCGGGCGCGGCTGCCTGGAGCAGTACGCCGGTGAGGAGGCGGTGCTGCGCGCGGCCGGTCTGGAGCCCGGCGAGGACCGCGTCGGCCTGCTCGCCGGCCGCGCCGAGGCGGGCGACGAGGCCGTACGACGTGCCCTGCGCGACGCGGGCGAGGCACTCGGCATCGCTCTGACCGGGGCGGTCAACCTGCTGGACCCCGAGGGCGTCGTGCTGGGCGGCGAGTTGTCCGGGCTCGCGCCGTGGCTGCTGCCGTCCCTGCGGGACGAACTGGCCCGGCGCACGGCGGGGCCGGTCTGTCCCGTCACCGTGTCGCGGCTGGGGCCGCAGGGCCCGCTGCTGGGCGCGGCCCACGCGGTGGTACGGGCCGTCCTGGACGACCCCGCGGCGGTCGCCCGGCGACACTGAGCCGGCGAGAGCACTGGCTGGTCGCCGCGGCTCCTCTCGGCGCCCCGCTCACTGGTTGCGCCGGAAAGACCTCACATCCCGGTTACAAAACGCTCAACTTCCGGTTGCGGCACGGTGATCCGGCGACGATGAGAGCATGACTCTGGCCCAGCGCGCCTTGGACCGACTGGCGACTTGGCAGGACCTCTCGGCGGGTCCGGCCAGTTGCGGCACCGGGCGGGCGCTCCGCGGTGTCCGCGCCGAGATAGCCCACTTCCACTCGGAGCGGGACGTCGACCTCCACCTCACCCGCCGGGCCGTCCAGCGTTTCCACTACGACCTCGGCGACTCGAGCGCGATCCACCTGGTTCCCGGCTCGGGTTGGGTGACCGTCCACCTCGACTGCGAGGCGGACGTCGACCTGCTGCTGAGCCTGGTGAGCATCGCCCTCAAGGCTCACGAGACACGGCCCTTAACCGAGCACCTCCCGCTCGACAGGTGCAACTTCCACCGGGTCGCGGTGCTGCCGCGCAACGCCACGGCGGAAGGATGACCGGATCCGGGGAGTCGGCCAACGCCGGCGCCTGGCAGGCGTACGGCGCGCACCACCTGCGGCGCGGCACTCAGGTGCCGGAGGCCGAGCGGATCGAGTGGGGGCCCGGAGGTACCGGACCGGGTACGGAGGTGCTCGGTGCGCCGGCGGGACGGCGCGTGCTGGACCTCGGGTGCGGCCCGGGCCGGCACGCAGCTCATCTGGTCCGCGACCACGGCGCGCTGGTGGACGCGGTCGACGCCTCGGCCGGCCAGTACGCACGGGCCCGCGACCGCTACGGATCGCTGCCCGGGCTGCGGCTGATACTGGCCGACGCGGTCGAACACCTGCGGACGGCGGAGCCGTACGACATCGTCTACTCCGTCAACGCCGTCCCGTACATCGACCCGTACCGCCTGCTGCCCGCCCTCGCCGACGCGCTGAAACCGGGCGGAAGGCTGTGCTTCACGGTGCTCCACACCAACTCCCACGGCGACGGCCCCTCCTCCACCGTCACCGCCCGGCCCGAGATCCTGCGGCTCGCGGACGGCGGCGACCTGACCGTACGGATGTGGGTGCTCACCCAGGGCCTGTGGACCGAACTGCTCACCGAGCACGGCCTGCGCGTGGAACACGTCGACGTCCTGGACGCGCCGGAGACCGGCAACCAGGCCTCGTACCGGCTCTTCCGAGCGACCCGGCCCGCCCGGCTCGCCTCCCGCCCGCGCACGCCCCGGCCGCCCGTGGCGCACGCCGCGCTCGGTGTCGGGGCGATCCTGCACGGGCCCCGGGGCCTGCTGCTGGGCCGCCACCGCCACGGCACCTGGGAGCTGCCCGGCGGGACGGTGGAGCCCGGGAGTCACTCGCGGAGGCGGTCGTACGGGAACTCGCCGAGGAGACCGGGATCACCGCGCGTCCGGCCGACGTGAGTCTGCTGGGCACACTGCTCGACGACGCCGGGGGCGGTGTCGTCCGGGTGACCGTGGCCGCCCGGGTCACCGCCTGGCACGGTGACCCGGCCGACCAGCCCGGCGAGAGCGTCGGACGCTGGCGCTGGTTCCCCCTGGACCGACTGCCGGACGAGTTGTTCGTGTGCAGCGCCCAAGCCCTCACCGCCTGGCGGCCCGGCCTGCCGATCGACCACGTACCGGCCCACTTCACCGCGTACGGCACGGGAGGGGAGCCGACGGCCCGGCCGTGACGTCGTCCCGGTCGCCGGGGCGGTCAACAAGGCGCGTCTGCTCACCCGTTCCCGTGCAGTCGGCGCCCGGCCCCCCTCGGTCACTGCCATCTGGTGCACTTCCCTGACACGGTGGACAGTTGACGGGACCTCAGGGGGGACTGTGACACGTCGTCGGCGGCGGATCTCGGCGGGCGGAGCGGCGGGCAGAACGGTCGTGGCGGCTCTCGTGGCGTGGGGCACGCTGGCCGGCGCGGCCCTGGCGGGCGCGGCGCCGGCCGGTGCCGCTCAGGAGGCCGTCACCCTCGCACCGGGCGTCACCTACCAGGAGTTCGACATCCGGGCGACCGCCGGGACGGCGCACGCGCACGTGGTGACCGTCGACCTCGACGACCCGCGGGTCCGGGTCGGGCTGCTGCATCCGGGCGCGGTGGCCGCGCGGGCTCCCGTCTCGCGCATGGCCGACGCCCGGGGGGCCGTCGCGGGTGTCAACGGCGACTTCTTCAACATCACCGAGACCCAGCACCCGGGTGTGGAGGCGACCGGCGCGAGCGTGGGCCCGGCCGTCGCACGGGGCAGGGTGCTGAAGGCGGCCGTGCCGAACGGCCAGCGGTTCGGTCCCCCACTGCCGCCGGGCACGACCACCGAGGACGTGCTCGGGGTGGGCGTCGACCGGCGGGCCCGCCTCGACCGACTGGCTCTCGACGGCTCGGTCCGCACGCCCGGGGGGCGGCTGCCGCTCGGCGGACTCAACCAGTACGCGCTGCCGGTGGACTCCATCGGCGCGTTCACCACGGCGTGGGGCAGCGCCTCACGGGTGCGCGCCACCTGCGGCACGGACATGGACCGCGCCGCGCCGTGCAGCACGGACACCTACGAGGTGACGGTCCGTCATGGCCGGGTCGTGTCGGCGGCCGGCACACCGGGCAGCGGCCCGATCGCGCAGGGGACCACCGTTCTGGTCGGCCGGGAGGCGGGGGCGCGACAACTGCGGAAGATCGACGCGGGTGAGCCGGTGAGCGTGCGGCACCGGCTGGTGGCCGCCGCGTCCCGGATCCCGTACCGCTTCGCCGTCGGCGGCTACCCGGTCCTCACCGGTGGTCGGCCGCTGCCCGGGCTCGACGGCAGGACCTCGGCCGTGCGCACCGCCGTCGGTGTCGCGGACGGCGGGCGGCGTCTGCTGCTGCTGGCGCTGGACGGCGCTCCCGCCTACCGCAGCGGCCTGACGATCGCCGAAGTCGCCGACGTCATGCGGCGGTCGGGCGCGGTCGACGCCTTCAGCCTGGACGGCGGCGGGTCGACGACGCTGGTCACGCGAGAGCCGGGCGCGGCCACGGTCTCCGTACGCAACCACCCCAGCGGCGGTGCGGAACGCGCCGTCCCGAACGGCATCGGAGTCTTCTCCCCGTCGTAGTGCTGGCCGGAGCCCTCCGCGCAGCCGTGCGTCTCAGGGCCTGAGGCTCGCGACGATGTCCGCCGTCGCCGTGAGACCGCTGTGGATGGTGGGGGCGATGCTCGTGCTGGCCAGGTAGAACCCGAGCAGCAGGCAGACCAGCGCGTGGGAGAACTTCAGCCCCCCGTTCCGTACGAAGATCACCGCCAGGATCGTGAGCAGCAGCACCACCGAGATGGAAATGGCCATCGTCAACCTCCTCCGCCACGCCGCCACGTCCGGTTCACGGCGTTCGGCCGCAAGTGTGGCGTAGCGGAGGGTTCGTCCGTGCGGCTGTCCTGTCCTCCGAACGTGTGGTGTCTACGCCGGGTGGGCGTCCAGGAAGGCCTTCAGTCCGGCGAGGTCGTCGGTGTTGAGGAGGTCGACGCCGGCGGCGAGCAGCTCGGACCACAGGGCGTCGCGGGCGGCGCCGGGCGCGTCAGGGGTGGCCCAGAACCGCACCCGCTGTCCCCGGGCGTGCGCGTCCCGCACGACGCGCCGCAGCTTGTCCCGCTCGGTGTCCGGGAACGCGCCCTCGCCCCGCCAGGTGAAGTTCAGCGTCCAGTTGTCGCTGATCAGCGGGATGAGGCAGGCCGGTGCCGGGCCGCCGAGGTCGGCGAGCCGGCCGTCGTAGAAGGCGCGGCGGACGGTCTGCGCCTCCATGGGTGCCCGGGCGGCCCGGTCACCGGAGACCACGGCGGTGACCGGGCCGGTCAGGACCCGGCCGTGGGCGTACGTGGTGAACAGGTGACGGTAGCGGCGCAGGTGGCGGTCGAGTTCCAGGTACGTCGAGGCGCCCTCGGTCTTGATGTCGATGAGGAGGTGCAGCGGCCTGCGGTCTCCCCGGTACACCGAGCCGTGGTGGGCCTTCACGCGGGCGGCGAGCGGGTCGAGGTAGAGGGATTCCAGGGTGCGCGCCGGGTCGAGGTCCTCGGGGTCGTGGGCGACCAGGAGTTGGCCTCCGACCAGGAAGACGTCGGCCTCGACGCTGCCGAAGCGGTGGTCGAGGGCGTCGAACAGCGGACGCGGGTGCTCGTAGTCGTTGTGGGCGTGGGCGCGCCACAAGGGCCGTGGGCAGGGCCGGTGTTCACCGGCCGACGCGCGGGGCGCGGGCAGGGCGACCGTGCCGGCGAGGGCGGCGCCGAGGGTGGTGAGGGCTCTGCGACGGGTGGTGAGGGCCATGCTCTGCCTCCCTGGATGTGCCGGTCGGGACCCCTGCGAGTATGGGGTCGCGACCGGCCCGAGAGGCAGGCGCGTACGGGGAGTTGGCCGGACTGCCGCCCGGTGTTCACCGCCGTCGCATGGGGCGCGCCGAAAGGCCCGCCCTACGTCGGGCGGGCCTTTCCCAGGCTGGCTGTCAGGGTGCGGGCTGTGCGTCGGGGGCGCGCAGATCGACCAGTTCGGCCAGCGCCGCACGGTGCGCGCCCGCCGTGCCGTACGCGATCGAGTCGGCCTTGGCGCGCTTGAGGTAGAGGTGGACCGGGTGCTCCCAGGTCATGCCGATGCCGCCGTGCAGTTGCAGCGCCTCCTCGGCGGCACGGACGGCGACGGGCGCCGCGTAGGCCTGGGCGACGGCGACCGACACGTCGACGTCCTCTCCGGTCGCGAGCGCGTCGGCCGCGCCCCGGGCCGCGGCCCGCAGGCTGACGACCTCCAGCCACAGCTGGGCGAGCCGGTGCTTGAGCGCCTGGAACCCGCCGACCGGCCGGTTGAACTGCTTGCGTTCCTTCAGGTAGCGGACGGTTTCGGCCAACGCCCAGTCGGCCAGCCCGAACTGCTCGGAGGCGAGCAGTCCGGCTCCGGCGCGCAGGGCCCGTCGTACGGCGGGCTCCGCGTCACCCAGGAGGCGCCCGGCGGCGCCGTCCAGGACGATCCTCGCCACGGGACGGGTCAGGTCGAGCGAGGTCTGGGGCGTGACGGTCACGGCCTCCGCCCGCACCGCGTACAGTCCGCCGTCGTCGGCCAGCACCAGCAGGACGTCGGCGACGGCCGCGTCCGCCACCGCGGTCAGCTCGCCGTGCAGCGCACCGCCGTCATGCCGTACGACCGGGTAGGCGGCGCCGGGGGCCACGTGCAGTCCGACGGCGAGTGCGCCGACCGTCCGGCCGGACGCCAGCTCGGCGAGCAGGTCGTCCGCCTCGCAGGCCAGCAACGCCTCGGTGGCGACGACCGCGCTGGTCAGGAACGGCACGGGGGCCACGGCCCGCCCCAGCTCCTCCAGGACGACGGCGGCTTCCCGGTGGGTGGCGCCCTGGCCGCCCTTGTCCTCGGGCACCAGCAGGCCGGCGAGGCCCATGCCGTCGGTGAGCGCCTTCCACGCCGACCGGTCGTGCGGGGCGTCCGACTCGACGCGGGCGATCACGCCGGCCGCGTCGCAGTGGTCGGTGAGCAGGTCCCGTACGGCGGCGCGCAGTGCCTCTTCCTCCTCCGAGTAGAGCAGGTCCGGCTGGGTGCTCCCACGGCTCGCGGTGCTCACAGGGCTCATCGGGCGAGGTCCTTCCAGGCGACGTCCTTGTCGGTGCGCGGCTCGGCGGGCAGGCCCAGGACCCGCTCGGCGACGATGTTGAGCAGGACCTCGCTGGTCCCGCCCTCGATGCTGTTGCCCTTGGAGCGCAGGTAGCGGTAGCCGGCCTCGCGGCCGGTGAAGTCGACCAGCTCGGGGCGGCGCATGGTCCAGTCGTCGTACAGCAGGCCCTCACCGCCGAGGAGTTCGACCTCCAGGCCGCTGATCTCCTGGTTGAGGCGGGCGAAGGCGAGCTTCATCCCGGCGCCCTCGGGGCCGGGCTGGCCCGCGACGAGCTGCTGGCGCAGCCGCTCGCCGGTGAGCCGGGCGACCTCGGCCTCCACCCACAGCCTCAGCAGCCGCTGGTGCAGATCGTGGGTGCGCAGCTCGGGGCGTTCCCGCCAGGTCTTGGAGACGGGTCCGATCATGCCGCCCTCGCGGGGCAGACGCATGCCGCCGATGGCGACGCGTTCGTTGTTCAGGGTGGTCTGCGCCACCCGCCAGCCGTCGCCGATGTCGCCGAGGCGGCGGGAGTCGGGAATGCGGACGTCGGTGAGGAACACCTCGTTGAACTCGGCCTCGCCGGTGATCTGCCGCAGCGGCCGCACCTCGACGCCCGGGTCGGTCATGTCGCAGACGAAGTACGTGATGCCCCGGTGCTTGGGCACGTCCGGGTCGGTGCGGGCGATGAGGATGGCCCAGCGGGCCACATGGGCGCTGGACGTCCACACCTTCTGCCCGTTGACCACCCAGTCTCCCTCGCTCCCGGCTTCGCCGGAGCCGGACGCGCCCCCGTCCTCACGGACGGCCCGGGTACCGAGTGCCGCCAGGTCGGATCCCGCTCCCGGCTCGCTGAACAGCTGGCACCAGACCTCCTCCCCGGTCCACAGCGGCCTCAGATAGCGCCGCTTCTGCTCCTCCGTGCCGAACTGGAGGATCGTCGGCGCGGCCATCCCGAGGCCGATGCCGATGCGCCGGGGGTCGTTGTCGGGGGCTTTGGCGGCCTCCAGTTCGGTGTCCACGACGGCCTGGAGGGAGCGCGGGGCGCCGAGCCCGCCGAGACCTTCCGGGTAGTGCACCCAGGCGAGTCCCGCGTCGAAGCGGGCCCGCAGGAACTCCAGGCGATCGGTGGCGGCCGGCGGGTGGGCCGCCAGGAACTCCCGGGTGCGGCGGCGCAGTTCGGCGGCGTCGGTCATGCTGCCTCCTCCATCACGACGGCGATCCGGCCGGTGGTCACGCCGTCGGCGACCTTCTGCACGGCCGCGGCGGCCCCGCCCAGCGGCACGCGCTCGCTCACCAGCGGCTTGATCGCGCCGCGGGCGGCCAGCTCGGTGAGCTGCTCGTGGCAGTGCTGGACCAGCTTCGGGTTCTTGGTGTTGTACAGGCCCCAGTGCAGGCCGAGGATCGAGTAGTTCTTCACCAGGGCGTGGTTGAGCGCCGGGCTGGGGATGGTCCCGCCGGCGAACCCGACGACGACGATCCGTCCCTCGAAGGCGACGACCTTGGCGGACTGGGCGTAGGCCTCCCCGCCGACCGGGTCGTAGACCACGTCGGCGCCCCGGCCGGCGGTGGCCTCCTTCACGGCGGCGACGACGTCCTCGCCGTGCCGGTCGATCACCACGTCGCAGCCCAGCTCGCGGGCGACGGCCGCCTTGCCGGGGCCGCCGACGACACCGATGACGGTGGCGCCGGCGGCCTTCCCGAGCTGCACGGCCGCGCTGCCGACCCCTCCGGCGGCAGCGTGGACGAGCAGCGTCTCCCCGGCCTCCAGACCGGCCCGGCGGTGCAGACCGAACCAGCCCGTCTGGTAACCGATGTGCAGCGCGGCGGCCTCCGCGTCGTCCAGCGACGCGGGCGCGGGCAGCAGGGCGGCGGCGTCCGCGACGGCGTACTCGGCGAACCCGCCGTACGGCAGCGCCGGGTTGGCGATCACCCGGCGGCCGTCCTCGGTCTCGCCGCAGATCTCCACGCCCGGTGTGAACGGCAGCGGCGGCCTGACCTGGTACTGGCCCCGGCACAGCAGCGCGTCCGGGAAGTTGATGTTCGCGGCGCGCACCCTGAGCAGGACCTGGCCGTCACCGAGCGTGGGCCGCTCGACGTCCTGGAGCCGCATCACCTCGCTCGGCTCGCCGTTCTCGTGCACTTGCCATGCCTGCATGCGGGGCCTCCACGGACTGCGTCGTCTGACCGGGGTCCACCGCATACTAAGCGGTCGCTTGCTCTGAGGGAACAGTCATCCCAGCACCCCTTACCGGGGAACCGTCACACGGGTCACCTGCGGGCGGGCTTGGCGCGTACGTGCATCCGCTCCCCCTGCGGCCCGAACAGGCTCAGAAACTCGACCGGCCCCTCGCCCGTCGACCCGAACCAGTGCGGCACGTGCGTGTCGAACTCGGCGGCCTCCCCGGCCGTGAGCACCACGTCATGCTCACCGAGGACGAGCCGCAGCTTCCCGGACAGCACGTACAGCCACTCGTAGCCCTCGTGGGTGCGCGGGTCCGGCTCGACGGTCCGCTGAGGCTCCACCATCTTGTAGGCCTGGAGCCCGCCCGGCTGCCGGGTCAGCGGATACAGGGTCCGCCCGTGCCGCGTGAGGGGCTTGGCCCGTACCCGGGGGTCGCCGACCGGAGGTGCGCCGATCAGCTCGTCCAGGGGCACCTGATGGGCCCGCGCGATCGGCAGCAACAGCTCCAGGCTGGGTCTGCGCAGGCCGGACTCCAGCCGCGAGAGGGTGCTGACGGAGATGCCGGTCGCCTCCGAGAGGGCGGCCAGGGTCACCTCTCGCTCCTTGCGGATATTGCGCAGCCGGGGGCCGACGCCCGCGAGAACCTCGTCCGTGGTCATGGACGCATTGTGCGGCATGCTTTGCGGAATCAGCAAAGAAGTTTGTCGATCCGGCAGGACCGGGGCGAGGGTCTCGGTGGAGGTGGTCACCATGACCGAGAGAACCGAGAGGACCGAGACGTACGACGTGATCGTCGTGGGAGGCGGCGCGGCCGGTCTGTCCGCCGCACTCGTCCTCGGCCGGGCCCGGCTGCGCACACTCGTCGTCGACGCGGGCGAGCCGCGCAACGCGCCCTCCTCGCACATGCAGGGCTATCTGTCGCGGGACGGCATGTCACCGGCGGAGTTCCTGGCGGCCGGCCGGGAGGAGATCGCCCGATACGGCGTCCAACTCGTCCGCGACCGGGTGGTGGACGTCGGCAGGGCGGAGGACTTCGCGGTGACATCGGCCGGCGGGCGGACCGCGCACGCCCGGCGGCTGGTCGTCGCCACGGGCCTGAAGGACGAGCTGCCGGCGGTGCCGGGCGTCGCCGAACGATTCGGCCGTGACGTGCTGCACTGCCCGTTCTGCCACGGCTGGGAGGTGCGCGACGAGCCCTTCGGCGTGCTCGCCACCAGCCCCGCGAGCGTGCACCAGGCCCTGATCGTGTCGCGGTGGTCCAAGGACGTGCGGCTCTTCCTGCACACGGTCGCCGAGGAGGAGCTGACGGACCAGGACCTGCGCCGGCTCGCCGCGGCCGGGGTCGACGTGGTGCCCGGGGAGGTCGCCGGGCTGATGGTCGAGGACGACCGGCTGACCGGGGTGCGGCTCGTGGACGGCACGACACACGCCCGGTCGGTGCTGTACGTGGCCCCGCGTGCGGTCCCGCGCACCGGACTGCTGGAGAAGCTGGGCGCCGAACTGCGCGAGACCCCGTTCGGCGCGTACCCGGTGGTCGACCCGACAGGGCTGACGACCGTGCCCGGGGTGTGGGCGGCGGGCAACGCGATCGGTTTCGCCGAGCAGGTGGTGCACGCGGCCAGCGGCGGCTACCGGGCGGCGGCCGCGATCGTCGGGGACCTGCTGATGACCGACCTCGACGCGGCCGTGCGGGAGGACGTCCCGCAGGCGTAGAGGTGTAGAGGCGCCCCCCGCGGTGCACCATGGCTGCATGCTGCTGCACCGGCTGGCCCGCGTGTCCCAGGAGGTCGCCGCCACCTCGGCGCGGTCCCGGAAGATCGCCCTGCTCGCCGAGCTGTTCCGGGACGCCGAGGCGGACGACGTGCCGATCGTCATCCCCTACCTGGCCGGACGGCTGCCGCAGGGGAGGATCGGCGTCGGCTGGAAGGTGCTCGGCCGCCCGGTCGCCCCGGCCGCCGAACCGGCCCTGACGGTAGGCGAGGTCGACGCCCGGCTCACCGAGCTCGGCAAGGTCTCCGGCCCCGGCTCCCAGGCCGAACGGTCCCGGCTGGTCGGCGGGTTGATGGGCGCGGCCACCGAGGACGAGCAGCGCTTCCTGCTCGGGCTGCTCACCGGCGAGGTCCGGCAGGGCGCCCTGGACGCCGTCGCGGTCGAGGGGCTGGCCGAGGCGACGGGCACACCACCGGCGGACGTACGGCGGGCGGTGATGCTCGCGGGTTCCCTGCAGACGGTGGCGCAGGCCCTGCTCGCGGACGGGCCGGCCGCCCTGGAACGCTTCCGGCTCACCGTGGGCCGCCCGGTGCTGCCGATGCTGGCGCACAGCGCCTCCTCGGTGGCCGAGGCGGTCGACAAGCTCGGCGCGTGCGCGGTCGAGGAGAAGCTGGACGGCATCCGCGTCCAGGTGCACCGGGACGGCGACAGCGTACGGATCCACACCCGCACCCTCGACGACATCACCGACCGCCTGCCGGAAGTGACCGCGGCGGCGCTGGAGCTGCGGGGCGAGCGGTTCATCCTGGACGGCGAGGTGATCTCCTTCGACGAGGACGGGCGGCCCCGGTCGTTCCAGGAGACGGCCGGGCGGGTCGGCTCCCGCGTGGACGTCGCCACGGCCGCCCGGGCGGTCCCCGTCTCCCCCGTCTTCTTCGACGCGCTGTCCGTCGACGGCCGCGACCTGCTCGACCTGCCCTTCGCCGAACGCCACGCCGAGCTGGCCCGGCTGGTCCCCGAGCCGATGCGGGTGCGGCGCACGGTGGTGAACGGGCCGGAGGACGGCCGGGCGGCGGAGGAGTTCCTCGCCGAGACCCTCAGGCGCGGCCACGAGGGCGTCGTCGTCAAGGCGCTCGACGCCCCCTACAGCGCGGGCCGGCGTGGCGCGTCCTGGCTGAAGGTCAAGCCCGTCCACACCCTCGACCTCGTCGTCCTGGCCGCCGAGTGGGGCCACGGCCGCCGCACCGGCAGGCTGTCCAACCTGCATCTCGGCGCCCGCACCGCCGACGGCGGCTTCGCCATGCTGGGCAAGACCTTCAAGGGCATGACCGACACGATGCTCCAGTGGCAGACCGAGCGGCTGCGGGAGCTGGCCGTGCGGGACCACGGCTGGGGGGTGACCGTACGCCCCGAACTCGTCGTCGAGATCGCCTACGACGGCCTGCAGCGGTCCACCCGCTACCCGGCAGGGGTCACCCTGCGCTTCGCCCGCGTGGTCCGCTACCGCGAGGACAAACGGCCGGAGGAGGCCGACACGGTGGAGACGCTGTTCGCCGCGCACCCGGAGGTGCGTCCGTGACCGGCAGGCGCAGCGCGGGGCTGTTGCTCTTCCGGCACACCGATCGGGGGCTGGAGGTGTTGCTCGCCCATATGGGCGGGCCCTTCTTCGCCAAGCGGCACGCCGGGGCATGGACCGTTCCGAAGGGCGAGTACGGCCCCGACGAATCCGCCTGGGCGGCCGCCCGCCGAGAGTTCGAGGAGGAACTTGGGCTGCCGCCGCCCGACGGCGAGGCACTCTCCCTCGGTGAGGTCCGGCAGACCAACGGCAAGATCGTCACGGCCTGGGCGATCGAGGCCGACCTCGACCCGGCGACGATCGCCCCCGGCACCTTCCGGATGGAGTGGCCGCCGAGGTCGGGGCGGATCGCGGAGTTCCCGGAGGTGGACCGGGTGGACTGGTTCGGCCTGGACCGGGCCCGGGAGGTGATCGTCGGGGCGCAGGCGGCGTTTCTGGACCGCCTGGCGGAGCACTCGCCCTGAGGAGCCTCCCCGCGTTGCGGTGCTCTGCGCCGCGCGGGAAGGTCGAAGCACAGCCCGTCCCCAGGGAGGTCAGCCATGCCCATCGCAACGGTGAACCCGGCGAACGGCGAGACGCTCAAGACGTACGAGGCCATGGGCGAGGAGGAGATCGAGCGCCGGCTCCAGCTCGCGGAAGCCACCTTCCGCACCTACCGGACGACGGGCTTCGACGAGCGGGCCCGTCTGCTGCACAGGGCCGCCGACCTCCTGGAGGAGGACCAGCGGGACATCGGCCGCGTGATCACCACCGAGATGGGCAAGCCGATCAAGCAGGCCCGCGCGGAGGCCGCGAAGTGCGCCAAGGCGATGCGCTGGTACGCCGACCACGCCGAGGAACTCCTCGCCGACGAGGAGCCCGCCGACTTCGACGTCAAGGACTCCGGCGCCTCCCGCGTCCGGGTCCGCTACCGGCCGCTCGGCCCGGTCCTCGCCGTGATGCCGTGGAACTTCCCGCTCTGGCAGGTGATCCGCTTCGCCGCGCCCGCGCTGATGGCGGGCAACGTGGGCCTGCTCAAGCACGCCTCGAACGTCCCCCGGACCGCGCTGTACCTGGAGGACCTGTTCCACCGGGCGGGCTTCACCGAGGGCTGCTTCCAGACCCTGCTCATCGGCTCCGCGCAGGTCGACGACATCCTGCGCGACGAGCGTGTCAAAGCCGCCACCCTCACCGGCAGCGAGCCGGCGGGCCGCGCGGTCGCCTCCACCGCCGGGGAGATGGTCAAGAAGACGGTGCTGGAGCTGGGCGGCAGCGACCCGTTCGTCGTGATGCCGTCGGCCGACCTCGACCGGGCCGCCGAGGTCGCGGTGAACGCGCGGTGCCAGAACACCGGGCAGTCGTGCATCGCCGCCAAGCGGTTCATCGTGCACACGGACGTCTACGACGCCTTCGCCGAGCGGTTCGTGCAGGGCATGCGGGCGCTGAGGATCGGCGACCCGATGGACGAGGAGACGGAGGTCGGGCCGCTGTCCAGCGAGCGGGGGCGGGCCGATCTGGAGGAACTGGTGGACGACGCGGTGCGCGGCGGCGCCCGGGTCCTGTGCGGCGGCGAGCGCCCCGACCGGCCCGGCTGGTACTACCCGCCGACCGTGCTGGCCGGCATCACGCGCGAAATGCGCATCCACCGGGAGGAGGCGTTCGGGCCGGTGGCCACGCTGTACCGGGCGGGCGACCTGGACGAGGCGGTGCTGATCGCCAACGACTCGCCGTTCGGGCTGAGTTCGAACGTGTGGACACGGGACGAGGCCGACGTCGACCGGTTCGTCCGCGACCTGGAGGCGGGCGGCGTGTACGTCAACGGCATGACGGCCTCCCACCCGGCGTTCCCGTTCGGCGGTGTGAAGCGGTCCGGGTACGGGCGTGAGCTGTCCGGGCACGGAATCCGCGAGTTCTGCAACATCACGACGGTTTGGCACGGTGCGTGAGCGCCGCGCGGCTACCATCGCGTCTGTGAACCGCGAAGTGACTCTGCCTCTCATCGTCGACGACCGCGGGACCCTGCAGGTGGCGGCGGCCGACGTCAGCAAGCTGCTGCGGACGGTGGGCGGACGATGGCTGCGTCTCGTGGAGGCCGGGGAGGAAGGGCTCGACGAGGACACGGTCGCCGCGCTGACGATCGAGCTGGCCAAGCTGGCCGACCGGATCGATGTGGCGTGCATCGCGCACAGCAGCGGGGGTGCGCCGTAGGGGTGCGGTTCGCAACCGCGTGCGGTGACGTGTGGCTGCTCGCGCCGTTCCCGTGCCCCTAGAGGGCCGACCAGAACATCGCCTCGTAGGTCTGCAGCAGGCGTCCGTATCGACGGGCGAGTTCCTCGTTCAGCCGGCCGCCGTCCAAACCCGCCTGTACCGCCGCCGTCGCCTGCTCGTCCACGTCGGGCGCGGGCTCGGCGAAGAAGTCGAAGAAGCCGCACGCCTCGTCGGAGAAGCCGTAGTGGCTCCGCAGGGCCTCCGCGATCGTGGCGCAGTAACCGCCCCACGCCGAGAAGTTGGCCGTCAGGGACAGGACGGCGTCCGGTGGCGACGCGTTCAGGGCCAGCCAGGCCACGTACGCCGGGTACGCCTGGCAGCCCGGGAGCGGGTCGTGGGCGGCGGCCCGCTCCCCGTCCACGCCGCAGGCCGCGGCGAAGGACTTCAGCCGCTCGGCCGCCAGGGCCTCTCCGTCCGCGAGCGTGCGGAAGAAGGCGGCGGACTGCGGGGCGCCGTCGGCGGCGGCGCGTTCCGCCAGGTGGAGGAAGGACCGGCGGTCGGCGGCGATGACCCCGTGCTGTTCGAGGGCGAGGGCGGCGAGCGTGTCGCGGCTCGCCGCGCCCCGTGCGATGAGCGGGACCAGGCGGTTGGCCTGCGGGTCCGGGGCGAGTTGGGCGGTGGTGGTGGCCAGCAGTTCCCGGGCCGTACGCCTCATGGGTCCTCCGTCGGTCGCGGCGCTACCGGATCGGCATACCCGAAAGCGTCCGCGCGATCACCAGGCGCTGGATCTCGCTCGTGCCCTCGAAGATCGTGTAGATGGCCGCGTCCCGGTGCATCCGCTCCACCGGGTACTCCCGGGTGTAGCCGTTGCCGCCGAGTATCTGGATCGCCTGGGCCGTGACCTTCTTCGCCGTCTCGCTCGCGAAGAGCTTGGACATCGAGCCCTCCGCGGCCGTGAACTGCTTGCCGTTGATCGCCATCCACGAGGCGCGCCACACCAGCAGGCGGGCCGCGTCGATCTGGGTGCGCATGTCGGCGAGCTGGAAGGCGACGCCCTGGTTGTCGATGATCGGCCGGCCGAACTGCTCGCGGGTCTTGGCGTAGTCGAGGGCCACCTCGTACGCGGCACGGGCGGTGCCCACCGCCATGGCGCCGACCGCCGGACGCGACGCCTCGAACGTGGCCATCGCGGCGTTCTTGACGCGCTCGCCGCCCTTCTTCGCCCTCTCACGGGCGCGGGCCAGGCGCTCGTCGAGCTTCTCCTTGCCGCCGAGCAGGCAGGAGCCGGGAACGCGCACGTTGTCGAGAATCACCTCGGCGGTGTGCGAGGCGCGGATCCCGTGCTTCTTGAACTTCTGCCCCTGCGACAGTCCCGGCGTGTTCGGCGGGACGATGAACGAGGCGTGGCCCTTGGAGCCGAGCTCCGGGTCGACCACCGCGACCACGACATGGACGTTGGCGATGCCGCCGTTGGTCGCCCAGGTCTTCGTGCCGTTGATCACCCACTCGTCCTTGGCCTCGTCGTACACGGCGCGCGTCCGCATGGAGGCCACGTCCGAGCCGGCGTCGGGCTCGGAGGAGCAGAACGCGGCGACCTTGACATCGTTGGCGTCGCCGTACATCTGGGGGATCCAGGTGCCGATCTGCTCCTCGGTGCCGTTGGCGAGGACGCCGACGGCGGCCAGACCTGTGCCGACGATCGACAGGGCTATGCCGGCGTCGCCCCAGAACAGCTCCTCCATCGTCATGGGGATGCCGAGGCCGGTGGCGTCGAAGTACTGCTGGGCGTAGAAGTCGAGGGAGTAGATGCCGACCTTGGCGGCCTCCTGGATGACCGGCCAGGGAGTCTCCTCACGCTCGTCCCATTCGGCGGCCGCGGGGCGGATCACATCGGCGGCGAAGCCATGGAGCCAGTCCCGGACCTCCTTCTGTTCGTCGTTGAGCTCCATGGTGAACTCGGCCATGTCCCCTCCAGCGGCGGCACATCTAAATGTTACTTGCGGTAACAGCAGTCTGTTACCGGCGGGTAGGAAAAGTCAACTCCCGAGGCCCCCTCGGCAGCCCGTTCGATGCCGGGAGCAGGCCGAAGTGTTAGTTTGCGCAGGCGTCACCGAATCAGCACGGGTGGGGAGAGCACATGGACACCACGCAGCGGACCGACCAGCAGCGGTCCGCCGACCGCCGACGGCGCGAATTGCTGGAGGCCGCCGACCGGGTGGTGCTGCGCGACGGCCCGCAGGCCTCGATGAACGCCATCGCGGCCGAGGCCGGCATCACCAAGCCGATCCTGTACCGGCACTTCGGTGACAAGGGCGGCCTGTACGCGGCCCTCGCCAAGCGGCACACGGACGCGTTGCTGGACTCGCTGCGGGCGGCGCTGGACGCACCGGCGGACCGGCGTGAGCGTGTCGAGTCCACGCTGGACACGTACCTGGCCGCGATCGAGGCACGGCCGCAGGTGTACCGCTTCCTGATGCATCCGGCGGAGGGCTCGCCGAGCGATCAAGGGTTCGACGTCGGCAAGCACTCAGCTCCGCTGCTGCGGCGCATGGGCGAGGAACTCGCCCAGGTCATCGAGGAGCGGCTGGATCTCGGGCCGGAGGGGCAGCGGCTCGCCCGGGTGTGGGGGCACGGGATCGTCGGCATGATGCACGCCGCCGGTGACTGGTGGCTCGGGGAACGGCCCTGTTCCCGGGCCGAGTTGGTGCGGAGTCTGGCGGACCTCTTGTGGGGGCGCCTCGCCGCCGCCGGGGACAGGATGGGGGGGCCGGGGTTCTGAGCGGCTCCGCTCACCGGCGCCAGGAAGCCCTGGCCACCTGGCGCATCAGCTTGCGGTGGCGCCAGCCCGTCAGGTGGTCCGCGTAGATCCGGCCCTCCAGGTGGTCGCACTCGTGCTGGAGGCAGCGGGCGAAGAAGCCGGTGCCGTGGACGGTGACCGGCTCGCCCGTCACCGTGAAGCCCTCGACCACCGCGTGGTCGTGGCGTTCCGTGCCCGCCTCCAGGCCCGGCAGGGACAGGCAGCCCTCCGGGCCCCGCAGTACCACGCCGTCCGCCTCGACGAGCCGTGGGTTCACCATGTGACCCAGATGACGGTTCTCCTCGTCGTCCGGGCAGTCGTACACGAAGACCCGCCACGGGACGCCGATCTGGTTCGCGGCCAGGCCCACGCCCTGTGCGGCGTACATGGTCGCGAACAAGTCCTCCACGAGCGCCGCCAGTTCGGGGCCGAAGTCGGTGACCTCCACGCAGCGGGTGTGCAGGACCGGATCGCCGAGCAGGGTGAGGGGTCTCACGCGGCCTCGGGTGCCGGGGATGGGGCCGTGACGCATGACCGCAAGAGTACGGTCCTTGCTGCACCGCTCGTCTCACTGTGGTGCCGAGGTTCAGGAGTGCGAATGGATCTCGATAGGCTGAGGTTCACACCACGTGGCCGTCAGGCTTCAAGGCGCGGCGCGTACGCAAGGAGGATCGAGAACTGATGGCAGGCAACTCGGACCCGCTCACGCCGCGGGCCAAGCTGGCCGTGACCGCGGGCAAGGCGGTCGCAGCGGCATCCCGCGCCGCGGGACGCGGCAGCGGTTCGGTGATCGGTGGCCGGGTGGCCCTCAAGCTCGACCCCGACCTCCTGCGCCGACTCGCCCAGAATCTGGACGTCACCCTGGTCTCGGCGACCAACGGCAAGACGACGACGACCCGGCTGATCGCCGAGGCGCTGCGGGCCGCGGGCCCGGTCGTCTCCAACGCGCTCGGCGCCAACATGCCGGCCGGCATCACCTCGGCGCTGGCGGGCGGCTCGGACGCCCGCTACGGCGTCATCGAGGTCGACGAGAAGTACCTCGCCGGCGTCGCCCGGGACACCGAACCCAAGTGCATCGCCCTGCTCAACCTCTCCCGCGACCAGCTCGACCGGGCCGCCGAGACCCGCATGCTCGCCGAGAACTGGCGGGAGGGCCTGGCCGGCTCCAAGGCCGTCATCGTCGCCAACTGCGACGATCCGCTGGTGGTGTGGGCCGCGTCCTCCTCCCCCAACGTGATCTGGGTCGCCGCCGGGCAGATGTGGAAGGACGACGCCTGGTCCTGCCCGTCGTGCGGCGGCGTGATGCAGCGCCCGGGCGACGACTGGTTCTGCGGCGAGTGCGGCTTCCGCCGGCCGACGCCGAGCTGGGCGCTGTCCGGCGACCACGTCCTCGATCCGCACGGCTCGGCCTGGCCGATCCACCTGCAGCTCCCGGGCCGCGCCAACAAGGCCAACGCCGCCAGTTCCGCGGCCGTCGCCGCCGTCTTCGGGGTGCCGCCGCAGGTCGCGCTGGAGCGCATGTACCAGGTCCAGGCCGTCGCCGGGCGCTACGACGTCGTCCAGTTCGAGGGCCGTGACCTGCGGCTGCTGCTGGCGAAGAACCCGGCCGGGTGGCTGGAGACCTTCTCGCTGATCGACCCGCCGCCCACCCCGGTGATCCTGTCGGTGAACGCGCGCTCCGCCGACGGCACCGACACCTCCTGGCTGTGGGACGTCGACTACACGCGTCTGAGCGGCCATCCGATCTGCGTGATCGGCGACCGCAGGCTGGACCTCGCGGTCCGCCTGGAGGTCGCGAACCAGCAGTTCCAGGTGTGCGAGAACCTCGACCAGGCCGTGCAGCTGTGCCCGCCGGGCCGCATCGAGGTCATCGCCAACTACACCGCGTTCCAGGACCTGCGCCGCCGCGTCGGCAACTGACAAGCACTCAGGGGACTTTTGTGAGCGACAACCAGCTGCGGGTCGTCTGGATCTACCCGGACCTGCTCAGCACGTACGGCGACCAGGGCAACGTCCTCGTCGTGGAGCGCCGGGCGCGACAGCGGGGCCTGGACGTGGCCCGGCTCGACGTGCGCAGCGACCAGCCGATCCCGACCTCCGGCGACATCTACCTGATCGGCGGCGGCGAGGACCGCCCGCAGCGGCTCGCAGCCGAGCGGCTGCGCCGGGACGGCGGTCTGCACCGGGCCGTGGACAACGGCGCCATCGTCTTCTCGGTGTGCGCCGGCTACCAGATCCTCGGCCAGGAGTTCATCAACGACCTCGGACAGCGCGAGCCGGGGCTCGGGCTGCTGGACGTGGTGTCCGTGCGCGGTGAGGCCGAGCGGTGCGTCGGTGACGTGCTCGCCGACATCGACCCGCGGCTCGGCCTGCCCCCGCTGACCGGCTTCGAGAACCACCAGGGCGTCACCCACGTCGGTTCCGGCGCCCGCGCCCTCGCCCAGGTGCGCCTGGGCAACGGCAACGGCACGGGCGACGGCACGGAGGGCGCGTACAACGGCACCGTCTTCGGGACGTACATGCACGGCCCGGTGCTGGCCCGCAACCCGCTGATCGCGGACCTGCTGCTGAAGCTGGCGCTCGACGTCAACGCGCTGCCGCCCGTCGACGACCACTGGTACGAGGCCCTGCGCAACGAGCGCATCGCGGCTGCGCAGCAGCCTGCGTGACACGGCTGCGCAGCAGCCTGCGTGACACCGCTGCGCAGCAGCCGGTGTGACACCGCTGCGTGGTGGCCCGTGACACCGCTGGGTGGCGGCCTGCTGAAACCCCACGTCAACCGGTTGGTCAACAGCCCGTCTGACGGCCCATCCGCACAGGTGAGCGGGGTCGTCCAGCAGGCGGACGCATGGTTCGGACCCGCCCCCTGATGCCGCTAGGGTGGCGGGGATCGAGCCGGACAGCGCGGTCCGGTCCCATGCCCACGTTGAGAAGGTATTTCGGGCTATGCGCATTGGTGTCCTCACGTCCGGCGGCGACTGCCCCGGCCTGAACGCCGTCATCCGGTCCGTCGTGCACCGTGCCGTCGCCGACCACGGCGACGAGGTCATCGGCTTCCGGGACGGCTGGAAGGGCCTTCTGGAGTGCGACTACCTCAAGCTCGACCTCGACGCGGTGGGCGGCATCCTCGCCCGCGGCGGCACCATCCTCGGCTCCTCCAGGGTCCGTCCCGAGCACCTTCGGGACGGCGTGTCCCGGGCCAAGGGCCACCTTCAGGAGCTCGGCCTCGACGCGATCATCCCGATCGGCGGCGAGGGCACGCTGAAGGCGGCCCGGCTCCTGTCGGACAACGGCCTGCCGATCGTCGGCGTGCCGAAGACCATCGACAACGACATCGCGGTCACGGACGTCACCTTCGGCTTCGACACCGCCGTCGGTGTGGCGACCGAGGCCCTCGACCGGCTGAAGACCACCGCCGAGTCCCACCAGCGCGTACTGATCGTGGAGGTCATGGGCCGCCACACCGGCTGGATCGCGCTGCACTCCGGCATGGCGGCCGGCGCTCACGCCATCGTCGTGCCCGAGCGGCCCTTCGACATAGAGGAACTGACCGCCAAGGTCGGCGAGCGGTTCTCGGCGGGCAAGCGGTTCGCGATCGTCGTCGCGGCCGAGGGCGCCAAGCCCAAGCCCGGGACCATGGAGTTCGACGAGGGCGGCAAGGACATCTACGGCCACGAGCGGTTCGCCGGCATCGCCCGGCAGCTCTCCGTCGAGTTGGAGCGCCGCCTCGGCAAGGAGGCCCGGCCGGTGATCCTCGGGCACGTCCAGCGCGGCGGCACGCCCACCGCGTACGACCGGGTGCTGGCGACGCGGTTCGGGTGGCACGCGGTCGAGGCGGTGCACCGGGGCGAGTTCGGGCAGATGACCGCGCTGCGCGGCACGGACATCGTCATGGTGCCGCTGGCGGAGGCCGTGGAGACGCTGAAGACGGTGCCGGAGGCCCGCTACGCCGAGGCGGAGTGCGTCCTGTAGGACGTACTACGCCGAGGCGGAGTGCGTCCTGTAGGACGTCGGGCATTCGACGGGCGCACGTCGGCCGGAACGCCCCCGGTGACCGCGGTCGCCGGGGGCGGTTCTACTCTTGGGGCGGACACAAAGCACCCAACCCCCACGAATCAGGAGCCGGCGGATGGATCACAGCGGGCACGGCACGATGACGGATCTGCCGCCGTTCACGCTGGGACGAGGCCTGGAGTGGTCCGCGGACCCGTTCTTCCTCCTCGCCTGCCTGCTGGGGCTGGCGCTGTACGGCTGGGGGGCCGTCCGGCTGGCGCGGCGCGGCGACAAGTGGCCGGTGGGGCGGACGGTCGCCTACGTCCTCGGTGTGCTGAGCATCGGGCTCATGATGTGCACCAAGCTGAACGACTACGGCATGGTCATGTTCAGCGTGCACATGGTGCAGCACATGGTGATCAGCATGGTGTCGCCGATCCTGATCCTGCTGGGCGCCCCGATCACGCTGGCGCTGCGCGCGCTGCCCCCGGCCGGCCGCGGCCGCAAGGGCCCCCGTGAGCTGCTTTTGATGCTGCTGCACAGCCGCTACATGCGGATCGTCACGCACCCCGCGTTCACCATCCCGCTGTTCATCGCGAGCCTGTACGGCCTGTACTTCACGCCGCTGTTCGACTTCCTCATGGGCTCCAAGGCGGGGCACATCGCGATGATGGTGCACTTCCTCGCCGTCGGCCTGGTCTTCTTCTGGCCGATCATGGGCGTGGACCCGGGTCCGCACCGGCCGGGTTACCTGATGCGGATGCTGGAGCTGTTCGCGGGCATGCCGTTCCACGCGTTCTTCGGTATCGCGCTGATGATGGCGTCCGCGCCGATGGTCGAGTCGTTCAAGAACCCGCCCGCCTCGCTCGGCATCGAGGCGCTCTCCGACCAGAACGCGGCCGGCGGTATCGCCTGGGCGTTCAGCGAGATCCCGTCCGTGCTGGTGCTGGTGGCGCTGCTGTTCCAGTGGTACGCCTCCGAACAGCGGCAGGCCAGGCGCACGGACCGGGCCGCCGACCGGGACGGGGACAAGGAACTCGAGGCGTACAACGCCTATTTGGCGTCACTGCACGCACGTGGCCACTGAAAGGCCTTCCCATTCAGTAGCATGAGGCGCGTCGGGGGAACCGCCGGGGGGAGCGGTGATGGTACTGCGCGCGTTCGTGCACGAGTTCGGGAAAACAGCGATTCGACACATCGCCGTCCTGCTGGCACTCGTTCTCGCGGTCAGCGGATGTGACAGAGAAGCGCCGTTGCTCGCGGTGAAGGCGGTGGCTGCGGGGGTTCCCTCGCTCGCCCCCTTCTTCGACGAGAGCAGCGGACTCGGACGGGACGCCGACGTACGGTCGCGGCCGGCGCGCGGCGGCCTTCAGCAGGGCGATTCCCCTGGTCTGTACGGCGGGACCAGGCAGCCGACGATCTGTGACGTCGACCGGCTGGAGCGCTATCTCACCGATCCCAGGAATCACCGCAAGGCACAGGCGTGGGCGACGGCGCGCGGAATTCACACGGGCGGGATTCGCGAGCATCTCGACCGGCTCACTCCGGTCCTCCTGCGCCACGACACCCTCGTGGAGAACCACGACTACAAAAAGGGAAAGGCTGTTCCCTTTCCTGCGCTCCTCCAGGCGGGAATCGCGATTCTCGTAGACGAGCGAGGACTTCCGGCCGTGAAGTGCTCATGCGGAAATCCCCTGCGCCCCTTCCAGGGGGACGCCGAGCGGATTTCGGTGACGTTCGAGGACGGCAACAAGAAATGGAAGGGATACGACCCTTCCTCCGTGGTGGCGGTACGGCCCGCGCCCCGGAAACTGGAACGGCTCGCCCTCGTCGACGTGGAAGACCCGGACCGGGGCATCGAGCGTCCCGTCGGCACGACGGGCGAGGCCGACTCCCTGTTCGACACGCGGGAGCGGCGTGCGGTGCCCCGGGTCGCCGGGACGACGTTCGGGACGGCGAGCCGGCGGCTGACCGACGCGGGACTGGCGGTCGTCCACGACGGGGCGGGGCTGCCGTCCGACGGTGCGCGGGTCACCGCGTCCGACCCGGCGGCCGGGACACGGCTGCGGTTCGGGGCGTACGTGACGCTGAGCGTGGCCGGGGGCGCGGGCGGGGACACCTCGCCGGGCACCTCTCGTGACGACCCCGGTGGGACCGACACCTCCCCGGGCTCGGGGTCGTCCCGGGCGGTGCCGCCCACGTCGACGTCGTCGTCGGGTCCGGACAGTCCTGGGCCGACGGATTCCGGATCCACACCGTCCGGGCCCACCGATTCCGGGCCGTCCGGTTCGGGGCCCGCGGAATCCGGCTCCACCGGCCCCACCGGACCCGGGTCGACGGATCCCGGCCCCACCGGTCCCGGGCCGACGGATTCCGGTCCCACGGGTTCCGACCCCACGGATCCGGGGTCGACCGACCCCGGGCCGCCGGATTCCGGCCGGACGGATCCCGGGCCGACGGATTCCCGGCCGACGGATTCGGGGGAGCCGACGGTTTCCGCGCCGACCCGTGAGGAGCCGAGCAGGGAACCGCCCCCTCCGCCCGGTGCGCCGCCCAGCTCCGAGCCGCCGCCCCCGTCGAACGCCGCGCCGCGTTCCAGCCCGCCGTCCACCGCGGCCGGCTCACCCCCGGCGGCCACCGGCTCACCGCCCACGGGCGACCCCGTGACCGGCAGCGCACCACCACCCCTGAGCAGCGTCACGGCCAGGAGAACCCCGGCGGCCACCGCCACCGTCCCCGCGTCCGGCACCCCCGCCGGCGATGCCCCCGTCGTCTGAGCTTCCGCCGGCTCACCATCGTCCAGAAACCCCCTTTTGGTCCCCCGCCGACACCCGGGAGTCACCAGATGTCTTCAGGATCACCGACGTCGGGAGCGGGCCGGGTCATCGCCGGCCGTTATCTGCTGCTGCGCCGGCTCGGCAGCGGCGGTATGGGACACGTCTGGCTCGCCCACGACCAGCGGCTCGCCTGCGAGGTCGCGCTGAAGGAGATCGTCTTCCGCGACGGGTCCGAGGCCGGGCCCGAACGGGAGGCCCGTGTCGCCCGGGCCCGCGCGGAGGCCCGGCACGCGGCCGGTCTGCGCGGTCATCCGCACGTGGTGACCGTGCACGACGTGCTGGAGCACGAGGGGCTGCCCTGGATCGTCATGGAGTACGTGAGGGACGCGGTCGACCTGCGTGAGCTGGTCGACCGGCGCGGTCCGCTCGCCCCCGCCGAGTGCGCCCGCATCGGTCTGGCCGTCCTGGACGCGCTGGCCGCCGGGCACGAGCGGGGCGTCATGCACCGGGATGTGAAACCGGCCAACATCCTGCTCGCACCGGACCGCACCGGCGCACCGTACGGGCGGGTCCTGCTCGCCGACTACGGCATCTCCGTGCAGCCGGACGCCGACGAGACGCGGTACACGATGGCGTCCGTGCTGGTCGGCACGGCGGGCTACCTGGCGCCGGAACGCGCCTCGGGCGGCCCGCCGACCCCGGCCGCCGACCTGTTCTCCCTGGGCTGCACGCTCTACTACGGCGTCGAGGGCCGCGGCCCGTTCGAGCGCGCGTCATACGTCGCGGCGATCACCGCGGCGGTCATGGAGGAGCCGCGTCCGCCGGCGCGGGCCGGGGCACTGGAGCCGGTGCTGCGGGGACTGCTCGTGAAGGACCCGCACCTGCGGATCACGCCGCTGGAGGCGGAGGCGGCGTTGTCGCTGATCGTCACGCCGCAGTCCGATGCCTACGAACGGACGCGGACCGATCCCGGCTCTCCCTCGCCCTGGGAGGCGCACGCGCCCGGCGCGGGCGTGCCCGCGTTCGGGTCGGCACCGGTGCCGGAGGTCTCGACCCCGCCCGGCGCGGACGGATTCGGCCCCACGTGGACGCCGGACCTTGCGCTCACGCCCGGCTGGAGCGTGCGCGGGCCCGGGCCTGGTACGGGCGGTGCCGGGGCCGCCGTGTCCCCGCCGGCCTACCGGCGGCGTCCGCGCCGCCGCCTCCTGCGGGCCGCCCTGGCCGGCGGCCTGGGCGTGGTCCTCGCCCTGAGCGGCGTCTGGTACGCCCTCGCCGACCGTACGAGCGACGGCACGGCGGCGCCGTACGGGGAGGCCGTGGGGCTCGTCGAGCCGCTCCAGGACGGTGACTGCGTGCTCGCCGACTGGCCCGGCGCCGTCCGCTTCTCGGGCACGCCCCGGCTCACCCTGGACCCCACCTGCCGCGAGCAGGCACCCGACGGGCAGGTGGTGGCGTTCGTCGAGGCCGCCTCCGCGGACGAGGCGCGCGAGCAGGGGCCGGCCCGGTGCGAGGAGCGGACGCGGGAGCTGCGCGACCGGCTCGCCGACGTCCGCAGTCATGCCGTCGTACCGACCGAGGCGGGGTTCGGGGCGGCCGGCCGGCGCACCGCCTGCCTGGTGCTGGGCGCGCACGGTCCGGTGTACGGGCCGCTCGGGGAGCGCCGGAGGTTCGGGACGCCGTTCGCCGACATCTCGACCATGCAGCGGCGGGACTGTCTGGACGTACGGACCAACCGGGACGCGCGGCTGGTGGCGTGCGGCGGTCCGCACGACGAGCAGGTGCTCGGATTCACCCGGCTGGGTGATGGCGTGACGCTCGCCGAGGCGCGGACGGAGTCGGACGCGGCGTGCGCGCGGGACGTGCCGCCGCGCGACTACGGCTTCGATCCGTCCGTCTACGAAGCCGGGTCCTGGACGAGCGCCGGCCCCTGGAAATCAGGCACACATGTCGTCGTCTGCACCGTACGGAAGCAGAACGGGGGCACCATGGAGGGGACCGAACCATGAGGAGGGTGTTGCGATGCCCAGTTCGTCCGGTTCATCTGGTTCCATGAATGGTTCGACCAAGACCATGGGGGCGCTCACCATCGGCGGACTCGTCGTGGTGACGGCCTACACGGTGGCGCTCGGCAGCAACGGCTGGCTCTGGTTCGGGTGGGTGGTCCTGGGGCTGATCACCCTGGGCATGGTCGCCACCCGCGGCTGAGGCTCACTGCCGGCTGAGGCGCCCGGCCGAGTGGACACCCGGCTGGTACTTCGGCAACCGGACGGTGATCTTCATGCCCGCGCCGACGGCGGTCTCGATGACGAGGCCGTGGTCGTCTCCGTAGACCTGGCGGAGCCGGTCGTCGACGTTGGACAGTCCGATGCCGCCCGACGGGCTGACCTCGCGCGCCAGGATGCGGCGCAGCAGGCCGGGGTCCATTCCGGCGCCGTCGTCCTCGATGACCACCAGCGCCTCGGCGCCCGCGTCCTGTGCGGTGATCTGGATGTGGCACTTGTCGGCCTTGCCCTCCAGACCGTGCTTGACGGCGTTCTCCACGAGCGGCTGCAGGCACAGGAAGGGCAGGGCGACGGGCAGCACCTCCGGGGCGATCTGGAGGGTGACGGAGAGGCGGTCGCCGAAGCGTGCCCGTACGAGCGCCAAGTAGTGGTCGATGGCGTGGAGTTCGTCGGCGAGGGTGGTGAAGTCGCCGTGCCGGCGGAAGGAGTAGCGGGTGAAGTCGGCGAACTCCAGGAGCAGTTCGCGGGCGCGCTCGGGGTCGGTGCGCACGAACGAGGCGATGACCGCGAGCGAGTTGAAGATGAAGTGCGGGGAGATCTGGGCGCGCAAAGCCTTGATCTCGGCCTCGATGAGCCGGGTGCGGGACTGGTCGAGGTCGGCCAGTTCGAGCTGCACGGAGACCCAGCGGGCGACCTCTCCGGCCGCCCGGACCAGCACGGCGGACTCGCGGGGCGCGCAGGCTACGAGGGCGCCGTGCACCCGGTCGTCGACGGTGAGCGGGGCGACGACCGCCCACCGCACCGAGCAGTCGGGGGTGTAGCAGGTCAGGCGGAAGGCTTCGCCCCGGCCGGTCTCCAGGGGGCCGGCGAGGCGTTCCATGATCTCGGTGCGGTGGTGGGCGCCCGCGCCGTCCCAGACGAGGACCTGTTCGTTGTCGGTCAGGCACAGGGCGTCCGTGCCGAGCAGGGAGCGCAGTTTGCGGGCCGACTTGCGGGCGGTCTCCTCCGTCAGGCCCGCCCGCAGCGGGGGCGCGGCGAGGGTGGCGGTGTGCAGGGTCTCGAAGGTGGCGTGCTCGACGGGGGTGCCTAGCCCGGCCAGGCTGGTGGGCCGGGCGGTGCGGCGGCCCAGCCAGAACCCGGCGGCCAGCAGCGGGAGCACGGCGACGCACAGGCCCGCCAGGAATCCGCTCACGCCGGTACCTCCGTCCGCAGTTCCTCGGGCAGGTGGAAGCGGGCCAGTACCGCCGCCGTGCCGGGCGGTACACGGCCTGGGGTGGCCAGGGACACCAGGATCATGGTGAGGAAGCCCAGCGGCACCGTCCACAGCGCGGGCCAGGCGAGCAGGGCGTGCAGTGCCCCTGCGCGGGGGAAGCCGGTCATGGTCGCGGCGACGGCGAGCAGCGCGGAGCCGCCGCCCACCAGCATCCCCGCCGCGGCGCCGGGCGGTGTCAGCCGCCGCCACCAGATGCCGAGCACGAGCAGCGGGCAGAAGGAGGACGCGGACACCGCGAAGGCCAGCCCCACGGCGTCGGCCACCGGCAGACCTCCGACCAGGACACTCGCCAGGAGCGGGACGGCCATGGCGAGCACCGTACCGAGCCGGAAGTGCCGTACGCCGCGCGCCGGCAGCACGTCCTGCGTGAGCACACCCGCCACGGCCATGGTCAGCCCGGAGGCCGTCGACAGGAACGCGGCGAAGGCGCCCCCGGCGATCAGGGCGCCCAGCAGGTCGCCGCCCACTCCCCCGATCATGCGCTCGGGCAGCAGCAGCACGGCCGCGTCCGCGTCGCCGCTGAGGGTGAGTTCGGGGGCGTAGAGGCGGCCGAGCGCGCCGTAGACCGGGGGCAGCAGGTAGAAGGCGCCGATCAGGCCGAGCACGGCGACGGTGGTGCGGCGGGCGGCGACCCCGTGCGGGCTGGTGTAGAAGCGGACCACGACGTGCGGCAGGCCCATGGTGCCGAGGAAGGTGGCGAGGATCAGCCCGTACGTGGCGTACAGCGGGCGTTCCTCGCGGCTCTCGGCCCGGGACGGCGACAGGACGCCGCCGCTGCTGCGGTCCGCCCGCGGGACGGGGGCGCCCTCGGCGAAGGTGAGGCGGGTGCCGCGTTCGATGCGGTGGGTGCCGGCGGGGAGTTCGATCCGGGTGTCGGCGTGCGTCCGGCCTTCGACGGTGCCGCTCACGGTGACCGCCAGGGGCCGGTCGAGCTTGAGGTCGAGGCTGTCCTGGACGCGGACGACGCGCTGTTCGCGGAAGGTGGCCGGTTCGTCGAATGCGTGGCGGGGCGCGCCGTCGCTCTGCCAGGCGAGGATCAGGAAGAGGGCGGGGACGAGCAGGGCGGTGAGTTTGAGCCAGTACTGGAAGGCCTGCACGAAGGTGATGCTGCGCATGCCGCCGGCGGCGACGGTGGCGGTCACGACGACGGCGACGATCACCCCGCCCAGCCAGTCGGGCGCCCCGGTGAGCACGGTCAGCGTCAGCCCGGCGCCCTGGAGCTGGGGCAGCAGGTACAGCCAGCCGACGCCCACGACGAAGGCGCCCGCCAGCCGCCGCACCGCCTGGGAGGCGAGCCGGGCCTCGGCGAAGTCGGGGAGGGTGTAGGCGCCGGAGCGGCGCAGCGGGGCGGCGACGAACAGGAGCAGGACCAGGTATCCGGCGGTGTAGCCGACGGGGTACCAGAGCATGTCGGGGCCCTGGACCAGGACGAGGCCGGCTATGCCCAGGAAGGAGGCGGCGGAGAGGTACTCGCCGCTGATGGCAGCGGCGTTGAGGCGGGGGCCGACGGTGCGGGAGGCGACGTAGAAGTCGGAGGTGGTGCGGGAGATGCGCAGGCCGAAGGCGCCGACGAGGACGGTCGCCACGACGACGAGGGCGACGGCGGGAACGGCGTAACTCGGGTTCACGGCGGGACTGTCCTCGCTCTGCTCAGCGGTCTTCGACGAGTCGTACGAAGTCGCGTTCGTTGCGTTCCGCGCGCCGCACGTACCAGCGGGCGAGCAGGACCAGCGGGGCGTACAGGCCGAAGCCGAGGACCGCCCAGGCCAGGCGGCGGGACTCGGGGGTGACCGCGAAGAGCAGCGGCAGGGGCCCGACGAGCAGGGCGAGGACCGCGAACACGGCGAGGCCGGCGCGCAGTTGGGTCCGCATCAGGGAGCGGACGTAGGTGTGGCCGAGGGTGGTCTGCTCGTCGATCTCGGTGCGCGGGCGGTAGTAGCCGGAGGTCCGGCGGGCCTGCCGGGGCGGGCCGGTGACGACGACGCGGCGTTCGGTCGGATCCTGGGGCACGGGTGCTCCCCCTAGCTCGTGGTGCGGCGCATCAGCAGGTCCCGCAGTTCGCGCGCGTGGCGCCTGCTGACCTGGAGTTCCTCGGAGCCGACCAGGACGCTGACGGTGCCCGCGTCGAGTCGGAGTTCGCCGATGTGGCGCAGGGCGACCAGATGGCGGCGGTGGATGCGGACGAAGCCGCGGGAGTGCCAGCGCTCCTCCAGCGTGGACAGCGGGATGCGGACGAGGTGGCTGCCCTTGTCGGTGTGGAGTCGGGCGTAGTCGCCCTGGGCCTCGACGTGGGTGATGTCGTCGACGGCGACGAACCGGGTCACGCCCCCCAGCTCGACGGGTATGTGGTCCGGGTCCGGTTCGTGCACGGGTATGCGCGGGGCGGTGCCGCGCAGTTCGGCGGCGCGCCGTACGGCCTCGGCGAGCCGTTCCTTGCGGACGGGCTTGAGCACGTAGTCGACGGCCTTGAGGTCGAAGGCCTGGACGGCGAAGTCCTCGTGGGCGGTGACGAACACGACGAGCGGCGGCCGGGCGAACCCGGTGAGCAGCCGGGCCAGGTCCAGTCCGTCGAGACCGGGCATCTGGATGTCGAGGAAGACGACGTCGATCGCCTCCGGCCCGTCCGGCCCGGACTCCAGCGCGCGGTTGATGCGCCGCAGGGCCTCGGTCGCGTCGCCGGCGCCCTCGGCGCTGCCGACGCGGGGGTCCGCGTTCAGCAGGTAGAGCAGTTCCTCCAGCGAGGGGCGTTCGTCGTCGACGGCGAGGGCGCGCAGCATGAACGTGGAGTGTAGGTGGAATCCGAACGTGTGGACATGTGCTGGTCGTGGACGTCACCACCGGCCACGGTGGCCGCGTTCGCGCTGCCCACGGTGCGTGGCGCGGTGGATACAGTGCCCGCATGAACAGCAGGCCCACGCCGTTCGACGAGCTCGACCGGAAGATCATCACGGCGCTGACGGCGAACGCCAGGACGTCGTTCGCGGAGATCGGCGCGGCCATCGGCCTGTCGTCGACGGCGGTCAAGCGCCGGGTGGACCGGCTGCGCGAGACGGGCGTGATCACCGGGTTCACGGCCACGGTGAAGCCGTCCGCGCTGGGCTGGCGCACGGAGGCGTACGTCGAGGTGTACTGCGAGGGGGCCGCCCCGCCGAGGCGGCTCGCGGAGGTCGTCCGCAACCACCCGGAGATCACGGCGGCGATGACGGTGACGGGCGGCGCGGACGCCCTGCTGCACGTGCGGGCGCGCGACGTGGAGCACTTCGAGGAGGTGCTGGAGCGGATCCGTGCGGAGCCCTTCATCCGGAAGACGATCAGCGTGATGGTGCTGTCCCACCTGCTCCCGGAGAGCCCGGAGGCGGGCACCAGCCAGCCGGCACCGGAATGAGAGCCGGGGCCCGGCAGCCGGCACCGGAACGAGAGCGCGGAGACCGGCGCCGGTCGGCCAGCGCCGCATGAGAGCCCGGGGGCGGGCACCAGTCGGCCAGCGCCGGGATCCGAGCTCCGAGGCCGACACCGGGCGGCCCGCGCCCGCATCAGGACCCCGGCCGACACCGACCGGTCCGCGCCCGCATCCGAAGGGAGCGCCCGGGGCGGGCGGGGACGAGCCGACGTACCCGGAGATGAGAGCTCAGGGACGCGCAGCGAACGTGCGTCGACCTGCTCGAAGACGCAGCATTGCTGCGCGAACACGCAGCCGTTGTTCCTTGTCGGCCGTCTCCCTCCCTTCCTACCGTGGTGTCAACCCCCAGTCACTCACCGTCAGGAAGCGGAGGGACCCCTCTGTGCCCGACTCCCGTGTGCCGCGCCGGCGGCGCTTCCTCGTCTGCGAACCCAGACACTTCGCCGTGCAGTACGCGATCAACCCGTGGATGCGTCCCGACGAACCCGTCGACGTGATCCGCGCGCTGGACCAGTGGCAGGCGCTGGTCGACACCTACCGTGCCCACGGACATACCGTGGACACCGTGAAACCGGTCCCCGGCCTGCCCGACATGGTGTTCGCCGCCAACGCGGCGGTCGTCGTCGAGGGCCGTGTCTTCGGCTCCCTCTTCCACGCGCCCGAGCGCCGCCCGGAGTCCGTGCCGTACGAGGCGTGGTTCAAGGCGGAAGGCTTCGAGGTGTACCACCCCGAGTCCGTCTGCGAGGGCGAGGGCGACCTGGTCCAGGCCGGGCGCTGGATCCTGGCCGGCACGGGCTTCCGTACCACCCGTGAGGCACACCGGGAGGTGCAGGAGTTCTTCGGGCTCCCGGTGATCAGCCTGACGCTGGTGGATCCGTACTTCTACCACCTGGACACGGCGCTGTTCGTCCTCGACGACGACAATGTGGCCTACTACCCCGAGGCCTTCTCGCCCGGCAGCCGGGAGGTGCTCGCGCGGCTCTACCCGGACGCGGTGATCGCGACCCGTGAGGACGCGATGGCCTTCGGCCTGAACTCCGTGTCCGACGGGCGCCATGTGTTCGTCTCACCGGGGGCGACGGCCCTCGCCGACCAGCTCGCCGAGCGTGGTTACGCCCCCGTCCCCGTCGACCTGTCCGAGTTCCACAAGGCAGGCGGCGGCATCAAGTGCTGCACCCAGGAAATCCGGGAGAACCGTTCATGACCGCACCCGCGCACACCCGTGGCTCCGCCGAGCTGATCGAGGCCGAGGAGCCGGTCCTCGCGCACAACTACCACCCGCTGCCCGTGGTGGTCGCCCGCGCCGAGGGCGCGTGGATGGAGGACGTGGAGGGCCGCCGCTACCTCGACATGCTGGCCGGCTACTCGGCCCTCAACTTCGGCCACCGCCACCCCGCGCTGATCGAGGCCGCCCACCGGCAGCTGGACCGTCTCACCCTCACCTCGCGCGCCTTCCACAACGACCGGCTCGCCGGGTTCGCCGAGCGGCTGGCCGCGCTGACCGGCCTGGACATGGTGCTGCCCATGAACACCGGCGCGGAGGCGGTGGAGAGCGGCATCAAGGTGGCCCGCAAGTGGGCGTACGACGTCAAGGGCGTCCCGGCCGACCGGGCGACGATCGTGGTCGCCGCGGACAACTTCCACGGGCGTACGACGACGATCGTCAGCTTCTCCACGGACGAGACGGCCCGGTCCGGCTTCGGTCCCTTCACCCCGGGCTTCCGGATCGTGCCGTACAACGACCTGGCCGCGCTGGAGGCGGCGATCGACGACACGACGGCGGCCGTGCTCATCGAGCCCATCCAGGGCGAGGCGGGGGTCCTCATCCCGGACGACGGCTACCTGACCGGCGTACGGGAGCTGACCCGGAGGGCGGGCTGCCTGTTCATGGCGGACGAGATCCAGTCCGGACTCGGCCGCACCGGCCGCACGCTGGCCGTCGAGCACGAGTCGGTCGTGCCGGACGTCGTCCTGCTCGGCAAGGCGCTGGGCGGCGGGATCGTGCCGGTGTCCGCGGTGATCGCCCGCCGGGAGGTGCTCTCGGTGCTGCACCCCGGTGAGCACGGCTCCACGTTCGGCGGCAACCCGCTGGCAGCGGCGGTCGGCACGGCAGTGGTCGAGCTGCTGGAGACGGGAGAGTTCCAGCGCCGGGCGTCCGAGCTGGGCGTCCTCCTGCGCGAGGGACTGGAAGGCCTGGTCGGCAGGGGCGTGGTCGGCTTCCGCTCGCGCGGCCTGTGGGCGGGCGTGGACATCGACCCGGCCCTCGGCACGGGACGCGAGATCAGCGAACGCCTCATGCGGGAGGGAGTGCTGGTCAAGGACACCCACGGCTCGACGATCCGCATCGCACCACCCCTGACGATCACGGGCGAGGAGCTTCAGGAGGCGCTCGGGGTGCTGGAGAAGGTGCTGGTGCGGGGGGTGTGAGAGCCGCGGGCGGTGGGGCGGTTTCCCGGGCCGCCCCGCCGCCCTGCCCGCCCGGACGGGACGATGCCCTGTCTCCTCGGACCGGGTCACCGCCCGGCGCCCCGCCCGGGCCACGCTCGACCGTTCCCCCGCCCCGCCAGGTGCTCCCGCCCGAACACAACCGTTCCCCCGCCCCGCCAGGTGCTCACGCCCGAACACAACCGTTCCCGCGCACCCCAGGTGCTCCCGCCCGAGCACCGCTCGACCGTTCCCCCGCCCCACCAGTGCTCCCGCCCGAGCACCCACGCAACCGGCCCAAGGTCCCCGCCCGGACCGCGTTCGACCCGCGCTCCTCCCGGAGGAGGGGTGAAGATTGAGACAGGTGGTGGTAGACCACTCTCAGCTACAGAGAGGTCGACCGTGGGCGCACACGAGGAGCACGGCGTTGCCCGGCAGCGGTTCGACGTGGCCGATGCCGCGCCCCTGTTGCTCGACGCGCAGGGCGTGGTGACGAGCTGGACGAGGGACGCGCAGCGACTGCTGGCGTACACGGCCTCCGAGGCGGTGGGCAGGAAGCTGGCCGACCTGCTGGCCGAGGAGGACGCGGCACGGGTGCCGGACCTGGTCGAGCGGTGCCGCAGGGACGGCGGCTGGGCGGGCCTTCTGACGGCCCGCGCCCGGGACGGTCAGCCGGTCGGGGTCGCGGTGCGGATCACCCCGACCCAGGAGGCGAACGGCCGCTCCCAGTGGCTGGTGCTGCTGTCGGAGCTGGCCCAGGCCCCCGGCTGGGACATGAGCCGCATCGTGCTGGAGCAGATGGTCGCCGACTCGCCGGTCGGCATCGCCATCGTGGACACCGACCTGCGCTTCGTGTGGTCGAACCCCGCGCTGGAGCAGTTCGGCGGGGGACCGGCGCACCAGCGGCTGGGACTGCGGCTGCGGGACGTCCAGCCGGGCCTGGACTCCGAGTCCATCGAGAGGCAGATGCGGTACGTGCTGGAGACCGGTGAACCGGTGGTCGGCTACGAGCACGTGGGCCGCGCACGGTCGGCGCCGCTGCGGGAGACGGCGCACATGATGTCGTTCACCCGGCTCGAGAACGAGCAGGGCCGCCCGATGGGCGTCTACTACACCGTCCTGGACATCACCGAGCGGCACCGCGCCCGGCAGCGGCTGGCCCTGCTGGACCGGGCCGGTGAGCACATCGGCCGCACCCTGGACATCATGCGGACCGCTCAGGAGCTGGCCGACGTGGCCGTGCCGGGGCTGGCCGACTTCGTCACCGTCGACCTGCTGGAGACGGTGCTGCGCGGCGGCGAGCTCCCACCCGGGCCGCTCGCGGACAGTGACACGGTGACGCTGCGCCGCGCGGCTCACCGCTCGGTGGACGCCAGTGTCCCCGAGGCCGTCGTCGAGATCGGAGGCGTGGCGACCTACCAGGCCGGAGCGCCCCCGATCCGCTCCCTGACCACCGGCCGGTCCTGGCGCCGGGAGCACCTCGACCCGCTCGCCCGGCACTGGGCCACGGACACGCCGGGCCGCCAGGAGGCCACCTTCCTGGAGCTGGGCCTGCACAGCGTGATGATCGTCCCGATCCGGGCGCGGGGCACCACCCTCGGGGTGACCACGTTCTTCCGGCACCGCCGGCAGGACCCCTTCGACGACGGCGACCTGAACCTGGCCGAGGACCTCGTCTCCCGCGCGGCCGTCTGCGTGGACAACGCCCGGCGCTACACCCGCGAGCGCGACGCCGCGCTCGTCCTGCAGCGCAGCCTGCTCCCGCACCGGCTGCCCGAGCAGGACGCGGTGGAGGTGGCGGCCTGCTACCAGCCGGCCGACGAGCTGACCGGTCTCGGCGGCGACTGGTACGACCTGATCCCGCTGTCCGGGGCGCGGGTCGCCCTCGTCGTGGGCGAGGTGCCCGGGCACGGCATCGACGCCGCCGCGGCCATGGGACAGCTGCGGACCGCCGTACGGACCCTCGCGGCCCTGGATCTGCCTCCCGAGGAGGTGCTCGCCCACCTCGACGACCTGGTGGCCCGCTCGGCGCGGGACGAGGGCTTCGAGGTGGGGGCGGGCACCGACCGTACCCAGGCGGGGTCGGGATGCGTGTACGTCGTCTACGACCCCGTCGACGGGCGGTGCACCATGGCCGCCGCGGGCCATCCCGCGCCCGCCGTGGTGAAGCCCGACGGCACGGTTGCTTTCGTCGAGCTGCCGCAGGGGCCGCCCCTCGGGGTGGGCGGCCCGCCGTTCGAGGCGGTGGAGCTGGCGTTGGCGGAGGGCAGCACGCTCGCGCTCCACACCGACGGGCTGCTGGCCCGCGGGGACAGCTGGGTGGTCGACGCCGGCCGGGAGCGGCTGCGCGGGGCACTGGAGCGAACCGCGTCCTCGCTGGAGCTGCACTGCCGGGCCGTGATCGACGCCCTGGTCCCGGCCCGCCCGTACGACGACGTGGCGCTGCTGATGGCCCGGACCAAGCGGCTCGGCGCGGAACAGGTCGCTGCCTGGGACCTGCCCGCCGACCCGGCCGTCGTCGCCGAGGCCCGCAGGTCGGCCAGCCGGCAGCTGTCACGCTGGGGCCTGGAGGAGCTGGTCTTCACCACTGAGCTGGTGGTCAGTGAGCTCGTCACCAACGCCATCCGGCACGCCGCCGGCCCGATCCGGCTCCGGCTGATCCGCGAACGGGCCCTGGTCTGCGAGGTCTTCGACGGCGGTGCCACCGCACCCCACCTGCGCCACCCGCGCACCACCGACGAGGGCGGGCGCGGGCTGCTGCTGGTCTCCCAGCTCACCCAGCGCTGGGGCACGCGCTTCCTCCCCGACGGGAAGATCATTTGGGCGGAGCAGTCGCTGACGGAGCCGCCGGAGTGAGGGAACCGACGTCCTGACGAGCCCCATCAGGACCGTTCCGACACTGCTCAGTCCGTACATAACGTGCGAAACTGGTGCGACCCCGGCGGGGAGGCGACAGCCATGACCGATGCGGCGATCGACTACACGGCGGTGTTCCACGGCCTGCCCGGCATGGTGGCGCTCCTGACGCCCGAGCTGGTGTTCGCGGACGCCAACGATGATTACCTCCGCATGTCCGGGCGCACCCGCGAGCAGCTAGTGGGCCGCTACCTCTTCGACGTCTTCCCGGACAACCCGGGCGACCCGGCCGCGAACGGCATGCGCAATCTCGAGGCGTCGCTGTACCGGGTCCTGGCGACCGGCGAGCGCGACGCCATGGCCCTGCAGCGCTACGACGTGGAGGCCCCCGGCCGGTCCGGCGAGTGGGAGGAGCGCTACTGGAGCCCGGTGAACGCGCCGGTGCCCGGTCCCGACGGGAAGGTGGCGCTGATCGTGCACCGCGTCGAGGAGGTCACGGAACTGATCCGGGCCCGCGGCGGTCACCGCACGGGGCGGCCCCGGGCCTTGGAGGCCGAGCTGTACACGCGCGCCCGCGACCTTCAGGAGCTCAACGAACGCCTGCGCGACGCGCACGCCCGGGAGCGCGAGGTGGCGCTGGCCCTGCAGGAGGCGATGCTGCCCGCGCCCCGGCAGGTCGGCCACCACCAGGCCGCCGTCCGCTACCGCCCGGCGGTGGGCGCGCTCAATGTGTGCGGGGACTGGTACGACCTGGTGGACCTGGTGGGCGGGAACCGCATCGGTGTGTCCGTGGGAGACGTGGTCGGCCACGGGCTGGCGGCGGCCGGTGTGATGGGCCAGCTGCGCAGCGCGCTGAGCGCCGCGTCCCGCGTCGCCGCCGGGCCCGGGCAGGCCCTGGACGTCCTCGGGCGCTACGCCCACGTGGTCGACGGCGCCGAGTCGGCGACCGCGGTCACGACCTTCATCGACCACGACCGCCACACCATCACCTACAGCAGCGCCGGCCACCCCCCGCCCGCGCTGGTCGCCCCGGACGGCCACATGGAGTTCCTCGACCGGGCCACCGACACACCGCTCGACGCCCGCCCCGACCCGATCCCCAGACCCCAGGCCGTCACCACGTACACGAACGGCGCCACCCTCGTGCTCTACACCGACGGCTTGATCGAACGGCGCCGGGAGGACATCGACACCGGTCTGGCCCGCCTGGCCGACTCCCTGCGCCGCCACCGGGGCCAGGATCCCGAGACCCTGGCCGACGCGATGCTGCGGGAACTGCTGCCGCCCGGCGGCGCCACCGACGACACGGCGCTGATCGTGGTGCGGCTGTGATCCCAGGAGGGCCTAGGAGGGGTGCCTCTCGTGGGCGAGCCGGCCGACGCGGTCCACGTTCTCCCGGTCCTCGGCGTCCGTGCTGGGCTCTCCGGCGAACCAGGCGTCGAGGATCTCCTTCAGCAGCGGCTCCGACGTCAGACGCAGGCTGAGGGCCAGCACGTTCGCGTCGTTCCAGCGGCGGGCCCCGTCCGCCGTGTAGGCGTCCGTGCACAGGGCGGCCCGTACGCCGGGCACCTTGTTGGCGGCGATCGAGGCGCCGGTGCCGGTCCAGCAGCACACCACCGCCTGGTCCGCCGTCCCGTCGGCGACCTCGCGGGCCGCCGCCTGCGAGCACGCCGCCCACTGGGGGTCGTCCCCGGGGCGCAGGGCGCCGTGCGGCAGCACCTCGTGCCCGCGGTCGCGCAGCTCGGCGACGAGGCGGCGGGCCACGGGTTCGTCCATGTCCGAGGAAACAGAGATCCGCATGGTTCGGAGACTACTCGGCGTGGCGGCGATGGCCACCTCGGGCGGCTGCCCGCCGGGCTGATGTGGAGTCAGTACATCGGCAAAGGATCGGCCGGGTAGGCGCGGGCGTGGTGCCGGGCCACCGCGCCTGCACCTACACTGGCAGCCCACGACATGCCGGTCGACCTGCTGGAACGCGGCGACCCCGCCCACCCGCACGAGTCGAGGAGCGCCCTTGTTCTACCACTTGCTCAAATACGTGCTGCTGGGTCCCCTGCTGAGACTGGTCTTCCGGCCTCGGATCGAAGGCCTGGACCATGTGCCGGAGTCGGGCGCGGCCATCGTCGCGGGCAACCATCTGTCGTTCTCGGACCACTTTCTGATGCCCGCGGTCCTCAGGCGCCGCATCACCTTCCTCGCCAAGAAGGAGTACTTCACGGGTCCCGGGATCAAGGGCCGGCTGACCGCGGCGTTCTTCCGCAGCGCCGGGCAGATCCCGGTCGACCGCACCGGCAAGGACGCGGGCCAGGCCGCGATCCGCGAGGGTCTCGGCGTGCTGAGCAAGGGAGAGCTGCTCGGCATCTACCCGGAGGGCACGCGCTCGCACGACGGGCGGCTCTACAAGGGCAAGGTCGGCGTCGCGGTGATGGCCCTCAAGGCAGGGGTTCCGGTCATTCCCTGCGCGATGATCGGCACCTTCGAGGCCCAGCCGCCGGGCAAGGTCATCCCCAGCATCCACCCCGTGGTGATCCGCTTCGGCGAGCCCCTCGACTTCTCCCGCTACGTCGGCATGGAGAACGAGAAGGCCGTCCTGCGGGCCATCACCGACGAGATCATGTACGCCATCCTGTCCCTGTCCGGGCAGGAGTACGTCGACGAGTACGCGGCCGTGGTGAAGGCCCAGGAGGCCGAGCAGAAGGCGGAGAAGGACCGCCGGTTCCCGCGGATGCCGCTGAGCTGAGGTCTGCCGTCGGCAGAGCACCGTGGTGGGTTTCCGCCGGCCGTAGGGTCGCGGAGTGCGACATGCTGTGGTGATCGGGGCGACGGGCCAGATCGGCCGGCCGGTGGTGCACGCTCTGGTGCGGGACGGCTGGGAGGTGACGGCCGCGTCGCGCGGCGGGGGCCGGGACGAGAGCTGGCCCGGCGAGGTACGGGCGGTGCGCCTGGACCGCGAGGACGACGCCGCGCCGGCCGCGCTGATCGGCGGCGGCTGCGACACCGTGGTCGACATGGTCGCCTAAGGGGCGCGCCATGCACGGCAGTTGAGGGCCCTTGCCGACCGCATCGGCTCGGCGGTGGTGATCTCCACCGTGTCGGTGTACGAGGACGGCAAGGGACGCGACTTCGACACGATGGGCGAACCGGACGGCTTCCCGGCGTACCCCGTGCCGATCCCGGAGGAGCAGCCGACGGTCCCGCCGGGGGACGCCACGTACAGCACGGGCAAGTCGGCCCTGGAGCGGGAACTGCTGGCGGCGGGCGACCGGTTGCCTGCGACGCTGCTGCGCGCGGGCGCGGTCCACGGCCCGCACTGCCCGCTCCCCCGCGAGCTGTACTTCGTGACGCGCAACCTCGACGGCCGCCGCCGGAGGGTGCTCGCCCACGGCGGCCGGAGCAGGTTCCACCCGGCTGCCGCCCGCAACATCGCCGAGCTCGTCCGGCTGGCGGCGGCCCGGCCCGGCTCCAGGACACTGAACGCCTGTGACCCCGAGGCGCCGACGGTGGCCGAGATCGGCGCGGCGGTCGACACGGTGATGGGCGTCGAGACCGAGACGGTGGTGGACGGGCCGGAGCCGTCGCCGTCGGTGGGCCGCTCGCCCTGGTCCGTCCCGCTTCCGGTGGTGTGCGACAGGTCGGCGGCGGAGCGGGAGTTGGGCTACCGGCCCGTCGTGTCGTACGCGGAGAGCCTGCCGGAGACAGTCGACTGGCTCGCCGCGCACCTCTCCGGGCGGGACTGGCGGGAGGCGTTCGCGACCCTCGCGAGGGCTTACCCCGACCTCTTCGACTACGCGGCGGAGGACGCCTGGTTCGCGGCACGAGCGACATGAGTGAGGGGTGGCCGGTGCACCGGCCACCCCTCACCACCGTACGGTGGGCGCCTACGGCTTCGGCGTGGCGTGCGGCGCGCACGTCACGTCCGCGCCGTCCAGCTTGCCGGTGAGCAGGTAGGTGTCCACGCGGGTGTTGACGCACGGGTTGGTCAGGCTGGTGACCCCGTGGGAGCCCGCGTCCTTCTCGGTTATCAGTCGCGAGCCCTTGAAGCGCTGGTGCAGTTCGACGGCGCCCTCGTAGGGGGTGGCCGCGTCACGCTCCGCCTGGACGATGAGGACCGGCGGAAGTCCCTTGCGGGTCTTGACGTTCAGCGGCGTCTGCTGCTTGACGGGCCAGGTGGCGCACGGCAGGTTCATCCACGCGTTGGCCCACGTCATGAACGGGTGGTCCTGGTGCAGCCGCGTGTTGTCCCGGTCCCACCTCTGCCAGTTGGTGGGCCACTTGGCGTCGGCGCACTCCACGGCCGTGTAGACGGCGTTGCCGTTCTCGGAGGCGGCGTTGCCCGCGGTGTCGGACAGGTCGGGGGCGGCGGCGTCGACGAGCGCCTGGGTGTCGCCGGCGACGTACTTGCTGAACACCGTCGCGACCGGAGCCCACGAGGAGTCGTAGTACGGCGCGCTCTGGAAGAAGGAGATCAGCTCGGCCGGGCCGACGACCCCGCCGATGGGGTTCTTCTTGGCGGTGGCGCGCAGTTCGAGCCACTTGGCCTGGACCTCTGCGCGGGTGTCGCCGAGGTGGTAGGTGGCGTCGTTCTTGGCGACCCAGTCCTGCCAGTCCTTCCAGCGCGTCTCGAAGGCGACGTCCTGGTCGAGGTTGGCCTGGTACCAGATCTTCTCCTGGGACGGGTTGACGACGCTGTCGACGACCATGCGGCGCACATGGCCCGGGAAGAGGGTGCCGTAGACGGCGCCGAGGTAGGTGCCGTAGGAGACGCCGAGGAAGTTGAGCTTCTTCTCGCCGAGCGCGGCGCGGATGACGTCGAGGTCACGCGCGGTGTTCGGCGTGGTCATGTGCGGCAGCATCGCGCCGCTGCGCTCGTAGCAGCCCTCGGCGTACTCGCGGGCCAGCTTGCGCTGGGCGAGCTTGTCGGCCTCGGAGTCGGGCACCGGGTCCATCTTGGGTGCCTTGACGAACTCCTGCGGGTCGACACAGGAGATGGGCGCGGACTTGCCGACGCCGCGCGGGTCGAAGCCGACGAAGTCGTACGCCTTGGCCACGTTGGCCCAGAGCGGGTTCTTGGTGGTGACCCGGCGCGGGAAGCGCAGTCCGGAGCCGCCGGGGCCGCCCGGGTTGTAGACGAGCGCGCCCTGGCGCTCCGTCTTCGTCCCGGTGTGGCCCACCCGGTCGACGGCGAGCTTGATCTGCTTGCCGTACGGCTTGGCGTAGTCGAGCGGGACCGTCACCCAGCCGCACTGGATCGGCTTCTCCAGCCCCCAGTCGGCGGGACAGTCCTGCCAGTCGACCCCGGTCTTCGCCGCCCGGGCGGCGGCGATCGCGACGCCCCGGGCCTCGCGGTCCTGCTGGTGGCCGGTGGCCGCCCCGGCGGTGGGTGCGGTGACGGCGCCGGCGATGAGGGTGGCGGCGACGATGGTGCCGGCCGAACCGAGCGCCAAGGCCCGGCTCTTCGGTCTCGTGTCCCTCAAGGGGACCTCCCCGTACATGGTGACGAATGGGTACGGGGATCCTCGCGGCTGCAAGGCGTCCAGGGACAGAGGGTGTTGGCCTTCTTTGCCAATCCGATAAGCGGATAGGGATTTCCCGATATCCGGATAGGGATTTCCCTCCGACGGTGTGTCAGCCGAGGGAGTCGAGGGCCTCATTCAGCATCCGGCGCAGCAGCCGTGCGTCCGGCGCCACCGCGGTCACCAGCGCCGCGGGCCCGGCGAGCGGCATCACGGCGGCGCCCTCCTCCAGTGTCCGCGCCGTCACCGGACGCTCCAGGAACTCGGGCCGCACCACGACGAGTTGTCCGACGGCCCGGTGTCCCGCGAGCACGGCGGGCCCGTCCCAGCCGCCCGGGGCGCCGGGTCCGCAGGCCAGTTCCTGGTCGAGGACGGTGTGTCCGGCGCTCCGCACGGTCAGCCGGCTGGTGAGCCGCCCTGGCTCCTCACCGGCCCGCCCCAGCACCTGCTCCTCGCGCAGCACGAGCCGGGCCGCGGCCCCCAGGTCGGCCCGTGTGGTGACGTACAGGTCGCTGCCGCGGGCGGAGATCAACTGCTCGGGGAGCCAGTGCAGTTCGGCCCCGTCGGCGACGGTGAGCCGTACGTCGTAGCGGGCCTCCCCCTTGGCCTGGCCCGGCAGCGCGATGGTGGCGGCGGCCGATCCGACGCGCAGTCGTGCCCCCTGTGCCACGTCCGCCGCCACGGCGAAGTGGTCCCCGCCGAGGGGCCCGCTCATGGCCCCGACCAGCATGACCCGCGCCTCGTCGGCGCTGCCCCGGGTCCGCCGCAGCGCCAGCGGTCCGTCGCTCTCCAGCACGGGCAGGTCGGTCCCGCCCCGGCCGTCGGCCCGGGCAAGGATCCGCGCGGCGGCCCGTACCCCGGTCGTCCCGGTCGTCCCGGTCGTCCCGGTGGTCCCGATGGTCCCGGAGGTCCGGGGAGTACCGGGAGCCCCGGTGCTCCCGGGCGTCCGGGTGGCACCGGCAGCCCCGGTCGCGCCGGTTGCGCCGGTCCCCCCGGTCGGGCCAGCCAGCCCGGCTGCCTCCGCCACGCCGGTCACGCCGGTCACGCGGTCCACGCGGCGAGCCGCGCGCGCACCCAGTCGGCGACGTCCCGCACGCCCGTCTCGCTCCGCAACGACTGGAACACAACCGGCAGTTGGGCCCGCTGCGCCTTGGCGTCGGCCGCCATCCGCGCGAGGTCGGAGCCGACGTACGGCGCCAGGTCCGTCTTGTTGACGACGAGCAGGTCGGCCGTGGTCACGCCGGGCCCGCCCTTGCGCGGAATGTCGTCGCCGCCGGCGACGTCGATGACGAAGATCTGCGCGTCGACCAGCCCCTTGGAGAAGGTGGCGGTGAGATTGTCGCCACCGGACTCCACCAGGATCAGGTCCAGCGGCCCGACCGCGTCCTCCAGGTCCTCCACGGCCTCCAGGTTGGCGGAGATGTCGTCCCGGATCGCGGTGTGCGGGCAGGCCCCCGTCTCCACGGCGGTGATCCGCTCGGGCGGTAGCACGGCCTCCCGGAGCAGGAACTCGGCGTCCTCGCGGGTGTAGATGTCGTTGGTGACGACGGCCAGGGACAACTCGTCGCGCAGGGCCCGGCAGAGGGCGGCGACGGTCGCGGTCTTGCCGGAGCCGACGGGGCCGCCGAGGCCGATGCGCAGCGCACGGCGGCTGCCGTCGGGCCGCTGGGCGTCGGCGCTGAGAGCGGCCGGGCCGTCGTGGGTGTGGGTGTGGTCGAGGTGCATGGGGCGGCTCCTGCTTCTCTGTGCCTACGGTGCTTCTCGGCCGGCCGTTGTTTCGGGGCCGTTGATGACTTGTCGGCCGACCGTCTCGGGACGGCGGGTGGCCTCCCGGCCGGCCGTCTCGGGACGGTCGGGTGGGCGAGGTCGGGGGTCGGGGGGCCGAGCCCCCGGCGGGGTCGAAGGGGCGGAGCCCCTGGAGAGGGGACGGGTAGGGGGGCGGTGGGGGCGAGCACCGCTACGACGCGAACAGACGTACAGCCCAGGCCGCATGCACCTCCGCGCCGATCTCGAGCAACGGAGCGGAGGCCGCGGGCAGCACGTCGACTCCCCCGTCGACCACCCGCCGCGCCGCCTCCACCGCACGGTCGGCCACCAGGTCCGTCTCCGGCGCCAGCCGCGCGAGCACAGCGGTAGCGTCGAGGGGGTCCAGGCTCAGCAACCGCACCGTCGCCGTCGCCGGCCCGCTGACGCTCTCGTAGGCCGCGCAGTACGCGGCGTCGAGGGGGCCCAGCCCGGCCGCCCGCGCCGCGAGTCCCAGCACCACCGGCTGATGGGCGCCCTTGGGGAACTCCCGTGCCAGGGCGTCGAGTTGTCTCGACGGCCAGGTGGCCCGCGCGGCCCGCATCAGCTGCCGTCCCAGTCTGCGGGCGGCGGCGCGCAGGGCGGGCGACGGCGTACGGGCGTCCGCGGCCGCGTCGAGGGCGACCGGGTCGGTCCCCAGGGCCGCCGCCGCGGCCAGTGAGGCCGACACCAGCCCTGCCGTGTGCAACCGCCCCCGGCAGAAGTCCGCGAGGCTCGCCGCCCCGGTGACACGCCCGGCCTTGACGGCGGCCTCGGCCCCGCCGGAGTGCGCATGCCCTCCGGCGGGAAAGCGGCCGTCGGCCAGGACGAGGAGTGCTGCTCGTGACATCACAACGTCCTCGGCGCCGTCAGAAGAGGAAGTACCGCTGGGCCAGGGGCAGTTCGGCGGCGGGAGCCGCCTCGACCAGCTCCCCGTCGATGTGCACGGCGAAGCTGTCCGGGTCGATCCGCACCTCGGGTCGTGTGTCGTTCTCGCGCATGTCGGCCTTGGTGACGCGGCGCGTGGAGTCGATGGCCACGAACCGCTTCCCGAGCCCCAGCCGTTCCGGCAGCCCGTCCTCGATCGCCAGCGGCGCCACGAAATTGAAGGAGTTGGACGCCGGCGCCCGCCCGATCGCCCCGTACATCGGCCGTGGGAGGATCGGCTGCGGGGTCGGGATGGAGGCGTTGGCGTCGCCCATCTGCGCGTACGCGATCTGCCCGCCCTTGAGGACGAGCTGCGGCTTGACGCCGAAGAACGCCGGTTCCCACAGCACCAGGTCGGCGAGCTTGCCGGACTCTACGGAACCGATCTCACGCGCCAGTCCCTGCGCGAGCGCCGGGTTGATCGTGTACTTGGCGACATAGCGACGTACCCGCCGGTTGTCCGCGCGCCCGTCCCCCGGCAGCGCGCCCCGCCGCCGCTTCATCACATGGGCCGTCTGCCAGGTCCGCATGACGACCTCACCGACGCGCCCCATGGCCTGCGAGTCGGACGAGATGATCGAGATGGCGCCGAGGTCGTGGAGGATGTCCTCCGCCCCGATCGTGGACGGCCGGATCCGGGACTCGGCGAAGGCGAGGTCCTCCGGCACCGCCGGGTTCAGGTGGTGGCACACCATCAGCATGTCGAGGTGTTCCTCGGTGGTGTTGACGGTGAACGGCCGGGTCGGGTTGGTCGAGCTGGGCAGCACGTGCGGCTCGGAGACGACGGTCATGATGTCCGGGGCGTGCCCGCCGCCCGCGCCCTCGGTGTGGTAGGCGTGGATGCCGCGCCCGGCGATCGCGGCGAGCGTGTCACCCACGAATCCGGCTTCGTTGAGGGTGTCGGTGTGGATGGCCACCTGGATGCCGGTCTGCTCGGCGACGGTGAGCGAGGCGTCGATGACGGCCGGGGTCGACCCCCAGTCCTCATGCAGCTTCAGACCGAGTGCGCCGCCCCGGATCTGGGACAGCATCGCCTCGTGGGAGACGGTGTTGCCCTTGCCGAGCAGGCCGACGTTGAGCGGGTAGGCCTCCATCGACTCCAGCATCCGGGCCAGGTGCCAGGGGCCGGGTGTGACGGTGGTGGCCTTGGAGCCCTCGGCCGGTCCGGTACCGCCGCCGACGAGCGTGGTGATGCCCGCGGAGAGCGCCTCGTCGGCGATCTGCGGGCAGATGAAGTGGACGTGCGCGTCGATCGCCCCGGCGGTCAGGATCCGACCGTTGCCCGCGATGATCTCCGTCTCCGGGCCGATGACCAGGTCGGGGTGGACGCCGTCCATGGTGTCGGGGTTGCCGGCCTTGCCGATGCCGGTGATCCGGCCGTCGCGGATGCCCACGTCGGCCTTGACGATGCCCCAGTGGTCGACGATGACCGCTCCGGTGACGACGGTGTCCGGTGTGCCGTCCGCGCGCGTGGCACGCGCCTGGCCCATGGACTCGCGGATGACCTTGCCGCCGCCGAAGACGGCCTCGTCACCGGCGCGGCCGGGACCGCCGGAACGGTCCTCCTCGATCTCGATCAGCAGGTCGGTGTCGGCGAGCCGGATACGGTCGCCGGTGGTCGGTCCGAACAGGTCGGCGTACGCGGCACGGGAGATCTCAGGCATCGAGGGCACCTCCGGTCTCCCCGCGCAGGCCGGGGACGACCCGGGCGCCGGTGAGCGGGACGAGTTCGACGTCGACGGGGATCCCGGGTTCGAAGCGGACGGCGGTGCCGGCGGCGACGTTCAGCCGCTTGCCGCGCGCTGCGGCACGGTCGAACTCCAGACCGGGGTTGGCCTCGGCGAAGTGGTAGTGGGAGCCGACCTGCACGGGCCGGTCGGCGGCGTTGAGGACGGTCAGCCGGGTGACCTCGCGGCCCTCGTTGTAGGCAATCGGGTCCTCGGCGAACAGGATTTCTCCGGGAATCACGGCGCGGCCTCCCCGTCAGACGATCGGGTCGTGGACGGTGACGAGCTTGGTGCCGTCCGGGAAGGTGGCCTCCACCTGGACGTCGTGGATCATCTCCGGGACGCCCTCCATGACGTCGTCCCGGGTGAGCAGCTTGCGCCCGGAGGACATGAGTTCGGCCACGGTACGGCCGTCACGCGCGCCCTCCAGGATGTGCGAGGTGATGAGCGCGACGGCCTCCGGGTGGTTGAGCTTGAGCCCGCGGGCCCGGCGCTTCTCGGCGACGTCGGCCGCCACGTGGATCAGCAGCCTCTCTTGCTCGTGCGGGGTCAGTTGCACGTCCCACCTCACAGTCCTCGCTCCGGACCGTGCGGGTCCGGTTGCCGCGGCCACGGGGCAAAGTGCCTGGTGGCGTGGATCGGCAGGCTAGTTGGACCTGATTTCAGGCACGTTAACCAAGCTGTGATCCACACGGGCCTCGAAGCCCGGGCCGGTCTGCGCTGCGGCAGGGCCGGAGCGCGGGGCGAGCCGTGCTCCGCGCGGGCCGCACAGCGGCGACGACCTCGGCCCCTCGCAGGCCTTACGGCACGCGGCGCCCCGCACCCCGCAGAAGACCTCGCAGCGCGAGCCGAGCCGACCCGCAGCCCCAGCCCCAGCCCCAGGAGACCTCGCAGCCGGCCGCACCCCGCAGGAGACTTCACAGCCCGGCCGGCCCGCCCGTGCGCGTTCAGTTATCCGCGCGCGGGTCCCGCACGCTCATCAGTGCCCGGACGCCGTTCCTCAGGACCTCGGGGGGCAGTTCACCGAACACGGCCATCTGCGCCGCGAAGCCCTGCGCAATGGCGATCATCGTGCGGGCCATGGCGTCGGCGTCGACGTTCCCGGCGATGAGGTCCGCCGTCTTGTACCCCTCCACGACCCTCGCCCACGCGGCACGGACCTTGTCGTAGCCGGTTCCGAACGTGGCCGCCAGGGTCTCGTTGCGCAGGGTCTCGGCCCAGACCTGGAGCATCAGCCGGGGGAAGATCCACTCGCCGTGGTCGACGACCCCGGGCCTGACCTCCTTCAACCGCGCGAGGACCCGGGGGATCATCTCGTCCGGCAGCGGCGGAGGGGACTGCTGCGCCGCGCTCTCGAAGACGCCGCCCACCACGTCGAGCACCTCACCGACGATCGCGCCGATCAGCTCCTCCTTGCCGCTGAAGTAGCGGTAGACGGCGCCTGCGGACAGGCCGACCTCCTTCAACACGTCCTGCATGGACGTGGCATGGAAGCCGTTGCGGGCGAAGACGAGCGCGGCGCCGTCGAGGATCTGGCGGCGGCGGGCGTCGAGGTGTTCCTGGGAGACGCGGGCCATGCCGCCCAAGCTAAAACGAACATTCCTTCTTGACAAGCCGGCCCGGACGGGTCGACGGTGGAGAGACAGCAAAACGAACGATCCTTCTTTTTAGGTCACAGCTACGTCGCACCCCGAGGAGACACCTCATGTCCTCCCCCTCCACCGCGCCGACCAGGACGCCCGTCCGCCGCCTTATCACCGTCGTCCTCCTCGTCCCCGTCCTCGCCGCACTGGCCCTGTGGGCCTTCGCCTGGCCGGCCGCCCGTACCGCTCCCCGCGACGTCCCTCTCGGTGTGGCCGGGCCCGCCGCGGCCACGGCTCCGATCGAGAAGCGACTCGGGGAGCGTGAGGGCGCCTTCGAGATCCACCGCTACGCCGACGAGGCCGCCGCCCGGGAGGCCATCCAGGACCGAACGGTCTACGGGGCGGTCGTCGCCACGGACCGGGGCCCGAAACTGCTCACCGCGTCGGCCGCGAGCCCGACCGTCGCCCAGCTGCTCCAGCGGACCGTGGCACCACAGGCGGCGTCCGGGGGCGCGCAGATCGACACGGCGGACGTGGTGACCGCCCCGGCGAACGACCCGCGCGGCGCGGCCCTGAGCGCGAGCGTCCTGCCGCTGGCGCTGGCCGGCATCGCGGCGGGCTCGATGGTGACCGCGCTGGGCCCGCGCGGCGTGCGCGCCGCGGTCGCACTGCTCGGCGCGGCCGCGCTGGTGGGCGTGGTCGCGGCGGCCGTCGCGCACAGCTGGCTCGACGTACTCACGGGCGACTGGTGGGCCGAGGCCGCCGCGTTCGGACTGTCGACACTGGCCGTCGGTGGCGCCGTGGCCGGACTCGGCGCACTGGCCGGCACCGCCGGTGCCGGGATCATGGCGGCTGTGGTGATGCTGTTGGGCAACCCGTTCTCGGGCGCCGCCTCGGCTCCGCACATGCTGCCGGAGCCGGCCGGCGCGATCGGCCAGTGGCTGCCGCCGGGCGCGGGGGCGACGCTGCTGCGTTCGGTGGCGTACTTCGACGGCGCGGCGGCGACCGGCCCCGCCCTGACGCTGGCCTGGTGGGCCGCCCTGGGGCTGGGCGCGGTACTGCTCGGCGGCACGCTCGGCGCCCGGGCGGCGAACCGGGCCGACACCGCCGACGAGAAGAAGCTCGCGCCCGTCACCTGACCCGCCCCTCCCCCGCCGCACGACCGTGCGTCCCCGCCGTGACGACGGGACGCACGGTTTCGCTGTCCGGGACCCGCCGCGCGAACCCTGCCGGGCGGCTACGAAGGACCCGTCCCCCGGTGCTCGGCCGCGATGCCGAAGCGCTGCTGTTCGCGCGGAGCGGACGCGACCTCGCGGACGGTGGAGACCGCGCTGAGCACGTGCTCCTCCGCCAGCTCCTGGTGTTCGTCGAGTCGTCGCAGGTCATCGGCGGAGACAAGGGCGACGAGGGGCTTGCCGTGCCGGGTCACGACGACGCGCTCACCGCCGTACACCACACGGTTGATCAGGTCGGCGAGCTCAGCCCTCGCTTGCGTCACCGGAATCTCGTAGGCCATGAAGCCATCATAACGTCATGTACGTCCTGTACATTTTTGACAGACGCCGATGCTCTGCGAGGAGGGGTTCGCCATGACCCGACCGTCCGCCCGTCACGTCCTGCCGGAGTTCACGGAGCGCACGGGCTCCGGGCAACGGACGATGGATCCGTACTCGAAGCTGATGGAGGAGCGGATCGTCTTCCTCGGCACGCAGATCGACGAGACGTCGGCGAACGACGTGATGGCCCAGTTCATGCACCTCGAACACCAGGCCCCCGACCGGGACATCTCGCTGTACGTCAACTCCCCCGGCGGCTCGTTCCACGCGATGGCGGCGATCTACGACACGATGCGGTACGTCACCTGCGACGTGGAGACGATCTGCCTGGGCCAGGCCGGCGCGGCCGCCTCCGTGCTGCTGGCGGCGGGCACCCCTGGCAAGCGATTCGTACTGCCTGGCGCCCGCCTGGTGCTCCATCAGCCCCGGCTGCCCGAACCGGTGCGCGGGCAGGCGAGCGATCTGGCGATCCAGGCCGACGAGCTGACGCGCGTTCGGGCCCGGATGGAGGACCTGCTCGCGCGCCATACGGGCCGGACGCGCGAGCAGGTCAGGGCAGACATCGAGCGGGACAGGATCCTCGACGCCGAGGAAGCGGTCGAGTACGGCCTGGCCGACCGGGTCGTCCCCAGCCGCAAGGGCGCGCAGCCCGGCCCCGCCGCGAAGTGAGCCGCCGATGCTGCCACCGGAACTGCCGCCCCTGCCCGCCCTGACGCGCGCCGAGGCGGAGTTGATCGATCGTTACCTCGACGTGGTCGACCTGCTCGGCCGCATCAACCCGGCGCTGCCCGGTGACACCTACCGCGGACTGCGGGCCGCACAGGCGCTGGTCACGAAGGCGGTCGCCCTGCGCGACGCCCTGGCCGTGATGCACCAGCGCGGCGAGAGCGAACTGCACGCCGCCACGCTGGCCCGGGCACTGCGGGTGCTGGACGGCGAGCGGCGCACCGCGCGCGTCACCCTCCCCCCGGAGTCCGGAATCTGACGGTCCCCCACCGGGTCCGGACGCCCGTCCCGTGGACGTCGCGTCCGGACCCGAGACGAAACGGGCTGAACGGCGTACCCCCTTTGGGAGTATCCCTAGCTACTTTTTTCGGCCCTCCGGGCTTGCGCACCCCGCCTGACCCGGGGACGGAACGGGGTATTCCGTCGCTGGTCCGAGGCTCCCCGAGTCTCTGGACGGTGACTCGAACACGAGGGTGTCCACCCGAACGGGTGAGTGGTGAGTAACAACACAAATCCCCGGTTGCGTTGGGATTTTCCGACATCCATGGGTGAAGATCCCTGTCTGACGACAAGCCCCCGCCACCGCGGCGGGGCGGTCCGGGCGGACGCCGAGTCCTGCCGCCGCCCGGATGACCGGTCGACAGGAGTGGATCGGCAGGAGTGGAGGACCCAAGCATGACGGGCCGCCGGAGCGTCAGTTCCGAGCAGTCCTTGGGGTGAAGCCGCGAGCTCGCTCGCGGCCGGGCAACTTCGCCAGCCCGAATCCGACAGGTCATCCTTCACAGGCGGCTGACGAAGGGTTGCGCATGACTGCGCTCAATCGTGTCCCGTCGCTCATGGCCCGGGCCGGTACGGCCTCGGCCCTGACCATCGCCGCCGTGGGCGGCTCGATCGTGGCCCCCGGCTTCACCTCGGAGGCCCAGGCCGCCTCGCCCGCGACGAAGGCACTTCAGGTCGCGGCCTCGAAGAAGGGCTCGCCCTACAAGTGGGGCGCCACCGGACCGCACAGGTTCGACTGCTCGGGGCTCACGCTCTACTCGTTCAAGAAGGCAGGCAAGAAGCTGCCGCGCACGGCGGCCCAGCAGTACAACAAGACGCGCCACATCTCCTCGACGAACCGCAAGGCCGGGGACCTGGTGTTCTTCCACTCGGGCCGCAACGTCTACCACGTCGGCATCTACGCGGGTAAAGGCAGGATCTGGCACGCACCCAAGTCCGGGGACGTGGTGCGGCTGCAGAAGATCTGGACCAAGAGCGTCTGGTACGGCCGGGTGAAGTGATCCACTGATCGACTGATCCGTGCGGGCGGCAGCACATCGGGGTGCCGCCGCCCGCACGGGGCACGACGGCCCGCCCGGGGCATGACCGCCCCACCCGGGGCATGACGGCCCCGCCCGGGCGTGACGCTCCACGGGCACGACGGCCCGCACGGCACGACGGCGCACGGGCGTGACACGGGCTCAAGTGGTTACCCGTCACCGCATGGCCGAGCACCGTCCCTGCACCGCACGCAACGAGACGCCGCTGGAGAGAGCCGACCGCAACTTCGTCGAACTCCTCCAGGAACTGCGCGTCACCCAGACGGGCGTACAGATCCTCTTCGCCTTCCTGCTGTCGCTGGCCTTCACCTCCCGCTTCGGAGAACTCGACACGGTCCAGCGCGCCACCTACGTCACGGCTCTCCTGCTGGCCGTCCTCGCCGCGGCGCTCTTCACCGCGCCGGCCGCGCTGCACCGCTCGCTGTTCCAGCAGGGCGCCAAGCCGCGCATCGTGCAGGTCTCCTCGCGGCTGGCCACCGTCGGTCTGGCCGTGCTGGTGTTCGCCTTCAGCGGCTCGGTCATGCTGGTCGTGGATGTGACGACCGGCCGGGCCGGCGGCCTCGCCGCGGGTGCGGCGACCTTCCTGGTCTGTGTCGGCCTGTGGGGACTGCTCCCCCGGCTCGTACGACGCGCGGGCCTGGGCGAGGAGGGGCGCGAGAGCGAGCAGGACACCGAACCGGCGCACAGCACCGTCAGGCTGCCCCGGCCGTCGGTTCGAGGAGGAGAGCCGCGCCGAGAACCGTCAGTGCGGTACCGGTGACGCCTTCGACGACCCGTCCGGCCCGCGGGCCGCGCAGCCACCGGCCGAGGCGGTCCACCAGCAGCGCCACCACGGGGAACCACACCAGGGCGAGTACGACCACGATCAGCGCGAGCAGCAGCGTCCGGGGCACGGCGGGACTGCCCGCCGGCACGAACTGCGGCAGCAGGCTGAGGAACGTGATCGGGGCCTTGGGGTTGAGGGCGTTCGTCACGAAGCCCTGCCGCAGGGGCCGTGCCGCGGACCCGCCGTCGTCCTGAACGGCCCCGGTCCGCGGCCGCCGCAGTGACCACAGGGTTCGTACGCCCAGGTACAGGACATAGGCGCCGCCCAGCAGTCGGAGCGCGTGGAAGAGCGCCGGCACGGCCGTCAGCACCGCAGCGACCCCCGCCACCGCCAGCGCCGTGTGCACGAGCAGCCCGGCCGCGATGCCGAGCGCGCACGCGACGCCGGCCCGACGGGAGACCAGGGCGTTGCGCACGACCACGGTGAAGTCGGCGCCCGGCATCGCGATCATGCCCGCCGCGACACCCGTGAACGTGATGAGCTGTGCGTCCATGCGCCCAGCCTGCCGGGACCCGGCCTTCAGAAGGTATGTCGAATATGCTGCCCAGCCCTTAAGCGATTCTTTGGGCTGCGGAGGTCCGGCATGTACGACCCGACCCGACTGGCCGCGCTGGTCGCCGTCGCCGAGGCCGGCTCGATCACCCGGGCCGCCGAACGCCTCGGCTACACTCCGCCCGCGCTCTCCCAGCAACTGGCCAAGCTGGAACGGGAGGCGGGCACGGCCCTGCTGGTCCGCCACCACAGAGGGACGCGGCTGACGGGCGCGGGCGAACTGCTGGTGACACGGGCCCGGCGGGTGCTGGACGAACTGGAGCGGGCCCGGCACGAACTGGCACGGCTGACCGGCCTCACGGGCGGCACCCTCCGGCTCGGCACCTTCCAGACGGCGGGCATCCACCTGCTGCCGCCGGTGCTCAGCGCGTTCCGCCGGGCGCATCCGGACGTGGCACTCACCGTCGCCGACTACGAACCGCCGGCCGGCATCGCCGCGGTCGCCGCCGGCGAGATCGACCTGGCGCTGACGCACACGTACCAACCGCCGATCCGGCCCCGCTTCCCGCCACCGTGCGCGCGGAACCCGTGCTGGTCGAGGAACTGGTGCTGGTGACCGCCCCCGGTCATGTCCTCACCGGCGGTACGTCCCGGCTGCCTCTGGCGGAGCTCGCCGGGCAGCCGCTGATCAGCATGGCACCGGACCATCCCGCCCGGCAGGGCGTCGAGACGGCGCTGGCCCGGGCCGGGGCCGCCCCGTCGGTGGTGGTCGCCACCCCCGGGTACGCGCTGGTGTGCGCGCTGGTCAGTGCGGGCCTGGGAGTCGGAGTCGTACCGGAGATGGTGGCGCGGACGGCGGCCACCCCGGTCGGTACGCGCCCGCTGGATCCGGGAGAGCTGCGCCGTACGATCGCGGTCGTCCACCGTGCCGAGGAAGCGGCACCGGCCGCCGACGCCTTCCGGGCCTTGTTGCGCGGCGCGTTCGGCCGTGCCCGGCAGACCCACCCGGCGTGAAGCCCACGGTTGCTGCCCGTAGGACCGGGCATCCGTGGCCCTACGGTTCCTGCCGGCCGACCGTCGGGACCGGCTCCGCCGGGGTGCTCCACGGCAGTTCGATGGAGACGGTCTTGCCGCCCTCGCGGGTGGGGCGGACGCGCAGTCTTCCACCGCACTCCGCGGCCAGACAGCGGATGATCACCATGCCGCGGCCGTTGTCCTGCTGGACGGCGGCGGGCAGCCGCTTGGGGAAGCGCGGGTGGCTGTCGGTGACGCCGACGCGCAGCCGTTCGTCGCGGTCGAGGGCCACGGCCACCGTGAAGGTCGGCGACTGGCCGAGGGTGTGCTGGACGGCGTTGGTGGCGAGTTCGGAGACGATGAGCCGGATGGTGTCGGACACTTCCGTGCCCGCCGCGAGGCCCCACTCCGCCAGCGTGCCCACCACATAGGCACGAGCGGCGGAGACCGAGGCGGGATCGCTCGGCAGAGTGACGGATGCTTCCAAATGGTCTGCCATGGCGACGTCGTCCCTTTCCCACGGGACCGCAGTCCGACACGGAGCGGAAGGTTCGAGTACGGTCCCGGACTGGTGCTTCGCCCGCCAGACTGCCATCACCACGCCGGTGAAGGACGGCGATCCACCAAGATATGCATATATCTGTCGCTCAAAGCGGTGAACTCTGCGACGCGAGACCGTATTTGGGCGCCTCATAAGGAGTAAGGAGGAGCGCATGCAACACGGTCCCGCGGTGCGCCGCCGGAAGCTGGGCGCCGAACTGCGCGCGCTGCGCACCTCGGCAGGGCTCACCAGTGGCGAGGCGGCCCGATTGGTGGGATGGCACCAGTCGAAAGTGAGCCGCATCGAAACCGGCACCAGCGGTGTGAAACCGGCCGATGTGCGGTTACTGCTCGACGCGTACGGAGTGAGCGACTCCCAACTACGGGAGTTGCTGATGATGTTGGCGGGATCCGACGACACCGGCGGTCGGCATCACTGGTGGCACGCGTACCGGGGGGTGCTGCCGCCGACCTACCGCGACTTCATCAGCCTGGAGTCCCAGGCCAGCGCGATGCGCACGCTGGAGACCACCGTCGTCCCCGGGTTGTTGCAGACGCCCGAGTACGCGCGGGCGGTGACGAGGGCCGCGGTGGAGGGCCTGTCGGAGGAGCGGCTCGACACGCTGGTGGAGGTGCGGCTGGCGCGGCAGGACGTGCTGCGTGCCGATCGGCCACTGGTGCTGAACGCCGTGCTGGACGAGGCGGTGCTGCGCCGGGAGGTCGGGGGTCCAGGGGTCATGGCCCGGCAGCTGACGCGGCTGGTCGAGGCGGCTCGGCTGCCCCAAGTCCGGCTCCAGGTGCTGCCGTTCGCCGCCGGCGCGCACATCGGCGTCACCGGGCCTTTCGTAATCTTCTCATTTTCGAACACTTCTGATCTGGATGTTGTCGTACTCGACCACTTGACGAGTAGCCTCTATCTCGAACGGAAAGAAGACCTCCAGGCCTACACGGAGGCCTTCAACGCCCTTCAGATCCACGCCCTTTCGCCCGAGGAATCGTTGGATTTCATCGCCGGGACAGCTGCCGGCGCGTAAGGAGGCACCATGCGTGCACTGCCTCGGACCATCCCTTCCAGCACCGAACTGCACGACGTGCGGTGGCTGCGCAGCAGCTACAGCACCGGCGCGAACAACTGCGTCGAGACGGCCCGTCCGGCCTCCGGACCGTGGGCCGGACTGCTCGCCGTGCGCGACTCCAAGGACCCGGCCGGCCCCGCGCTGCTCTTCTCCCCCGACAGCTGGGCGGAGTTCACGGCGGCGATCGGCTGATCCCCGACCGGTCCGGTCGGCCCGACCGGTCGCTCAGGCCGACCGGTCGCTCAACCTGAAACCGCCCCTCGACCCCATCTGTCCGTCAGCCGCGAGGCACGGCCGTGCACGCCGACTCATGGCCGCGTTTCGCCGATCACCCGTACAGCGCGTGCGATCTGCTCCCCGGAGAGGTCCGCACGGGCGGTCAGTCTCAGCCGTGAGATGCCGTCGGGCACGGAAGGAGGTCGGAAACAGCCCACGGCCAGCCCGGCCGCACGGCACTCGGCCGCCCATCGCACGGCCCCCTCCGGGGAGGGCGCGCGCACGGAGACGACCGCGGCGTCCGGACGGACCGCCTCCAGACCGGCGGCGGTCAGCCGGGCGTGCAGGTCGGCCGCCACCGCGCGCGCCCGCGCCGCCCGCTCCGGTTCGCGGCGCAGCAGCTTCAGCGCCGCCAGGGCACCGCCCGCCGCCGCCGGGGCGAGGCCCGTGTCGAAGATGAACGTGCGGGCCGCGTTGACCAGATGGTCGATGACCCGGGCGGGGCCGAGGACGGCTCCGCCCTGGCTGCCGAGCGACTTGGACAGCGTGACCGTCACGACGAGGTCGTCGGCGCCGGCGAGCCCCGCGGCGTGCGGGGCTCCTCGGCCGCCGTCGCCGAGCACGCCCAGGCCGTGGGCGTCGTCGACCACCAGTCCCGCGCCGTGCTCCCGGCACGCCTCCGCGAGTGCGGCGAGCGGGGCCGCGTCGCCGTCGACCGAGAAGACCGTGTCGGACACGGCGATCGCGGGCCCGTCGTGCGTGCGCAGGGCCTTGCGCACGGCATCCGGTTCGGCGTGCGCCACGACCTGCGTGCTGCCCCGGGCCAGTCGGCAGCCGTCGATCAGTGAGGCGTGGTTGCCGACGTCGGAGACGATCAGCGAGCCGTGCGGCGCCAGCGCGGTGACCGCGGCGAGGTTGGCCGCGTAGCCGGAGGAGAAGACGAGGGCCGCCTCGGCGCCGCAGAAATCGGCCAGTTCCCGTTCCAGCTCGGTGTGCAGTTCGGTGGTGCCGGTGACCAGCCGGGAACCGGTCGCGCCGCCGCCCCAGGTCCGCGCGGCCCGTGCGGCGCCCTCGGTGACCTCCGGGTGGCGGGCCAGACCCAGGTAGTCGTTGCTCGCCAGATCGAGGAGCGGAGAGTCGGCCGGGCGCGGGCGCAGAGTCCGTACGAGGCCGGCGCGGCGGCGCAGTTCCGCCTGCTCGTCGATCCAGCCGAACACCATGGGTCCTCCGGGGGAATTTGTAGGCAGTGCACAGACACTAGCGGCCTGGTCGGCAGGCCAGGATGTGGCAATACCCACACGTCGAAGCGCCTGTGTTGTGCGAAGTCTCCTTGGCCCGGGACGGGTCCGTACGACAGGATCAGCTCCCATGGACCTGCTGAAGACGCTGGTGGACAAGGGGCTGCGGCGCGAGCTGCCGACCCGCGAGGAGGCGCTGGCCGTCCTCGCGACTTCCGATGACGACCTGCTCGATGTGGTGGCCGCGGCCGGGAAGGTGCGCCGGCACTGGTTCGGCCGACGGGTGAAACTCAACTACCTCGTCAACCTGAAGTCCGGCCTGTGCCCGGAGGACTGCTCCTACTGCTCCCAGCGGCTCGGTTCCAAGGCCGACATCCTCAAGTACACCTGGCTGAAACCCGAGGAGGCGTCCCAGGCCGCGGCGGCCGGGCTCGCCGGGGGCGCCAAGCGGGTGTGCCTGGTGGCCAGCGGCCGGGGTCCGACCGACCGCGACGTGGACCGGGTCTCCGAGACCATCAAGGCGATCAAGGAGCAGAACGAGGGCGTCGAGGTGTGCGCCTGTCTCGGGCTGCTCTCCGACGGCCAGGCGGAGCGGCTGCGCGAGGCCGGCGCGGACGCCTACAACCACAACCTCAACACGTCCGAGGCGACGTACGGGGACATCACGACCACGCACACCTACGCCGACCGGGTGGACACGGTCCACAAGGCGCACGCGGCCGGGCTGTCCGCCTGCTCCGGGCTGATCGCGGGCATGGGCGAGAACGACGAGGACCTGGTGGACGTGGTCTTCTCGCTGCGTGAGCTGGACCCGGACTCGGTTCCGGTCAACTTCCTGATCCCGTTCGAGGGCACCCCGCTGGCCAAGGAGTGGCACCTCACCCCGCAGCGCTGCCTGCGCATCCTGGCGATGGTCCGCTTCGTCTGCCCGGACGTCGAGGTGCGCATCGCGGGCGGCCGCGAGGTTCATCTCCGTACGATGCAGCCGCTCGCCCTGCACCTGGCCAACTCGATCTTCCTCGGCGACTACCTCACCAGCGAGGGCCAGGCGGGCAAGGCCGACCTGGAGATGATCGCGGACGCCGGGTTCGAGGTGGAGGGCACCGACCAGGTGACGCTGCCCGAGCATCGCGCCGCCGGCGGATGCCACGAGGGCGGCGGGTGCGGCTCGGGCCAGGACGGCGGAGTCTGCGGCCCCGCACCTGCGCCGCGTGTCGACGAGCCCAGGCCCGACCTGGTCGCCGTACGCCGCCGGGGCGCCGGAACGGATCTCGCGCCCAATGCCTGAGCTGAGCGTGCCCGAGCTGCTCGCACTGGACCGGCGGCATGTGTGGCATCCGTACGGCCCCATGCCCGGCCGCCAGGAGCCGCTCGTCGTGGAGTCGGCGAACGGCGTGCGCCTGAAGCTGGCCGACGGCTCGGGCGAGCTGGTCGACGGCATGTCGTCCTGGTGGTCGGCGATCCACGGCTACAACCACCCGGTGCTCAACGAGGCCGCGCACGAGCAGCTCGGGCGCATGAGCCATGTGATGTTCGGCGGGCTCACCCACGAGCCCGCCGTACGGCTCGTGAAGCACCTTGTCGACATGTCGCCCGACGGGCTGGAGCACGTCTTCCTCGCCGACTCCGGGTCCGTGTCGGTCGAGGTGGCCGTCAAGATGTGCCTGCAGTACTGGCGTTCGCTGGGCCGTCCGGGCAAGCAGCGGCTGCTGACCTGGCGCGGCGGCTATCACGGCGACACCTGGCAGCCGATGTCGGTGTGCGACCCCGAGGGCGGGATGCACCAGCTGTGGACCGGTGTGCTCCCGCGCCAGGTGTTCGCCGGACCGCCGCCCGCCGAGTACGAGGAGCCGTACGCCGACCATCTGCGCGAGCTGATCGGACGGCATGCCGGTGAGCTGGCCGCGGTCGTGGTCGAGCCGGTGGTGCAAGGGGCGGGTGGGATGCGGTTCCACTCCCCCGCCTATCTGCGGGTGCTGCGCGAGGCGTGCGACGCCCACGACGTCCTGCTGGTGTTCGACGAGATCGCCACCGGGTTCGGGCGGACCGGCGCGCTGTTCGCGGCGGAGCACGCGGGTGTGGCGCCCGACGTGATGTGTGTGGGCAAGGCGCTGACCGGCGGCTATCTGACCATGGCGGCGACGCTGTGCGCCTCCCGGGTGGCCGAGGGCATCTCGCGGGGCGAGGTTCCGGTGCTCGCCCACGGGCCGACGTTCATGGGCAATCCGCTGGCGGCTGCCGTCGCCTGCGCCTCCATCGAGCTGCTGCTGGGCCAGGACTGGCGCGCGGAGGTCAGGCGGATCGAGACGGGCCTGCGGGAGGGCCTCGCGGCGGCCTCGGATCTTCCCGGTGTGAAGGACGTACGCGTCCTGGGAGCCATCGGGGTCGTCCAGCTGGACCACCCCGTGGACATGCGGGCCGCCACGGAGGCCGCCGTCCGCGAGGGCGTGTGGCTGCGGCCGTTCCGGGACCTGATCTACACGATGCCGCCGTACGTGACGGGCGACGCGGACGTGGCGCGGATCGCGCGCGCGGTGTGCGCGGCCGCGCGGGAGGGATGACATGCCGGTACTGGTGATCACGGGGACGGGCACGGAGATCGGCAAGACGGTCGTGACGGCCGCCGTCGCCGCGACCGCGCTGGCGGCCGGCCGGTCGGTGGCCGTGCTGAAGGCGGCGCAGACGGGTGTGGGGCAGGACGAGCCCGGGGACGCCGCGGAGGTCGCGCGGCTCGCCGGTGCGGTGACGGCGGCGGAGGTCGCCCGGTTCCCCGAGCCGTTGGCGCCGGGCACGGCCGCCCGCCGGGCCGGTCGCGCGCCGGTCCATCCGCACGAGGTCGCGGAGACCGCCGCGAAACTGGCCACGGAGCACGACCTGGTGCTGGTCGAGGGCGCGGGCGGACTGCTCGTACGGTTCGACGCGGCGGGCGGCACCCTGGCGGACGCGGCCCAGCTGCTCGCGGCGCCGGTGCTGGTCGTGGCGCCCGCGGGCCTCGGCACGCTGAACATGACGGAACTGACCGTACGTGAACTCCGCTACCGGCAGTTGAGGGTGGCGGGGATCGTGATCGGCAGCTGGCCCGCCGAGCCGGACCTCGCCTCGCGCTGCAACCTCGCGGACCTGCCGGAGGTGGCGGAGGCACCCCTGCTCGGCGCCGTACCCGAGGGAGCGGCGGCCCTGGACCCCGCCGACTTCCGCGCCGCGTCACCCCACTGGCTGGCTCCCCGCCTCGACGGCACGTGGGACGCGGAGGCGTTCCGGGTACGGCAGGCACCCTGATCGCCGGCGCGTGATCCGGCAGGGCTCCGTCCGAGGAACGGTGGGGCGGGTTTGTCGCTCGGCGACGGGGCGCGCGGCTCGTTGAGGCCGGCGTTCCGAGCGGCCGTGCCGGCGCGAGGGGGATGGGCCGGGCCCGGGCGGGGGAGAATCGCCGTGAGGCCTGTCCTGTCGAGGAGGTCGCCATGCCGCTGCGGTCCGCCGGACGAGTGCGGGATGCCGTGCATCACCCGCTGTTCGCCCGCTACTACGCCCGGGTCAGCGTGACCGCCGAGCACCGGATGGGCATGGCCGGCGTGCGCCGGACGCTGCTTGCCGGGCTGTCGGGGCGGGTGATCGAGATCGGCGCCGGCAACGGCCTGAACTTCGCGCACTACCCGAGCACCGTCGCGGAGGTCGTCGCCATCGAACCGGAGCGTGTGCTGCGCCGGTTGGCGGTGGAGGCGGCGCTGCGCGCCGACGTCCCGGTCGATGTGGTGCCGGGGGCCGCGGAGGCGCTGCCGGTCAAGAGCGAGGGCTTTGACGCGGCGGTGGTCTCGCTGGTGCTGTGCAGCGTGCGCGACGTGCCGCGCGCGCTCGCGGAGCTGCGGCGGGTGCTGCGGCCGGGCGGCGAGGTGCGGTTCTTCGAGCACGGTGCGGGCGGCGGCCGGCTGATGGCCTTCACCCAGCGCGCGCTGGACCGGACGCTGTGGCCGCCGCTGAACGGCGGCTGCCACCTGTCCCGCGACCCGGTCGGGGCGCTGCGGGACGCCGGGTTCGCGCTCGGCCCCTACCGGCGGACGCTGATGCCGGAGAAGGGGCCGACGCTCCCCACCTCCTACTGCGTGCTGGGCACGGCCTGGCGGCCCGGGCACGAGGAGGAGCCCGCGGAGTAGCTCACAGGCTCCACCGGCGCAGTTCCCGCGCGATGTCCTGTACCGACGCCTCGCCGCTCTTGACCAGCCGGGCGAGATCGCGGACCTGCTCGGGCGAGGTGACGACCTTCTCGCCGCCGGCGACGAGGTACGCGTAGGCGACGGCGGAGGCGAACAGGGCGTTGGAGCGTTCCAGCGCGGGGACGTGGAGCAGGAGTTGCAGCAGTGCGGCGGCGCGGGCGTGCGGGGAGTCGTAGACGGGGACGCCGAATATCTCGGCCTGATGGCGTGCGACGGCGGCGACGAGGGCACCCCAGTCGGTGACCTGGGGGTCTCCGGGGGTCTTCTGCTCGGCGAGCATCAGCAGCCAGGCGAGGTCGATTCTGAGGTTCTCCAACGGATCAGCGGCGACCTTCGCGCGCGCCCTCGCGGTCCGCACCGGCTCCCGACGCCGCCCGGGCGGAGGTCCCTCCGTCGAACTCCTCGGCGAAGACGGCCTCGTACTGCTTCATGAAGTCGGCGGCGGCCTCCACGAACGTGTGGCCGACCTCCCCGGTGTCCTGTCTGACCAGCTCCTCGATGTAGCGGTTGACGCTCATGCCGCGGGCCAGCGCGCGTTCGCGGGCCGCGCGGGCGGTGTCCTCGTCCACGCGCACGTTCAGCTGGGTCTTCGCCATACCTCGACGCTAGCGCCGGGGCGCTAGCACCGGCAAGGGCGGGACTCCGACCCAGGGAGGATACCGAGTGTGCGCCACGTCACATTACGCTCGACCGGGACAAGGAAGACATGGACGACAGCGGCACCTTTCCACCACGAGGAGGCGGCCTTGTCCACACCTGCTGCGGAGCACGCCCCGGGCCTGGCGTCGGACGACGGGATCGCGGCCCGCGCCCGCGGTCTGACCAAGGTGTACGGCTCGGGCGAGACGGCGGTGCTCGCCCTGGACTCGGTGGACGTGGACATCGTGCGGGGCCGTTTCACCGCGGTGATGGGGCCGTCGGGCTCCGGGAAGTCCACCCTGATGCACTGCCTCGCGGGGCTCGACACGGTCTCGGCCGGGCAGGTGTGGATCGGTGACACCGAGATCACGGGGCTGAAGGAGCGGGACCTGACCCGGCTGCGGCGGGACCGGATCGGGTTCATGTTCCAGTCGTTCAACCTCGTCCCGACCCTGAACGCGCTGGAGAACATCACCCTGCCCATGGACATCGCCGGCCAGAAGCCCAACGAGAAGTGGCTGGACCAGGTCATCGACACGCTGGGGCTCAGGGACCGTCTGCGGCACCGGCCGTCCCAGCTGTCCGGCGGGCAGCAGCAGCGCGTGGCCTGCGCGCGGGCGCTGGCCTCCCGGCCCGAGCTGATCTTCGCGGACGAGCCGACCGGCAACCTCGACTCGCGCGCCGGCCTGGAGGTCCTCGGCTTCCTGCGGGAGGCCGTCGACGACCTCGGGCAGACGGTCGTCATGGTCAGTCACGACCCGGGCGCCGCCGCCCACTCCGACCTGGTGCTCTTCCTCGGCGACGGCCGGATCGTCGACGAGATGCGGCGGCCGACGGCGGAGGCGGTGCTGGAACGGATGAAGCGCTTCGACGTGATCCGCGCCCAGTTCGACGACGGCGGCCCGGCGCCACGCGACGGCGGCCGGCCGCCCGACGACCGAGGTCCGGTGCCCCACGACGGCGCCTCGGCGCGCGGCACCGTCCCGGTGGACGGTCCGCCTTCCGAGGGGAACTGACCGGTGCTCAAGGCGACGCTCCGCAGCTTCCTCGCGCACCGGGGCCGGCTGCTGCTGTCCGCGCTGGCCGTCGTCCTGTCCGTGGCGTTCGTCGCGGGCAGCCTGATCTTCTCCGACACGGTCAGCCGCACCTTCGACCGGTTGTTCGCCTCGACCGCCGCCGACGTCACGGTCAGCCCGAAGGAGACCCTCGACGAGGCGGTGCCCTCCGGGGCGACGGCGACGCTGCCCGCCTCCGTCGCGGACCGCGTGGCGCGGATCGACGGCGTGGCCGCCGCGCGCGTGGACGCGGAGACCCGGAACATCACCGTCGTCGACGAGGAGAACGAGCCCGTGGGGCCGACCACCGGCGCCCCCACGATCGGCACCAACTGGGACCCGACCGAGCGCAGCCCCGTGGAGCTCACCTCCGGCCACGCCCCGCGCGGGCCGGCCGAGGCGCTGATCGACGCGGACACCGCCGGCCGCCGCGACGTGCGCGTCGGCGACACCCTCACGGTGATCGCGGCGCCCGGCTCGTTCCGGGTCGAGGTGGTCGGCATCGTCACGTTCACCACGACCAACCCCGGGGCTGCCCTGCTGTTCCTCGACACCCCGACCGCCCAGGCCAGGCTGCTGGGCGACCCGAAGGCGGCCACCAGCATCTCGGTCGGCGCGGCGCAGGGCGTGAGTGACGCGCGGCTCAAGCAGCGCGTGGCCGCGGCGCTCGGCACCGGCTCCTACGACTACCGCACGGCCGGCGAGCAGGCTGAGTCGGACGTCCAGCAACTGGGCGGGTTCCTCGACATCATCAAGTACGTGATGCTCGGCTTCGCCGGGGTCGCGGTGCTCGTCGGCGTGTTCCTGATCGTCAACACCTTCGCCATGCTGATCGCGCAGCGCACCCGGGAGCTCGGCCTGCTGCGGGCGCTGGGCGCCGACCGGCGCCAGGTGCGGCGCTCGGTCCTCGCCGAGGCGCTGCTGCTCGGCCTGGTCGGCTCCACGCTGGGCCTGGCCACCGGCATCGCCCTCGCCGCCGGGCTTATCGAGCTGATGGGCCTGCTCGGCATGAACATCAAGGCCACCGAGATGGTCATCGGCTGGGTGACCCCGGTCGCGGCGTACGTCGTCGGCGTCGGTGTCACCTTCGTCGCCGCGTACCTGCCCGCCCGGCGCGCGGCGGGCGTCTCACCGATGGCCGCCCTCGCGGACGCCGAGGTGGCCGGGGTGGGCAGACCGCTGCGGCTGCGGGCGGTGGTGGGCGCGGTCGTCGGTGCGGCGGGCGCCGCTGCGCTCGCGGGATGCGTGGTGTCGTCGCGGACGTCGTCGGCGGCGTCCCTGCTGGGGCTCGGGATCGTGCTGACGCTGATCGCGACCGTCGTCGCGGGCCCGCTCCTGGTCCGTCCCGTGATCCGGGTGCTGGGGGCGGCCTTTCCGGCCCTGTTCGGCGCGATCGGCCGGATGAGCCAGCGCAACGCCCTGCGCAACCCCCGCCGTACCGGGGCGACGGCCGCGGCGCTCATGGTGGGCCTGGCCCTGGTGGCGGGCATGTCGGTGGCGAGCGCCTCGATGACCAGGTCGTTCGACCAGCAGATCGACAAGACGCTCGGCGCCGACTTCGTGATCCAGAACAGCAACTTCGTGCCCTTCCCGCGGGAGGTCACCGACGCGGTGCGCGCCACCGACGGCGTGGGACTCGTCGTACGGTCGAAGTTCACGCCGGTCGCGGTGCGCCTCCCGGACGGGGACCGGGTCGAGACGACCGCGGCGGGCTACGACCCGCGGCTCGACGACGTCGCCAACATCACCTACGCGCGGGGCGGCACCGCGGCGGCGCTCGCACAGGGCCGGATCGGCATGGACGTGGACTTCGCGCGGGACCACGGGGTGCGCCCCGGAACGGTCGTCCCGGTCGAGTTCCAGGGCGGGCGCCGGGCGGAGCTGACCGTGGGCGCCCTGACCGACCAGGAGTCCGCCGAGGGCTTCGGCACGCAGGGCGGGCTGTACTTCGGCATGGCCACCCTGCAGCGGTACGCGCCGGGCGGGCAGGACTCCGTGCTGTACGTCAACGCCGCGCCCGGCACGGACCCGGACGACCTGCGTACCGCTCTGGACGGCACCCTGGACCGGTATCCGCAGGTGCAGGTGAGGGACCTCGCCGACTACAAGGACCTGGTGCACGACCAGATCGCCGTCCTGCTGTACCTGGTGTACGCGCTGCTCGGGCTGGCGATCATCATCGCGGTGCTCGGCGTGGTCAACACCCTCGCGCTGTCGGTCGTGGAGCGCACCCGGGAGATCGGGCTGCTGCGGGCGATCGGTCTCGCCCGGCGGCAGCTGCGCCGGATGATCCGGCTGGAGTCGGTGGTCATCGCGGTGTTCGGCGCGGTCCTGGGACTCGCGCTGGGGCTGGTGTGGGGGCTGTGCACCCAGCAGGTCCTGGCGTTGCAGGGCATGACGGCGCTCGCGATCCCGTGGGGCACGATCGTCGCGGTCGTCGTCGGCTCGGCGGTGGTGGGGGTAGCGGCGGCGCTGCTGCCCGCGTTGCGTGCATCACGCATGAATGTGCTGGCGGCCATCGCGCACGAGTGATTGACTCTCCGGCTACCTCAAGTCACTTGCCTGTCAGGGGAGGTCATGTCGCGCGCGTCCGCTTCGGTGTCAACCTGCTGAGTTCCGCGCCGGCGGACGAGTGGCGCGCCAAGTGCCGTCGGGCCGAGGAACTGGGCTACGGCGCGCGAACGCCACGTTTTCTCCTACCTGACCGTCCTGGAGCCGTACATGGAGGAGTTCGCCCCGGTCATGGAGCGCCTGCGCGACGCGTGACCGTCCGTGTCCCCTGACGGTCCGGATGCCGTGACGGTCCATGTGCCGTGACCGCCCGCGCCCCGTTGCCGCCCGCGCCCCGTTGCCGTCCGTGTCCCATTGCCGTCCGTGGCCCGTTGCCGTCCGTGTCATCGCGACCGTCCGTGTTCCGTGGCCGCCCGCCTCCCGTACGGCCCGTCCCCCGCGACCGTCCGTCCGCATCGCGGAATCGCATGTCCGGGACTCCGGCGCGTGATGGGATCTCCGCATGACCGATCTGCGCGTACGGGCCGCCGGGCCCGAGGACCTGGACACCGTGCTGGCCTTCTGGAAGGTGGCCGCCGAGGGGACGAGCATCAGCGACGACCGGGACGGCGTCGAACGGCTGGTCTCCCGCGACCCGGAGGCGCTGATCCTGGCCGAACGGCCGGGCGGCGAGCTGGTCGGCACGGTGATCGCGGGCTTCGACGGCTGGCGCTGTCATCTGTACCGGCTGGCCGTGCACCCCGACCACCGACGTCAGGGCATCGCCTCCGCACTGCTCACCGCAGCCGAGGAGCGCTTCGTACGGCTCGGCGGGCGCCGCGCGGACGCCATGGTGCTGCGGCGCAACGAGACGGCGCACCATGCCTGGGGCGCTGCCGGGTACGCGCCTCAGGAACAGTGGCGGCGCTGGGTGAAGCCCCTCTCCGACTAGACCGGCGCCTTTTTGCTCATCCTTTGCCCGGGGAGGGCCACTCGGTCCCCCATGAAAGGTTGTGAGCGTCCTGCGGTGGGCGAGCCCTCCTGCCGGCGACATCGCGCACTCGGCCCCGTCCTGACCGACCATGGGACGGAGGTGACCCGATGACCGAAGTGCTCCTCCTTCTGGTGGCGGTCCTGCTCTCACTCGCCTGTGGTGCCTTCGTGGCGGCGGAGTTCTCCCTGACCACGGTCGAGCGGGGGGAGCTGGAGCGGGCCGCGGAGCGCGGCGAGCGGGGCGCGCGGGGGGCGCTGAAGGCCGTACGGAACCTGACCTTCCAGCTCTCGGGTGCGCAGCTCGGCATCACGGTCACCAACCTGGTGGTCGGCATGCTCGCCGAGCCGTCGATCGCCGCGCTGATCGCGGGCCCGCTGGAGGCGGTCGGCGTCTCCCGCTCGGCGGCGTCCTCCCTCGCGCTGGTCATCGGCACGGGGTTGTCGACCGTGTTCCTGATGGTCGTCGGCGAGCTCGTGCCGAAGAACTGGGCGATCTCCTCGCCCCTGAAGGTCGCCAAGACCGTGGGCAACGCGCAGCGCTGGTTCAGCGCCGCGTTCCGGCCCTTCATCACCCACCTGAACAACACCGCGAACCGGGTGGTGCGCCGCGTCGGCCTGGAGCCCGCCGAGGAACTGGCCTCCGCGCGCGGGCGGCAGGAGCTGGCGGCGCTCGCCCGGCACTCCGCCAGGGAGGGCGTCCTGGAGGCCGACACCGCCGAGCTGTTCGTACGGACCCTGAACCTGGCCGACCTCACCGCGGAGAACGTGATGACCCCGCGGGTCCAGGTCATCGCCCTGGACGCCCAGGCGACCTGTGAGGACGTGGCGAACGCGACCCGGGCTACGGGGCTGTCCCGGTTCCCGGTCTACCGGGGAACCCTCGACTCGGTCGTCGGTACGGCCCACGTCAAGGACGTGCTGGCGGTGCCCGCGGAGCGGCGGCCCCGGGTGCCCGTCTCCGAGCTGATGCGCGAACCCTTGCTGGTCCCGCAGTCGCTCACCGTCGAACGGCTCCTGGACCGGCTCTCCGGGAAGCGCACCATGGCGGTCGTCATCGACGAGTACGGCGGAACGGCGGGGGTGGCCACGCTGGAGGACATCGTCGAGGAGGTCGTCGGCGAGGTCCGTGACGAGCACGACCCCCACGAGGCGCCCGATCTGGCCCCGGCCGGTACCGACGAGGACGGCCACGCCCTGTACTCGGCCGACGGCTCGGCCCGCGTCGACCAGCTCGCCCGGGTCGGCCTGCGTCCGCCGGAGGGGCCGTACGAGACGCTGGCCGGGCTCGTGGCCACGCAGCTCGGCCGGATCCCCGCCGCCGGTGACACCCTCCAGGTCGACGGATGGCGCCTGGAGGTGCTCGACGCCACGGGCCGCCGGGCGGCGCGCGTCCTGCTGCACGCGCCCCTCGACGACGAGCGGAGCGAGGAGAGGGGGGCGGAGCGGTGACCGCCGTACAACTGCTGATCGGTCTGGCGACCCTCGTCGTGAACGCCTTCTTCGTGGGCGCCGAGTTCGCGCTGATCTCGGTGCGCCGCAGCCAGATCGAGCCGTACGTCGAGCGGGGCGACCGGCGGGCGAAGAGCGTGCTGTGGGGCCTGGAGCACGTCTCGGCGCTGATGGCGGCGGCGCAGCTCGGCATCACGCTGTGCACGCTGGTGCTGGGTGTGGTCGCCGAACCGGCCATCGCGCATCTGCTGGAGCCGGTGTTCCACGCGGTGGGCGTGCCCGAGGGCGCGGGGCACGCGGTGTCCTTCGTGATCGCGCTGACCCTGGCGACGTATCTGCACATGCTGCTCGGCGAGATGGTGCCGAAGAACGTCGCGGTCGCCGAGCCGGTGCGCAGCGCCCTGGCCCTCGGTCCGCCGCTGGTCGCGCTGTCCCGGGCACTGCGCCCGGTGATCTTCACGGTGAACGCCTTCGCCAACGCGCTGCTGAAGCTGCTGCGGGTGGAGGCCCGGGAGGAGGTGTCAGCCACCTACTCGGACTTCGAGCTGGCGCAGATCGTGAAGGACTCCAGCGAGGCGGGACTGATCGACGACCGTGCGCAGGAGCGGCTGCACGACGCGCTGGAACTGGGCCGCCGGCCGGTCCGGGACGTCGTGATGCCGCTGGAACGCGTCGTGTACACGCGCGTGGGCGTCACGCCGGAGCGGCTGGAGCAGCTGTCGGCGGAGTCCGGGTACTCGCGCTTCCCCGTGGTGGACGAAGGGCGGCGGATCGTCGGCTATCTGCATGTGAAGGACGCCCTGGACGCGCCCGCGCGGAACGTGCCGTTCCGGCTGCGGGACATGCGGCCGATCGCGCGGGTGCGGGAGAGTACGCCGCTGGACGACGTCCTCACGGCGATGCGGGGCAGCAGTACCCATCTCGCGGCCGTGATCGGGGCCGACGGGCGGCTGGCCGGACTGGTGACCATGGAGGACGTGCTGCGGGAACTGTTCGGGCAGCGGGCGTGAGCCGCGTTCCGGTCCAGGGCGGTGGGCGCCGGGCGACGGATGGTCCGGGACGGCGGGTGTGAGCCGCCGCTCACACTCCGGGGCCGACCGACCGCTGGGTATGTGCACGGGATACCATCCCTGACGCCATGCTGACGAACCCCACCCACACCAGCCTCGTCGCGGTCGGCGACTCCTTCACCGAAGGCATGTCGGACCTGCTGCCGGACGGCACGTACCGCGGCTGGGCCGACCTTCTCGCCGCGCGGATGGCGGCCGTCACCCCGGGCTTCCGGTACGCCAACCTCGCGGTGCGCGGCAAGCTGATCGGGCAGATCGTCGCCGAGCAGGTGGACGTGGCGGCGGCCATGAACGCCGACGTGGTGACGCTGGTCGGCGGGCTCAACGACACGCTGCGGCCCAAGTGCGACATGGGCCGGGTGCGCGGTCTGCTGGAGGAGGCCGTCGAGAGGCTGGCCCCCTCCTGCAAACAGCTGGTGCTGATGCGCAGCCCCGGCCGCCAGGGCCCGGTCCTGGAGCGCTTCCGGCCCCGCATGGAGGCGCTGTTCGCCTGCGTCGAGGACCTCGCCCGGCGGCACGGCGCACTCGTCGTCGACCTCTACGGGGCGCCCGCGCTCGCCGATCCGCGCCTGTGGGACGTGGACCGGCTGCACCTGACGAGCGAGGGGCACCGCCGGGTGGCGGAGGCCGTGTGGCAGACGCTGGGCTACACACCCGAGGACCCCGACTGGCACGTCCCGCCGCCGGCGTCGGCGCCGCCCGGCTGGCTCTCCCGCCGCACCGCGGACGCGCGGTTCGCCCGGCGGCACCTGCTGCCCTGGATCGGCCGACGGCTGACGGGCCGCTCGTCGGGCGACGGCCTGCCGTCGAAGCGACCCGAGTTGCTGCCTTACGAAGGGCCGGGGACGTAGCTCTCCCCCACTGGTCGAAGCGACCCGAGTTGGAGCCGGACGAAGGACCGGGGACGTAGCTCTCCCCCCTGACGGCCGTCGGACCTGCGGCCCGTCGCGGACCGACGGCCGAGGCGCCCGCGGCGGAACGGCCCCCGCACGACGACCGGACCGGCATGCCGGTGGGCGCGCCCGGCGGGCCGGCAGACACGGCTGCGAGACGACGCCCAGCCGGCCCTGGTCGGAGACGTGCGCCACGGCTGCGAGGCGGCCTCCCGACCGACCCTGGTCGAACTGCGGGGCGGCCCGACCCTGGTCGAACTGCGGGGCGGCCCGACCCTGGTCGAACTGCGGGGCGGCCCGACCCTGGTCGAACTGCGGGGCGGCCCGACCCTGGTCGAACTGCGGGGCGGCCCGACCCTGGTCGGACTGCTGGGCGGCGCCCGGCCGACCCCGGTCAGGACACGCGCGCCACGGTCGTGAGGCGGTGGCGCGGACCGGTCGGTGACACGCCGCCGGATGGCCCATCGGACCGGTTCGGACGCATTCCGGACCTACCGTTCCATATATGATCAAACGCCACTTCGCCTATCTGGCATGCGCCGCGGCAGTCGTCGGCACGGGTATCGGGGCCGCTCCCCCGCTGGAGAGCTCGAAGACCCATGTGGTCCGTCCCGGGCAGTCGATCCAGAAAGCGGTGGACGCCGCACGGCCGGGCGACACCGTTCTGCTGTCTCCTGGCACCTATCACGAGAGCGTCCGGGTGACCACGTCCGGGCTCACCCTGCGGGGCACGGGGAAACGGCCCGTCGTCATCCGTCCCGCCACGACCAAGGCCGCCAACAGCTGTGCCCAGGCCGGCAACGGCATCTGCGTGGAGGGCACGTCCAGCCGCCCCGTCGAGGGCACCACCATCACCGGCCTCATCCTGACCGGCTTCGCCAAGAACGGCCTGTGGGCATCCCACACCGACCGGCTCACGGTCCGGCGGGTGACCGCCGAGAAGAACGGGCAGTGGGGCATCGCCCAGCAGCGTTCCGTGCGGGGCCTGTTCACGTACAACACGGCCCGGAACAACGGTGACGCGGGCGTGTTCCTCGCCAACACGGTCACGGAGGAGGGCGGCGCCACCGACTCGCTGGGCGCGGTGGTCGCCCGCAACCGTCTGGAGGGCAACCGGATCGGCCTCACCGTACGGCGTCTGCGGAACATGACCGTCGCCTACAACCACGCCACCGGCAACTGCGCGGCCGTGTTCGTCGTCGGCGACGAGACGCCGCCGCGGGCCGGCGCCCTGACCGTGCGCGACAACCGGATCCTCGCGAACAACAAGCACTGCCCGAAGACGCCCCGGCTGCCCTTCCTGCAGGGCTCGGGCATCGTACTGACCGGCGCCGAGGACACGCTGGTGACGCGGAACGAGGTCGCCGACAACAAGGGCACCTCGCCGCTCTCGGGCGGGGTCGTGCTCTTCAAGAGCATGGTCGGCGCCAAGAACGAGCGGAACCGGATCACCGACAACACGCTGCGGAACAACTCCCCGGCGGACCTGGTCAACGCGGACACCGCGAAGAACAACACCTTCCAGGGCAACACCTGCACGGTGTCCAAGCCCGCGGGCCTGTGCTGACCGGTCGTACCCACCTGTGAACCCACGAAGGAAAGGCGGCACATGACGACCGCAAACCCTGCCCCACCGCCGTCCATGCGGCTGAGGGAGCTCGTGTTCGGGGCGGCGTGTGCCGCCGCCCTGCGTGCGGCCGCCCGGCTGGGCGTGGCCGACGCGCTCGGGGACGGCCCCATGACCGTGGAGGACCTCGCTGCCGCGGTGAAGACCGAGCCGCAGCCGTTGCGGCGGCTGCTGCGGGCCCTGTCCTGCCACGGCGTCTTCGCCGAGCAGGAGGACGGCACGTTCGCGCACACCGACATGTCCCGGCTGCTGCGCGAGGACGCCCCGAACAGCCTGCGCGACATCACCCTGTGGTGCACCGAACCGTGGACCTGGGACGCCTGGCCGCTCCTGGACGAGGCGGTGCGCACCGGCCGGAACGTCGTTCAGGACCTGTACGGCAAGGAGTTCTTCACCTACCTCAACGAGGACGCGCCCGAGTCGGCCGACGTCTTCAACCGGGCCATGACGACCTCCAGCCGGCAGTCGGCGCGGGACGTCGCCGAGCTCCTGGACCTGTCCGGGGCCTCGTCGGTGGCCGACATCGGCGGCGGCCAGGGGCATGTGGTGGCGAGCCTGCTGGAGAAGTACCCGGCCATGCACGGCACCCTGCTCGACCTGCCGCGCGTGGTGGAGAACGCCGACCCGCGACTGCGGGACGGCGGTCCGCTCGCCGACCGGGTGCGCATCGTGCCCGGCGACTGCCGCGCGGCCGTTCCGGTGCGGGCGGACGTCTACGTCATCAAGAACATCCTGGAGTGGGACGACGAGAGCACGTCCCGGCTGCTGCGCAACGTGATCGAGGCGGGCGGTCCGGGCACGCGCGTGGTGGTCATCGAGAACCTCGTCGACGACACCCCGTCGATGCGGTTCAGCACCGCCATGGACCTGCTGCTGCTGTTGAACGTCGGTGGCGCCAAGCACACCACCGACAGCATGGTCCGCCGGCTGACCGCCGCCGGCCTGGTCATCGACGACATCAGCCCGGTCAACGCCTACCTGCACGCCTTCGACTGCACCGTGCCGGAGTGATGTCGCAGGTCCCAGCGGGGCGCCCGGTGCCCGGCCCTCGACGGGCCGGGCACCGGGCGCCGGACCGGGCCCTTCGCAGTCGTCAGACCTCCGGCGCCCGACCGGTCAGGCCTTCCAGGCCCGACATCAGGCTGCCGGCACCCGGCGGCTAGACCTCCGGCGCCAGACGGTCGGTGACGAGGTCCATGCGGGCGAGCGCCAGCAGGCGCCGCAGGTCACCCCCGGCGCTACCGTCACCGTCGAGGAGTGTCGTCAGCTCGGCCACCTGCCCGGCGTCCGCCAGGCCGAGAGCACGGGCGGGGTCGGCGTCCAGTGCGCCCCGTACGTCGATCAACCGCACCACGACGTCACCGCGCTGGAAGATCGTGCTGCGCACGACCGGCGCGTGCGGGTCGTCGGCCGCCGCCTCGTCCTGCTGGGCGAGCAGCTCGGCCAGCCGCAGGCCGCTGCCCGGCCGGGCCGGGTAGTACAGCGCATGCCGCTCGCCCTCGGCGCCCTCCTCGCCCGCCGCCATGTGGTGCACGGCCGGCAGCGCCGCCCGGGTGAAGAAGGCCCGGGCGGACTCGGGGTCGTCGAGGTCCCGGTGCTGTTCCAGATGGGGGTTGAGGGCCTCCTCCACGGCGCGCACCTGCGGCTGCCGCGCCACGTGCCGCAGCGCCGCGAGCAGGTCGCCGCGCACCTCGATGGCCCGTACGACCCGGTTGCCGTGCATGAACAGGGAGGTGCGGCACAGCCGGGTGGTGTCGTCGACCCGCGGCTCGGGCGGGGCGTAGTCGGCGAGGATGGCGGCGACGGCCCGTTCGCTGCCCGGCCTGACCGTGAAGGTGAGGGCGTGCCGGGTCACGCCGTCCCCGATCCGGGGGGACGCCTGGTTGCGGCCCTGCGCGGCGGCCCCGGCGGCCGGCCGCCCGGCCCCGGTCTCACGGACGACGTGGAACCGCAGCGACCGGGTGTCCCGGACACAGCCGTGCAGCGGCTGCACCATCCGCACGTGGTCCTCGCTGTTCACCCACGCGAGGAACGGCGGGGCGCTCTCCCACTCGCTGGTGATCAGCCACTGGGAGGGGTTCTCGATCGACTGGCACAACTGGTCGCTGACGTGCCCGGGCACGGACGCGACCTGGTTGGAGAGCTGCTCGTACGCCTCCAGGAACTGCTGCTGGGCGCCGTCGTGGACGTCCACCAGCAGGACGACCCGAAGCCGGGAGCCGTCGAACACGGACTGGGAGACCCGCTGCGACACCTGCCGCGCCGGCGGTCGATCAGAGGTGGTGGTCATCCTGCGCACGTCTCCTTAACGGAACCTTGTCACGGGTCCTTCGCGGGACAGTGGGGAACGCCGGCCGCCGGCACCGCGACGCCGACCTCCGTCGATCCTCGGCCGGTCCGTCGGCGTCCGCGACTTGTACGGACCACGCGGGTGAGCGGCCGGGCCCACGGGCCGGTACCGGTCCGTCGGGTCTGGCCTGCGGGTTTCGGGCGGCGGGCGCGCCCCGGAACGCCCGGCGGAGCTCTACCGGCATGGGTGGGCCGCACCGCCGTCGCAACGCCGGCCGAGTGGTCAGAGAGGAACGACCAGGTCTGGGATCCGACACGGCCGTCCGCCACGATGTCGGCACACCGTTGGAAGCTCCTGACCGCGCTTCGGGTCGCACGGCCGAATCGCACGGCCGAATCGCCCGTCCTCATCCAGGCCGGCATCGACAGCCTCATTCAGAAGCGGGAGCCGGCGGCGGGCAGTTGATGCGGCCAGTGAGGCGCCGTCTCACACCCGTCTCTCACACCTGCCGACCTGCGCGGGTCGGAGCACGTCTCACCTGCCGGTCCGGACTGCATGGACGTTCCGGGGGCGCCCTGCTCGCCGGGTAGACTCCGTGCACGTGACTGCTGCGCCCGCCAAGCCCCGTATCCCCAACGTCCTCGCCGGACGCTACGCCTCCGCCGAGCTCGCCACGCTCTGGTCGCCCGAGCAGAAGGTGAAGCTGGAGCGGCAGCTCTGGCTCGCCGTGCTGCGGGCGCAGAAGGACCTCGGGATCGAGGTGCCGGACGCGGCGCTCGCCGACTACGAGCGCGTCCTCGGCCAGGTCGACCTGGCCTCCATCGCGGAGCGCGAGAAGGTCACGCGGCACGACGTCAAGGCGCGGATCGAGGAGTTCAACGACCTCGCCGGGCACGAGCACGTGCACAAGGGCATGACCTCCCGCGACCTCACCGAGAACGTCGAGCAGCTGCAGATCCGGCTGTCGCTGGAGCTGGTGCGCGACCGCACGGTGGCGGTGCTGGCCCGGCTCGGGAAGCTGGCCGGGGAGTACGGCGAGCTGGTCATGGCCGGCCGCTCCCACAACGTGGCCGCGCAGGCCACCACCCTCGGCAAGCGTTTCGCGACCGCCGCCGACGAGCTGCTCGTCGCGTACGGCCGGGTCGAGGAGCTGCTGGGCCGCTACCCGCTGCGCGGCATCAAGGGCCCGGTCGGTACGGCGCAGGACATGCTGGACCTGCTCGGCGGGGACGCGGAGAAGCTGGCCGAGCTGGAGCAGCGCATCGCCGGTCACCTGGGCTTCTCGCAGGCGTTCACCTCGGTCGGCCAGGTCTACCCGCGCTCCCTGGACTACGAGGTCGTCACCGCGCTGGTGCAGCTGGCGGCGGCGCCGTCGTCGCTGGCGAAGACGATCCGGCTGATGGCCGGGCACGAGCTGGTCACCGAGGGCTTCAAGCCGGGCCAGGTCGGTTCCTCGGCGATGCCGCACAAGATGAACACCCGCTCCTGCGAGCGCGTCAACGGCCTGATGGTGATCCTGCGCGGCTACGCCTCGATGACCGGCGAGCTGGCGGGCGACCAGTGGAACGAGGGCGATGTGTCCTGCTCGGTGGTGCGCCGGGTCGCGCTGCCGGACGCGTTCTTCGCACTGGACGGTCTGCTGGAGACGTTCCTGACGGTGCTCGACGAGTTCGGCGCGTTCCCGGCGGTGGTCTCCCGGGAGCTGGACCGCTACCTGCCGTTCCTCGCCACCACCAAGGTGCTGATGGGCGCGGTGCGCGCGGGCGTCGGCCGGGAGGTCGCGCACGAGGCGATCAAGGAGAACGCCGTCGCCACCGCCCTGGCGATGCGTGAGCAGGGCGCCGAGCGCAACGACCTTCTCGACAAGCTCGCCGCCGACGAGCGCCTGCCGCTCGGCCGCGACCAGTTGCAGGCGCTGATGGCGGACAAGCTGTCCTTCACGGGTGCGGCGGGCGACCAGGTCGCCGCCGTCGTCGCGCGGATCGAGGAGATCGTCAAGCAGCACCCCCAGGCCGCGGGCTACACGCCCGGGGCGATTCTCTGACGCGCCGCACGGCATGGCGCGCTTCACCCCGCAGGAGCTGGAGGCCGCCCGCGACCGGCTGGTGCCGGACGTCGTCGCGGACGGTCTCCGCGTGCTGTTCTGCGGCATAAACCCGGGGCTGATGACGGCCGCGACGGGCCATCACTTCGCCCGCCCCGGCAACCGCTTCTGGCCGGTGCTGCACCGCTCCGGGTTCACGCCGAGGCTGCTGAAGCCGGCGGAGCAGCGGGAGTTGCTGTCGTACGGGCTCGGCATCACCAACGTCGTGGCCCGGGCCACCGCGCGGGCCGACGAGTTGAGCGCGGAGGAGTACCGCGAGGGCGGGCGGCTGCTCGCCCTGAAAGTGGCGCGGCTGCGGCCCCGCTGGCTGGCCGTGGTCGGCGTCACCGCGTACCGGGCCGCGTTCGACGACCGCAAGGCCACGGTGGGCCCCCAGGCGCGGACGATCGGTGACACGCGCGTGTGGGTACTGCCCAACCCGAGCGGGCTGAACGCGCACTGGACGGTGGAGACGATGGCGGAGGAGTTCGCCCGGCTGCGGGAAACTGCGGAGGCGTAGCGGTCAGCCCAGCCGGTGGCCCGTAGACGGTCGGGGCCAGCCGGTGGCCCGTAGCCGGTCGGACGGTGCCGGTCAGGCTTCCGCAGGTCACACTTCCCCAGGCCGCACTCTCCGGTCCGGTCCCGCCGGTCGGGCGTTGCCGGTCAGGCCCGCCGGTCAGCCCCCCGGTGTCAGCCCGCCACCCGGTCAGGCCCGGCCGGTCAGTGCGCTGCCGGTCACGGCGGGGCTGTTTGCGTGACCACGGCCAGGAGCTCGACCTCGTCGGTCTCGTCGCGGTCGGCGACGGCAACGGCGACCCAGCGGCCGGTCCCCTCCACCTCCCACAGGCAGGCCACGGCGGCGCGTGCGCTGAGGGTGGCCCACGGCTCGGGTATCTCCTCGCGTTCGGTGCGCAGCAGGACGGTCCCCAGGTTGTAGGGGTCGGTGTCTCCCCAGCGTGAGGCCAGGAACTCGTAGACGGCGTCCCGGTCCTTCTCGTACTGGTCGACGGTCACGTGCCGGTCCGCCGGGTCGCCGTCCGTCGCGCGCTCTAACACGGCGACGTGGTAGCCGGGTCCCGAGTCGCCGACGTCCGACGGGCCGTGCTCCGCCGGAAAGGGGCGGAAGCACAGCTCGTCGATGAGGGCGATGTGCTGTGCGATGTTCATGCGATCCAGTAAACCCGCCACCACTGACAGTTGGCGGTCCCTCAGCCGGGCACGGTGGTCAGGCGTCCCGGCGGCGCAGGCTCCAGGCTCCCGCCCCGAGGGCGGCGACGGCCCACAGCGCGGTCACCGCGAGTCCCGTCCAGGGCCCCGGAGATCCCTCGTACGACTGGTGCATGACCACGTGTCCGGCCCTGTCGGGCATGTAATCCACGACAGCACCCGCCGCGTCGCCGATCACGAACGACACCACGAGGATGAACGGGATCAGGAGGGACAGCGCGCCCATGCCGCTGCGCAGCAGGGTGGCGAGTCCGGCCGCGAGCAGCGCCATCAGCATGAGGTAGATCCCGCAGCCCACGACAGCGCGGGCCTGCTCGCCCAGGGTGAGATGGTCCGCCGTGGCGCCCAGCCCCGCCCGGCCCACCAGAAGCGCGGCGCACGCGGTCACCAGTCCCACGAGGAGAACCGGTACGGCGACGGCCGTCGCCTTGGCGGCGAACCACCTGCCGCGCTGCGGCACCGCGGCCAGCGAGAGCCGCAGCCCGCCCCCGTGGAACTCGGCCGAGACGGCCAGGGCCCCGAAGGAGATCGCGGCGATCTGGCCCGGCAGGACACCGGACAGGGCCGTGAACAACGGATCGAAGTCCGCTTCGGACGTGTCGGAGACACCGGCCAGCGCCGAGAACACCGTGGTCGCGGCGAACAGCGCCAGGAGGGCTCCGGGGAGCGAGCGCAGCGTGCGGATCTTCAGCCACTCGGCGCGCAGGACGGGCGCGAACTCCATGATCAGGCCTCCTTGGACTGGGCGGCGAACTCGGCTTCGGCCGACGTGAGGTCGAGGTAGGCCTGCTCCAAGGTGCCCTCGTGCGCGGTCAGTTCGAGCAGAGGGACACCCGCGGCGGAGGCGAGCCGTCCGATGTCGTCCACGTGCGCGTGCTGCACGATCCAGTGGCCGTCCTCGTGCTGCACGGCGTCGTGACCGTGGCGGGCGAGGGCGCTCTTGAGGGCGGTGGGGTCCGTGGTGCGAACCCTCACCCGTGGCTGCACGCGCGCGTGGATGAAGTCCCGCATCGAGGTGTCGGCCAGCAGGCGGCCCCTGCCGAGGACCACGAGGTGCTCGGCGAAGGAGGCGGTCTCGTTCATCAGGTGGCTGGAGACCAGGACGGTGCGGCCCTCCCCCGCGAGGCGGCGCAGCAACTGGCGGATCCAGACGATGCCTTCGGGGTCGAGGCCGTTGGAGGGCTCGTCGAGCATGAGGACCTCCGGGTCGCCGAGCAGGGCTGCGGCGATGCCGAGCCGCTGGCGCATGCCCAGGGAGTACGTCTTCACGCGGCGGCCGGCCACCGAGGACAGGCCGGTCTCCCCCAGCACCTCCTCGACCCGGCGGTCCGGGATGCGGTGGGTCGCCGCGAGGACGCGCAGATGGTCGCGGCCGGTGCGGGAGCCGTGCGCGGCCTGCGCGTCGAGCAACGCGCCCACATGACTCAGGGGTTCGCGGAGCGTGACGTACGGACGGCCGCCGACGGTGGCGTAGCCGGCCGTCGGACGGTCGAGCCCGAGCACCAGCCGCAGGGTGGTGGACTTCCCGGCGCCGTTGGGGCCGAGGAAGCCGGTGACGCGGCCGGGCCGGACACGGAAGGTCAGGTGGTCCACGACTCGCCGGGTGCCGTACTCCTTGGTGAGGTGGTGGACGTCGATGCTGGTCATGTCAGCAGCGTGGCCGGTCGGCCAGGGCCGGGGCCTCCCCCGCCGGTGGAGATCGTCTCCCCCGTGCGGGGGAGGTGTGATGTCAGTGGCGGCTGCCACGATGACGACATGGTCCGCATCCTGCGCCCCTTCACGCGGGCGGTGACGTACACACGGTGGCTGCATCTGTTCATGGCCGTCGTGTGGCCGGCGATGTGGCTGTACATCTTCGCCGCCCGCTGGGCGTACGCCACCGCGGTCGTGCTGCTGGTCCTCGCCGGGCTCGTGCCGGCGATGCGGACCGTGGAGGGACTGCAGGCGCGGCTGCTGCTGACGGGACATCGGCCGGACGGCGCGTCCTCGGAGATCGTGGTCGCCCCGGCCGCCACAGGGCGCGACCGGGGCCGCACGGTCGTCTGGCTCCAGTCGCGGCTGGCACTCGGGGGTGCCGTCGCCTTCCTCACCGTCCAGTTGCCCATGCTCACCGACGACCTGGTGAGCACGGCCCGGGGAGGCAGCCCCGACGAGGCCACCTTCCTCCAGGTCCCCGGCCACCACTGGTGGTACGTGCTGCTCGCACCGCTGCCGTTGATCGTGCTGGCCGCCGCCGTGGTCGGCTCGGGCGCGCTGATCACCGTCCTCGCCCGCCGTCTTCTCGGCCCCTCCCCGGCCGAGCGCCTCGCCGCGCTGGAGGAGCGCACCGAGCAGCTCCTGGAGCGCAACCGCATCGCCCGCGAACTGCACGACTCGATCGGTCACGCGCTGACCGTGGCCGTCGTCCAGGCGGGCGCCGCCCGGACGGCGGGCGATCCCGCCTTCACCGACCGGGCGTTGGGCGCCATCGAGGAGACCGGCCGCGCCGCCCTGGAGGACCTGGAACGGGTGCTCGGTGTGCTGCGCGAGGCGGGAAAGCCCGTGAGCAGCCGGCCGACGCTCACGGACGCCGACCGGCTGCTGGAGTCCGCGCGTGCCTCCGGGGCGAAGGTGGACGCCGAGATGACCGGCCCTCTGGCCACCGTGCCGGGCCCCGTCTCCCGCGAGGGCTACCGCATCCTTCAGGAGGCGCTGACCAATGTGCTGCGGCATGCGGGCGCGGTGCCCGTGCGGGTCCGCGTCCATGTCGCCGCGGGCATCCTCGTGCTGGCGATACGCAATCCGCTGACGGCGGGCCCACCCGGTCCCGGACGCGGCAGCGGACTGCGCGGCATACGCGAGCGCGCCGCGCTGCTGGGAGGCCGCGCCCGCACGGGGCCCGACCAGGGTGACTGGCAGGTGCACGTCGAACTGCCGCTCGGTTGATCTACGCTGGCCGGATGCCGGTCACCGTTCTCCTCGTCGACGACGAGCCCCTCGTGCGCGCCGGTCTGCGGGCCGTGCTGGAGGCGCAGCGCGACATCGAGGTCGTCGGGGAGGCGGCCGACGGAGCGGCGGTCATCCCACTCGTACGGCGACTGCGGCCGGACGTGGTCGCCATGGACGTACGGATGCCGCTCCTGAACGGTATCGAGGCCACCCGGGCGCTGCTGCGTACGGTCGACGCGCCGCCGAAGATCCTCGTGGTGACGACCTTCGAGAACGACGAGTACGTGTACGAGGCGCTGCGCGCCGGCGCCGACGGGTTCCTGCTGAAGCGGGCCCGGCCGGCCGAGATCGTGCACGCGGTGCGGCTGGTCGCCGAGGGCGAGTCGCTGCTGTTCCCGGCCTCGGTGCGGCAGCTCGCCGCCGAGTACGGCGACGGCGGCGGGAACCGCGCGGCGCGGGCCGTGCTGGAGCGGGCGCAGCTGACCGAACGGGAGGCCGAGGTGCTGCGGCTGATGGCCCGGGGCCTGTCGAACGCGGAGATCGCCGCCCGGCTCGTCGTCGGCACGGAGACCGTGAAGTCGCATGTGAGCGCCGTGCTGGCGAAGCTGGGGGCGCGGGACCGCACGCAGGCGGTGATCGCGGCGTACGAGTCGGGGTTCGTGTCGCCGGGGTGACCGGTCCGGGTGGGCTGGCCGCGGGCCGGTCCGGGTGGGCGGACCGCGTGGCCGGTCCGGGTGGGCGGACCGCGTGGCCGGTCCGGGTGGGCGGACCGCGTGGGCGGCCGCCATTCGCCGGGGTCGGCCGTGCCGAGTACGATCCGGCCAACACGCGCACGAGCGGGAAGGACGGACGGTGGGGCGGCTGACCGGCGGGGATCCCTCGCTGCTGCGCAGGATCAACTCGGCGGTGGTGCTGCACGCGCTGCGGGCCACCGACTGCGCCACGCTGACCGAGATCACCCGGGTGACGGGGCTGTCCCGGCCGACCGTGGAGGGCGTCGTCGAGGGGCTCATCGAGGCGGGCCTGGTCGTCGAGAAGGCCGCCGACGAGAGCGTCGTACGGCGTCAGGGGCGGCCGGCGCGGCGGTTCCGGTTCCGGGCCGAGGCCGGGCATCTGCTGGGCCTGGAGATCGGCGCGCGCCGGGTGGCCGCGCTGCTGGCCGACCTGGACGGGCGGGTGATCGGCTCCCAGGTCAAGGACGTGGACGAGACGGCGCCGGCCGACGAGCGGCTGGAGCGGGCGCGCATCGCGGTCGCCGAGCTGCTGCGGCGGGCCGGTGTGGCGCGCGGTTCGCTGCGGGCGGTCGGCGTGGGCACGCCCGGGATCGTCGAGGCGGACGGCACGGTGCGGCTGGGCACCGCGCTGCCCGGGTGGACCGGGCTGCGGCTGGGCGAGCGGCTGAGCCGTTCCTTCAAGTGCCCGGTCCTGGTGGAGAACGACGCGAACGCCGCCGCTGTCGCCGAGCACTGGAAGGGCTCCGCCACGGAGTCCGACGATGTGGTGTTCGTGCTGGCGGGGCTCAGCCCGGGTGCCGGTTCACTGATCGGCGGGCGGCTGCACCGGGGGTTCGGCGGTGCGGCCGGCGAGATCGGGGCACTGCACCTGCTGGGCCGAGAGGCGGCACCGGAGGCCCTGCTGTCCACCACGGACGAGCCGCTGCACCCGCTCGACGAACAGGCCGTCGCGAAGGTGTTCGCGCAGGCGCGTGAGGGCGACCGGCGGGCTCGCGACGCGGTCGACCGTTTCATCCGGCGACTGGTGCACGACGTGGCAGCGCTGGTGCTGGCGCTCGATCCGGAGCTGGTCGTCATCGGCGGCTGGGCGGCGGGGCTGGACGGCGTCCTCGATCCCCTGCGCCGTGAGCTGGCCCGCTACTGCCTGCGCCCGCCGAAGGTCGCCCTGTCCCTGCTCGGCGAGGCGGCGGTGGCGACGGGGGCGCTGCGGCTGGCCCTGGACCATGTGGAGGAGCAGTTGTTCGCCGTCGAGGGCACGGTGACGGCCCGCCGGTAGACCGCGTCGGCACAAGCGTCGCGCCCCGGCACACGACCGGGGCGCGACGGAAGAGCGGCGGGGACGCGGCGGGTCAGGACGCCCGGCGCTGCGGTCCGTGGTGGATCTGCACGCCGCCGGAGTCCCCGAAGGTCAGTCGGCAGGTGTCGGCGCGGTAGGTGGCGACGGAGAGCGCCGCCGTGCGGCCTCCGGCGACGAAGCGGGTCGTGACGACGAGGACGGGCGCGCCGGGCAGCCGGTCCAGTTCCCTGGCGTCGTCCGCGCGGGCCGAGCCGAGTTCGACGGCATTCTCCTGCCGCTCCAGCTCCAGGTGCTGCAGTTCGCGCAGCACCGCACGCGCGCGTGCCGCTCCGGACGGGGCGTCGATGCCGGACAGCTCGGGCACCGACGACGGCGGGATGTAGAGCAGTTCGGCGGCGACGGGCTGCCCGTGCGAGACCCGGGAGCGGCGGACGGTGTGCACGGGCTCGTCGCGGCCGGTGCCCAGGGCGTCGGCGACGGCCGCGGGCGGCACCGCCATCGTGCAGTCGACGGACTGCCAGGCGTCCTCGGGACCGCCCGGCCAGACGTGCTGCGCCGTACCGACGGAGACGCCCATGCGCGGAGGGGCGACGGTCGTACCGACGCCGCGGCGGCGCTGGAGCCGGCCTTCGAGCTCGAGCTGTTCCAGGGCCTGGCGGAGCGTGGCGCGGGCGACGCCGAAACGGGCGGCGAGGTCACGTTCGTTGGGCAGGATCTCGCCCACCGAGAACTCCGAGTCGAGCGCCTCACTGAGCACGGTCTTGAGATGCCAGTACTTCGGTTCCGGCACCGTTTCCAGCTGCGTGGTCCCCACCCTGTCCTCCGCATTCGCCGTGATCCGGCGGCGTTTTCGCGCCCTTGTTTATTAAAGGTTGTTGCACTTCTCTGCGACCATAGGGCGGCCCCCACCCTTGGTCAAGACCAATCGCGATCCCCCAGGCAGTAGCGTGGCGGCACGTGTCAGTGGCGGGGACAGGGCCCGACCGAGCGCCGGTTGCCGGCGGACGGGACGGGACGGGGGCGCAGGGCCGTCGTCAGGTGTGCCCGGCCGGACCACCGTCCCGGCCGCACCGCACGCGGCCTCCCGGTGAGGCGTCCTTCCGCTCAGCCCTGCGCCGCTCCCGGCCCGTCCTCGGCCCCGTCCTCCACCTCGGCCAGCGACCGCAGTTTGTCGGGGTTGCGGATGATGTAGATCGCCTGGATGCGGCCGTCGGCGACGTCCAGTTGGAAGACGGAGTCGGGCTTGTCGCCGGAGAGCGCCAGGACCGCCGGGCCGCCGTTGAGTTCCAGGATGCGGGCGGACAGACCCGGTACGCCCTTCCGCGCGGCACCGACGAGGAAGCGGCCCACCTTGTCGGCACTCTCCAGCACCCGCAGCGGCGCCCGCGCCTTGCCGCCGCTGTCGCCGACGAGCCGGACGTCCGGAGCCAGCAGTTCCATCAGGCTCTCCAGGTCGCCGCCCGCCGCGGCGGCCAGGAACCGCTCGGTGAGGTCGCGGCGCTGCGCGGGGTCCACCTCGTAGCGCGGCCGGCGCTCCTCGACGTGCCGCCGGGCCCGGGTCGCGAGCTGACGGATCGCTGGCTCCTCGCGATCGAGCATGGCCGCGATCTCGGCGTACGGGAAACCGAAGGCCTCCCGCAGCACGAACACCGCGCGCTCCAGCGGCGACAGCGACTCCAGGACGACGAGGACGGCGAGGGAGACGGAGTCGGCGAGCACGGCCCGCTCCGCGGCGTCGGGGGCGGTGTCCCCGAAGTCGGTGACGTACGGCTCGGGCAGCCACGGGCCGACGTACGTCTCACCGCGCGCCTTGATCTGCCGCAGTCGGTCGATGGCGAGGCGGGTGGTGATGCGCACCAGGTAGCCACGCGACTCGCGCACGTTGCCGTGGTCGGCGCCCGACCAGCGCAACCAGGCCTCCTGGACCACGTCCTCCGCGTCGGCCACGCGGCCCAGCATGCGGTAGGCGACTCCCAGGAGGACGGGACGGTGCTCTTCGAAGACGGCGGTCGCGGTGTCGGTGGTCACGGCACCATCCCAGCCGACGGGTGCGGCTGTGTCCAGGCGGGGCCGGGTGGGGCATACGTGTCCCCTCCGGGGGTGCGGCGAGCCAGGCGGGGCGCACGTCTCGCCACCCGGGGTGCCGACGTGCCGGGTGGGGCATACGGGTCTCCACCCAGGGGCTACCCGTCAGTAGTAATTGCTGACAAGCTGTCTACGGCGTCCGTCGGCCCGTACCGCCGGCCCGTCAGCCCGTCCGTCAACCCGCCGGCCCCGCCTGCCCGTCCTGCTCAGCGAGTCCCCAGACGAGGAGCACCTCCATGTCCGCCACCGTCTCCTTCAAGGTCGCCTCACCGCACGGCCCGAGGCCCGTGACCGTGTCGTACCTGCGTGTGGGCAGCGGCGAACCGTTGCTGCTGCTGCACGGCATAGGTCACCACCGGCAGGTGTGGGACCCGGTGATACCCGCCCTGGCGGCCGAGCGCGACGTGATCGCCATCGACCTGCCCGGGTGCGGCCGGTCCGAGGCGCTCCCGGACGGCATGGCGCACGACCTGCCCACGATGAACGCCGTACTCGCCGCGCTGTGCGAGGCCCTGGAGATCGACCGGCCGCATGTGGCGGGCAATTCGCTGGGCGGGCTGCTGGCCCTGGAGCTCGGCCGGGCCCGGCTCGTCCGGTCCGTCACCGCACTGTCCCCGGCCGGGTTCTGGAGCGAGGCCGAGCGGCGCTACGCCTTCGCGATGCTGATGACGATGCGGCAGATCGCCCGGCGGATGCCGCGGCCGCTGGTCGAGCGGCTGGCCCGCCCGGCGGTCGGCCGTACGCTGCTGACGAGCACCATCTACGCCCGGCCGGGCCGCCGTTCTCCCGAGGCCGTGGTCGCCGAGACGCTGGCGCTGGCCGGAGCCCAGGGGTTCACCGAGACGCTTCGCTCGGGAAAGACCGTCCAGTTCACCGAGGACGTCGTCGGCGTGCCGGTCACCGTGGCGTGGGGCGACAAGGACCGGCTGCTCGTGCCCCGGCAGGGCGTGCGCGCCAAGGGCGTCATGCCCAAGGCCCGGCTCGTGCGGCTGCCCGGCTGCGGCCACGTCCCGATGAACGACGACCCGGCGCTGGTGGCCCGGGTCGTCCTCGACGGCAGCCGCTGACCGCGGCCGGGGCCCGGCGCGGAGCACCCGGCCGGGGCGGTGTCCTTCTGCGAGGTGCCTCTAGAGTCCGGACCATGACGTCATCGCAGACGGGTCCAGCCGGGCACGGCGCCTCCGCCGCCTGGGAGTTGCTGCTGCCGGCCGCCTCGGCTCCGGCCCGCACGCGCGGCCGTTCCCTCCAAGCGGCGCTGCGGGAGGCCGTCCGCTCGGGCCGGCTCGCGCCGGGCACCCGGCTGCCGTCCAGCCGGGATCTGGCCGCCGACCTCGGCGTGTCGCGCGGGCTGATCACGGAGGCGTACGAGCAGTTGACGGCCGAGGGCTACCTGCGCAGCGGCCGGGGCGCCGGGACCTGGGTGGGCGGTGCCGTACGGGCCGCCCGGCCCCGCGCGCACGACCTCGCTCCGCGCTCCCCCGGCGCCCGCGCCGACTTCGTGCCCGGCACCCCGGACCTGTCGCTGTTCCCCCGCTCCGCGTGGGCCGCGGCGCAGCGCCGCGTCCTGGCGGAGCTGCCGCACCAGGAGCTCGGTTATCCCGATCCGCGCGGCCTGCCCCGGCTGCGCACGGCGCTGGCCGAACTGCTCGCGCGGCGGCGCGGCGTGGTGGCCGATCCGGAGCGGATCGTGGTCGTCTCGGGGGTGGCCCAGGCGACCGCGCTGCTCGGTTTCGTGCTGCACGCGCGCGGGGTGCGCACGGTCGGCGTGGAGAGCCCCGGCAGCCCGCAGCACGACGCCCTGTACGCCTCGACCGGGGTCACCGCGGTGCCGCTGCCCGTGGACGGCGAGGGAGTCGTCATGGAACCGCTGCGGGCGTCGGGCGTACGGGCCGTCGTGGTGACGCCCGCCCACCAGTTCCCCACGGGCATCGCCTACTCGGCGCGGCGCCGCGCGGAACTGCTGGACTGGGCGCGGTCGGTGGACGGGGTCGTCCTGGAGGACGACTACGACGGCGACTTCCGCTACGACCGTGCCCCCGTGGGCGCGCTCCAGGGACTCGACCCGGAACACGTGGCCTACACGGGCTCGGTCAGCAAGTCCCTCGCACCGGGGCTGCGGCTGGGCTGGCTGCTGGTTCCGCAGTCCTGGGCCGACGAGATCGTCGAGCGCAAGCGGACGATGGATCTCGGCCATCCGACCCTGGACCAGGCAGTGTTCGCCCGGTTCCTGGAGCACGGCGACTACGACCGCCAACTGCGCCGCTGCCAGCGCGCCTACCGGGAGCGGCGCGACACGCTGGTCGCCGCCCTGGCGGAGCACTTCCCCGGCGCGGAGGTGTCCGGGATCGCCGCGGGGCTCCACGTGATCGCCGCGTTCCCGGAGCGCTACGGGCCTGAGGACCGGTTTCTGGCGCGGCTGGCGGCGGCCGGGGTGGCGGTGCGCCCGCTGACGGACTGCGCGCACGCGCGTGCCGACGACCCGGGCACCGGCGGCAAGGGAGTGCGGCTGGTGATGGGGTACGCGCACGTGCCGCCTGCCCGGATCCGTGCGGGCGTACGACTGATGGCCGAAGCGATGGCCGGCTGAGCGCCGCACGCCGGTTCCCCGGCCCCCGCGGTCAGTTGTTCACTTGGGGTTTGCGTGCGTGCCGCGCGGCACGCGTAGTTGTGGCACCGCACACTGGCCGGATCACGTCCGTGGAGGCGCATCCATGTCACACCGTCCCCTGCCCGGTCGCCGCAGCGTCCTGCGCGGCTCCCTCGCCGCGTCGGCGGCCCTGACCCTGCCCGGCGTCCTCGGCACGGCACCGGCCTTCGCCCTGTCCGGGCGTCCGAAGGCGGAGTGGGGCGTGCAGACGGGCGACGTGACGTCGAACTCCGGTCTGGTGTGGGTACGCTCGGACCGTCCGGCCCGGATGATCGTCGAGACGTCGGCCACCGAGTCCTTCCGCAACGCGCGCAGATGGCACGGTCCGCTGCTCGGCGCCGGCACGGACTTCACCGGCACGACCCGGCTGCGCGGGCTGCCGCCGGGCGAGCAGATCCACTACCGGGTGCTGCTCGCCGACCCGGACGACCCGCGCCGGATGGGCGAGCCGGTCACCGGCACCTTCCGCACCGTGCCGGTACGGCGGCGCGACGGGGTGCGCTTCGTGTGGTCCGGCGACCTGGCGGGGCAGGGCTGGGGCATCAACCCGGACATCGGCGGCTACCGCATCTACGACGCGATGGCCCGGCTCGACCCGGACTTCTTCCTCTTCAGCGGCGACACCGTCTACGCCGACGGCCCCATCGCGGCGACCGCTCCCCTGCCGGGCGGTGGCACCTGGCGCAACGTCACCACCGAGGAGAAGTCCAAGGTGGCCGAGACCCTGGCCGAGTTCCGCGGCACCTTCCGCTACAACCTGCTCGACGCGAACATGCGCCGCTTCAACGCCCAGGTGCCGTCGATCGTGCAGTGGGACGACCACGAGGTGCGCAACAACTGGTACCCGGGCCAGGTCATCGCCGACACGGACACCCGCTACACCGAGAAGAGCGTCGACGTGCTGACGGCCCGGGCCCGGCGCGCGTTCAGCGAGTACTTCCCGATCTCCACGCTGCGGCCTGGCGCGCGGGAGGGCCGTGTGTACCGCGTGCTGCGGCAGGGGCCGCTGCTCGACGTGTTCGTGCTGGACATGCGGACGTACCGCGACGCCAACTCGCCCGGCACCGAGACCGTGGACCCGCAGGGCATCCTGGGCCGCGAGCAACTGGAGTGGCTCAAGCGGGAGCTGGCGGCGTCACGTGCGGTGTGGAAGGTGATCGCCGCCGACATGCCGCTGGGCCTGGTCGTGCCGGACACCTCGGAGGGCAGGCGGAACATCGAGGCCGTGGCGCAGGGCGACCCGGGAGCACCGCTCGGCCGTGAGCTGCAGATCGCCGAGCTGCTGCGGTTCGTCAAGCACCGGCGGATCACCGGCACGGTGTGGCTGACGGCCGACGTGCACCACACCTCGGCCCAGCACTACCAGCCGTCGCGGGCCGCCTTCACCGACTTCGAGCCGTTCTGGGAGTTCGTCTCCGGGCCGCTGAACGCCGGTGCCTTCCCGGCCAACGCGCTCGACGACACCTTCGGTCCCGAGCGGGTGTTCGTGAAGGCGCCGACCACCGCCAACGTCTCGCCCGCCGGCGGCTACCAGTTCTTCGGCGAGGTCCACATCGACGGCGACAGCGGCGAGCTGACGGTGCGGCTGCGGGAGCAGGACGGCACGGTGCTGTTCACCAAGGCCCTGCGGCCGGGTTTGGTCGGCCAGTGACTCCCCCGTCCGCGGCGCCGCCCGGCCCGCGGCTCCCCTAGCACGGGGACGTGCCGCGCACCGGTGCCATCCCCGTGCGCGGCACGTCCCAGACACCGTCAACTCGCCCTCCATAAAGGCTGTTTCCGCAGGTCAGGGCCGATTGTCAGTGGTGGACCGTACGGTCTTCACATGACGCGATCTTTGCAGGCCGTGGCCTATCGACGACCCTCCGTGCTGGAGTCCGCTGCGGGCGGACCCCGCCTCGGGCTGGAGACCTCCCGGGGTGCCACACCTTCGGGCACGGTGGACCATCCGCGGTTCTTCACCGGCTTCCTGACGTCGCCTCAGGTGGCGTCGGCGGGACTGCTGGCGGTGGCCGACGTGGCCGCCGCGCGGTACTACCAGCCGCAGTTGCGCGCCTCGCTGGACCCGGTGGTGACGGGCAACGGCGACCGGTTGCGGTTCGAGTCCTTCTCCGGCTGCGGCGGGGTGTACGCGCGTCTGGACGTGCTGGCGGGCGGCCTGGACGGCGACGAGGTGGGGCACGGCACGACCAACGTCGACGTCAACAACCCGCTGCGCGAGGCGCTTTCGCGTATCGGCGCGCACGACCCGCTCCATCTGCGGGTCGGGCCCGAGGAACTCGCCGTGACCACCCTGGACGGTCCGGTCGTGGAGAAGAAGGTGCCGCTGCCCAACCGGTGGCTGCGCGGCTTCGCCGAGGCGCAGGTGACAGCGGCCGGTTTCGATCTGCGGGCCGAGCTGACCGCCGCCGAGGCCGTGCGGTTCCTGCGCGCGCTGCCCCGGGGCGGGGCACGCAGCGTCTCCGCGCCCCCGCGCTGGGTGGTGCCGGCCGGGCACGTGCTGCGGCCGACGACGCGTGCGGTGCCCGGCGCGGTGTGCCTGCCGGGCCCGGAGCGGCTGGCCGCGCTCCAGCGGGTCCTGCGGCACGCGACGGCGCTGCGGGTGTACGGCCCCGCCGTGACCTCGGGCGCCGCCGCCACGGCCTCCGCCTGGGAGGCGGTGCTGCCGGGCATGCGGCTCACCCTGACCCTGTCGCCCGACGCCTCCCGCGGCTTCTCCGGGGAGGGCGGTGTGCTCGACGCGCTCGCCACCGACGAGGCCGCCGGGGACGCCGAGCTGATCGCGGTGCTCCTCGCCTGGGAACCGCGCATCGACGTCGCCGGCCTGGCGGCCGGATCGGGTCTGACGGCCGAGCGCGTCCGCGCCGCCCTGGTCCGCCTGGGCACGTCGGGCCGGGTCGGGTACGACACGGCGGAGGCGGCCTACTTCCACCGGGAGCTGCCGTACGACGCCGACCGCGCGGAGCGGCACAACCCGCGGCTGCGGTCGGCCCGCGCGTTGGTGGCCGCGGGCGCGGTCGCCCTGGACGGCGAGCTCGGGACGGTGACGGCCGAGGACGATCATGTGCACCGGGTGCGCGACGCGGCGGGTGTGCTCAGCTGCAGTTGCCTGTGGTGGGCCCGCTACCGGGGCGGGCGTGGTCCGTGCAAACACGCGCTGGCGGTGCGCATGGTGCGGCGGGGCGCCGCGGTGGAGCAGGGCACGGTACGGGTCGACGGGGGTGTGCGATGAGTGCGCTGATGGACGCGGTGCGGGCCGGGCGGACGGCCGACGTGGTGGAGCTGCTCGACGGGCTGACGGACGCGGAACGACGCGCGTACCTCCCCGAGTTGAAGGCGCTGCGCAAGGATCTGAGGGCGGAGCCGTGGAGCGCGGAGTCCCGCCGCGCCTATCCCGCCCTGCACGCGGCGGGGGCGGCGTGCCAGACCGGTGCGGCGGGCGTGGCCGGCTGGCTGGCGGCCACGGACATGCGCTGGTCGCAGGCGTCTCCCGGGGTGCTGCTGCACGTCCTGGGCGACCGCGACTCCGACTGGCTCGCCGACGTCACGCACCGGCTCGCGCAGCGCCCGGTGAGCGCCCGTGTGCCCTTCGAGCTGATGTCCGGTCTGGTGCGGCTGTCGGGCTGCCCGGTGCCGACGACGGACGCCTATGTGCGGGGCTGGCTGGGCCATGTCGGCGGTACCTGGCACCTCGGGGGCACGGTGTGCGACCGTCTCCGGCGGGATCCGCACGTGACCGAGCTGGTCGCGGCGCTCTTCGAGACGGACGACATCGGCTCCCTGTTCGCGTGGCTGTCCGGTGAGGGACCGGACAGCTGGCCGTCGGCCATCGCCCGGCTGACCGTCGAGGGCGTGCTCGACCGGAAGGCGACGGTCGACGCGTGTGTGGCGCGGCTCCTGCGGGGTGGCCCGTTGGCCGATCAGCGCCTGTTCCTGAGGGTGTTGCGGGCACTGGACCTCCACCGCCACGAGGAGCGGGAGCGGACGGCCGACTGGCTGGCGCTCGCCTCCGACGCCGTCGCCGTGGTCGCCTCGCACGCCCAGTCGGTGCTCGGCGCCCTCGCGCTGGACGGGGAGCTGACGGCGCGGCGGCTGGCGGAGATGTCGAGCGGGGTGCTGTTCCGCACGGAGAAGAAGCTGGTGCGCGCCCAGCTCGTCCTGCTGGGGAAGGTACTGGCGCGTGACGCGTCCGCGGCCGGGGAACTGCTGCCGGTGGTGGCGCAGGCCTTCGGGCACGAGGACTCGGACGTGCAGGAGCGGGCGTTGAAGCTGGCGGAACGGCACGCCGGGAAGATCGGCGCGCAGGAGGTGCGGGACGAGCTCGCGGTCGCGGCGGAGCAGTTGGTCCCGGTCCTGCGCAGCCGGGCGGTCCGGACGCTCGGCGCCACCCCCTGGACGCCGGAGCCGGTGCCGTACGAGGAGGTGCTGCCGCCCGCTCCGCAGGCGGTGCGGCTCTCGGCCGCGCCGGGGTCGGTGGCCGAACTGGCCGAAGAGGTCGGGGCGTTGCTGGCGTCCGGTGGCGACGTGCCAGTGTTCGAGCGCACCCTGGACGGTCTGGTCCGCCATGCCCACCGGGACCGCGACGCGCTCGTAGACGCGCTCGGGCCGGTGGTGGCACACCGGTGGTGGGTCACCGCCGATCCCGTCCACTTCCGGGCGAAGGACTACTTCGACCACGCGCCGCAGAACCTTGAGGTGGTCCTCGCGACGCTGCTGGGGAAGGTGCCCACCGCCACGCTGCAGGCCGCTGTCCAGCAGGGCTCACCGACGTTCGGCTGTGTCCACGCAGCCCTCTGCAGGGCCTTCGCCGCGCGCCTGTGGGAGGTGGCGTACCGGATCCGCACCGAGCCGCTGCCGTTCCTGCTGTCGACGCCCAGTTGGAGCACGGGCCTGCTGGAGCCCGGCGAGCTGGTGGACCGGCTGGAGGCGTACCGGCGCCTGGGCGCCCGGGTGTCGGAGGCCGATTTCGCGCAGGCGCTGCTGCGGGTCGGCCGCGCCGACCGTGCGGCGGCCGCGGCCGCCGCGGAGCGTGCCGCGGCGCTCGGCACACGGGAGGGGACGCGGCTCGCCCGGTGGCTGACCTCCGACGCTCCGGCGCTGCCGACGTCCAGGCTGCGGACCTCCGGGCCCCGCGTCCTCGTCGAGCTCGGCGAACTCACGGAGTTCCAGGAGGACTTCCCCCCGGAGTTCCGGCACCTGGGCCGTCCGGTGAGCGTCTTCGCGGACCGCTGGCGCTGCTACCACTGGGACGACGGCATACGGCAGCACTGGACGGCCCTCCTCCCCGAGCGGCGCGAACTCGTGGCCGCGCGGATGCTGCACGACCTGTCCGCCCTGGCCGTGGACGACACACGGGGTGCCGCCTCGATCCTGCCCGGGCTCGCCGAATCCGGCGGCGAGGCGGGCGAGGCCCTGCACCTGGGGCTGGCGTACGGGCTCGGCGCACGGCACCCGGAGGACCGGCTCGCGGCCGTGGACGCACTGCTGGTGCTGGCGGCGTGCGGCCGGCTCGACGCGGGCCGGCTGGGCGCGGACCTCGGGCTGCTGGTGCGGCGCGGGGCGGTGAAGCCGCTGCGGCTCGCCGAGTCGGTGCGCACGGCGGCGGCCACCGGTGCGCACGCCACCGTCTGGAGCGTGCTGCGGCACACCCTGCCCGTCATGCTGGCCGCTCTCGCCGCCGACGGTGCCTCCGTCGCGGCCCGCGGGCTCGGGGACCTGCTGGCGGTGGGCGCCGAGTGCGCCGAGCGGACGGGTGCCAAGGACGAGCTGCCGCACCTGGCGCAGGCGGCGAGCCGGCGCGGCTCGTCCCGGCTGGTCACCCAGGCCCGCCGCCTGCGCGACGCGCTCGCGGAGGAGAGAGCGGCATGACGTGATCCCGTCCGGTGCGCCAGGTGCGCCCCCACCGCACCGCATTCGTCAAAACGACAACAAAAAGGCACAGAAGGCCTCTTTACCCATCAGTCACAATGCGTTCGTGATCACGCAACACGATTCCTTCACAGTGGCTGCATGAGTCGAGACATGTCTGATGTGACGCGCACGAACAACGGTTGCCTCACGCACCACTGGCAGCGGATGGCCACGGCCTTCCGCGCCTGGCGGGAACGGCGCCACGACCACGCACCGCCGAGGCTCGATACCGGTGCCCGGCCGCTGTCCGCCGTTCAGCAGGCCGGGCCGTCCGCCCCGTCGGCCCCGGTCACCGCCGGGGAGACCGTGCTGTGGCGGATGCGGACGACGGTGAAGGACGCACCGGGCTCGCTGGCCGCGCTGTGCACGGCCCTGGCCGAGCGTCGGGTCGACATCCTGAGTCTGCAGACGCATCCGCTGGCGGCGGGCACGGTGGACGAGTTCCTGCTGCGTGCCCCGGGCGAGCTGGCCGCCGACGGGATCACCGACGCGGTGTCAGCGGCGGGCGGCGCCGACACCTGGATCGAGCGGGCCGATGCCCACGACCTGGTCGACGCCCCGACCCGCGTGCTGGACCTGGCCGCCCGTACCGCCCTGGACGCGGCGGAACTGCCGCTGGCGCTGCGGCAGTTGCTGGGCCGGTGCACGATCCGTTCGCTGCCCGCCGAACCGGTCCACGGCCGGGCGCCCGAGGGGGTGCCGGTCGAAGGGGCCCTGGAGGACACCGTGATGCGGCTGCGTGCCCCGGAAGGCGGAGTGATCACCGTGGAGCGGCCGTATCTGCCGTTCACGCCGACCGAGTTCGCCCGGGCCCGGGCGCTGGTGGAGCTGGACTCCCGGCTCGGCCCGCGCCTGCCGCGCGGCCGGGACGTGCTGACGCTGCCCGAGGGCGGTGACATCACCGTGCGCCGGGCCGACACACGCGATCTCCGGGCCGCGCGGGAGATGCACGAGCGGTGCTCGGAGCGGACCTTGAAGATGCGGTACCACGGGCCGGTCGGCGACGCGGACCGCTATCTGAACCACCTGCTCAGCCCGCGTTTCGGCCGCACCCTGGCGGTGCAGACCGCCTCGGGGCGCGTCGTCGGCCTCGGTCATCTCCTGTGGGACGGCGACGAGACGGAGGTCGCGCTCATCGTCGAGGACGCCTGGCAGCGGCGGGGCATCGGCGGAGAACTCCTCAACCGGCTGGTGGCGATGGCGGCGGAGGCGGGCTGCGCCAGTGTGTACGCCGTGACGCAGGCGTCCAACACCGGCATGGTGGCCGCGATGCGCGGCCTCGGTCTCCCCCTCGACTACCAGGTCGAGGAGGGCACCCTGGTGATCACGGCCCGGCTGGCGGCGGCCCCGGTCACGGCGGGCCTGCCGTACGACACCGAGCGGATCGGGCGCGACTAGTCCCGGGAAGGTGACGGCCCGGCGGAACGCGCCGGGCCGTCGTCCGTTCAGGCTCCGAGCGCCGCCAGGGCGGACCGCTCTCCCAGCGCTCCGTCCAGGTCGGCCCACAGGTCGTCGACGTCCTCCAGCCCCACCGACAGGCGCAGCAGCCGGTCGCTCACGCCGGCCTCGCGCCGGTCGTCGGCGTCGACGATGCGGTGGCTGATGGACGCCGGGTGCTGGATGAGCGTGTCCACGCTGCCGAGACTCACGGCCGGGGTGATCAGACGGACCCCGGCGATGATCTCGTGCGGATCGCCGTGCACCTCGAAGGAGACCATCGCGCCGCCGATGCTCGGGTAGTGGACACGGGCCACGCGCGGGTCGGCGGCCAGACGGCGGGCGAGTTCGGCGGCGTTCGCGGAGGCGGCCCGCACCCGCACCGGCAGCGTCGAAAGGCCCCGCAGGAGCAGATAACCGGCCAGCGGATGCAGCACGCCGCCCGTGGCGAACCGCACCTGCCGCAGCCGTCCCGCGAACTCCTCGTCGCAGGCCACCACGCCCGCCAGCACATCCCCGTGCCCGCCCAAATACTTGGTGGCGCTGTGCAGCACCAGCCGTGCCCCCTGCTCGGCGGGCCGCTGAAGGACGGGCGTGGCGAAGGTGTTGTCGACGAGCAGCGGCACGGATCCGCAGGCGTGGGCGACGGCCCGCAGATCGATCTCGGCCAGGGTCGGATTGGCCGGGGACTCGACCAGCACCAGCCCGGTGTCCGGACGCAGCGCGTCCGCGATGCCGGCCGGATCGGTCCAGGTCACCTCCGAGCCGAGCAGCCCGGCGGTCAGCAGATGGTCGCTGCACCCGTACAGGGGCCGTACGGCCACGACGTGCCGCAGTCCCGTCGAGGCCCGGGCCAGCAGCACGGCGCTCAGCGCGGCCATGCCGCTGGCGAACGCGACAGCGGCCTCGGTGCCCTCCAGCCGGGCCAGCGCGGCCTCGAACCGGGCCACGGTCGGATTGCCCAGCCGCCCGTACACCGGCGGGCCGTCCGGCTCCGCGCCGGTGGTGGCGAAGGCGTCGATGCGGGCGGCCTCGCCGCGGCTGTCGTACGAGGGGTAGGTGGTGGACAGGTCGATCGGCGGGGCGTGCAGCCCCTGTCCGGCGAGGTCGTCCCGGCCGGCGTGCACGGCCTCGGTGGCGAGTGCTCTCGATGCGGTACGTACGGCGTCGTGGCTGCGTACGTCGTCGTGGGTGCCTACGCCGTCGTAGGCGCCCCTGCTCACGGTCTCCATGGACGGAAGGGTGAACACCGACCGGGTCAGAGGGTGCGCGGCCCGTGCTACGTTCGGCCAGTGGCTGAATCTGTCGTACTGGATCCGGTGGATCTCCATCTGTTGCGGCTGTTGCAGAACGACGCCCGGACGACCTACCGGGACCTCGCCGCGCAGGTGGGGGTGGCGCCGTCGACCTGCCTGGACCGGGTGACCCGGCTGCGCCGCTCGGGCGTGATCCTCGGGCACAGGCTGAAGCTCGATCCGGCCAAGCTGGGGCGGGGCCTGGAGGCGCTGCTGTCGGTGCAGGTCCGGCCGCACCGGCGGGAGCTGGTGGGGCCGTTCGTGGAGCGGATCCGCGCGCTGCCGGAGTCACGGACCGTCTTCCACCTGACCGGGCCGGACGACTACCTGGTGCATGTCGCCGTCGCGGACATGGCGGACCTGCAGCGACTGGTCCTGGACGAGTTCACGGCCCGGCGCGAAGTGGCGCGCGTGGAGACCCGGTTGATCTTCCAGCAGTGGGACTGCGGCCCCCTGCTGCCGCCTTCGCCCACGGCTCAATCCGGGTGACGTCCAAAGGTCGGCGTACGAGGATGGTCGGCATGTCAGAGATCACCAGCACGCTGCCCCGTCAGGTCGCCGACACGTACGTCGACGAGCTCGTCGCCCTCGATCCGATCACCGGTACGTTCCTCGGCGTGCAGGAGAGTTCCAGCCGTCTGCCCGACACGTCGCCGGCGGGCCAGGAAGCGCTCGCGGAGCTCCAGCGGGCCACCCTCGCGCGGCTCGACGAGGCCGAGCGGCGGCCCGGCGCGGACAGTGACATCGAGCGCCGGTGCGCGCGCCTGCTGCGGGAGCGGCTCACCGCGGAACTCGCCGTGCACGAGGCCGAGGAGGGCCTGCGCTCCGTCAGCAATCTGAGCTCCGTCGCGCACTCGGTGCGCCAGGTGTTCACCGTGACGCCGGTGCGGACCGAGGAGGACTGGGCGGCGGTCGCCGAGCGGCTGCGCGCGGTCCCGGCCGCGCTGGAGGGCTACCGGGAGTCCCTGGCGCTGGGTCTGGAGCGGAAGCTGTACGGCGGGCCGCGCGCCACCGCCACGTTCGTCGGGCAGCTCGGCGAGTGGGCGCCCACCGACGGGGCCGGGCCCGGCTGGTTCGAGCAGTTCGCCTCCGCCGGTCCCGAGGCGCTGCGGTCGGAGCTGGACGCGGCGGCCCGCTCGGCCACCGAGGCCGTCGTCGGGCTGCGCGACTGGATGCGGGACGTGTACGCGCCCGCCGTCGAGGGAGCCCCGGACGTCGTGGGCCGTGAACGGTACGCCCGCTGGGTCCGCTACTTCAACGGCACCGACCTCGACCTGGACGAGGCGTACGCGTACGGCTGGTCCGAGTACCACCGGCTGCTCCGCGAGATGAGGCAGGAGGCCGAGAAGATCCTGCCGGGCGCGGCCACACCGTGGGTGGCGCTGGCGCACCTCGACGAGCACGGCACGCACATCGAGGGCGTCGACGAGGTGCGGCAGTGGCTGCAGTCCCTGATGGACGAGGCGATCGACGCGCTCGACGGCACCCACTTCGACCTGGCCGAGCGGGTGCGCCGGGTGGAGTCCCGCATCGCCCCTCCGGGCAGCGCCGCCGCGCCGTACTACACGCCGCCCTCCGACGACTTCTCCCGACCGGGCTGCACCTGGCTGCCGACCATGGGCGAGACGCGCTTCCCGGTCTACGACCTGGTGTCGACCTGGTACCACGAGGGCGTGCCCGGCCACCACCTGCAGCTGGCCCAGTGGAAGCACGTCGCCGAGGACCTCTCCCGCTACCAGGCCAGCGTCGGCATGGTGAGCGCCAACGCCGAGGGCTGGGCCCTGTACGCGGAGCGCCTGATGGACGAGCTGGGCTTCCTGACGGATCCGGAGCGCCGGCTCGGCTACCTGGACGCGCAGATGATGCGGGCCGTGCGCGTCATCATCGACATCGGCATGCACCTGGAGCTGACGATCCCGGGCGACTCGCCCTTCCACCCCGGCGAGCGCTGGACACCCGCGCTGGCACAGGAGTTCTTCGGCGCGCACAGCAGCCGCCCCGCGGACTTCGTGGAGAGCGAGCTGACCCGCTACCTGTCCATGCCGGGCCAGGCCATCGGCTACAAGCTGGGCGAACGCGCCTGGCTGCTGGGCCGGGAGAAGGCCCGCGAACGGCACGGCGACGCCTTCGATCCGAAGGCCTGGCACATGGCGGCCCTCTCGCAGGGCTCCCTGGGCCTGGACGACCTGGTGGACGAGCTGTCGCAGCTCTGACACCCCCGGACCGGACCGGCGGCGACAGCCGCCCTCCGGGTCGAGGCCCTGCCCGGCGCCCCGCTCCGCCTCGTCCGTGGTGAGCCACGCGAGGAGGCGGGCGGGGGTCGTCCTCACGAACCGGTGCTTCCACTGCCCCGTGTGCGCGACGTCGTCGCCGGCGAGCAGGCGCGGGAAGTGCGATGTGCCCGAGCCGTCGGAGCCTGAGGGGCTGGCGGCGTCGGGCGGGCGCCGCGACCACGGCCGCCGCGACCGCATCGGCCCCCAGCGTGCCGGCCTGGGAGCACCCGCCGGGCTGAGGCCCGCGGCTTGCCGGGCTATCGGTGCGCGAGCCGGCGTAGTTGGACGAGCCCCAGCCAGGTCTCCGGGCCGGGCCGCACCTGGGCCGCGCGGACGGTGTACCTGCCGGGCTCCAGGACCACCCGGACGTGGTCGGTGTGCGGGGAGTCGGCGCCGGGCCAGGCCGCGTCGAACAGCAGCACCGCGCCCGGCACGTCCCAGCGCACCTCCGGTTCCCACTCCGCGGAGTGCAGGGCCGCGGGCACCCGGGCCAGCAGCTCGTCCTCGGAGTCGCCGGCGCACCACCGTACGAAGGTGCCGTGGTCGGGCAGGAAGGCGGTGGAGGCGGGTTCGTCGCCCAGCACCAGCGCGGTGGCGTCGCCGACCGGGAGGAGCCCGACGTGTCCGTCCACCTCGCAGGCCCGGTCGTAGTCCGAGGCCGTCTCCTCGCCGTCGGCGCCCGTCCAGAACGGCAGGACCGTCTCCGGCACCGCGACGAGCGGCCCGCCGCCCGACTCGACCCACTCCACCGTGCCCGGCTCCGCGTATCGCACCATGCGGCAGAACCTACAGGGCCGACACCCTTGGCCCGCGCGCGGGTTCAGCAGCCGCGACGCCGCGCGCCGAGGGGGCGGTCAGCGGGTCGACGACGCTGTGCGGCACCCGTCGTCCTTCAGCAGGCAGGCCGGTCAGCCGTCCTCGCTCACCGCCGCGTCGAGGAGCGGGCCGAGTTCCCGGGCCACGGCCGTCAGCGCACGGACGTCCCGCTCGGCCCGGGCGATGAGGATGGCCCCCTCCAGAGCACTGATCATGAGTGTGGCGAGCGCCCCGGCCCGCTCCTCGGGCACGCCCATGTCCGCCAGGGCCCGGGCGACCGCCCCGGTCCAGGTGGCGAACGCGGCGGACGCGGCCTCCCGTGTGGAGGGGACCGACTCCGCGCAGTCCACCGTGGCCGCCGCCACCGGGCAGCCGCCCGCGAAGCCGGCCGTCTCGTACTCGTCGGTCCACTGGCGCACCATCTCGGCGAACAGCCCGCTCGGCGTCGGCTCGGGCAGCGCGGCCAGGAAACGGGCGACACGGCCTCCCGCGTACCCGCCCGCCCAGCCCACCGCCTCGTTGACCAACTGCACCTTGCCGCCGGGGAAGTAGTGCTGGAGCGACCCGCGCGGCGCGGCGGCATCCGCGGCGACCTCACGCATGCCGGTGGAGGCGACCCCCTCGCGCCGGATGAGCTGGGCCGCACTGAACACCATCCGCTCGCGCGGCCCTCGCCCGGCCACCGCCATCGTCGACCTCCCGCCCACCCTGTCGCGTGTGTTCGGGCACCACTCTATGACCGCCGTCATGACATCCCCTACTATGACCGCTGTCATAGTCAGTGGCGACAGCGACAGCGACAGCGGCGGCTCGGCCTCGGGGTGAGCGGCGTGAGCCAGGAAAGGCGGCACATCGTGGCGTACGTGGGTTTCGTCGGCCTCGGGGTCATGGGACAGCCCATGGCGCTCAACCTCACCCGCGCGGGGACACCGCTCGTCGTCTGGAACCGCACCGCCGGCCGATGCGAGCCCCTGCGCGCGGCCGGCGCCGAGGTGGCGGCGAGCCCCGCCGAGGTCTTCGACCGGGCCGGCACCGTGATTCTGATGCTGGCCGACGAGGCCGCGATCGACGCGGTGCTGGGACGCGGCGGCCCGGACTTCGCCGCGCGCGTCGCCGGACATCTGGTCGTCCACATGGGCACGACCTCGGCCGAGTACTCGGGCGGCCTCCAGGACGACATCCGGGCGGCGGGCGGACGGTATGTCGAGGCCCCGGTCTCCGGCTCCCGCGTCCCGGCCGAGCGGGGCGAGTTGGTGGGGATGCTGGCGGGCGACGACGATACGGTGGCGGCCGTACGTCCCCTGCTCGCTCCCATGTGCCGCAAGACGTTCGTATGCGGCACGGTCCCGGGCGCGTCGCTGATGAAGTTCTCGGTGAACCTGTTCCTGATCACGCAAGTCACGGGGCTGGCCGAGGCGTTCCACTTCGCCGGCCGGCACGGGCTGGACCAGCGCCTGCTGCGGGACGTCCTGGACGCGGGTCCGATGGCCAGTGCCGTCTCCCGGGTCAAGGCCCCGAAGCTGCTGGACCGCGACTTCACCGTCCAGGCGGCGGCCGCGGACGTGCTGAAGAACAACCGCCTGATCGCCGAGGCCGCCCGCAAGGCCGGCGCGGCCTCCCCGCTCCTCGACGTCTGCCACGCCCTCTACGGCGAGACCGTCGACCAGGGCCACGGCGGCGCGGACATGGTGGCCGTGCTGCGCGCCCTGGAGGCCCGGACCGAGGGCACCGCACCACGCCGCTGACCCGCGCCTGCCGCTCCTGGCCGGCGAACGGCGGCCGTCCCGTCCGGGTCACGCGGGCGGGGCCGTGGTGCCACGCACGACGAGGCGTGGGGTGAGGACGACCTCGCGGGGCTGGGTGCGTCCTGATCTAGGCGTTCGACGGCGGCGGTCACGGCGTGCCGGGCCTGTTCCCGGACGCTCTGGCTGACCGTGGTCAGGTTGAAGACTCCGGCCGGCCATGCCGGCTCCGATCACCGCGACGGAGAGGAGTTGGGCGGACGTGGTCATGGCGGTCCCCCGGCGCCGACATCCGCGGCGTGCTCGACACCTCCTTCACCCGCGTGCCCGCCGACGCCCCGGCAAGGTGCCCACCGGCTACGGCTTCTGGTGCAACGCCTGGCCCGAGAACCCGGCGTGGAAGTTCGTCGCCGTCGGCCTCGGCAACGACGTGCCCTTCTGGACGGAGTTCCTGCGCGCCCTCGCCGAGATCGACCCGGACATGGCCGTCAACATCACACGAGGACGCCGTCTGCTCCCGGACCGAAGGACTCGCCCTGGCCGCCAAGAACCTGCACAGCGCCGCGGCAGGTCTGTGATCCGGGGCGTGTGCGGCCCCGCTCAGGTTCGATCCCGGCCTCAGCCGACGCCGCGCTGCCGCAGCACCGATCCCGACCGGCCCTTCACCACCTCCAGTTGGGCGTGGATCCGCCTCCGCAGATCGGCGACATGGCTGACGATGCCGACGCTGCGGTCGCGTTCGCGCAGGGAGTCGAGGACGTCGAGGACCTCGTCGAGGGTCTGGTCGTCGAGGCTGCCGAAGCCCTCGTCGATGAAGAGCGTGTCCAGCCGGACCCCGCCCGCCTCGTCGGTGACCACGTCCGCGAGGCCGAGGGCGAGGGCGAGCGAGGCGAAGAAGGTCTCGCCGCCCGACAGGGTCGCCGTGTCGCGTTCCCGGCCGGTCCAGGCGTCGACGACGTGCAGCCCCAGGCCGCTGCGGCCGCGCCCCGTGCGGTCGTCGGAGTGGACGAGGGTGTAGCGGCCGGACGACATGCGCTGCAGCCGTACGGTCGCGGCCGCGGCCACCTGTTCCAGGCGGGCCGCCAGCACGTACGCCTCCAGGCGCATCCGGCGTTCGTTGTCCGCCGAGGTGCCCGCGGCGAGGCCGGCCATACGGGCCACGCGGTCGTACTCCTCGCGCAGCGGCCCGAGGCGTCGTACCGCGGCGGCGGCCCGTGCGGAGAGCCGGTCCAGTTCGGCGCAGCGACGGGCGGCGGCGTCGCGCGCGGAGGCCGCCTCCCTCACCCGCCGCTCGGCCGCGGCGGCGGCCTGTTCCGCCGCCGTGAGGTCGGCGGGCGGCTGCTGTGCGGCGGCCGCGGTGTCGGCCTCGGCGAGGACGGCGCGGACGGCGGCCTCCTCGTTCTGCCACGCGTCCAGCCGCCGTTGCAGGTCGCGGTGGGCGGCGTCGTCGAGGAGGGCGGCGGCAGCGGCCTGGGGGGTGTCGAAGCCGGCTCGGAACGCGGCGTCGGCGAGCCGGGCGTCGGCGTCCTTCAGCCGCTGGGCGGTGTCCTCGGCGACGCGGGCGGCGTCGGCGGCGTCGGTGAGCAGCGACGCCCGCCGCTCCAGCTGAGCGGCGCGCGCGGCGACGCTGTCGGCCTCTCCCCGGGCCCGGGCCAGCGTCTCCTCCAAGGCGGTCCGTTCCTCGTCGAGGGCTTCCCGACGGGAGGTGCGGGAGGCCGCCCGTACCGCGGCCTGCTCACGGGCGGCCGTGCGCCGCTCGCGCTCCTGCTCGGCCTGGCGCAGTTCCTCGCCGGCGACATGCAGGTCGGAGGCGGCACCGCGCGCTTCCGTGTACAGAAGCTCCAACTCCTCCAGATCGGAGGCCAGTTGAGAGGTGGGCGCGTCGCCCGCCTCCGCCTCGGCGGCGGCCAGGGCCCGCTGGACGGCGCCGAACCGCTGCTCGGCCTCGGTGTGCCGTTCCTCCGCCTCCTGGTAGGCGGCCAGTGCCCGTTCCTCCGCCTCGCGGTCGACGTGCCCGGCGTCCTTCCGGGCGGGCGCGGGGTGGTCGGTGGCGCCGCACACGGCGCACGGTTCGCCGTCCCGGAGGCCGGCGGCCAGTTCGGCGGCGATGCCGTTCAGTCGCCGTTCCTTCACCTCGAGCCAGTGCGCCTTGGCCTCGAGGACCCGCTCGTGCATGAGGCGGGCCTGTTCTCCCGCCTGCTCGGTGTCGCCTGCCAGCTGGTCGCGCAGCCGCGCGGCTTTCAGCCGCCGCTGCGCGGGCTCGCGCCGGACGGCGAGCTGCTCGGCCCGGGCGGCGGCCTCCCGCGCGGACTCGATGCGGGCCTGGAGCCCGGCGCGGGTCTCCTCCCAGCCGCTGAGCCAGTTCTCCGCCTCGGCCAGGACCTCCTCGTCGGCGCGCTGCTGCCGGTCCAGGTCGGCGCGCTCGGCGACGAGTTCGGCGAGCCGCCGCTCGGCGCGGCGGGCCGACTGCAGTCCGCCTAGTTCCTCGGCGGCCCGGCGGGCCGCGGTGGCGAGCCCGGCCGCGCCCGCGTCCGCGAAGGCCTTCGGCAGCTCGGCACGCGCGCGTGCCTCCTCGCCGGCCGCCCTGCGGTGCTCGGCCTCGGCGGCCTCCCGCAGTTCCAGGGCGGGCGCCACCGCCTCGGCCTTCCGGGCCCGCTCCATGCGCGCCTGCGCCTCGCGGTAGGCCTCGGCGCGCGATTCCAGTACCCTGGCCCGCTCCCGCGCATCGGCGAACCGCCGCTGCAGACGGTCCCGTTCGCGTACGTCGTCCAGGGCGCGGTCGGCTGCGGCCCGGGCGGACTCGGCGGCGGCGAGCCGGCAGTGCGCGATGGTGAGCTGTTCGCGGGCGGTGCTGCGGGCGACGGCGGCGGCTCCCAGTACGGTGTCGGCCACGCCCGGCTCGCCCGGCGTCAGCTTTGGCAGGTCCATGGCGTCGCCCGCGGCCTGCTGCATGCGGTGCGCGTCGGCGAGCAGGGCGGCGTCGCCGTCCCGCACCTGGGCCTCGGTGCCGCGCCGGCGCTCGGCGAGGCGCTTCTCGACCTCGGCGAAGCGGCGGGTGTCGAACAGCCGGCCCAGCAGCCGGCCGCGTGCTTCGGCGTCGGCGCGCAGGAACCGGGCGAAGTCGCCCTGGGGCAGCAGCACGACCTGGCAGAACTGCTCCCGGCTCATGCCGAGCAGCTGCGTGATCTCCTCGCCGATCTCCTGGTGCGAGCGGCTGAGGTCCTTCCAGGTACCGGCCGTGGCGTCGTACTCGCGCAGCCAGGTCTGGGCCTTGTCGACGGTCATGCCCTTGCCGCGCAGCTTCGGGCGCTCCCACGGCGGCTGCCGGGTGATCTCCAGACGGCGCCCGGCGAGGGTGAGGTCGAGGGTGACCTGCGTGCGCGTGCCGGGCGCGGCGTGGTCGCTGCGCAGGACCACGCCCTGCCGGGCGCCGGGCACCGATCCGTACAGCGCGTAGCACACCGCGTCCAGCACGGACGTCTTGCCCGCGCCGGTGGGGCCGTGCAGCAGGAAGAGCCCGGCCGCCGAGAGGGCGTCGAAGTCGACGGTCTGGGACCCCCCGAAGGGCCCGAACGCCGTGATGTCCAGCCGGTGCAGCCTCACCCGGTCACCCCCCTGTCCTGGGTGCGCGGCGTCACCGCGCCACCTCCCGCACGGCCTCGTCCGCGCGGACGGCGTCGAACGCGTCGCGCAGCACGGCCTGTTCGTCGGCGTCGGGTCCGGCGCCGCGCACGTGGGCGACGAAGTCCTCGGCGATCTGCTGGTCGCTGCGGCCGGCGAGGCGCCGGGCGTACGACACCCCGGGTTCGTCCGGGGCCCGCTCGGGCTCGAAGACGAGGCTGAGGGTGTGCGGGAAGCGCTCGGTGAGCCGGGCCATCGGGTCGGCGGGACGGACCGGGTCGGTGAGGGTCGCCTCGACCCACGCCTCCTCGTGCCGCGCCAGTTCCGGATCGGCGAGCAGTTCCTCCAGCGGCCCCCGGATCCGGGCCAGGGCGCGCGGCACCGGGCAGTCGACGCGCTCGGCGGTGATGGCCCCGTCGGGGCCGAGGTCGACCAGCCACATGCTCTTGCGGTGCGCGGCCTCCGAGAAGGAGTACGGCAGCGGGGAGCCGGAGTAGCGGACGCGCTCGGTGATGGTCTGGCAGCCGTGCAGATGCCCCAGCGCCACGTAGTCGACGCCGTCGAACACCGCGGCGGGCACGGCGGCCACGCCGCCGACGGTGATGTCCCGCTCGCTGTCGCTGGGTTGGCCCCCGGTGACGAAGGCGTGCGCGAGGACGACGGAACGCGTCCCGCGCGCGCGTGTGGCGAGGTCGGCGCGGACGCGGTCCATGGCGGCGGCGAGTACGGCCTCGTGGCCCGCCTTCGCCACGCCGAACTCGTCCTTGACGAGGGCGGGTTCGAGATAGGGCAGTCCGTAGAACGCCACGGCGCCGTGGGCGTCGGACAGCACCACCGGTGTGCCGCACGCCGACGGCTCGGTACGCAGATGGATGCCCGCGCGCCGGATGAGGCCGGCGCCGACGCCGAGGCGGCGGGCCGAGTCGTGGTTCCCGGAGATCATCACCGTCGGCACTCCGAGTCCGGCGAGGCGGTGCAGGGCGTCGTCGAACAGCTCGACCGCGGCGAGCGGCGGCACCGCCCGGTCGTACACGTCGCCCGACACGACCACCGCGTCCACGCCGCGCTCGCGCACGGTCGTGACGAGGTGGCCGATGAACTCGGCCTGGGCATCGAGCATGCCGACCCGGTGGAAGGGCCGGCCCAGATGCCAGTCGGACGTGTGCAGGAGTCTCATGATCCCCGAGACTAACGGCAGGGTCTGACAGCACGGGCGGTTACTCCCGTATCGCCCTGTCATGACCCAGGGGGCACCTGGCCGTTATGCCCGCTTCAGCCCTGTTCTCTCTGGATCGTCAGGCGTCGCCGTAGGCCTCTCCGCCCAGTTCGAACCGTGCCGTCCCGGCGGTGACGTCGGCCAGCCAGGCCCGGAAGGCGTCCACGTCGGCGTCCGGCAGCCCGATCTCCATCGTGACGGCCTCGCCGTAGCGCACGTCACGGACCTCCCGGCCGGTGGCGCGCAGGTCGTTCTGCACCTTCCCGGCGCGCTGGTGGTCGACGGTGACCATGGCCAGCCTGAAGCGCCGTCGGGTGAGGGTGCCCAGAGCGTCCAGCGCCTCGCCGACCGCTCCGCCGTACGCCCGGATCAGTCCGCCCGCACCGAGTTTGACCCCGCCGTAGTAGCGGGTGACGACCGCGACGACGTACCGCATGTCGCGGCGCAGCAGCATCTGGAGCATGGGGACGCCGGCGGTGCCGCCCGGCTCGCCGTCGTCGCTGGCCTTCTGCACGGAGGCGTCGGCGCCGATGACGTACGCCCAGCAGTTGTGGGTGGCGTCGGCGTGCTCCTTGCGCACGGCGGCGATGAAGTCCTGGGCCTCCTGCTCCGTGGCCGCCGGGGCGAGCGCGCACAGGAAGCGGGAGCGGTTGACCTCGGTCTCGTGCACACCCGCGCGGGCGACCGTGCGGTACTCGTCCTGCATCCCGCCAGCCTAATCCGTGGTTGACGGCTCCCGAGGGAGCGGGCTCGGGCCGTTCGCGTACGGGACTGTGATGCCTCTGGCCAGCCGGGTCTGCGGAGATCTCCGCATCCTCTGGATGCGGTGGGAACGCAGAAGCCGACGTGGACCACGTCACGGCATAGCGACGTGAGGTGGCGGTGCGTACCCTGCGGTGCCCGTCCGGCTACCGCTTCTCGCCCCGCGGCACGGTCACCGACGTCAGGAGCGCCGTGCCCGGGGCGAGGTCCCGCCAGCCGGCGCCGCGCCAGGACAGCACGGCGATCGCCGAGGTCGGGAACTTCGCCCGGACCCGTTCCAGCGTGTCGTCGAGGCCGTCGGCGGACAGGTCCAGCACCAGGTCCTCCAGGCCCGGGTTGTGCCCGACGAGCAGGAGGGTGTCGACCTCGGAGGGCACCTCCTGCACGACGGCCAGCAGCTCGTCGGCGTCGGCGGCGTACAGCCGCGGGTCGAGGCGCACCTGCGGAGGGGTGCCCCACTGGGCGGCGACGAGCTCCCAGGTCCGGCGGGCGCGCACGGCGGTGGAGCACAGCGCGAGGTCCGGCAGGCAGTCGGCCTCGGCGAGCGCCCGGCCGGCGGCCGGGGCGTCCCGCAGCCCGCGCGGGGCGAGGGGACGCTCGTGGTCGCTCACGCCCTCGGGCCGGGCGGACTTGGCGTGCCGCAGGACGACCAGGCGGCGCAGCGGGCCCGCGCCCGCACGCTCGATCACGCCGGGGTTCCCAGGTCGCGGGTGAGGTCGAGGCCCAGCAGCCGGTCCGCGTAGGCGTACGTCTCGAAGCGGGCGCCGTCCGGCAGGTCCGGCTCGTTCTCCACCCGGCGCAGGACGCGGAGCACTCCGGGGACGTCCAGGTCGTCCTCCCAGGCGGCACGGAGCTGCCCGCGCACCTCGTCGGGGATCGGCCGGGAGGGCCGGTGCGCCCAGGCGGCCACCGCGCGGCGCCAGTGCGCGAGTGCCGCGCCGGCGTCGGCGAGGACGGCGGCGTCGAGCCGTGCGGGGGTGTCCCGGCGCCGGGAGAGCAGGGCCAGGCGCAGGGCGATGGGGTCGGTGCCCTCCGGTGCCGCCGGTGCCGCCGGGTCGACGTGCGCCACCGCGATCCGCACCCCGTCGGGTTCCACACCGCCCTCGCCCACCACATGGATGACCTGGGCTTCGCCGAGTCCGGCGCTGACGTCCCGGCTGCCCTCGAAGGGCCGGATGCCGAGGGCGGCGGCGCTCGCCCGCAGCTCCGCCTCCTCGCGTCCGCCGGTCAGCAGGGCCCACACGGGCGTGCCACCGAGTTCCAGGGCACGGACCAGCAGGTCGGCGACGAGCAGCACGCGAAGGTTCGTGGTGTCGAAGGCCGGCGCGTGCACCTCGACGCGGGTCAGGCCCCGGCGGGCCGGGGCGGCGTCGACGAGTGCGCCGGTTCGGGCGTCGGTGATGCGCAGCACGAGGCGAGCGTAGGCGGACGAGGGGGCCGTTGCAGGCATGTCGGGGGTTCGCGCACCGGATTTCCCGACCGCGTCCATGGACGACCGGCTCCGGCAGGCGGTCGCCCGCCGTCCGGGAATCACCGCGCGCGGTGCGTCGTTGTGCGGACGACAGCTGTTTCCCCCCTCCGAGGAGGCCGCCGGTGCACGGCGACGAGGCAACGGTCCGCAGGATCCTCACCGAGCTCGGCGACACCTGGGCCGTGGTCGGCCTGTCATCGAACCAGCGGCGCGCGGCGTACGGCGTCGCCGACGTGCTGCAGCGCTACGGCAAGCGCATCGTGCCCGTACATCCCAAGGCGGAGACGGTGCACGGCGAGCGGGGGTACGCGACCCTCGCGGACATCCCCTTCGACGTGGACGTCGTCGACGTGTTCGTGAACAGCGACCTGGCCGGGGCGGTCGCGGACGAGGCGGTCGCGAAGGGCGCCAGGGCCGTGTGGTTCCAGCTCGGCGTCATCGACGAGGCCGCCTACGGACGCGCACGCGCCGCGGGCCTGGAGATGGTGATGGACCGCTGCCCCGCGATCGAGATACCGCGACTGCGGTAAGCCGCAGGGTTTTCACCGCGCCCAGAATTCCTGAAACACCGTCCAGGAAATACCCGCAGGCGAGTCAAGAATGCTCCTGCGCTCTTCGGCGGTACGACGCACCATTCCTAATCTGAGGCCTCTTGTAGGTGCCGCGTGGGTGCACGCACCCGTGCCGTTGTGAGAGGCCCCTTGAATTATGGTGAGCGTCGGCCAAGCGATCCCGGAGACACAAGGGGACCCCGGCGGCCTGCGGCGGGACGTCGGGCTGATCGGGCTGATGTGGGCGTCGGTCGGTTCCATCATCGGTTCCGGCTGGCTGTACGGCGCCAAGAACGCCGTGGTGATGGCAGGACCGGCGGCGATCATCTCGTGGGTGATCGGCGCCGTGGCGATCGTGCTGCTCGCGCTGGTCCATGCCGAACTCGGCGGCATGTTCCCGGTGGCGGGCGGCACGGCACGCTATCCGCACTACGCGTTCGGCGGGCTGGCCGGTATGTCCTTCGGCTGGTTCGCGTGGCTGCAGGCGGCGACCGTGGCGCCGATCGAGGTCGAGGCCATGATCGGCTACCTCGGCCACTGGGACTTCGCGAAGGGCCTGGAGCACCAGCCCTCCGGCACGCTGACGACCAGCGGGTTCCTCCTGGCGGTCGTGTTGATGGCCGTCTTCGTGGCGGTCAACTTCCTCGGCGTGCGGGTCCTCGCCCACACCAACAGCGCCGCCACCTGGTGGAAGGTCGCCGTCCCCCTGGCCACGATCTTCATCGTCGCGGCCCTCCACTTCCACCCGGGCAACCTGACGTCGGAAGGGTTCGCCCCGGACGGGGCCAAGGGGGTGCTCAGCGCGATCAGCACCAGCGGCATCATCTTCGCCCTGCTGGGCTTCGAGCAGGCGATCCAACTGGCGGGCGAGAGCCGGGACCCCGAGCGGGACCTGCCGCGCGCGACGATCGGCTCGGTCGCGGTCGGCGCCGTCATCTACGTCCTGCTCCAGGTCGTGTACATCGCCGCGCTGCCGCACAGCACCTTCGCGCACGGCTGGGCCAGGCTGAACTATCCGGGGGTCGACGGCCCTTGGGCGGGGCTGACCACGCTGGTGGGCCTCGGCTGGCTGAGCGTCGTGCTGTACCTGGACGCCGTGGTCTCCCCCGGCGGCACCGGCCTGATCTACACCACGGCCACCTCACGCATCTCCTTCGGCCTGTCGAAGAACGGCTACGCGCCGAAGGTGTTCGAGAAGACCGACCGGCGGGGCGTGCCGTGGTTCGGCCTGATCCTGTCCTTCGTGACCGGCGTGGTCTGCTTCCTGCCCTTCCCGAGCTGGCAGAAGCTGGTCAGCTTCATCACCTCGGCGAGCGTCCTGATGTACGCGGGCGCGCCGCTGGCGTACGGCGTCTTCGCCGACCGGCTGCCGCACCACCCGCGCCCGTACCGCCTGCCCGCCGGCCAGGTGATCGCCCCGCTGTCCTTCGTGGTGGCCAACCTCATCATCTACTGGGCGGGGTGGGACACCCTGTGGCGGCTGGGTGTGTCGATCGTGCTCGGCTATCTGCTGCTCGGCGGATACGCCTGGTACGCCACGCGCAAGGGCCTGCCCGACGCGCCCCGGCTGGACTTCAGGGCCGCGCAGTGGCTGCCGTTCTATCTGGTCGGCCTGGGCCTGATCTCCTGGCAGGGCGGCTTCGGCGGCCGGGGCACCATCGGCCTGTGGTGGGACATGCTGGTCGTCACGGCCTTCTCCCTCACCGTCTACTACTGGGCGCGGGCCACCGCCTCGCGTCCCGAGGAGATCGAGCGGAGCATCGAGGAGGTCGCGGTCACCGAGGCGCCGGCGCACTGACCTGGTCCGGCGCGCACTGGCCCGGTCCAGCACTCCGGCCCCCGCCCCGCGCGCACCGCCCGCCCCGCGCGGGACGTGTGCCGTCGGCCACGGATCGGACTTGGTGGCCGACGGGACGCGGTCATAATGCTCGCGTGACCCCTGCCTCGGTAGACCCCAACTCCCCTTCTCCGCAACGCGTAGCGGTCGTCGTCGTGGGCGCGGGACCGGCCGGCCTGACCGTCGGCAACATCCTGCGGACCGCCGGCCTCGACTGTGTGGTCCTGGAGACCGAGACCCGTGAGTTCATCGAGCAGCGGCCCCGGGCCGGGGTCATCGAGGAGTGGTGCGTCCGGGGCCTGGAGAAGCGAGGCCTGGCGGACACGCTGCTGCAACGGGCGCAGCGGCACACCGAGTGCGAGTTCCGTTTCGACGGGCACCGCCACCGCCTGCGGTACGTGGACCTGACGGGGCAGCACCACTACGTGTATCCGCAGCCGTTGCTGGTGACCGACCTGGTGCGGGAGTACGCGGACGTACGGGGCGGGGACATTCGCTTCTCGGTGCGGGACGTCCGCCTGCACGATCTGGACACCGACCGGCCGTCGGTGTCGTACCTCTGCCCGGACACAGGGGAACGGCAGGTGCTGCTCTGCGACTTCGTGGCGGGTTGCGACGGGGCGCGCGGCGTCACCCGCGCCGCCGTGCCGCCGGAACGCGTCCGCGTCGCCCGCCACGACTACGGCATCGGATGGCTGGCGCTGCTCGCCGAGGCGCCGCCGTCCTCGGACTGCGTGGTGTTCGGCATCCATCCGCGCGGGTTCGCCGGGCACATGGCCCGCAGCCCCGAGGTGACCCGCTACTACCTGGAGGTCCCGCCCGGAGACGACCCGGACGACTGGCCGCACGAACGCGTCTGGGCCGAGCTTCAGCAGCGCCTGGCGACGGACGCACCGCCGCTCACGGAAGGGAGGCTGATCGAGAAGCGCGTGCTGGACATGCACAACTACGTGGTCGAGCCCATGGTGTTCGGCCGCCTCTTCCTCGCCGGCGACGCGGCCCACCTCACCGCGCCGATAGCGGCCAAGGGCATGAACCTCGCCCTGCACGACGCCTTTGTCCTGGGCGACGGTCTCGTCGCGTACCTGACGCAGGGCGACGGCACCGGACTGACCACCTACTCGGAGGCCTGCCTGACTCGCGTGTGGGATTACCAGGAGTTCTCCCTGTGGCTCTCCGAGATCTACCACGGCACGTCGTCCGGCGACCCCTACCGAGCGGCGACCACGCTCGCCCGTCTCCGCCGTGTCTTCACGTCCCCGACCGCGGCTGTCGCGTTCGCGGAGCAGTTCCTGGGCCCGCGCGCCGGCTGATTCGGGCCGAGGACGGCACCGACGCGCCTGTCACGGGTGCACGGGCCGGTCGGTGATCCGGTGGTCCGCCACGCTGAGCGCCTCGTCCACCAGGCGGCGCAGGTGGCCGTCGCGCAGTGCGTAGATCACCCGGCGGCCGTCCTTGCGCGTGGTCACCAGACCCGCGAGACGCAGCCGCGCCAGGTGCTGGCTGACGGCCGGCCGGGCCGCCCCGCACGCCTGCGTGAGCGTGGTGACGTCGGCCTCGCCGCGGGTCAGGGCATGCAGCAGGGCGAGACGGGTGCGGTCGCCGAGCAGGGCGAGCAGTTCGGCGGCGAGCGCGAACTGCTCCTCGCCGGGGGTGCGCGAGTGCGCATGGTATGCAGGTGACAGGTGCATGCGTGCGTTCATGCGCACATAATGGCTCCGTGGGCACCACGGCGTCCACCTCCGCGCAGCGGACCGCGCACCGGAAGGGGAACCACGTGAGCGACCGGCACGACGACGAGCACGGGCACGACAGCGGGCACGGGCACGCCCCTCGGCACGGCCATGGGCCCGGACACCCCGAGACACACGGACACGGACACACCGACGGACACCGACACGCACACGCACACCGCCGTGGTCACGGCCACCCCCCTCGTCACGCCCCCGACGCCGCCGAAGCCTCCCGTCGGCACCGCCCGGCCCGCCGCCTGCGCCACCTCCTCACCCCCCATTCCCACGAGACCGCCGACAAGCTGGACTCCGCCCTGGAGTCCTCGGCCCGCGGGATGCGGGCGCTGTGGGTCTCCCTGGCCGTGCTCGGTGTGACGGCGCTGGCGCAGGCGGGCGTGGTGGTCGCCTCCGGCTCGGTGGCGCTGCTAGGGGACACGGTGCACAACGCAGCCGACGCGCTGACCGCCGTACCGCTCGGGATCGCCTTCGTGCTGGGCCGGCGCGCGGCCACGCGCCGCTTCACCTACGGCTACGGGCGCGCCGAGGACCTGGCGGGTCTGGTGATCGTGCTGACGATCGCCGCGTCGGCGGCCTTCGCCGGCTGGACGGCGATCGGCCGGCTCCTCGACCCGCGCCCCGTCGAGCACGTGCCGGCGGTCGCCGTCGCCGCGCTCGTCGGCTTCGCGGGCAACGAGTGGGTGGCCCGCTACCGGATCCGCGTCGGCCGCGCGATCGGCTCGGCCGCGCTGGTCGCCGACGGGCTGCACGCGCGCACGGACGGTTTCACGTCGCTGGCGGTGCTGCTGGGTGCCGGCGGTGCTGCGCTGGGCTGGCACCTGGCCGACCCGATCGTGGGGTTGGCGATCACGGCCGCGATCGCGCTGGTGCTGCGGGACGCGGCACGCGAGGTGTTCCGCCGGGTGATGGACGCCGTGGACCCGGCCCTGGTGGACCGCGCCGAGCGGGCGCTGGGGGAGGTGGCGGGTGTGCGCGAGGTGGGCGAGCTGCGGCTGCGCTGGATCGGCCACCGGCTGCGTGCCGAGGTGGCGGTCGTCGTGGACGGCGAGGCGACGGTACGGCAGGCCCACCGCATCGCCGTCGAGGCGGAACACGCCCTGCTGCACGCCGTACCGCGCCTGTCCGCCGCCCTGGTGCACGCCGATCCGGAACCGGCGCCGGGCGAGGCGGACCCGCACCTGGTGCTGGCCCACCACGCGACGGCCTGACGGCGCGGGCCGCGTGGCCGGGCGGGCCGGTCAGGCGACTCCGAGGCCCTCCAGCACCACGGCGCCGGGCAGCTCGGCGAACGCCTTGCCCGGCACCAGCAGCTTTCCGCGCCGCCGGCCGCTGCCCACCAGGACGTACGGGAGGTCGACGACGGCCGCGTCCACCAGCACCGACCAGCCCTCGGGCAGGCCGATCGGCGTGATGCCGCCGTACTCCATGCCGGTCTCCCCCGTCGCTGTGTCCATCGGCGCGAAGGATGCCTTGCGGGCGCCGAGTTGGCGGCGGACGACGCCGTTGACGTCGACCCGGGTGGTGGAGAGCACCACGCACGCGGCGAGTGTGGTCCCCCCGCCCCGCTTGCCCGCGACCACCACGCAGTTCGCGGACCGCTCCAGCAGGTCCTGCCCGTAGTGCTCCACGAAGACGGAGGTGTCGGCCCAGCGCGGATCGGTGTCGACGTAGAGGATCTGACCGGCGGGCACGCTGCCGCTCCAGTCGCGTACGGCGTCGGCGACCGGGCCGATCAGTTCGCCGAGGCAGTCGGGGGTGGGCGTGGCGTGGTCGAAGTCTCCGATGGGTGCGCGCATATGAGCACGCTAGCAACCCGGGACGGCCGGGCTCAGCGCACGGGCGGCACCGAAACGGCCATGACCATGTCCATCGGTACGTCGCCGGTGTTGCCGTAGGTGTGCGGGGCGTTGGCCTCGAAGGAGGCGCTGGCGCCCGCCGGGACGCGGTACTCGACGCCCTCCACGGTGAGGGTCAGCTCACCCGCGGTGACGTGCAGCAGCTCGACCGTGCCGGTGGGGTGCGGGTCAGAGGTGCTGTACTCGCCCGGCATCAGCCGCCACTGCCACATCTCCAGCGGGCCCGGCGCCTCGGTGCCGGCGAGGAGGAGGTTGTAGCCGCCGGCCTCGCTGTGCCACAGCCGTACGGCCTGGTCGGCGGGGACGACACGGACCTTCGGGCCCTGCTCGTAGTCGAGGAGCGTGGTGATGCTGACGCCCAGGGCGTCACCGATCTTGACGACGGTGCCGAGGCTGGGGTTGGTGCGCGACTGCTCGATCTGGATGAGCATGCCGCGGCTGACACCGGCGCGGGCGGCGAGCACGTCGAGGGTGAAGCCGCGCACCGCGCGCCAGTGCTTGACGTTGCGCGCCAGGGACTGGGTCAGCAGGTCGAGGTCCGACACATTCCGTCCAATATTCTGTATGACGTAGTTCAGTGAAGTGCACTATGATGTGGTGCACTTGATCGTTCACTGAACTGTACTGCGAGGACGACTCCATGACCGCACTCTTCGCCCTGGCCACCAGCTTGCTGTGGGGACTGGCCGACTTCGGCGGAGGGCTGCTGACCCGGCGCACTCCCGCGCTCACGGTGGTCGTCGTCTCGCAGTCGCTCGCCGTGGTGGTGCTCGGCGCGATCGTGGTCGCGACCGGCGGCTGGAGCGAGGCGGGCCCGCATCTGTGGTTCGCGGTGGGTGCCGGGCTGGTGGGTCCGGTAGCGATGCTCGCCTTCTACAAGGCCCTCGCGCTGGGGCCGATGGGCGTGGTCTCGCCGCTCGGTTCGCTCGGCGTGGCCGTACCGGTCGCGGTGGGCCTCGTGCTGGGCGAGCGACCCGGGGTGCTGCAGGTCGTCGGCATCCTGGTCGCCGTCGCCGGGGTCTGCCTCGCGGGCGGGCCGCAGTTCCGGGGCGCCCCGGTCCAGCGTCAGGCCATCGTCCTGACCCTTCTGGCGGCCTTCGGCTTCGGCGCGGTGATGGCCCTGATCGCCGAGGCGTCGACCACCCTCACCGGACTCTTCCTCGCGCTGTTCGTGCAGCGGGTCACGAACGTCGTCGCGGGCGGCCTGGCCCTGTCGGTCTCCGTACGACGCGGCTCCCCGGCCCTGCCCTCGGACGGCTTCCCGTGGCGGTCGCTGCCGGCGCTGGCCTTCGTCGGCCTCGCGGACGTGGCCGCCAACGGTACGTATGTGATCGCGGCCCAGCAGGGGCCGGTGACCGTGGCCGCGGTGCTCGCCTCGCTGTACCCGGTGGTGACGGCCCTGGCCGCGCGGGGTTTCCTCAGCGAACGGCTGCGGGCGGTCCAGGCCGCGGGCGCGGGACTGGCCCTGGTGGGGACGGTACTGCTGGCGACGGGCTGAGCCCGGGCATCGGGGCCGGTCCCGAACACCAACCCTGAGCCCGGGCGCGAGCATCGGGGCCGAGCCCGAACCCTGAGCCCGGGCGTCAAGGCCGACCCAGGCGTCAGCGCTGGACCCGGCGTCAGCGCTGAGCCCGGGCCGTCAGGACTCCGGGCCCAGCCCCGCGAGCCGGTCGGCAGGCCGGCCACCGGTCGACTCGTCCTCCCGCTCGGCGAGCCGGGCCGCCGCCGCCTCGTCCAGCTCCGACAGGGCGCGCAGCTGCTCGGGAGTGACGCCCTCGGGGATCGGCACGGGCGCCGGGGTGCGCAGCGGCGGCTGCCAGCCGTCGGCTGGCGTCCAGCGCCGTACGACCCGCGCGGGCGCACCGGCCACCACGGCGTGGTCGGGCACGGTCCCCCGCACCACCGCACCGGCGGCCACGACGACGTTCCGCCCGATCCGCGCGCCGGGCAGGATCACCGCCCCCGTGCCGATCCAGCACCCGGGGCCGATCTCCACCGGTTCCATGCGCGGCCACTGCTTGCCGATGGGTTCGTGCGGGTCGTCGTACGAGTGGTTGGTGGAGGTGACGTAGACGTACGGGCCGAAGTAGCAGTCGCTGCCGATGGTGACCGTCGTGTCGGCGATGACGTGGCTGCCGCGACCGAGGACGACTCCGTCGCCGATGCGCAGGATCGGCTCCGGGCCGAGGTCGAGGTCGGGCATCAGCCCCGCGGTGAGGGTGACCTGTTCGCCGACGATGCAGTGGGCGCCGAGGTGGATCCACGGTTCGCCGAAGACCGTGCCGAGCGGGAAGGCGAGTCTGGTACCTGTTCCCATGGCCCCGAACCGGAAGCGGCCGGGGTGTTCGGCGGTGACGGAGCCCGTGCGCTGCACCCAGGCCCAGCCCGCGTGGACGGCGCGCTGCACGAGGCGGCGCCGCCAGGATGAGAACGTGTTCTTGCGCTTCGGCACCCGCTCACCGTACTCAGCGCACGCCGCGGCCATGAGGAGGGAGGGCTGTGATCTTCACCCCACCGGGTGGCGTACGGTGCGGTTGTTCACGACGTTGGGAGGCGGACATGGCACAGCGGGCGTTGATCGCGGGGATCGGCGGCAGGGAGCCGAAGGTTGATTCCGGGGCGTTCGTGGCGCCGACGGCCACGGTGATCGGGGACGTGACGGTCGGTGCGGCAGCGAGCGTCTGGTACGGGGCGGTGCTGCGCGGTGATGCCGAGCGGATCTCCGTGGGCGCGAGCAGCAACGTGCAGGACAACTGCACGCTCCATGCGGATCCGGGATTTCCGGTGACCGTCGGGGAGCGCGTCTCCATCGGGCACAACGCGGTCGTGCACGGCGCGACCGTGGAGGACGACTGCCTGATCGGCATGGGGGCGACGGTGCTGAACGGCGCCGTGATCGGCGCGGGCTCCCTAGTGGCCGCTCAGGCGCTGGTGCCGCAGGGCATGCGGGTCCCTCCGGGGTCGTTGGTGGCGGGCGTGCCGGCGAAGGTGAGGCGCGAGCTCACCGAGGAGGAGCGGCAGGGGATCACCCTCAACGGGACCATGTACGCGGAGTTGGCCGGGGCGCATCGCGAGGTGCACGGGTAGGCCGTGGGGGGCCGTGGGGCCGGGTGCGGGCCGTGGGGGCCGGTCGCGCGGTGCCCCGCCCCCCTCAACGGGGCGTTCTCTACTCCCCGGCGGGAACGGGTTCCGGCTGCTGGTGCGCGCTCTGCGCCTTCTTCGCCTTGCGCTTGAGGACCAGCATCGAGGTGAGGCCGACGAGCACCGCCGCCACCAGGCCCAGCCACGAGAACCGCTTCAGCCAGGACTCCGCGACGATGCCGACGTAGTAGATGACCGCCGTGGTGCCGCCCGCCCACAGGATGCCGCCGAAGACGTTGGCGATCAGGAACTTCCAGTACGGCATGCGCAGCACGCCCGCGAGCGGGCCCGCGAAGATGCGGAGCAGGGCGACGAAGCGGCCGAAGAAGACGGCCCACATGCCCCACTTCTCGAACGAGCGCTCGGCGGTGGCGATGTGCCCCTCGCTGAAGTGCTTGGGGAACTTCCCGCCGAGCCAGGCGAGCAGCGGGCGTCCGCCCTTGCGGCCGATGGCGTAGCCGATGGAGTCGCCGATGATCGCGCCGGCGGTGGCGCAGGCCCCGAGGACGACGGGGTTGATGTCGCCGTGCTGGGAGGCGAGCAGCGCGGAGGAGACCAGAATGATCTCGCCAGGCAGCGGGATGCCCAGGCTCTCCAGGCCGATGACCACTCCCACCAGCGCGTAGACGGCGACCGCGGGTACGGTCTCGAGCCACTCCTGGACGTGCACCGCCGCATCCTCCCGATGTGTTGTCCTGCGTTCCCGTGCGCGCCCGGACACAGGCGTACGAACGGGAAGCCTACCGGGTCACAAGACGCCTCCCGCGGCTCACGCGTTCCAGTTCCACTCCGCCACCTCGGGCAGGTCGGTGCCGTGCTCGCGGATCCAGGCGTGGTGGCGGGTGCGCGTCGGCCATCCGCTGGACGGCGCCGTCGTGGACCGGGTCGAGGAACTTGGTGGAGTGCCAGGAGGCGGCCAGCGGACCGGTCTTCGCCTCGCCGTCGCCGATCACGCACGCGACCAGCAGCTCGGGGTGGTCTAAGGCGGCGCCGTAGGCGTGGGCGAGGGAGTAGCCGAGCTCGCCGCCCTCGTGGATCGAGCCGGGGACCTCCGGGGCGACGTGGCTGGGCACGCCGCCGGGGAACGAGAACTGCCGGAACAGCCGCGCCATGCCGGTCGCGTCCCGCGAGACGTCCGGATACGTCTCGCTGTAACTGCCTTCCAGCCAGGAGTTGGCCAGCACGGACGGCCCGCCGTGACTCGGCCCCCAGATGCACAGCGCGTCCAGGTCACGCGCCTTTATCACCCGGTTTGAGGTGGGTGTACACGAGGTTCAGTCCGGGCGAGGTCCCCCAGTGGCCCAGCAGCCGGGGTTTGATGTGCTCGGCCTGAGGGGCTCGGTCAGCAGCGGGTTCGCCAGCAGGTAGATCCGCCCGGCTGCCAGGTAGTTGGCGGCCCGCCAGTGGGCGTCCAGGGTGCGCAGTTCCTCGTCGGTCAGTACGGTCCGGCTGACCTGGTGGTGGGCCTCGGGCATGGGGACTCCGTCAGGCATCGGGGGGCTGCAGGTCGGTACCGGTCGAGGGGTACCAGTTTCCGTCCCACCGATGCCCGTAGGCGGGCGCACAGCGGCAACCGGCGCAATCCAGGCACCGACCCGGGCGCCCACACCGGGGACGGCCCCGGACTACGGATGCGAGACGGAGCCGAGTGCCGTCACGGCGGTGTCCGCCAGGGAGGCCACGGTCGTCAGCACTCCGGCGCCGGCCCCGTCGGCCGTCCCGGGGCCGGCGGCCTCGCAGCAGCCGGCCTGGGCGAACCGCTTCTCGTGCCACTGCGGCGGTTCCTCGGGCTTGGCGGGCGGGGGTTCGGCCGCGGGCGAGCGCGGGACGGTGTCGGTGTCGGCGGAGGTTCCGGTGCCGGTGTCGTGTGGCAGCGTCACCTCGGGGCGGCTCCCCCGCGGGCCCCCGTCGTCGCTCCGCTTCCCGCGCTCCCGCGCGGTCCCGGACGACAGCCCCGGCCCGGCGTCCAGTTCCCAGCCCTGCGTCGCGGACCCGTCCCGCTCGGCGACGCGCACCTCGCGCCCCGCACCGGGTGCACCGGAGGCGAGGACCCGTGCCGTGCCGCTGCCGCCGCGGAGCAGGATCTCCCCGCGGACGGTCAGGTCGTAGCGCGGCACTCCCGCGGGCACCTGGCAGCCCGTCAGGACGACGGTCCCCTGGTCGGCGTCGGAGTCCAGGCAGAGGGTGGGCTCGGCGGCGCTGCGCAGGCGGCCGTCGTCCCGGTACGACCACTGCTGGGTCCCGGCGGAAGAGCAGTCGGCCAGCACGATCCGGGCACCGGCCACGGCCCGCTCACCGCGCACGTCGAGGCACAGGCCGGCCGTGCGGCTGCGCAGGCGGCCGCGTGCGATCTCGGCGGTGTCGTCGGCGGATGCGGCCGACGGGGATCCGGCGGCGGGCGGGGCCGCGGAGACGGCGCTCGGGTCGACGGAGTGGCCGCTGGGGGCTCCCCAGGTGGCGGAGGAGTCGGCGCCGCCGCTCTCCTCGGACCAGCCGCGGGCGGCGAGCAGGGTGGCCAGCAGCGCGAAGGCGGTCACGGCGGCTCCCAGGGCCAGGGCCTTGGTGTGCCGTCGCGGCGCGCGGGAACGACCGCCGCTCCTCGGCCGGTACCGGTGCCGGCCGCCGTGCGCGGGACAGGGCTCCGCCGCGCTGTCGCGGCCCGCCCGCGAGTCGAGATAGCGGCGGACGCCCCAGCCGAGGACGGTTTCGGCGAGCAGTACCCCCAGACCGCCCTCGAAATGGCTGAGCTGTTCGGCGGCGTGACGGCAGTACCGGCATGCCATGAGATGCCGTTGGACTTCCGGCAGCAGTCCTCCGCCGCGGCGCAGGGGAGCGTCGAGGAGACGGTTGTGGCGGCGGCATTCCTCGGAGGGGGCGAGTTCCCGGTGGGCGCGCACACAGGCCGCCCGGAATTGTTCACGAGCCTGCTCCAGCGCGGCCGAGGCGGTGGCGGAGTCCACCCCCAGCAGACCGGCCGGCACGGAAAGGGGTTCGGCTTCCACCTCGGTGTGCCACAACAGGCACTGGGAGGCGTCCGGAAGGGCCAGGAATGCGTGCTCGGCCAGGCGCCGCCCTTCGGGTGTGCCGGGCCTGGCGGCCCGCAGACCGCGTGCTCCGACCGGTTTGCGCAGTTCCGGCAGCACGGCGAGGAGCCGGTCGTCGGCGGCCCACTCGCGGACGGTGTCCCGTACGGCCGCCAGCAGCCGGGGGCGCAGGGCGCCGCCGGCCGGCCGGGCGAGCACGCGCTGGAACGCGGTGGTGGCCGCCAGCACCGCCGTGTGGCCGGTGGAGGCCAGGCAGACGGCGGCGTACTCGTACGTCGCCCGCCAGTGCCGTGCCAGCAACAGCGCGAGGGAGCAGGAATTTTGGGCGGGCGCTCCGATCCGGGCGAGCAGATCGCGGTCGGACTCCTCCCGGACCACTCCGGGGCGGGGCGGGTACGGCGGGCGTGGGGGGTGCGGGGACTGCACTGAACCATTTCCTTCCAGCCGCAGGACGGCATGCGAAATGCGCGTCCGTCGGAAAGCAGGTGCCTGATTGGTGCATACCTGTGCCGCGTCAGGTACGGGGAGCGGGTGCGGGGGTCGCTCACTTTCGCACAAATGACGGACGGGAAACAAGGAGTGCGAGTGACCCCAGTTCACAAAGACGGAAATTCAGAAAAGTTACCGGCGGTATCCGCACCCCTTTTCGAAGGCGCCGTCATGACGGGCGTGAATGGTGCCCGCATCAAGGGCGCGTTGCGGTGGCCGGTCCACCGGATCTCCCCGTCGCGCTCGCCGGTCACCCGGGCCGGGCGCCACCCACAGGGCACTCCCATGCTCTTCTCGGCCCGCTCTCAGCCCCTCCCCAGCATGGGCGGCATGATCGTCCCCCACACTTCCGCCCCCGCGGCCTCCCTCCGCCCAGTGCGCAAGGCGGTCGTCCCGGCCGCCGGGCTCGGCACACGCTTCCTGCCCGCCACGAAGGCGACCCCGAAGGAGATGCTGCCGGTCGTCGACAAGCCCGCCATCCAGTACGTCGTCGAGGAGGCGGCCGCGGCCGGACTCGACGACGTCCTGTTGGTCACCGGCCGGCACAAGCGGGCCATCGAGGACCACTTCGGCCACGCCTTCGAACTGGAGCAGACCCTCGCGGCCAAGGGCGACACCATACGGCTCGACGCGGTGCGCGACCCGGCGCGACTGGCGCACGTCCACCACGTGCGGCAGGGCGACCCACTCGGCCGCGGGCACGCCGTGCTGTGCGCCCGCCGGCACGTCGGCGACGAACCCTTCGCCGCCCCCTCGGCGACGATCTGATCGACCCGCGCGAGCACCTGCTCGACCGGATGCTGGAGGTCCGCGACCGCCACGCCGGCAGCGTGGTCGCCCTCATGGAGGTCCCCGCGGAAGAGATCCACCGCTACGGCTGCGCCGCCGTGGAACCGGTGGGCGAGGAGGGCGTCGTCCGCGTCACCGGGCTGGTGGAGAAGCCGTCACGCCGGACGCGCCGAGCCGCTACGCGGTGCTCGGGCGGTACGTTCTCGATCCGGCCGTCTTCGGCGTCCTGGAGCGCACCCCGCCGGGCCGGGGAGGCAAGATCCAACTGACCGACGCGCTGCGGGACTTGGCCGTACAGGGCTCAGTGCACGGAGTCGTCTCCAAGGGACTGCGCCACGACACCGGCGACAAGGCGGACTACCTGCGCGCGGTGGTCCGGACGGCCTGCGCACGCCCGGACAGGGGGCCGGACTTCACGGCCTGGCTGGAGCAGTTCGTCAACGAGCTTCGGGACGCGCGGCCGGGGCGCAGGCCCAGCGCCGCCTGAGGGTCGCACGAGGGTCCGGCCGGGTCGTACACCCGGCCGGGGCCCTCGTGCGCGGCGGCGCTCAGCCGTTCGGGCGCAGGGTCCACACCACGGTCATCTCGCCGGTGACGGCACCGTCCGCGCGCTGGAGGGCGATGGACACCGGGAACTCGGGGCGCTCGCCCGCGTCCAGTTCCGCGACGACCTCGGCGGCGGGCCGGCCCAGCGTCGCGGTGGCGGTGACGGGGCCCATCGCCAGCTTCTTGTAGGCGATCTCGGCGCGGACGGCGAGCGGCACCGCCCGCGAGAGCTGGTCCCCGAACGCGGCCAGCACGATCGCCCCGCTCGCGGACTCGCCGAGCGTGAACATCGCTCCGGCGTGCGGCCCGCCCACGTGGTTGTGGTACTCGCTCTGGTCCGGCAGGGCCACCACCGCCTTCTCCGGGGTGGCCTCCAAGAACTCGAGGTTCAAGGTCCGGGCCATGGGCACCGTGGCGGCGAGCATCTCGCCGATGGACATCTGGTCTGCGCTCATGACCGCATGTTACCCGTGAGTAGCGTGCCTGGAAAGGGTGCGCCGAACCCTCTCCCCGAGCCGGTCCCCGCCCGGAAACGCATTTGGCGGACCGGCCTCGCCGCGGCGATAGTCACGTCGTGATCTCGCTCGCCGTCTCCCGCCGCCGCCCCGCATGGGCGGGCCGCACCTACACGCTGCTGACCGTCTCGGCGTTCGTCACCAACCTGGGCAGCCACGGCGCCCTGATCGCGGCGGCCTTCGCGGTCATCGAAACGGGCGGCGACGGCGGCGACGTGGGACTGGTGGCCGCCGCCCGCACCCTGCCGCTGGTGCTGTTCCTGCTGATCGGCGGCGCCGTCGCGGACCGGCTGCCGCGGCACCGCGTGATGGTCGCAGCCAACGCCCTGAACTGCCTGTCACAGGCCGCGTTCGCCGCGCTCGTGCTGGCCGGCCGGCCGCAGCTGTGGCAGATGATGCTGCTGACCGCGCTGGGCGGCGCCGGCCAGGCGTTCTTCAGCCCGGCCGCCGAGGGCATGCTGCTGTCGTCGGTCCAGGGCGAGCACGCGGGCCGCGCCTTCGCGGTGTTCCGGATGGCGATGCAGGGCGCGGCCGTGGGCGGTGCCGCGCTCGGCGGCGCCATGGTCGCCGCGGTGGGGCCCGGGTGGGTCCTCGCGGCGGACGCGGCGGCGTTCGCGGTCGCGGGGGCGCTGCGTGCCTTCCTCGACGTCGGCCACATCCCGCCCCGCGCGCCGGGCGGCGGCCTGCTCGCCGACCTCAGGGACGGCTGGCGGGAGTTCGCGGGCCGGCCGTGGCTGTGGGCCATCGTCGTGCAGTTCTCCATCGCCAACGCGGTCGTCGGCGCCGCCGACGCGGTGTACGGCCCGCTCGTCGCCCGCGATCACCTGGGCGGCGCGGCACCGTGGGGACTCGCGCTGGGCCTCTTCGGCGCGGGCACGGTCGCCGGCGCCCTGCTGATGACCCGCTGGAAGCCGCGCCGACTGCTCCTCGCCGGGACCCTGTGCGTGTTCCCGCTCGCCCTGCCGTCGGCCGCGCTCGCCGTGCCGGTCCCGGTGGGGGTGCTGTGCGCGGTGATGTTCGTGACCGGCGTGACCCTGGAGGTGTTCGGCGTCTCCTGGATGACCGCGCTCCACCAGGAGATACCGGAGGAGAAGCTGTCCCGGGTCTCTGCGTACGACTGGTTCGGCTCGGTCGCCCTCGTGCCGCTGGCCACGGCGCTGGCGGGACCGGCCGAGTCGGCCTTCGGGCGGCCGGCCGCGCTGTGGGGCTGCGCGGGCCTGGTGGTGCTGGTGACGGCGGCGGTGCTGTGCGTGCCGGACGTGCGTGACCTGCGACGCAGGACCACGTACGTGACCTGGAACACCGCCGCGCAGGACGGCGGCAAAGACGGATCAGCCGATGCCGAACGCCCCGTCGGGGGGCTCGGGTGACGGCACGGCGTCCTCGTCCCGGACCGGTCGCGCACCACCGGTGAAGTCCCGCAGGCCCGGGCCGTGTTCGACCCTAGCCGGGAAGGCGTCGGCGGCGGTGAGCCGGACCAGGGCGGCCACGTCGACCGGCCGGTGGGCGGCGACCAGCACCGCGTTGCCGAAGCGGCGCCCGCGCAGCACGCCCGGCTCGGCGATCAGCGCCAGCTCCGCGAAGACCGTGGCGAAGGTGGCGAGCTGGGAGCGCAGGAAGGCGAACGGCGCGGCGTCGGCGAGGTTGGCCGCATAGACGCCGCCGTGGCGCAGGACGCGCCCCGCCTCACGGGCATAGGCGACGGACGTCAGGTGCGCCGGCACCCGGGAGCCGCCGAAGACGTCGGCGAGGAGCACGTCCACCGAGCCGTCGGGAGCGGCCTCCAGCCAGGCCCGGGCATCCGCCGCGTGCAGCGCGACGCCCGAGCCCTCCGGCAGCGGCAGATGCTCGGCCACCAATTCCAGCAGACCGCGGTCGGCCTCGACGACGTCCTGCCGTGAACCGGGCCGGGTGGCCGCCAGATACCTGGGCAACGTGAGCGCACCCCCACCGAGATGCAGCACGTCCAACGCCCGCCCCGGCTCCGCCACCGTGTCCAGCACATGCCCGAGCCGCCGCGCGTACTCGAACTCCAGATGCGTCGGCTCGTCCAGGTCGACATACGACTGCGGCGCCCCGTCGACCGTGAGCAGCCAGGCCCGCTCCCGGTCGACGTCGGGCATCAGCTTGGCGGTGCCGTGATCGACGACGCGGGTCACGGGGATCGGCTCGTTCACTTCTCCATTGTGCGAGCGCGCGACGCCTTCAAGGGCCGCGGGGCTGCGCTGACATGCGGCTCCGCCGCCTGAGCGCGACGGGCGTCAGCGGCCCCGCGGCCCCCCACGCACGGCGCCCGGCACTCACCCGACGGCGGTCACGGTCCCCGCGCCGACGGTCCTGCCGCCCTCACGGACGGCGAAGCCGAGCCCCGGCTCCAACGGCACCTCCCGCCCCAGCTCCACGGTCATCACCACCGTCTCGCCGGGCCGCGCCACGGCCGCCTCACCGAGGTCGACGTCACCGACCACGTCCGCCGTACGGATGTAGAACTGCGGCCGGTACCCGGTCGACACCGGCGTCGTACGACCCCCCTCCCGAGCGGACAGCACATACACCTGCGCCGAGAACCGACGGCTCGGCACCACACTCCCCGGCGCGGCCACCACGTGCCCCCGCCGCACCGCGTCCCGGGGGACGCCCCGCAGCAGCAGCGCCACGTTGTCCCCGGCCTGGGCCTCCTCCATCGGCTTGCCGAAGGTCTCCAGGCCGGTCACCACGGTCTCCACCTCGGCTCCGAGCACCTCCACCCGGTCACCGACGCGCACGGTCCCGCGCTCCACCGCACCCGTCACCACCGTGCCCCGGCCGGTGATGGTCAGCACGTTCTCCACCGGCAGCAGGAACGGCGCGTCCAGATACCGCTCCGGCATCGGCACGTAGGTGTCGACCGCGTCGAGCAGTGCCTCGACCGACGCAGTCCAGCGCGGGTCCCCCTCCAGCGCCTTTAGGCCCGAGACCCGTACGACGGGTACCGAGTCACCGCCGTAGCCGTGCGCGGTGAGCAGGTCGCGGACCTCCAGCTCGACCAGGTCGGTGAGCTCCTCGTCCCCCGCGTCGGCCTTGTTGAGCGCGACCACGATGTGGTTCACGCCCACCTGCCGGGCGAGCAGCACGTGCTCGGCGGTCTGCGGCATGATCCCGTCCAGCGCGGAGACGACGAGGATCGCCCCGTCGAGCTGCGCGGCGCCGGTGACCATGTTCTTCACGTAGTCGGCGTGACCGGGCATGTCGACGTGTGCGTAGTGACGGGTGTCGGTCTCGTACTCGACGTGCGCGATGTTGATGGTGATGCCGCGCGCCGCCTCCTCGGGCGCCCGGTCGATGCGGTCGAACGGCACGAAGGTGCCCGAGCCGCGCTCGGCCAGAACCTTGGTGATGGCGGCGGTCAGGGTGGTCTTGCCGTGGTCGACATGGCCCATCGTGCCGATGTTGAGGTGGGGTTTGGTGCGGACGTACGCCGTCTTGGACATGGCTGTACCTCGAAGCCTCGTAGGAAGGTGGGACCCCGAGGAACCGCCGACCCTCCCCCTGCGGGGTCCGCCGGACGATCCGGGGAGGGTCAGCTTCGGGCGCCGTCGGCGACGGCCGTGAGCACGGCGACGGCAGCCTTCGGAGCATCCGCGGCGGCGGATGCTGCGAGAACGAAGGCGTACCGGAACATGACGTCGATCATTACCGACGCTTTGCCCGGCGTCGAACGGTTTTTCCGCGCAGGGAGGTTCAGCCCTCGATGTTCTTCAGCGCCTCCCGCACCGACAGCGGCGCGAAACGGCCGCCCTCCCGTGCCAGGAAGGCGCGCACGGCCTCCGGGTCGGTGCTGCCGTACTCGCGCAGGCACCAGCCGACGGCCTTGCGGACGAAGAAGTCGCCGTGCCCCGCCTGGCGAAGGCAGTAGCGGAAGAGGCGTTCGACGTCGGTGCGCTCCTTGTACCGCAGCTGATGGAGCAGGGCGGCGCGGACCAGCCACAGGTCGTCGGCGTCGATCCAGGCGTCCATGTCCGCCGTGAGTGTCGGGTCGGCCGCGACCAGCGGGCCGACGACGTGCGCCGCGAGCGGATCGACGGTGTCCCACCAGGGGACGGTCGTGATCAGGTGCCGGGCCACGGGCAGGAAGCCCGACGAGCAGTGCCGCACATGGCGGCGCAGGTAGTCGACGGCGAAGTAGTGGTACTCGCGCTGGGGCAGCGCCCAGCAGCGCAGGGCGACGGCGGTGCAATCGGCCTCGTCGGGGCGGGGTGTGTCCCGCAGGACGGTGCGTGACAGGGAGCGGCGCACGGGGGTGGGCAGGCCCAGGAACGGGGCCATGTCCTTCATGTACGCGCGCATGGGCGCGGCCCGCTCGGTATCGGCCGCGGCGGCGTACGTGGCGGTGAGCCGCTCCAGCACGGTGTCGGCGAGCGCGCTGCGCGGCGCACTCGGCGTTTCCCGGCCTGTGACCCGCATGAGACGAACGATACGGCGATCACACACATTTGTCGGTTAGTGTCACCGGATGCTCGATGCCACCACCCGCTCTGGGGGCACCGCCGCGGTCTCTCCCCGGGCCGCCGCGGAGCTGGACGCCGCCGCCGATCTGACCGTCGCCACGGAACTGACCGTCGCCACGGCCACCAGCGGCTTCACCGCCCGATGCACGAGAGTCCTGCTCTCGCCGTGGTCGCGGCTGTCCCTGCTCGTCGCGCTGCTCCTCGCGGCCGCCTTTACGATGCTGCTGTTCGAACCGCAGAAGCTGCTGGTGGACGGCTGGCCGCCCCAGCTCGGCGGAGCCGCGGCGGCACTGGTGTTCGCGGTGGCGTACGGGGTGTGCACGGTGGCGTTCGTGCCCCGGCCGCTGCTGAACCTCGCGGCGGGTGCGCTGTTCGGCTCGCAGCTCGGCCTCGGCGCGGCTCTGGCGGGCACGGTGCTCGGCGCCGGGATCGCGTTCTGCCTGGGGCGGGCGCTGGGCCAGGAGGCCCTGCGGCCGCTGCTGCGGGGCCGCTGGCTGAAGGCGGCGGACGGCCAGCTGAGCCGGCACGGCTTCCGCTCGATGCTGGCGGTGCGGCTGTTCCCGGGCGTGCCGTTCTGGGCCGCGAACTACTGCGCCGCCGTCTCCCGCATGGGCCTGCTGCCGTTCCTGCTGGCGACGGCCCTCGGGTCGATCCCGAACACCGCCGCCTACGTCGTCGCCGGCGCCCGCGCCTCGACGCCGACGTCACCGGCCTTCCTCATCGCCCTGGCCTGTATCGCCCTGCCCGCGCTGGGTGGCGTGGTGGTGGCCTGGCGCAAGCGCCACCACCTGCGCGCCCGTTGAGCGCGGATCAGCAAACCGGTCGAGGACCGGTCGCTCACACGCCTTCGAGGATCATCGCGTTGGCGAGTCCGCCCGCCTCGCACATCGTCTGCAGGGCGTAGCGGGCCCCGCGCTCGCGCATCGCGTGGACGAGCGTCGTCGTCAGCCGGGTGCCGCTCGCGCCGAGCGGGTGGCCGAGGGCGATGGCGCCGCCGTGCACGTTGACCCTCTCGGGGTCCGCGCCGGTCTCCTGCTGCCAGGCCAGCACGACGGCGGCGAACGCCTCGTTCACCTCGAACAGGTCGATGTCGTCCAGGGTCAGGTGGGCCCTGCGCAGCACCTGGTCCGTGGCCGGAACGACACCCGTCAGCATCAGCAGCGGGTCGGATCCCGTGACGGCGAAACTGTGCAGCCGGGCGAGCGGCCGCAGCCCGAGGCGCCGGGCGGTCTCGCCCGACGTGATGAGGACGGCGGAGGCGCCGTCGTTGATGGGGCTGGCGTTGCCCGCGGTGACGTTCCACTCGATCTGCGGGAAGCGCTCGGCGTAGGCCGGGTCGTAGTAGGCGGGCTTCAGACCGGCCAGGATCCCGGGAGTGCTGCCCGGCCGTACGCACTCATCGCGCGCCACTCCGTCCAGCGGTGCGACCTCGGCGTCGAACAGGCCGGCCTCCCAGGCCGCGGCTGCCCTGCGGTGCGAGGTGACGGCGAAGGCGTCCATGTGCTCGCGGGTGATCGACCACTTGGCGGCGATCAGCTCGGCGCTGATGCCCTGCGGGACCAGGCCCTCCGGGTAGCGCTCGGCGATACCGGGGCCGAAGGGGTCCTTGCCCTCCGGCACGTTCGACCACATCGGCACCCGGCTCATCGACTCCACACCGCAGGCGACGACGAGGTCGTACGCGCCCGAGATGACGCCCTGCGCGGCGAAGTGCACGGCCTGCTGGGAGGATCCGCACTGGCGGTCCACGGTGGTCGCGGGCACCGACTCGGGGAAGCCCGCCGAGAGGGCGGCGTACCGGGTGGTGTTCATGGCCTGCTCGCCGACCTGGTCGACGGTGCCGCCGATGACGTCGTCGATCAGTGCCGGGTCGACGCCGGAGCGCTCGACGAGGGTGCGCAGGGTGTGGGCGAGGAGCTCCACGGGGTGGACGTGCGCGAGGGCGCCGTTCGGTTTGCCCTTGCCGATCGGGGTGCGTACGGCTTCGACGATGACTGCGTCACGCATGCGCGGGCCTCCTTGGCCGCCGGGGCGATGGCCGGTTCGCCAGGGCGATTACCGGTGAGTAGGAAATCTGAACCCACCATAACCCGATGGGTTGGAAAATCCAACCCTCACTTAGACTGGGCGTCATGGCCGCCACCAAAGACCCGCGCCCCTGCTCCATCGCCGACACCCTGGCGCTCGTCGGCGAGAAGTACTCGCTGCTCGTCCTGCGGGAGGTGTGCCTCGGCAACGGCCGGTTCGACCAGCTGGTGCGCAACATCGGTGCCCCGCGCGACATCCTGGCCACCCGGCTGCGGCGGCTCGTCGACGCCGGGATCCTGGAAAAGCGCCCCTACAGCGAGCGCCCGCAGCGCTTCGAGTACCGGCCGACGCAGGCCGGGCTGGAGCTGGAGCCGGTCCTGATGACCCTCATGGCGTGGGGCGACCGGCACCTGCGCGAGGACGGCGACCGGCCGATGGTGATCGAGCACACCTGCGGCAACGAGCTCGTCCCGGTCGTCACCTGCCGCTCCTGCGGCGAGGCGGTGCGCCACGAGGACCTGCGGGCCCACCCGCAGGCGCCCGGCTGGACCGTGACGGGTCCGACGGCCGCCTGAGCCGTCCCCGAAGCCCGCTTCCCGGCCCCTGTGTCGGGGCTGTCACCGAGGGGCGCTACGCTTCCCCCTCGGCACGCCTGATCCCCTTGATCACCGCACAGGCGGCGTGGTGTGCCCATCGCCCGTTCCTCGATCGGCACTTGGACTCGGTTACCTCACATGTCTTGGTTTGAATCCCTCATCCTCGGACTCGTCCAGGGACTGACCGAGTTCCTCCCCGTCTCCTCCAGCGCGCATCTGCGGCTGACGGCCGCCTTCTCGGGCTGGAAGGACCCGGGCGCGGCCTTCACGGCGATCACGCAGATCGGCACGGAGACCGCGGTGCTGATCTACTTCCGCAAGGACATCGGGCGGATCCTCTCGGCGTGGACGCGCTCGCTCACGGACAAGGCGATGCGCAGGGACCCCGACGCGCGCATGGGCTGGCTGGTCATCGTCGGCTCGATCCCGATCGGCGTGCTCGGCGTCACGCTCAAGGACCAGATCGAGGGCCCGTTCCGCGACCTGCGGATCACGGCCGCGATGCTGATCGGCATGGGCATCGTCCTCGGCATCGCCGACCGGCTGGCGGCCCGGGACGAGAGCGGCGGCCGGCATCGCGCGCCCAAGCAGCGCAAGGGCCTGGAGGACCTGGGCGTCCGGGACGGCCTGATCTACGGCGCCTGCCAGGCGATGGCTCTCATCCCGGGCGTCTCCCGCTCCGGCGCCACGATCAGCGGCGGCCTGTTCATGGGCTACCGCCGCGAGGCCGCGGCCCGCTACTCCTTCCTGCTCGCGATCCCCGCGGTGCTGGCCTCCGGCCTGTACGAACTCAAGGACGCGATGGAGAACGACCACGTCTCCTGGGGACCGACGATCTTCGCCACGATCATCGCCTTCGCGACCGGATACGCCGTGATCGCGTGGTTCATGAAGTTCATCTCGACGAAGAGCTTCATGCCGTTCGTCTGGTACCGCATAGCGCTCGGCATCGTCATCATCGTCCTGGTCACCATGGGCGTCCTGAGCCCCCACGCGGCGGAGTCGGCAGGCTGACCCGCCGACGGGGCACGACACCCGGACCGCGCACCGCCCTGCCGGGCCGTCCCGCCCTCACCCTGCGGCTCGCTCGCGCCACTTCCGCGTCCCTGCGCCGATGCCGCGCCTCGGCTCTCGGCCCACCGGGCCCGGACCCCGGCGGGATGCCGCCGCCCGACGACCTCACCGCGCTCCGCTGGAGCCATGTGCCTGGCTCGGCCAACCACCTGCCGGTCGATGGCCCCGCACCCCTACCGCCGCAGCGGCACGGACAGCACTCGCCAACCGCCGGGACGGCACGGACCCGCTCCGCCGACCACCGGACGGGACGCAGCCCGCCGACCCACCGCCGAGGCGGACAGACGGCGCTCGCCGGCCGCCGAACGGCACGGACGGCGCTGCGCCGACCACGCGGCCCGGTCCCAGCCCCGCTCCCCGACCACCGGGTCGGCCCCGGCCCCCGCCCCCGACCACCAGGGCCTACGCCGCTCCCTGCTGATCTCCCAGTCAGCACTTCCCGTACTGCGCCCCTCCCCCGACCGCCGGAAAATGCACCGCCGACCCCGTGCACCCGCCCCCGTGACCAAACCCATACCGGTCCCGTAGCCGTCCGGTAGCGGACTGTCAGTGCTTGCGCCTAGGCTTGTCCGCATGTCCCCCGATTCCGTGACCCCTGGTTCCGTGCGGTCTGCAGCCGAGGTGAACGAGCAGATCCGTGCCCTGTGGCGGCGCGCGGGTGGGTCCCTGTCGGCCCAGGAGCGCGAGGAGTACGAGCTGCTGGTCGTCGAGTGGGCGGCCGCGATCCGCAGCGAGGTCGTCGAGGCTGCCTGAGGGCGCCACGCAGGGTGGCCGCGGGCCGCTCACGCCAGGCATCCCGGCCCCGGACCCCCGGCCCCGGGCCTCAGCGGCCGCCCGACACCCTCAGCACCGCCCCCGTCGTGTACGAGGCGTCCGGTGACATCAGCCACGCGATGGCCGCGGCGATCTCATCGGCCCTTCCCGGCCGGCGCAGCGGGATCGTGCCGGCCGCGCGCCGGGCGCGGTCCGGGTCCCCCGTCGCCGCGTGCATCCCCGTGTCGATCACCCCGGGCGCTACCGCGTTCACGCGGATGCCGTCCGGGCCGAGCTCCTTGGCCAGGCCCAGCGTCAGAGCGTCGAGGGCGGCCTTGGTCGCCGCGTAGTGGACGTACTCGCCGGGGCTGCCGAGGGTCGCGGCGGCCGACGACACGTTCACGATCACTCCGCTCCCCCGCGGCGCCATGAGCTGGGCGGCGCGACGCGAACACAGCAGCGTGCCGAGGAGGTTGACGTCCACGACCCGCCGCAGGTGCGCGGTGTCGGTGTCGGCGAGCCGCCCCAGCGGCCCGCTCCCCCCGGCGTTGTTCACCAGCCCCGTCACCGGCCCGAGCTCCCGCTCGGCCGTCTCGAAGAGCCGCTCGACGTCCTCCTCGACCGCCGTGTCGGCCCGCACGGCCAGGCCGCGCGCCCCGGCGTTCCGTACCCCGTCGACCACCTCTTCGGCGGCCCCCGGGTGGCGGACGTAGCCCACCACCACGTCGTGCCCGTCCGCAGCGAGGCGCAGGCAGGTCGCGGCACCGATGCCCCGGCTGGCGCCGGTGACGACCGTCACGAGACGTTTCATCCGCGCCTCCAGTGCGAGAGTCCGACCAGCCTAGGGGCGCAGGTGCGCGAGCACGTCCGCGCCGAGTGGATACGGCCGTTCCTCGGGCAGCAGCCCGGCGGCACGGTCGAGTTCGCCCGCCCGCACGTGCGCGTAAATCTGCCGGGCGAGAGGCGTGACGTCCTCGATGCCGACGATCCACTCGTCGGCGTACCGGGCCGCCGCCTCTCCGGCGAGGCCCAGCTGCAACGACCGGTACGGCAGCGGATCGAGACGCAGATCCCGCTCCGGGTCCCACTGCACACGCGTCGGCGCCCGCCTCAACTGCCGCCTCCAGGACGCCTGGTCACCGTGCAGGGCCGGGACGTGGTGCGACAGGCACGCCCGGCGCAGCGCCCAGACGAACCCGGCACGGCTGATCTCGATCGCCAGGACCGTCTCCTGGCCCTCCTTACCGCCCCAGCCGCAGCGGTACATCATCCACAGGAAGGACGGCTTGATCCACGTCATGCGGTCCCGCTTCCAGGACGACGGGAAGCGGCCGGTGCGGGCCGCCACGCGGCCGATCTCCGGGCGGTAGGCCTGGTAGACGGTGATCGTGGAGTCGGTGTGGTGCGCGCGTACGCGGAACATGGGGTCCTGCTGATCATTCACCGACCCAGACTCGGCCCCGGCGGCCGCCCACGGCCACCGAATATCGCCGCAGATTACGGGACACACCCGCCGCGCTCCCCGTGACCCACCTCGCGGCGATGTGGTCGTACCCCTTGGCGCGGCACCCCGGATGCCCAACACTGAGCCGATGACGCAGCGCGTGGAGCTCGCTACCGTGAGGGACCGAATGGCCGTCGACGGTCTGATCACCGATTACGCGGTGGCGGTGGACGACGGCGACTGGACGGCGTACCGGGGGCTGTTCACCCCGGACGGGCGGGCGGACTACCGCTCGGCCGGCGGCATCGAGGGCGATGCCGGGACGATCGCCTCATGGCTCGCCGAGAGCATGCGGCTGTTCCCGATGCGCCAGCACCTGATCGTCAACCGCCGGGTGCGGTTCGGCACTTGGGAGCAGGACACCGGCGACACGGCCGATGTCCAGGCCGACTACGTCAGTCCGATGGGCACCGCCGGCTCCGGCTCCGGGCCCGACCTCGTGTGCGGCGGCCGGTACGCCTTCGCGGCGCTGCGGACCGACGACGGCTGGCGGCTGCGCGAGGTCGTCGTACGGGAGAAGTGGCGGCGCCTTCCGGAGCGCGCGGCGGCACCTGTGATCAACTGAGCCGAAACGTCCGGTGAGCGATCGACCGTGCCGACCGGCCCGTTCCGTGATCGGCGGAGCCGAGGCGCTCTGTTCCGGATCACTCGCAGGGCGCACACTGGAGGCACCGCGGGGTAGGAGGCGCCTATGAAGACGCTAGGCCACTGGCTCGCCTCCCCGTGGCGCCGCTCGGCCGCCGCGGCGGGCGCGGGCGCCCTGCCCGTCCTGGCCTTCCCCGCACCGTCCCTGTGGTGGTGCGCCTATGTCGCGCTGGTCCCGTGGATCCTGCTGATCCGCACCGCGCCGACCGGGAAACGCGCGGCCTACGACGGCTGGTGGGGCGGGTTCGGTTTCATGCTGGCCATGCACCACTGGCTGCTGCCGAACCTGCACGTGTTCACGTTCGTCATCGGCGCGCTGCTCGGGGCGCTGTGGGCGCCGTGGGGCTGGCTGGTGCGCCGTCTGCTGGGCGGGCTCCCCTCGCCCGGCCGGATCGCGGCCGCGCTGGTCGTGCTGCCGTCGGGCTGGCTGGCGGTGGAGCTGGTCCGCTCCTGGGAGGGCCTCGGCGGTCCCTGGGGCGTGCTCGGCGCGAGCCAGTGGCAGGTCGACCCGGCGCTGCGGCTGGCGTCCGTGGGCGGGGTGTGGTTGATCAGCTTCCTGCTGGTGCTCCTCAATGTGGCGGTCGCCGTGCTCGTGGCGGTCCCGCGGGCCCGGGTCCCGGCCCTGGCCGGGCTGCTCGCCACGGCCGCCGCGACCTCCGCGGCCTGGGTGTGGTCAGCGCGTCCGGGCGTCGACGAGCGGGTCGCGGTCGCCGTCGTGCAGCCCGGCGTGATCCAGGGCCGGGACAGCGGCGACCGCCGGTTCGACCGCGAGGAGGAGCTCACCCGGCGGCTCGCCGGCCAGGGCGTCGACCTGATCGTCTGGGGTGAGAGCAGCGTCGGTTTCGACCTGGGCGACCGGCCCGACCTGGCCAGGCGGCTCGCGGCGCTGTCACGCGAGACCGGCGCCGACATCCTGGTGAACGTCGACGCCCGGCGCTCCGACAGACCCGGCATCTACAAGAGCTCCATCCTGGTCGGCCCGGACGGCCTCACCGGCGACCGCTACGACAAGATGCGGCTCGTCCCGTTCGGCGAATACGTCCCGGCCCGCTCCCTGCTCGGCTGGGCGACCTCCGTCGGCGAGGCGGCGGGCGAGGACCGCAGGCGCGGTTCGGCGCAGGTGGTGATGAACGTCGGCAACGGGCTGCACGTCGGCCCGATGGTGTGCTTCGAGACCGCGTTCCCCGACATGACCCGCCATCTCACGCGGGCAGGCGCCGACATCCTGATCGGCCAGTCGGCGACATCGACCTTCCAGCAGAGCTGGGCACCGCAGCAGCACGCCTCGCTCGCCGCGCTGCGCGCCGCCGAGACCGGCCGCCCCATGGTGCACGCCACCCTGACCGGCGTCTCGGCGGTCTACGGGCCGAGCGGACAGCGGATCGGCCCGGCGCTCGGCGTCGACGCGAGCACCACGCGGGTGTACGACATCCCGCTCGCGCACGGCACCACGCCGTACGTCCGCTTCGGTGACTGGACGGTGCTCGCGGCGCTGCTGGTCCTCGCCGGCTGGTGCGCCGCCGAGGGCGGGAGGGCGCTGCGGCTCAGGCGGCCGGCTCCTGAACCGCGCGTACTACCCGCTCGCACAGTTCATGGGTCTCCAGCGCGTCCCGGGCGCTGAGCACCTCGCCCGCCCGGACCGCGTCCAGGAACGCCAGCACGGCCTGTTCGATGCCGCGCTGCCGGGCCACCGGCACCCAGTCCCCGCGCCGCCGTACGGTCGGCTGCCCCTTGTGGTCGATCACCTCGGCGAGGTTGACCACCTGCCGCTTGGTGTCCTGCCCGGACACCTCCAGGATCTCCTCGGCGGAACCGCTGAGCCGGTTCATGACACCCAGCGCGGTGAAGCCCTCTCCGGCCAGTTGCAGGACGACGTGGTGGAGCAGGCCGTCCTGGACGCGGGCGCGTACCGTCACGTCGTCGACCGGGCCGGGCACCAGGAAGCGCAGCGTGTCGACGACGTGGATGAAGTCGTCGAGGATCATCGTGCGCGGCTCCTCCGGCAGCCCGATCCGGTTCTTCTGCATGAGGATCAGCTCGCGCGGGTGGTCGGCGCACTGCGTGTACCCGGGTGCGTGGCGCCGGTTGAAGCCGACGGCGAGGCTGACGTTGCGCTCCTCGGCGAGGCTCACCAGCCGTTGGGAGTCGGCGAGTTCGTAGGCCAGCGGCTTGTCGACGTACGTCGGTACGCCCGCCTGGAGCAGCCTGGTCACGATCTCCGGGTGTGCGGTCGTCGGCGCGTGCACGAAAGCCGCGTCGAGGCCCTGGGCGAGCAGGGAGTCCAGGGCGGTGTGCCGCCGTTCCCCGGGCAGGTGGAGGCTGTCGGCGACCCGGGCGAGCGTCGCCGGGGTGCGGGTCTGCAGGTGCAGCTCGACCCCGGGCTGGAAGGCGAGGACCGGAAGGTAGGCCTTCTGCGCGATGTCGCCGAGTCCGATGCAGCCGACCTTCACGGGGTGCGCTCCTCTAACGGTTGTCTGCCGGGGTCTTCCCGGCAGCATACGGCCGCTGGGGAGGCCGCCAGTCGGCGATCCCGTCGAAGCTCCGCAGGAACAGCGCCGGCCCGGCCTTGGAGAGCGCGGCCATCACGGTGTCGCGTACGGCGGTCCCGGAGCGGCCGGTCATGAGGTTGAGGCGGGCGACCCGCACGGCCTGGCGCGCGATGGCGGTCGTCCGGGGCAGCCGGGCGGCGGTGTAGGCGGCGAGGTCGGCGCAGTGGTGGGCGAGGACGATCGCGTCCTCGACGGCCTGGTTGCCGCCCTGGCCGAGCGTCGGCGGCATGGCGTGCGCGGCGTCGCCGAGGAGGGCGACCCGGCCCCGGTGGTGGGCGGGCAGGGGCTTGGCGATGTGGTGGACGTCGTGCCGCAGCACGTCATCGGGGCGGGCGGCGGCGAGGACGGCGGGGATCGGCTGGTGCCAGTCGCCGAAGCGGCGCAGCAGCTCGGCCCGCTCGTCGTCGGGGGCGCGCTGCCCGGCGGGCGTGACGGCGGCGGCGTACGCGTAGACCCGGCCGTCCTTCAGAGGGTGCGTGCCCCAGATGTGTCCCCGGCCCCAGGTCTCGTGCGAGGCGAACTCGGTGCCGGGCAGCGGGAGCACGACCCGCCATGTGGTGAATCCGGAGTAGACGGGGCCTGGGTGGTCCGGGAACAGCGCGCGGCGGACGGCGGAGTGGATGCCGTCGGCGCCCACCACGAGGTCGGCCTCCAGCTCGCCGTCGGGGGTGGTGACGCGGGCGGGGCGGTCGGCGGTACCCGGGTCGGCGAGCGTCGCGGTGATGCCCGTGCGAACGGCGTCGGGCGGGAGCCGTACGGCCAGGCTGTCGATGAGGGTGGCGCGGTGCAGCAGGACCAGCGGGCCGCCGAAGCGCTCTGCGGCGGCGGAGGCGCTGGAGCGCGAGAGCCAGCGCCCGCCCGGGGTGCGCAGTCCGCCGTCCCCCTGCCAGGCGGCGAGGTCCCGGATCTCGTCGCCGAGCCCGATGACGTCCAGCGCCCGCAGCGAGTTGGGCGCCAGGGCGATACCGGCGCCGACCGGTGCCAGCGAGCGGGCCCGCTCCAGCACGGTCACCTCCCAGCCGTGCAGACGCAGGGCGACCGCCGCGGTCAGGCCCCCGATACCGCCGCCGACGACTACGGCCCGCCTCGACTGTGCCATGGCTCCTCCTCACCCAGCGAACTACATCTGTAGTGCACATTCGACGGTACTACGGATGTAGTCCTGCGGATAGGTTGAGTCCCATGTCCGTACGCACCGCCGGCGCCTCCCGCGCCGACCTCGTCGCCGACACCGCCCTCGCCCTGCTCGCCGAGCGGGGCATGCGCGGCCTCACCCACCGGGCGGTCGACGAGGCGGCCGGACTCCCTCAGGGCTCGACCTCGAACGTGGCGCGGACGCGGCAGGCGCTGCTGGAGCTGGCGGTGCGGCGCCTGGCCGAGCGGGAGGCGCGGGTGCTGGGGCTGCACGAGATGCCGGACCCGCGGGCCGGGATCGGCGCACTGGTGGACGCGCTGGCACGGGCGACGCACCGAGCCCTGACCCGCAACCGCGAACTGACCCTGGCCCGTTACGAGTTGGCTCTGGAGGCGACGCGCCGTCCGGAGTTGCGGGCCTACTTCGACGCGACGGGCGCCCGCTTCCGCGACCAGCTGACCGCGATGGTCACCGCGATGGGCTCGACGGACCCGGACCGGCACGTGCTGTCGCTGGTGGCCTGGGCGGACGGGCTGATGTTCTCGTGCGTGGCCGGGTCGTTCAGCGCGCGGGTGCCGAGCCCGGAGGAGGTCCGGGCCGGCCTGCGGGAACTGCTGGACGGCATGCTCGACGGCGCGCCGGGCGACTGAAAACCCGTGGCGGGGCCCGGTCCGCCGGGTGAAGGATGAGTCCATGACGACCGAACGCCGCGTGCCCCCCACGACCGCCGACGAACGCACCATGCTGGAAGGGTGGCTGGAGTTCCACCGGCAGACCCTGGCGTGGAAGTGCGAGGGCCTGACCGACGAGCAGCTCAGGACCGCCTCGGTCGAGCCCTCCGACCTGTCCCTGCTCGGTCTCGTACGGCACATGGCGGACGTGGAGCGGAGCTGGTTCCGCCGCGTCCTGGCCGGCGAGGACGCGGCGCCGATCCACTACAGCGACGAGGACCGGGACGGCGAGTTCCACCTCACCGACACGGACACCTGGCAGGACGCCCGCACCACCTGGCAGGAGGAGATCGCGGCCGCCCGGCGCATCGCGGCCGGCTTCGGCCTGGACGACATCTCCAAGGGCGCCCACCGGCGCACCGGGGAGCGCTTCAACCTGCGGTGGATCTACACCCACATGATCGAGGAGTACGCCCGCCACAACGGCCACGCCGACCTGATCCGCGAGCGCATCGACGGCGCCACCGGCGACTGACGTCAGCCCCGCCCCCGCCGCGCCACCCGTACGGGGGCGGAGATCACCCGTACGGGACGTTCCCCGCCGGTCCGATGTTCCGACCGGAGCCGGACCCAGCAGAGTTGCGCGGGTGCATCGAATGACGACCACAGCAACGCTCCTGGTGACCATGGCGGTCTCGGCCCTCACGGGGTGTACGACGGTCCAGCGTCTCCCCGTCCCGGAACCGTCGGCGTCACGGTCCCAGCCGCCCTCGCCGTACCTGGACGGCCGTCGCCAGACGCGGATCGTGCAGGCTCCGGCACGGGAGGCCCTGGAGCTCATCGGCCCGTCGAAATTCCCGGAGCCGTCCGCACTCCCGTCGCCCCGTACCACCGCTCCCGCGGATTCCGCCCCGCGGTCGCAGCCGTCGTCCGCCCATCGGGAGCGCGGCCCCCGGCCGGCGCACCCCGCACACCGCAGGCCGGACGCCGGGCGCCCGCACGCCGACGTCCCGGACGTCTCGGAGCCGGTGCGGCGCGAGATCCGGCGAGACGTCCCCCGGAACTCGGACGTGTGCGCCCTGGGCAGGAAGTACGGCGGCTGGCGGGCCGACAGCCAGGAGGCGACGATCTGCGCGGAGACGTACGGGCGATGACGCCCTACGGCCGCTGCCTCGGCGGCCCCCATGTCCCGCCGCCCTCGCCCAGCCGTGCCTCCAGCTCCCGGATGGCCGCCCGCACACCCTGCCCGTACCGGTCGTCGGCCAGCGCGCCGACCGCCGCCCGGGCCCACCGCACATGGGTCCGGGCGGCGTCGCGACGGCCGAGCTTGACATAGTCCGCGGCCAGGTTCAGGTGCAGGGACGGGTACAGGGCGCGGACGGCGAGCGAACCTTCTGCGGGCCGGTCGCCGCCCGCCTCCTCCGCTGCCGTCAACGCGCGCAGGTCCCAGGCCAGTTCGTCGGCGGGATCGTCCTGGGTGTCGGCCAGGTAGTGGGCGAGCGTGCAGCGGTGCAGCGGATCGCCGTGTTCGCCGATCTCCGCCCACAGGTCCAGGAAGCGGTGCCGGGCCTCCTCCCGGTCCCCGGCGTGGTGCAGCAGGACGATCTGCCCGATCCGTGTCAGCAGGGCGTCCGGCGCCGTCTGCCCCTGTTGCTCCGCCACCGCACCCTCCGCACCACTCGCAGGCCGTCCGTGCCGACGCTAACCGCAGGCACGGACAAACCCGGTCAGGCGGCGCCGGGCCGGTCGGCGCGGACCGGCCCGGCGGCGTGTCAGCCCAGGTTCGGGATGGTCCAGTCGATCGGCTCGTGCCCCTGCCGGGCCACCGCCTCGTTGATCTGCGTGAACGGCCGGGAACCGAAGAACTTCTTCGCCGACAGCGGCGAGGGATGGGCGCCCTTGACGACCGCGTGCCGCGTCTCGTCGATCAGCGGAAGCTTCTTCTGCGCGTAGTTGCCCCACAGGACGAACACCGCCGGGTCGGGCCGGCCGGCCACCGCGCGGATCACTGCGTCGGTGAACCTCTCCCAGCCCCGCCCCTTGTGCGAGTTCGCCTCACCGCCGCGGACCGTGAGCACCGCGTTGAGCAGCAGCACGCCCTGCTCGGCCCACGGCATGAGGTAGCCGTTGTCCGGGACGGGCGTACCCAGCTCCTCGTGCATCTCCTTGTAGATGTTCCGCAGGGACGGCGGGATCTTCACCCCGGGGCGGACCGAGAAGCACAGGCCGTGGCCCTGGCCCTCGCCGTGGTAGGGGTCCTGGCCGAGGATCAGGACCTTGACCTTGTCGTACGGCGTGGCGTCCAGGGCGGCGAAGACCTCCTCGCGCGGCGGGTAGACGGGACCCCTCGCCCGCTCCTCCTCGACGAACTCGGTCAGCTCCTTGAAGTAGGGCTGCTGCAGCTCGTCACCCAGAACCCCGCGCCAGGACTCGGGCAGCATGGCGATGTCGGTCACGTCAACGTCCTCACGTGTGTGGTCACTTCCAGGCCACAGAACCTACAGGCGACCACTGACAACCGGCCCCGGGGCCGCCCCGGCGACCGGGCCCGGCCTACCAGCTGGTCTTCCGGGACAGCTCCCACATCATCATGATCGTCGAGGGGTCCAGCGCCCGCTCGGCGCCCGAGATGTCCCGGCTCGCGGCCACGTACTGCCGGCCCTGCCACAGCGGCAGCAGCCGCGCGTCGTCCACCAGGATCTGCTGGGCTTCCTCGAACTCCTTCACCACGTTCGCGCGGTCGCTCTCGCGGCGCGACCGGGGCAGCAGGTCGTTGGTGATCTGCGGCGCGGGGTAGGGCGTGCCGAGGGCGTTCTGCTCGCCGACGAACGGCGCGATGAAGTTGTCGGCGTCCGGGAAGTCCGGGAACCAGCCGCGCCCGAACACCGGGTACTCGCCCTTCTGGTAGCCCTCGACGTACGTCTTCCACGGACGGCTCTTGAGGGTGACCGTGAACAGGCCGGACTGCTCGAGCTGGCGCTCCAGCTCCTTGAACTCCAGGGCGGTCTCCGAGCCGTAGCGGTCGGAGGTGTACCAGAGGGTCAGCGGGACGCGCTGGGTGATCCCCGCATCGGCGAGGATCTTGCGGGCCTTGGAGACGCTGGGGTTGCCATAGTCGTCGAAGAAGCCCGTGGTGTGGCCCGTCAGGCCCTTGGGGACCATCGAGTACAGCGGGTCGACGGTGTCCTTGTAGACCTTGTGGGCGATCGCCGCGCGGTCGACGACCTGGGCGACGGCCTGGCGCACGGGCTTCTTGCTCGCCCACGGGTCCTTCGGGTTGAACACCAGGTAGTTGATGTCGGTGCCGGTGCCCTCGACGAGCTGGATCTCCTCGTCCTTGGAGCGCTTGCCCTGCAGCTCGATGATGTCGCCCGCGGCCAGACCGCGGTAGGTCAGGTCGATCTCCTTGTCCCGCAGCGCCTTGACCATGGCGCCGGAGTCCTGGAAGTAGCGGACGGTCACCGCGCTGTTCCGCTGCTCCGCGAAGCCCTTGTACTGGCCGTTCTTCACGAGTTCGGCCTTCCGGCCGTCCTCGTACGACTCCAGGGTGTACGGCCCGGAGCCGACGATGTCGTCGCCCCTGCGCACCGCGTCCGCCGGGTAGTCGTCGGGGGCCACGATGGACATGGCGGGGGTGGCGAGCACGAAGGGGAAGGTGGCGTCGGGCTTGTTCAGGCGGAAGACGACCTCCCGCTCGTTCGGTGCCTGGACCCGGTCGAGGCTGCCCAGCAGACCGGCCGGGCCACCGTTGACGTTGATCTTCCGGATCCGGTCGATGGAGTACTTGACCGCCTGCGCGTCGAGCGGGTCGCCGTTGGAGAACTTCAGGCCCTCACGCAGCTCACAGCGGTACACCTGGTTCGAGGCGTCGGTGAACCCGCACTGCTCGGCGGCATCGGGCTGGGGCGTGGTCGCCCCGACCGGATAGCTCAGCAGCGTCTGGTAGATGTTGCGGAACAGCTCCCAGGAGCTGTCCCAGGAGGCGGCAGGATCCAGCGTGCTGGGAGCACTGGTGGTGCCCAGGACGATCGGCCCCTCGTCGTCCGAACTGTCGGACGACAGGACACCGCATCCGGTGACCAGGGACGATATGGACGCGATGGCCGCCACCCGCCGCAGGCATCGGTTCCGGTTGAACACGCGCACGCTCCTCGATCTGCCATACCAAGGGTCGGCAGACCATACCGCAGCGCTGCGCCCCTCGGCCCCACCCGTACGTTTCTTGAGACCGGGCACCCGATGACGTGGTGGCCGTCCACACCCCGTGGGGCCGCTGCGCCGACATGGGGCACCGCCTCCGTCGAAGGCGCCCCGTACCGGGGTCGCGCAGGCCGGGTGACCCCCGGATGTGACGGGTCGGCGGGCTACGGCCACGCCCGAGTCGACGCGCACCGGTGGGCCGGGCGACGCCCGCTCGCCGGGGCACGCGAGCCCCGCGCGGTCGCCGCACGTCCGGGACAGCACCCAGGCGGCGGGGGGCCACGCCTCTGCGGCGCTACGACATGGACGGCGACCAAACGCGTCGGACCGCACCGGTGGTCGCCGGGCGCCTCGAACCGCACCCGGACCTGACGTGCTCGCCAAGCCACACCCGCACGGGACGCGCACGCCGACAACACCGGTGGCCCGCACGCCGAGCCGCGCTCGCGCCTACCGCGCGCAGGACAGGCCCGATCGCGGCACGCGCCCGCCGCGCGTCAGGCCCGGCCCACTCGCCGCACGCGCCCGACCACACCCTTCGGCGACGCACGCGTCGAACGGCACGGCAGTCGCCGGGCACGCCGAGCCACACCCAACGCGACGCGTACACCACACGCCAGCCCACAGAACGCCCATCAGGTCACGCTCCGGCTCGCCCGGCGCGTCAGGCCCGGCCCAATCGCCGCGAGCGGGACGGCGCCCGCAGGCGGCGCACGCAGCGAGCCGCACCCGTCGCGCCACACCCAACGCGACACGCACACCACACGCCAGCCCACAGAACGCCCGCCAGGTCACGCTCCCGCTCGCCCGGTACGCGGGACGGCGCCCGCAGGCGGCGCACGCAGCGAGCCGCACCGGTGCGCGACGCACCCGTCGCGCCACCCCGCGGTCGACGCACGCGTCGAGCCACACCCGCACTCGACGCGTCACGCCGACCCGCGCCGGCCCTCACCACGCACGCCGAACGCGCTCCTGTCAGGCCACGCCCGCGTTCAGGAAGATGCCGCCGTCCACCACCAGCGTCTGGCCGGTGACCCAGTCGGACTGGTCCGACGTGAGGAACGCTGCGGCGCCGCCGATGTCGGAGGGCACGCCGAGCCGGCCCAGCGGGTAGGCCGCCGCGGCCTCCGCCTCCCGGCCCTCGTACAGGGCCTGGGCGAACTTCGTCTTGACCACGGCGGGGGCGATGGCGTTGACCCGCACCTTGGGCGCGAACTCGTGCGCCAGCTGCACGGTCAGGTTGATCATCGCGGCCTTGCTGACGCCGTACGCGCCGATGAAGGGCGAGGGCGCGAGGCCCGCGACGGAGGCGATGTTGACGATCGCGCCGCCGTTGTCCTTCTGCCAGGCGTGCCAGGTCTTCTGGGCGAAGCCGAGGGCGGAGATCACGTTGGTCTCGAAGACCTTGCGCGCCACGTTCAGGTCGAGGTCGGCGATCGGTCCGAACACCGGGTTGGTACCGGCGTTGTTGACCAGGAAGTCGACGCGCCCGAAGGCCTCCATCGCGCGCTCGACGGCGATCGACTGGTGGGCCTCGTCGTGGGCCTTGCCCGCGACGCCGATGACCCGGTCGGCGCCGAGCTTCTCGACGGCCTCCTTGAGGGCGTCCTCGTTGCGGCCGGTGATGCACACCCGGTCGCCGCGCGCGACGAGCGCCTCGGCGACGCCGTAGCCGATGCCGCGGCTGGCGCCGGTGACGAGGGCGGCCTTGCCCGACAGCTCGGGGAGTTGTGAAGTCATGTCCCCGTCCCCTTAGTTGAGCGGTCCGCCGGCGACGTACAGGACCTGGCCGGAGACGAAGCCGGCCGCGTCGGCCGTGAAGAAGGCGATCGCGTTGGCGATGTCGTCCGGCTCGCCCACGCGCTGCACCGGGATCTGGCTCGCGGCCGCGGCCTTGAAGTCCTCGAAGCCCATGCCGACGCGCTCGGCGGTGGCCTTGGTCATCTCGGTGACGATGAAGCCGGGGGCGACGGCGTTCGCGGTGACGCCGAACTTGCCGAGCTCCTTGGCGAGGGTCTTGGTGAAGCCCTGGAGGCCCGCCTTGGCCGCCGAGTAGTTCACCTGGCCCCGGTTGCCGAGCGCGGAGGACGAGGACAGGTTGACGATCCGGCCGAAGCCGGCGTCGACCATGTGCTTCTGGCACGCCTTGGACATCAGGAAGGCGCCGCGCAGGTGCACGTTCATGACGGTGTCCCAGTCGGAGACGCTCATCTTGAACAGCAGGTTGTCGCGCAGCACGCCCGCGTTGTTGACGAGGATCGTCGGCGCGCCGAGCTCCTCGGCGATGCGCGCCACGGCCGCCTCGACCTGCGCCTCGTCGGAGACGTCGCAGCCGACCGCGATGGCCTTGCCCCCGGCGGCGGTGATCTTCTCGACGGTGTCCTTGCACGCGGCCTCGTCGAGGTCGATCACGGCGACCGCCCGGCCCTCGGCGGCCAGTCGTACGGCGGTGGCGGCGCCGATGCCGCGTGCGGCACCGGTGACGACGGCGACCCGCTGCTCAGTGGTGGACATTGCTGCTTCTCCTCGCCCTTGGGATGCGGCTCCTGCGGCCGGCTCTTCAGTGAGCGACCGCTTAGTACCTTCAGCAGACGTGACGCTAGAAGCCCTGGCACCCGGTGTCAACGGCCGACCGGGTGTGTGTGATCCATTCCCTGGGTGACCGACGCACACGACCGACACACCGGGGTGTGCCTCCCTCGCCGCCTCCCTCATCCTCGCGCGCCCGACCCCCACCCGGACACCACCCGTCGGCACCCAGCCCGGGGCGCCGTGCGTCGGGCCCCTCCCCGGCCACCACGCGTCGACGCGCACCCCGTCGTCCGCCCCCCGGCACCCGACGCCCGCCCCCGGCACCCGATCGGCCCACGGCTGCGCGCCACCGCCCCCCGCCGCCCGTAGCGTCGAAGCGCGAGCCATTCGTGGCCGGAAAGGAGGCGCTCCATGCGCCGTCGCACCGGTGCCGTCGGCACGCTGATCGCGATCGCCGCGATCGTGCCGCCGGCCGACATCGCTCACGCGCAGGATCTCGACTGCCGCGACTTCTCCTTCCAGGAGGACGCGCAGGCGGTCTACGACGCGGACCCGAGCGACCCCAACCGACTCGACGAGGATCAGGGCCCGGACGACGGCATCGCCTGCGAGGTGCTGCCGCGCCGCGGCGGTGCCGTCACGTCCTCCACCTTCCGTCCTACGCGGCCGCCGACCCCTGCCCCCACCGTCACCCCGACCCGTGGCGTGCGGGGCGGACTGGGCGGCGCGTCGACCACCGGGCCGAGCGACTGGGAGATCGCGCTGGGCCTGGTGTTCGTCACGGGCGCCGCGGTCACGGCCGGCTACGTGGTCAAGCGCCGCAGGAGCTGACGTCCGCGCGGAGGGACCGTGACGTCGTGCGGAGGGACCCTTGAGGCCGCGCGGAGGGACCCCATGAGGTCGTGGGAGGAGCTCGTGAGGTCATGCGGAGGACCCGCGAGGCCGCCGGAGGCCCATGAGGTCCCTGAAGTCGCGCGGAGGCACCCATGAGGCCACGGGGAGAGGCGGTCAGCGCACCAGCAGGTCCAGCAGCCGCTCCGCCTCGGCGGCCGGATCGACGGTGAGGCCGGTGTGCACGGGCCCCGGCTGGACGACGGTGGAGCGCGGTGCGATCAGCCAGCGGAAGCGCCGCCCGGCGTCGTCCTGGGCGGCCTGCCCGGCCGCGTCCCCGCCCGCGCACACGCTCTCGACGGCGCGCAGCGCGGCCCGTACGCCGACCACGTCCGCGTCCGGGTCGAGGGCGAGCAGCCGGGCCTCGTCGAGGTGGGTGCGCGCCCCGACGTACGCCTTGGCGCGGCAGTACACGAGCACCCCGGCGTTGATGCACTCGCCGCGCTCGACCCGCGGGACGATGCGCAGCAGCGCGTACTCGAAGAGGTCACGGCCGCCGCCCTGGCCGGCCCTGGTGATGTGGCGCTCGGTCACTTGACCCCCTGGATGCGTTCGTGGATGACGGCGGCGCGCGCCAGCAGCGGTCGCGCGTAGGCCCGCCGCAGGTCGTCCGGCGTGTCGAAGCCGGGTTCGCCCGCGAGCCAGGCGTCGGGGATCTCGGCGGTGACCTCGGCCAGCAGTTCCTCGGTGACCAGCGGCGCGAGCGTGTCCGCGGCGGAGGCGACGTCCGGGGCGAAGGGCGCCAGCGCGTGGTCGGAGGCGTCGTACGGGCGCGCGGCGGAGGCCTCGGCGCCCGGCCAGTTGTGCTGCCAGATCATGGTTGCCCCGTGGTCGATGAGCCACAGTTCGCCCTGCCGCACCAGCAGGTTGGGGTTGCGCCAGGAGCGGTCGACGTTGTTGACCAGCGCGTCGAACCAGACGATCCGCCCGGCCTCCTCGGGGCTCACCTCGAACGCGAGGGGGTCGAAGCCGAGCGCGCGGGTGAGGAAGTCCATGCCGAGGTTGGTGCCGCCGCTGGACCTCAGCAGCTCCTGCACCTCCTGGTCGGGTTCGCCCAGTCCCAGCACGGGGTCGAGCTCGATCGTCACCAGCCTCGGCACCCGCAGGCCCAGCCGGCGGGCCAGTTCGCCGCAGACGACCTCGGCCACCAGCGTCTTGCGGCCCTGTCCGGCGCCGGTGAACTTCATGACGTACGTCCCGAGGTCGTCGGCCTCGACGAGTCCCGGCAGCGAGCCGCCCTCGCGCAGCGGCGCGATGTAGCGGGTCGCGATGACTTCCCTGAGCATCGCCCCAGGTTACTGACGCGGGGAGAGGAGGCGGACACGGCCCGGCGGCCGTTGCGCCGGGTCCGACAGCGGACCGACAGGCCGTGACAGCCAACCGACAGCTCTGCTTTACCCGCAACCCGTCTCGAACGGGTCAGGATTTCGACACCGTCTGAACAGGCGGTTCTCCGGGACCGTACCTCTCGGCAGATCCAGCAACCTCCCCGAAGGGAACGCCAGCATGACCAGCGCATCGCTCAAGCCCACGTCAGGACCGGGCCGTCGAACCGTCGTGGCGGCGGCCGGAGCGGCCGGGCTCGCCGTCGCGCTGTCCGCGTGCGGAGGCTCGGACGACGGCGGCTCGAGCTCCTCCGTCGATTCCGGTGCCGGCTCGGGCACGTCGGGCAGCCCGCAGGACGGCGGCAGCGCGAGCGGCGACGCCGCTGCCGGCGCGGCGCTCGCGAAGACCGCCGACATCCCCGAGGGCGGCGGCAAGGTGTTCGCCGACCAGAAGGTGGTGGTCACGCAGCCGACGGCCGGCGAGTTCAAGGCCTTCTCGGCCACCTGCACCCACCAGGGCTGCGCGGTGAAGAGCATCGCGAACGGCGTCATCAACTGCCCCTGCCACAACAGCAATTTCTCCATCGCCGACGGCAGCGTGAAAAGCGGTCCGGCGACCAAGCCGCTGCCCGCCGTGCAGATCGCCGTCAGCGGGGACTCGATCACGCTCGCCTGACCGTCAGCGCTGACCGTCAGCGCCGGACCGTACGGCACTGACGGCGGAAGCAGGCCAGCACCTGGTCCGTGGTCGCGACCGTGGCGACCAGGGCGAGGGTGTTGCGGACCATCGCGGGGGTGTAGTCGGAGGGCACCCCCGCGATGGCGTCCGCCGGGACGACGGCGGTGTGGCCGAGGTTCACGGCGTCGAACACGGCGTTGGGGACCGCCACGTTGGCCGAGACGCCGGTCACGACCAGGGTGCGGCAGTCGAGGTTGCGCAGCAGCGCGTCGACGCCGGTGCCCCGGACGGGCGACAGCCCGTGCAGGCGCCGTACGACGACGTCCTGCTCGGTGACCTCGATCGGGGCGGCCACGCGCACGGCGGGGGTGCCCGCGAGCTGCTGGACGGGCAGGCGTTCGGCGGCGCGGAACAGTCGGGCGTTGCGGCTGGCGCCCCGGCCGTCGGGGCGGCGCTCGGCGATGGCGTGGATCACCTGGATCCCGCTCTCGTGGGCGGCGGCCACCAGGCGGGCGATACGGGCGAGGACGCCAGAGGAGCGTGCCTCCTCGGCGAGTTCGGGCAGCGCGCTCTCCGAGCCGACGACGCCCTCCTGGCACTCGACGGTGAGCAGCACGGTGGTGCGCGGATCGAGGAGTTCGCTGAGCTCCGCGTACGACGGCACGGCGGCCCCTGGTGGTCGGCGGCTGGGGCGGGGAGGTTAGCCGCCATTGCGTGCGGAAGGAAGACGACGCATCCTTTTCTGACGTGATGTCAGAGGATCTCCTCTGGCACGACGTGGGAGAGGGAGGGGCCGCATGACTGTGACAGAGGGGGGCCGTATGACCGTCACTCAGCGCCGGGGCCGGAAGATCATGATGACGCCGGGTGAACTGGACGAGTTCCTCACCACCCAGCGCACCTGCCGGGTCGCCACGGTGTCGGCGGACGGCGCCCCGCACGTGAGCACGCTCTGGTTCGCCTGGGACGGCACGTCGATGTGGCTGTACTCCGTCGTGCGCAGCAAGCGGTGGGCCGATCTGCGCCGCGACCCCCGGGTGGCGATCGTGGTCGACACCGGCGAGGAGTACGACGAGCTGCGCGGGGCCGAGCTGTCCGGCCGCGTCGAGTTCGTGGGCGAGATACCCCGCACCGGCGAGCTGCGCGCCGAACTCGACGTCCCGGAAACGCTGTTCGCCCGCAAGAACTTCGGCCTGGACGAGATGCCGCACGACGGCCGGCACGCCTGGCTGCGGCTGACACCGGAGAAGATCGTCTCGTGGGACTTCCGCAAGCTGGGGTCCGCCTGAGGTGGCCGTGCGGCGTCAGGGGGGGGCGACCTGTGGGTGCGCCGGGCGCCGCCGGGGACGGGCGGGTGTCGGCCCCACGCGGCCCGCACCAGAACCCTGAGACCCAAGGGTCAGCCGGCCCCTGCGCCCCAGCCCCCCGCCTCAGCCCAGTTCCTCCCCCGCCGTACGCAGGGCCTCCACCGCCGCCCGGATCGACGGGCGGCGGTCGGCGTCCGCGCGCCAGACGACGTACACGTGCCGCCGCACCCGCTGCTTGAGGGGGACGGTGACGACCCCGGCGGGCATCGGGTGACGGCCGAGCAGTGGCGCGATGCAGACGCCGAGGCCCGCGGCGACCAGGTTGAGCTGGGTGTGGGTCTCGGCGGCGCGATGGCCGACGTTCGGCTCGATGCCCTTGGAGCGCAGGGTGAACATCAGCCACTCGTGGCAGAACTCCCCCTCGCCCCAGGTGATCCACTCGTCCTCGGCGAACTCGGCGAGGTCGACCTCGTCGCGGCCGGCGTGCCGGTGCCCGGCCGGCATCGCCACGTCGGCGGGGTCGTCCAAAATCGCCGCCTTGACCAGGCCGTCGGGCAGCGGCATCGGCTTGTTGTACCAGTCGAGGACCACCGCGAGGTCGAGATCGCCGCGCACCACCCCGGCGATGCCGTGCTCCGGCTCCAGCTCGCAGGACCGCACGCGCAGACCCGGATGCCGCTCGCGCAGGGCGGACAGGACGGCGGGGAACAGCCCGCGCGCCGCCGTCGGGAAGGCCGACACCCGTAGCTCTCCGACGACCTGCCCGCGGTGCGCCTCCAGGTCGGACTGGGCGAGCTCGACCTGCGACAGGATGCGCGCCGCGTGCTCGGACAGCAGCCGCCCCGCGTCCGTGAGCCGCACGCCCCGGCCGTTCTTGGCGAGGAGCTGCTGGCCGACCTCGCGCTCCAGCTTGGACATCTGCTGCGAGACCGCCGACGTCGTGATGTGCAGCGCCTCGGCCGCACCGCTGACCGAGCCGTGCCGGGCGAGGGCGTCGAGGGTGCGCAGGCGCTCCAGGTTCAACATGTAAGCGATGCTACGAGATATCGCGTGTGAAATCTCGCTTGTGCTACGAGATCGTCTCCAGCATCGTGACTCCATGACCACCACCGTGACCGCCACGACCCGCGAACAGGTCCGCGGCGCAGCCCGCCCCCGCCCCCGCCTCGACTGGCGCCTCCGCTTCGGAGCCCTGTCCCTGATCTGGGGCTTCAGCTTTCTCCTCATCAAGGTCGGCACCCAGGGGTACGCACCCTTCCAGGTCACGCTCGGCCGGCTGGTGTTCGGGACAGCGGTGCTCGCCGCCGCGATGGCGGTGCGGCGGGAGCGGCTGCCGCGCGGTGCGCGAACCTGGGCCCATCTGACGGTCGCGGCGCTCCTGCTCAACGCCGTGCCGTTCTCCCTGTTCGCGTACGCGGAGCTGACCGTCCCCTCCACGCTGGCGGGCATCTGCAACGCGACGTCCCCGCTGTGGGGCATGGCGCTGTCGCTGGTCGCCCTGTCGGAGGACCGCCCGACCCGGTTGCGGGTCGCGGGCCTCGGCCTGGGCTTCCTCGGTGTGCTCACCGTGCTCGGCGCGTGGCAGGGCTTCCACGGCGTGGACGCCACGGGCACGGCGATGGCTCTGCTGGCCTCGCTCAGCTACCCGATCGGCTGGATCTACGTGCGCCGCACCCTGGCCGGCACCGGCCACTCGAACCTCTCGATGACGGGCGCGCAACTGCTCCTCGCAACCGTCCAACTGGCCGTCGTCACACCGCTGTTCACGACCATGCCGACCGAGGTCGCGGTCCTGCCGCTGCTGGCGATCGCGGCGCTGGGCGCGCTGGGCACCGGGCTCGCCGTGCTCGTCCAGTACGGGCTGGTCGCCGAGGTCGGCCCGACCACGGCCCAGATGGTCACGTACTTCATCCCCGTCATCGCCACGGCCGCGGGTGTGGCGATCCTCGGAGAGTCGCTGACGTGGTCGACCCCGGTCGGCGCGGTCATCGTCCTGGCGGGAGCGGCTCTGACGCAGGCACGGCCACGCGACAAGGGCTGACCCGAGAGGGGCACGCCCCTGGCCGGCCCGGCGGATCACTTCGAGGCCCGGCGGATCGCTGGACCCGAGGCACCTGTCGGCCACCGGCAGGTGCACCAGGGTGTCCGGCCGGGCGCCCGCCGACTCGGACCGTTTCAGACATACGCCCGCGGAGGAGCGGGGCCCACGGCTGCGGCGATCGCGTCCGCCAGAGGGCCGGTCTCGTCCTCGGTGAGCGTCGAGACGGTGACCCGGATGCCGGGCGGCGCGCTCATCCGGAACCTGGCCCCGGGCGCGACGGCCCAGCCGGCGTGCAGCAGCCGCGCGACGGCCCCGGTCTCGTCCGGCACGGGCACCCACACGTTCATGCCGCTGCGCCCGTGCGCCGCGATCCCGCGCCGGGCGAGCGCGTCGATCAGGGCGTTCCGGCGCCGCCCGTACGCCGCCGCCACGGCCTGTCCGTCCACGGCGCCGTCGGCCCACAGCCGCACCACGGCACGCTGGGTGAGCCGACTCACCCAGCCCGGGCCGAGGCGCTGCCGGCCCCGGACCCGGTCGACGGTGACGGGGTCCCCGGTGAGGACGGCGAGCCGCAGATCCGGACCGTAGGCCTTGGCGACCGAGCGCACGAAGGCCCAGTGCCGGGTGGTTCCGGCGAGGGGGTTCAGAGGGACCTCGACGATGCCGTGACCGTGGTCGTCCTCGATCAGGAGCGTCTCCGGATGCTCCCGGAGCAGGGACCGCAGGGCACGCGCGCGCGTGGCGTTCACCGCCGCGCCGGTCGGGTTCTGCGCCCGGTCGGTGACGATCAGTGCGCGGGCGCCCCCGGTCAGGGCCGCGCGCACGTCGTCGACGAGCGGCCCGTCGTCGTCGACGCCGACGGGGACGGTCCGCAGTCCGAGCGCCGGCACCAGGTCGAAGGTCCTGCCCCAGCCGGGGTCCTCGACCGCGACGCTGTCTCCGGGTTTGAGGTGGGCCGACAGCACCCGCTCCACGCCGTCGAGCGCCCCGGAGACCACGGCGAGCGGCCCCTCGGGCACCCCGTCGGCGTCGAGTTCGGCCCGGGCGATCCGGGCCAGCTCCGGCTCCACGGGAGCCTCGGCGTACAGCACGGGAGCCCGGTCGCCCGCCTCGGCCGCCGCCGTGAAGGCCCGCGCCAGGGACGGCAGCAGGGCCGGATCGGGATTGCCGCTGGACACGTCCCGCACACCCTCGGGCACGTCCACCCGGATGTGGTCCCGCCCGGTCGTGGCCGGCGCGTGCCGCACCCGGCTGCCCCGCCGCCCCGCCGTCTCGATGACCCCGCGCTCGCGCAGCGTGCGGTACGCGGCGGCGACGGTGTTGGGATTCACGCCGAGCCGCGCCGCCAACTCCCGCATCGGAGGCAGCAGCTGACCCGGCCGAAGCTCCCCGGCTCCCACCGCCCGCTCGATACTCGCGGAGATCTCCGCTGCGCGCCGCCCACTGATCCGATACTCTCCTAGCACAAAGTCTATTATGCACTAGTGCAATGGAGAGTGCCATGCAGGGGACCGCGCAGACGCCGTCGCAGCCCGCCACCGCCTACACCCCGACCGACCGGACCGTCCCCACGCGCTCCCCGGGCCGCGCCTCGTACGACAGGGAATCGGTGCACGCGATACTCGACGAGGGCTACGTCTGCCACCTCGGCTTCGTCCGGGACGGCGCGCCGGTGGTGCTGCCCACGCTCTACGGCCGGGTCGGCGAACGGCTCTACGTGCACGGCTCGACGGGCTCGCGTCCGCTGCGCGCGGCGGGCCAGGCCGACCCCGGCCTGCCGGTCTGTCTGACGGTCACGCACGTCGACGCGCTGGTCCTGGCCCGCTCGGCCTTCCACCACTCGATCAACTACCGCTCCGTGGTGGTGCACGGCGTCGCCCGCGACGTGACGGACCCCGAGGAGAAGCGGCAGGCCCTGGACGCGCTGGTCGACCACGTCATACCGGGCCGCGCCGCCGACTCCCGGCCGGCGAACAGGAAGGAGTTGGCCGCCACCGCCGTGATCCGCCTCGACCTGGGCGAGGTCTCCGCCAAGGTCCGCGCCGGCGGCGTCAACGACGAGCCCGAGGACCTCGACCTCCCCCACTGGGCCGGGCTCGTCCCGCTGCGCAAGGGGTACGGCACCCCGGTCGCCGACCCGGGGCTGGCGCCCGGCATCGGGTTGCCCGACTACCTGGCGGTCCGGTGATCTGATCCACCCCTGGGACGCGCCCCGCGACGACGCCGAGTGGCAACGGTGGCCGGCCGTGCACGACTTCGGGCAGCTCGCCGTCAACGGCCCGCCCGGCGAGCGCCGTTCGTCCAGCCACTGCACTTCGCGTACGACGCCGGACACGGCGAGGCCCTCACCCACCTGGCCCGGCCCAACCCGCTGTGGCCGGCGCTGGAGGCGAACCCTCAGGCGCTGCTGAGCGTGGTCGACGACTACGTGTACGTCCCGGGCCCGTGGCAGGCCCCACCGCAGGGCCCGTCCGAGCACGGCACCCCGACGAGCTTCTACGCGGCGGTGCAACTGCGCTGCCGGGCTCATGTCGTGGACGACCCGGACCAGCAGGCCGCGCTGCTCGATCGTCAGGTCGGCCACTTCCAGCCGGAGGGCGGCTCCGCTCGGGCGGCGGTGAGCGAGGCGCCGTACGGCCGGTGCTGTCCGGCGCCGGCCACCGGCCCGCCCGGGCCACGGACCGGATCCCCGCCGGGCTGTCCGGGCGGAGCGGCCGCGGCGGCGCGCGAGCACCTGCTGCGCCGCCGCGAAGCCTGACCGCCCGGCACCGCGGCGCGGCGTCATGGTCCGTGGTGACACGGCACCCGCGTCCCGCGCCATCAGACGAGCAGCGCCTCCTCCTTACCGGCCCGCGTGCCCCGCGCCTCCGCCAGCGCGAGGCCCGCGACGGATCCGAGCATCAGCAGGGTCCCGGCCACGGTGGCCGCCGTGAGGTGCTCGCCGAGCAGGAGGACGGCGAGCACGGCCGCGCTCACCGGCTCCAGCAGCATGATCACGGACACGGTGGCGGACCGTACGACGGCCGCGCCGGCGAAGTAGAGGCCGTACGCCAGTGCCGTGGGGATCGCGGCGACGTACGCCAGCAGCCACAGCAGCCGGACCGGTTCGGTGGTGTGCGGCAGCAGCCCCTCGGCCAGGGCGAACGGCAGCAGACACAGGCTCGTGACGGCGAACGCCCCGACGGTCGTCGCGGCGGCGTCCGCCCCGCCGTCGCGGCCCCACCGGCGGGTGAGCAGTGTCATCACGCTGTATCCGGCGGCGGACAGCAGCGCGAGCACGACTCCCCAGGGCCGTACGGTCGCGCCCCCGCCGCCCAGGACGAGCACGGCGAGCCCGGCGAGCGCACCGGCGACGGCGGAGGTCCCGCCGCGGCCGAGCCGCTCCCCGAGCGTGAGCCGGGCGCCGAGCGCGATGAGCACGGGACCGGCTCCGAGGGTGACGACGGTGGCCACGGCGAGGCCGGTGGAGTCCACCGCGGCGAAGTAGGCCGTCTGGAAGACGGCGAGGCCGAGACCGGTGACACCGGCCCGCAGCACCTTGCGGCGCAGCACGGCGGCGCGCGGCTCCGGCACGGCACTCCTGCCGCACGACCGCGCCACGGCGCTCCGGCCGTACCGCTCCGGCAGGGCGGACCTGCCGCGCGGGTCCAGCAGGCGGGCGGCGAGCAGCAGCACCAGCCCGGCCGCGCAGCGCCAGAACGACAGGGCGACCGGGCCCATGTCACTGGCCCGGTAGACCAGGGACGCGGCCGCGCCCGCGGTGCCCCAGGCGGCACCGGCGACGATCAGATAGAGGAGGCCTCGCCCGACGGGCAGGCCGGAGACAGCATGGGACATGTGTTCTCTCCGCAGAGGCGCGACAGGCGCGGAAGGACCGCGCGGCGCGCAGAAGTTCTGGATGGACCCCGACGCGAAGGGGGTCCGTGGACTTCATCTGCGGGCAGCACCGTTCGGCCCGGCACAGTGCCGGGCGTGGTTTCCGGAGGGCCCGCCTCAGGCGGCCGGAGGCGGAAGAACGAGTGCGTCCGAATGCATGATCGGCACTCTATGCGGCCGTTCCGGGCGCCGACAACTCCCTTTCGGGCCCGCCGCTCGCCACCGGCCCGCCAGAGGCCTTCGCGGGCGCCGACGACTGCGCGATGAACGCGCCCGCCAGGACGACCACACCGCCCACGATCTGCGGAGCCGACAGGTACTCGCCGAGTAGCACCCACGCCAGGACGGTCGCGATGACCGCCTCCAGGCAGGCCACGACACCCGCGACCTGCGGCGAGAGCCGACGGACCGCGAGCACGCCGGTGACGTAGGCGAGGACCGTGGCGATCAGGACGATCCAGCCCAGCAGCAGCGCGGCGGCGACCGGGGTGCCGTCCATGGAGGCGGTGTCCGCCAGCACGGACCAGTCCATGGACCAGGGCCGGGCGACGACGGTCAGCACGGCGGCGCCGACCAGCAGGCCGTAGGCGATGACGCCGAGCGGGTCGGGCGCCTCGTCGCCGGCGTCGCTGCCCTGGTCGGACAGGACGAAGTAGCCGACCTGGCAGCAGGCGGCGCCGAGCGCGAGCAGCAGTCCGAGGGCGTCGAAGCTCAGGCCCGCCCACACCTCGACGACGCAGGCGAGTCCGCCGACCGCGAGGACCACGCCGAGCGCGGCGGCGCGGGTCACCGGCCTCCGCTGCACGAACCGCACCCAGCCGAGGACGAGCGCCGGCGCCAGGTACTCGACGAGCAGGGCGACACCGACCGGGATCCTGGAAATCGCGGCGAAGTAGCAGGCCTGCACCCCGGCCACCGCGAGCAGGCCGAATCCGGCGAGCAGGCCGGGGCGCCGACGCAGCAGCGCGCGGTGACGCACGGCCAGGGGCAGCATCACCAGGGCCGCGCCCGCGACGCGCAGCCACACCACGTGGAGCGGGTCCAGGCCCGCCTCGATCAACGGCTTGGCCGCCACACCGGATCCGCCGAAAGCGACCGCGGAGGCGAGGGCGAGACCGAGCCCGACGCCCTTTCCACGGCTGCTGCGGCCACTGTCAGACGTATGCACCGGCACATGATGACAGGCGACGACAGGAGCGTCACCCCCTATGGCACCTGTCTCACCTGATGAACAGCGGGACGGCTCCCCCTGGCCACCTCAGCCCAGGTCGCCCCCCCCCGCCCCGTCCCCCGGACCGGCACGCCGAGCCGCCGAGCCGCCGAGCCGCCGAGCCGCCGAGCCGCCGAGCCGCCGAGCCGCCGAGCCGCCGAGCCGCCGAGCCGCCGAGCCGCCGAGCCGCCGAGCCGCCGAGCTGTGCGTACCCCTCCGCCGCCACGAAGGGATCGGCCCCGCAGTCCTTCACGCCGCTCCCCAGCGCACCGTCACAGCAGGCCAGATCTCCAGGCCACCTCAGCGCGGAACGTCCCCGCCCGCCACGCACTCACCGGCCCGGCGCTCCGAGTCATCGAGCCGCGCGAACACCTGCCGCGCCTCGATCCCGGCCCGCCCCAGCACCTCGACGGCCCGTGCCTGCCCGTCGGCGACGATCGCCGCGAGCAGATCGACACCACGAGCCGCCCCCGCCGCACGCCGCGCGGCACGCTCGCAGGCGTACTCCATCAACGCCGCCGCCAGCGGCGAGAACCCGGCCGTCTCGGTCACGACGGGACCGGCCCCGGAGTCCTCCACGCCGCTCTGCCAGCGCAGGCCGTAACCGATGCTGCGCTGGACGAGATAGCCGAGCAGCCGGGCGATCTGCGCCGGGTCACCGAGGACGGCCCCCACCTCGGGGTCCGACTCCAGCAGCGAGTGCAGCAGATGAGCGGTGTCGACCTGCCGGTCCCCGTCCCTGACCGCCCTGCGCCGGGCACCGGCGACCACCGCTGCCAGCTCCGCACTGAGCCTGGCATCGTTGTCCGCTCGGTGGATGCCGTGCTCATGGGCCGACTGCCGGGGGATTCGGGGCTGCACATCCCCCACCCCATCAGCCTCGCGCGCCCCCGTCATCCTCGGGGCGAAGCATCTTCGCGTCCCACGGGGAGTGGACCGGCCGAGGCGCGTCTCATCCTCAAGGAGGAGATTTGGTCGTGGCGCGCGCAGGGGGGAGCGCGCCGCCTTTGTCCGAGCCCCGAACGAGCAACCGATCGCCCGATCCGCCGCGGAGCAACCGACGCAGAGAGCACGCGCCACGCCCGGACACGCGCCGGGAGCGCAGGAGACTGACGGATGACAGGGCACACGCGCCAAGGTGCCCCGCGGATCGCTCCACGGGGCACCTGCCCGTTGCACGGCGGGAGGCATGCGCCCCTCGCCGGTCTCGTCAATCCTCGTCGGCCAGGATCAGGTACAGCTTCTTGCGCGCCTCGTTGATGACGCCGAGCGCCTTCTCCCGCTGCTCCTTGCTGCCGGTCTTCCACACCTGCCCGAAGGCCTCCATCAGTCCGAAGCCGGCCTGGCGGATCTCGCCGAGGGCCTCCCAGTCGACCCCGCGCGAGGCCTCCTCCCAGGGCGCCTCCGGGCCTTCCTCGGCCGCGGCGCGGCCCGCCTCGGTGAGCGAGAACAGCTTCTTGCCGCCCTCGGTCTCACTGGCGATCAGCCCTTCGTCCTCCAGCAGTTGGAGGGTGGGGTACACCGACCCGGGGCTGGGCTTCCACGCCCCGCCACTGCGTTCGGCGATCTCCTGGATCATCTCGTAACCGTGCATGGGCCGCTCCTTGAGCAGGGCCAGGATCGAGGCCCGTACGTCACCGCGCCGCGCCCTGCCCCTGGGCCCCCCGCGCCCTCGGCCACCCCAGGGCCCGGGGCCGAAACCCGGCCCGAAGCCGGGGCCGCCAGGCCCGAAGGGACCGAAGGCCGCACGCCGCCCGTCGGAACCGCCCAGGCCGCGCCAGGGGCCGCCCTGACCATGTCCACGCTCGAATCCGTGGGTACGCACCGCAACCACTCTCCATTCCATCGTTGATCTGTCACGATGCCTCAACGATATATCGGAACACTATCGATGGCAATACCCGACTGCTGCCAGGGCCGCGCTCACGCCGAGCTGCCGAGCGCATGACCGCCGCCGCCTCAAAGACCATCAAGGTCGCCGAAGTACTTGCCCACCGCCACGACCTCGGACCAGGGCGCGAGCCGAGGACGGCGGAAGGGGAGGAAGTGGTGGAGCGTAACGCCCGTGGGGAGGAAGGATGCCCGCCCCGATGAACAGGGCGGTGACCGTGACGACCGTGGCGCCGGCGCGTGCCCAGCCGTACCGGATCACCTACGAACGGCCGAACTCCCCCGTGCCGTCATGACGGACGCACCTCGTCCCGTCCATCGAACGGCGTGATGGAAGTACGCTGCGGCGCGTCAAGGTTCAGCCAGCCCGGCCCTGCCACCCGGAGTCGCCCACGTGACCGAGACCTCCTACCTCACCGCGCTCCGGGAGTCGTACGACACCGTTGCCGCCGACTACCTGCGTCTCGTCAGGACCCCGGCGGAGTTGGATCCGTTGTCGCGCGCGATGCTGGCCGCGTTCGCCGAAGCCGTGCGGACCGACGGCCTCGGGCCGGTCGCGGACCTGGGATGCGGGCCCGGCCTGGTCACGGCACACCTGGCGGACCTGGGCGTGGCCGCGATCGGCGTCGACGTGTCCCCGAAGATGATCGAGCTGGCCCGGCAGGGCTTCCCCCACCTGCGTTTCACAGTCGGCTCGATGACCGCGCTGAGCATCCCGGACGACGAGCTCGGCGGCATCCTGGCCTACTACTCCACCCACCACACGCCGCCGGAGCTGCTGCCCGTCGTGTACGCCGAGTTCCGTCGCACGCTCGCGCCCGGCGGCCACCTGATGCTGACCGGTTACGTGGGAGACAGCGAGTGCGTCCGCCCGACACAGGCGTACGGCGGCCATCCGGTGTCCTACGAATCCCACCTCCTGCCGGTGGACAGGATCGCCGGGTTGCTCAGCCGGGCCGGGCTCGTCGTCACCGCGCGCCTGGTGCAGGAGCCCGACCCCGGAACGACGAGAAGGATCGCCACCTTCCTGGCCCGGAAACCCGACCGGAACCCCGACCGGAGCCCCGGCCGTCCCTGACCACGGCGCGCGGCGGCAGGCCGCCGACGACGACGCCCGCCCGAAACAGGTCCAGCACCCCCGAATTGGCCCTTGGCCCACGCCACCGCCGTGCCCCTAGTCTCTCGGGACATGCGGATTCGAATCGTCGACGCCTTCACCGACCGTCCCTTCGCCGGCAACCCGGCCGGCGTGCTGCTCCTGGACGGCGCGGACGCCTTCCCGGACGACGCCTGGCTCCAGAACGTCGCCCTGGAGGTGAACCACGCCGAGACGGCCTTCGCCCACCCCCTGCCCGAGGGCGGTGAGGCCGACTGGGCGCTGCGCTGGTTCACACCCGCCACGGAGGTCGCGATGTGCGGCCACGCGACCCTCGCCACCGCCCACGTCCTGCACACCACCGGCGCCCACCACGGCCCGGTGCGGTTCGCCACCCGCAGCGGTGTCCTCATCGCCACGCCCGCCGGGGACGGCTCCCTCGCGCTGGACTTCCCGACCGCCCCGCTCACCCCGGTCGACCTCCCCGACGGACTCGTCGAGGCCCTGGGCACCGAGCCGCGCACGGCCTTCGACACCGGCCCGAACATCGGCGACCTGCTCCTCGAGGTGGCCGACGAGAAGACGGTGCACGGCCTCGCCCCCGACCTCAGAGCCCTCGCCGCCCACTCCGAGCGCGGCATCATCGCCACCGCCCGCGCCGAGGACCCGCGCCGGGGCTACGACTATGTCTCCCGCTGCTTCTTCCCACGCGTCGGCATCGACGAGGACCCGGTCACCGGCAGCGCCCACACCGCCCTCGCCCCGTACTGGTCCGAACGCCTCGGCCGCCCCGACCTCACCGGCCTGCAGGCCTCACCCCGCTCCGGCCGTGTCCGCACACGGCTGCGCGGCGACCGCACGCTGCTGAGTGGACGGGCCGTCACGGTCATCGACGGCGAACTGCTGGCCTGATCCGCCCCCGCCGTACGCCGCCCGTCCGCCTCGACCGCCCTCGCCGTACCCCCGCCTCCGCCGCTCACGCCGTCGGCAGCCACCCCACCTTGCCCGCCAGCAGCGCGTATCCCACGAACGCCCCGATGTCGAGCAGCGAGTGCGCCACCACCAGGGGACCCACCCGCCCCCAGCGCCGGTACAGGTAGACGAACACCACGCCCATGACGACGTTCCCGATGAAGCCGCCGATGCCCTGGTAGAGGTGGTACGAGCCGCGCAGGACGGAGCTGGCGACCAGCGCGGTGCCCGGTGTCCAGCCCAACTGGCCCAGTCGGCGCAGCAGATAACCGACGACGATCACTTCTTCCAGTACGGCGTTCTGGATCGCCGACATGACCAGCACGGGGTACTTCCACCACACCTCGGGCAGCGCCTCCGGCACCACCGTGAGGTTGAAGCCCAGGCCGCGGGCGGCCAGGTAGAAGGCGATGCCGGTGCTGCCGATGACGGCCGCGATCGCGGCACCGCGGCCGAGGTCCGGCCAGGGCCGGGTGCGGTCGAAACCGAGGGTGCGCAGGCTCTCGCGCTCGCGCAGCAGGAAGTGCGCGACCAGCGCCACGGGCACCAGTGCCGTGGCGATCCCGAAGAGCTGCCAGGCGAGGTCCAGCCACGGGCGGCCCGGTGCGGCGGAGGCGTTGAGGGTGGCCGCCTGGTCCTTGAGGCCGCCCGGCTTGGTGACCGACCCGACGAAGCTGATCAGCGCGGACACGCCGCTCGCGCCGAGCGACAGCCCGAGCACCAGCAGCGTCTCGTTGCGGAGCATCCGCCGCGAGAGCCGCTGCTGGGGGAATGATTCGGGGAACGATGCGGCCCCCGGGCCCGCCTCCGCCTGCACAGCTGCCTCCACTTCACCGACTCCGTCGGATCAGTATGCGGGCAGCGGCATGTCGCCCGGGCGGCTCAGCCCAGCGCCACCGGGTCCGGCAGCCCCACGGGCCAGGTGTGGACCGGGTCGCCCTTGTGCATCAGCTCGCAGTAGCGCCGGGTCGTGGCGGCCAGCGCGGCTTCCCGTGACAGCCCCTTGCCGAGGGCCTGGTGGAAGGTGGCGGCCTGCCAGGTGGCGCCGTTGGTCCGGCGCCGGCACCGCTCCTCGATCACCCCCAGGTACAGGTCGCGGTCGACGGGCTCGACACCCCACGCGTCCAGGCCCGCCTCGGCGAGCGGCAGGAGTTCGTCGCGGATGAGGCTGACGGCGTCGACCTCGGTCGTGCCGCCGTAGCGGCCGCGCCGGGGCCAGGTCAGGCGAGCGTCGATGCCGTGTTTGCAGGCGGCGTCGAAGTTGGCGGCGGCCGCCTCGAACGGCAGCCGGGTCCACACCGGCCGGGCGTCCTCGGCGAGGGCGCGTACGACGCCGTAGTAGAAGGCCGCGTTGGCGATGACGTCGGTGACGGTCGGCCCGGCGGGCAGCACCCGGTTCTCGACGCGCAGGTGGGGGACGCCGTCGGCGATGCCGTAGACCGGACGGTTCCAGCGGTAGACGGTGCCGTTGTGCAGGACGAGTTCGGCGAGCTTCGGCACGCCGCCCCGGTCCAGGACCTCCAGGGGGTCCTCGTCGTCGCGGATCGGCAGTAGCGCCGGGAAGTAGCGCAGATTCTCCTCGAACAGGTCGTACGCCGAGGAGATCCACCGCTCGCCGAACCAGGTGCGCGGCCGTACGCCCTGCGCCTGGAGCTCGGGCGGGCGGGTGTCGGTGGACTGCTGGAAGAGCGGGGGCCTGGACTCGCGCCACAGCTCGCGGCCGAACAGGAAGGGGGAGTTGGCGCCGACGGCGACCTGGGCGGCGGCGACGGCCTGGGCCGCGTTCCACACGTCGGCGAAGCGGGCCGGGGTGACCTGCAGGTGCAGCTGCACGGAGGTGCAGGCGGCCTCGGGAGCTATGGACTTCGACGTGCACCTGAGGTGCTCGACCCCGTCGATGTCGAGCGCGAAGTCCTCACCGCGGGCGGCCACGATCTGGTCGTTGAGGAGGGTGTAGCGGTCGACGTCGGAGAGGTTGGAGGAGACCAGGTCGTCGCGGTCCAGGGTCGGCAGAATGCCGATCATCACGATTCCCGCATCGACCTCGCCGGCCTTGCGGTCGGCATACGTGAGGGACGTGCGCAGTTCCTCGGCGAGCTGGTCGAATACGCGCCCACCCAGCCGGTGTGGGGCTATGTTGACTTCCAGATTGAACATGGCGAGTTCTGTTTGGAAATCCCGGCTCGCGATGCGTTCGAGGACTTGTCCATTCAACATTTTGGGCATGCCGTCGGCGCCCGTGAGATTCAGCTCGATCTCCAGCCCCATGAGGTTCTTCGGCCGGTCGAACCGCTTCTCCGCCAGCAGCCGCTCCAGTCCCGTCAGGCACCGGCGGAGCTTGTCGCGGTAGAGCTGGCGATCGGACAGGTCGAACTGACCTGCCACGACCTTCTCCCCCATCGCAGCATCCCTCCTCGAATAGGCGGGCCGAGCATCGGCCGTCGGCGTCCCGGTCAGGTGGGATGATGCCCAGCCCAAGCGATCGATAACGTCCCCGCGCGACCGCGCCGCACGCTACCCTGGTCGATCGTGACCGGTGGCACATTCACGGGGCATGACGCACTGCGCAGTTTCGGTCGACCGTGAACTCGTGAAAAACGCCGACGAGAATAGGCCGACCGCTTCGCGGACATTTTCCGAGGTCATCGCCGCGCGCCCTGCCCGGAATCGGGATGATTCCCGCATATCACCGACCGAATGTACCCTTGTTCTACTCACCGGAAACGGCTAGACGAAACACAGTCTGAACACGTGTCGTATAAACTCCGCGAACAAGGCAGAAGGTTGGCGCCCACGGTCATGGGTCCTGCCGTCGAGGTGTCGTGCGGCAGACCTCGTCCTCTCCTCTCCTCCTCAGACCCCGGCCCCCGCCTCTCTGGCCTTCTCGCGAGCTGACAGCGCCGTCCGCCACGCCCTCGCGCCACCGTGCCTTCGAATGAGAGGCGACCCACCATGCCGCTGCATGTCCCCCCGGCTCCCGCGCCCGCACTTCGTTCCGTCCTGACTGCGCTCTCCTCCCCCACCGCGGTCCGCGAGGCCCGAACTCCCTCCCTGCTCGGCGCCCAGGGACCCGCCACGCCCGAGCTCCCGCTGCCCGTGCACGTCCTCGACCGGATCACCCCCGAGGGCGTCGCTGCCACCCGCCTCACCGGCTGGCGCTTCCTGATCCGCTGCGGCGACCGTGCGGTGGCCGCGGCGGAGACCATGCTGACTCCCGACGGGTGGGCGTTCTCCCACTTCTTCGAGGGGCCGTACATCACCTCCACCGAGCGGGCGCTGCGCCAGGCCGAGTCGGTGACCCAGCCGTACCAGCCCAGGCTGCTGTCGGTACCCGGCCTGTACATGCTCACGCTCTGGTTGCACGGGGACTGCGCCGCGGACGCCGCCACCGGCCACCCCGCCGCCACCGACCTGCTCATCCCGCTGGCGCCGGCGCCGCCCGGCATCGCGGCCCACCGTCCGCACCGGGTCTCCGAACTGCTCCCGGTACTGACCCATCGCACGCTTCCTCCCACGCCACCGCTGCTCGGCTCCCCCGCCTGACGGCCGGGCCGGAAAACCCGCGTACCCCGTCGCCCGATTTCCAGGCGGCGGGGTACACCACTGCCTCCGCACCCGGTTTTTCGATGGAAGACCACTCATACGAGTCACCGGCTGCTCGCACGAGCCGTCATGCCGCTCGTACGAGCTTGAATTCGCTCGGAAGAGCCGCTCACAGGTCTCCACCCGGCCGGACTAGCCCCATCCGGCCATCCCTAACCCTCCAAAGTGACAAGGCAGTTGAGATGAACCGTCCGGGCGGGTGATGCGTCATCAACCTGTGAAGAAGCGGTGCAGCGAAATCCCTGCGGAATGACGCCCGTGGGGCAACACTGGGTTCCGACCGACTTATCGCAACGGGGGGCGGCCATGAACGAAACTTCAAGCCGCGCAACAGACACGACAGCCGACTCACACATCACGCCAGAGCGAGAGATCCCACCCATGTGCCAGCACCAGCCACCGTGCCCCTCAGCCGACTCCGCCGACCGGGAATCCGCCCGTCTCGTGGCGCACCACCCGGAACAGGGATGGAGCCTGCTGTGCAACGGCGTGGTCCTCTTCGAGGACACCGGTGAGCTCCTGCCGGACGGCCGGATCATCGACCCGCACCGTCCGCTGGACAGCAGCCGGGTCGTGACCGCCGCCTGAGTGCCGCCGGGCGGAGCGACATCCCGCCCGCAGACATGAGGGGCCGGCCCGCAGGACTCCCTGCGGGCCGGCCCCGACGCGTGTCCGGAGCCGATCACTGTCCGTAGCGCCCCGTGCGAGAGGGGTGCGGGCGACTTCCCAGACGTGCCGGTACGGCTTCCCAGACGTGCCCGTTTTCCGGAAGACTCCTGGAAGTTTCGCGGGGGTCGACGGAGGTGGGGGAAGTGGCAGCACGCGAGGCCGACGCCGAGGGGGCTTCCGGGGACCGGGGCAGGGTCACCATCACGGAGATCGCCCGGCAGGCGGGCGTGTCGGTGCCGACCGTGTCACGGGTGGTCAACGGCCGCTCCGACGTCTCGCCCCGGACCCGGGCCCGGGTCGAGGACCTGCTGCTGCGGCACGGCTACCGCAAACGCCCCGCGGCGCCCGGCACCCGCGCGGCCCTGCTCGACCTGGTCTTCAACGACCTCGACAGCCCCTGGGCGGTGGAGATCATCCGCGGCGTCGAGGAGGTGGCGCACGCGGCCGGGGTCGGCACCGTCGTGTCGGCGATCCACGGACGCTCCGGCGATGCCCGCGAGTGGATGCGGAACCTGCGGGCCCGGGCCTCCGACGGCGTCATCCTCGTCACGTCGGCCCTGGAGCCGGTGCTCCACGAGGAACTGCGGGCCCTCGGCGTCCCGCTGGTGGTCGTCGACCCGGCGGGCTCCCCGGCGCTGGACGTGCCCACCATCGGCGCCGCCAACTGGTCGGGCGGCATGGCGGCCACCGAGCACTTGCTCTCCCTCGGCCACCGCAGGATCGGTCTGATCGCCGGACCGCCGCGGCTGCTGTGCTCCCGTGCCCGGCTGGACGGTTACCGCGCGGCGCTGGAGGGCGCCGGCGTCGAACCCGACGAGTCCCTCGTCGTCCCCGGCGACTTCCGCCCCGACTCCGGCTTCGCGGCCTGCACCACGCTGCTCGACCTGCCCGAGCCGCCGACCGCGGTGTTCGCGGCCAGCGACCAGATGGCGCTCGGCGCGATCGAGGCGCTGCGCCGGCGGGACCTGAGGGTGCCGGAGGACATGAGCGTGATCGGTTTCGACGACCTCCCGGAAGTCCGCTGGTCGGCCCCGCCCCTGACGACCGTCCGCCAGCCGCTCGCCGACATGGGCAAGCTCGCCGTCCGCACGGTGCTGCGCCTGGCCCGCGGCGAGCAGCCGGACTCGCCGCGGGTGGAACTGGGGACGGAGCTGGTGGTGCGGGCGAGCACCGCACCGCCAGCGGCCGCCTGAGGCCCGTCGGTTACGTCAGCGCGTCCCGGATCGCGTAGTACGCTGGCTTCGGCCGCAGTTCCTCGTCCCACGGCAGGGCCGCGCCCTCGCCGGGGAAGAACGCCGGGATCCACGAGTACTTGTCGGTGTAGTCCCACAATCCCTATAAGGGACACACCTTTTGGCTACGATGCGGCTATGCCGTTCGCGCCCGAATACCTGCACCTGGTCTTCCCCGACGTCCGCTTCGAAGCCCTGCTGTACGGACGCAACAGTGACGACCCCCACAAGATGGGCAGCTCCGTCGAGGACCAGCTCGCCACCGGCCGCACCCTCTGCGACCGCCACAACTGGCGCATCACGCGGGAGTTCAAAGACACCGACACCTCAGCCAGCCGCCACGGCAAGAAGACCCGCGACGAATTCGAAGAACTCCTGGCCACCATCGTCGGAAATCCGCCCCCCGCCGGAGTACGGCGCGTCCTCGTCGCCTACAACGCCTCCCGCTACTACCGGGACTTGGAGGCGTACGTCAGGCTGCGGAACGCCTGCCTGGCCGCCAACGTGCTGCTCTGCTACAACGGCCAGGTCTACGACCTGAGCCGGAGAGACGACCGCAAGGCCACCGCCATGCACGCCGTCGACGCGGAGGACGAAGCCGAGGGCCTTCGTGATCAGAACCTGCGCACGGCCACCCTCCAGGCGGAGGCCGGCAAGCCGCACGGGAAGCTGCTGTACGGGTACCTGCGTGAGTACGCGGTGGTGGGCGGCAGGAAACGCTGTGTCCGGCAGTACGAGGATCCGGTCCGGGGCCCGTACGTCTTCCAGTCGTTGCAGCGCATCGACTCGGGCCACTCGATGCGATCGTTGGTTCGGTGGCTCACGTCTGTGCCAGAGGCGGCGCGGCCCGACGGCAAGCCGTGGAACGCGATCACGGCCCGGCGGATGCTCCTGAACCGGGCGTACCTCGGCGAGCGGTTCCACAAGGGTAAGTGGGTGCCGGGTTCATGGGACCCGATCAAGGGCCTTGAGACGCCGGAAGGCCGCGCCATGTTCAACCGGGTGACGGCCAAGCTGACCGACCCGGAGCGGCGGACTCAGCGGGGCACGGAGGTCGCTCACCTGCTGTCCTTCAACTCGTACTGCGGCGAGTGCGGAGATCACAGAATGCTGGCCGCGTGGCCGCGAGCGTCCGGGGTGATGCTGCTGGGCTGCAAGGAGACCAGGCACCTGGCGATCCGTGAAGACCTTGCTGACGCCTATGTCGAGGAGGCAGTGATCCATTGGTTCCGCGATAAGAGGAAGGCCACTACCGCGCTGGTTCCGGACGAGGGCGAAGTCGAGGAGAAGGTGGCTTCGGCGCAGCGGCGGATCAACGCCTATGAGGAGCAGCTGAACGAAGCCAGGCAGCAGGCCGAGGAGTTCGACGAGGAGACGGGCCGCTTCAAGCTGTCCGCGAGTTCGCTAGCGTCGCTGGAACAGCGGCTGGTGCCGAAGCTGGAGCAGGAGCGCAAGAAGCTCCAGGAGATGACCGGCGTATCTCCCCTTCTGCTCTCGCTGCTGAACGCCCCCGATCCCGAGGTGGTTTGGAACGGCCGCCCGGCTACGGAGACGGAGCCCGAGGTTCCTGGGTTGTCGCTGGAGCAGCAGCGTGAGGTGATCCGGAAGGTTGTAACCGTGCGCCTGCATAAGGCCAGCAGGCCAGGCATCCGCACACTGGAGCCAGGGCGTATCACTCTGGCCTTCGTGGGACAGCCCGGCTTCAGGGACCGACCACTCCGTGCCCCCGCGAGCGTTCCCGTTCAGGCGCTGCGGAGCGTTCCTGCGCCGGCAACTTCTCCGGGAACTGGATGAGGTTGCACTGGGCGGGCGGCTCTGATGGGGACTTACGGTTGCGCATCATGAGGAAGGCCGCTTCCATCGTCTCGGCGATCAGGGCGGCCCGCTGCTCCTCGAACTCGACGCGCATCGCTTCCCGTTCAGTGAGGAGCTGCTTGGCGATGCGCATGCGCTCGACGTTCATGTCGCGGTTGAGGCGCCCCTGCTCGTTCTCGAGCGCGGCCTGCGCGGCGAAATAGCGGGCCTTCTCCGCTTGGGCGTCGCGGAGGGCAGCAGCGAGGGCGCGCCGTTCTTCGCTGGTGTCGACTATCCACCGGCGGATGAGGACGAGAGCGACGAGGACCAGGCCGGACATGATGAGGCATGCTCCGCCGAGGGAGCGCGCCGTGTCGTTGCTCCATATGCCGTAGATGAGGACGGGGAGTCCCCCGAGCGTCGCCGCCGCTGCCGCCACGATCGTGGCGCGCGATCCGCTCGTGAGACCCATGCGTACCCCCACGTCACATCTGCGCTGCTGCCCCTCCGTGGTCGTTGCCGCGCTCGGTGCTGTCGTCTTCTTCGAGACGGCGGAGACGATCGACGGTTCGGAAGAACACTTCTCGGCCCACGTCATCTCTGATCCCAAGTCGGTCAGCAGCTTCCTCTGGACTGAGGCCTGAGCCTACCTGCGATCGATCTGTTTCGGACAGTGACGGAAGTGCTTCAGGTGGCAGGCCGACACCTTCAACGAGGAGAGTGCCCAGTTCCAGGCCTGTTACCTCTGCGATCTTCAGGTAAAACCGGGCGTCCGGTACGGCAGTTCCCTGCCAAAGGCGGGTGACGGTGCTGTCGGTCATGCCGGTTTCGCGGGCGAAGCGCGCTTTGGCTCCGTGGCCGATGTAGCCGGCGCGCTCGGCTGCCGGCACAACGATGTTGCGGAATCGCTGTGCGCGCGTCGGCTGGTGGGGGGTGTCCGTCATGTCCCGTCACTTTACCTCCCTATGTAGGGAGTAGCTAGAAACTCCCTGGGCCGCAAGAGCGCCGATCAGGCCATCTACCTGCATTAACACAGCTCACTCGTATGATCGAACGCCCGTTCGGTCGTAAATTGACCCCTCCCTACCCAGCAAGCTCCCTTGCTAGGGAGGGAGATTCATGGCAGAGTCTCCCTCGTGAGCAAGGAACCCCCTGCTACCAGCGACAACCCCAACGGGAGGAGTGAGTACGTGTTCCGCCTGAACGTCGCCAAGCTCCTCGAAGCCACCGCCGCGCAGGGCGACACCACCGGCTGGAAGATCCACCGCCGGACCGGCATCTCCGAGTCGTCCGTCTACCGGTACCTCAGCGGCGAGGCACAGCCTGACCTGAACTCGGCGATGCGCCTGGTCGAGGCATATGACCTGGACATTCGCGAGGTCATGGAGCGGGTCGAAGTCGAGGCCGCGGCATGAGGGCCGCCGAACGCCGAGCCCTCCTCGGCGACGACGTAATCGCCCACATCCATAAGTGCGTCGAGGCCGCGCCGGAGCCCACGCCCGACGTCATCGAGTCCCTGCGTCGGATCCTCACGCACCCCGCGGGCCGCGTCGAGGAGCTCGCGCCGGCGGCCGACGCCGCCTGACCCACCAGACGCCGAAGGGCCGCTCCGACTGCCAGGCCCGAGCAGCCCATCGACTCGGCGACCCCACCTACCAAGGAAGAAGGTCACCTTGACCACATCATTGCAGACCAGCAGCAGGGTTCTCCCCCTGCACCAGTCGCACCAGGCGCGGCCGACGACTGTGCCGGCGGTGTTCCGCGCGGCGGCTCGGCTGCTCGCCAGGAACGGCCACTACCAGGGCGACTACTGCCCCGACCCGTTCGACCGCCGGTCCACCTCGCCGCACGCCGAGCGTCCGCTGTCGATCGTGGCGGCGATCCGCTGTGTGGCGTCGCCGGGCGGCGACAACCCGCACTACATCTCGGAGCTTTCGGAGCTGGCGGTGAAGGTGCTGGCTGGCCGTCTGGAGGTGGACGGGGAGCCCGCGTGGAATAACGAGCCGTTCTGGCTGCAGACGCATGTCGCGCACTGGGGTGACGTCGAGGGCCGTACGACGGAGTCGGCGGTTGCGGTGCTGGAGGCGGCTGCTGACGCGAACGAGGTGGCGGCATGAGCGACTCGATCATCGTCCGCGTCCAGCTGAACAACTTCGACGTCGCCCACCGCACGAAGGACACGCAGGTTTACGTCCAGATTCCCGAGGTGGCGCGCGCATCGTGGCTGCTGCCTGCCGAGGCGTACGACAACCTGCGTGACGCCGAGTGGGGTGATGTCCTCGACGCCGCGATCAAGTCGTACGAGGAACGTTGGGTCGTCACGGACACGGCGTCGGCGAACGCCCGCGAAGCGGTGCGGGCGTGGCTGAAGGTCGACGAGAACCGTGACGCGCTGAACGAGGCGTGGTTCCAGGATCGGGCGCGGCGGGATCCGGTGTCGCGGTCGCTGCTGCGGGACGTGGAGCAGCTGCGCGCGCAGCTGGCCGCGTCCGAGCAGCACAGCGAGCGCCGGCGCATCGCCTGGCGAATGGCCCGTACCCGCGCCTTGGCCACGGGCGGGGCTGCCGATCGGTATGCGGCGCAGGCCCGGTATGCGCAGGAAGCCCTCCAGCACATGCTGTTCACGGTCATCGCGGGACAGATGGCGCTGCACGCGGCCCGGTTGGAGGCGAACGAGCTGCGGACTCGGGTCGCCGAGCTGGAGCGCCCGGCTATGGAGCGGCACCGCAGCGACGTCCGGGAGTCGTACCGGCAACTCGCCACACAGGCCCGGGAGGACGGGGACTTCGAGGGCGAGGCCGTCGTCCAGCAGCAGCTCGCCGAGCGTGAGGCCGTGTGGGCGCGCGAGGACCAGCTGGCGAAGGAGTTCGCCAACGACCCGCTCGCGGTCCAGCCGTACGTGCCGGGTCCGTCGGTTGATGCGTCGGTGGACAGGTTGACGCGGCTGCTGGCGCCGACGCAGGCCCTCCGCGAGGACGAGCCCGCCGCCCTGCGCGCCGAGGACACCGCCGACATCCTCACCCTCGCCGACGCGCAGCACGCCGACGCCACGTACGACCCGGCGTTCCAGACGATCAACCTGGAGCTGACGGCGACACCGGAGCAGTGGGCCGGGTGGCAGAAGGCCCTGGCTGTCGACCTCGCCCGGACGACGAACCGGGGTAGCTGCGTCACCTCGCACGCCACCTGGCGTGGCAGTCACGTCGTGATCCGCTGCTGGTTCTCCGAGTCCGGGAGCGGGTCAGAGGCGGGTGACGCCTGATGGCCACCATCGACCCGACGAAACACCTGATCGGCTACGGCCGACGCGACGCGGACACGGGCATGCTGCGCGGTCACATCCGCTGGCCGCACGGCACCACCCCGACGCCCTTCGGCTGCCGCTGGTGCGGCCTTGAGCAGCACATCCACGGGAACCGATTCCTTCCCCGCCGTGGCTTCCACCGCTGGGAGCAGCCGACGCAGGCGCAGATCAAGGCCCGCATGCTGGCCCGCCGCGCCGCCTTCAAGGCGGTGTGCCGGTGCCCGGACCCGAACGAGTCTCTGTTCCCGCAGCCGTTCGCCCCGCTCGTGGACCCGTACCGCTGCGAGGCCGAGCACTGCCGGATGCACGACTACCTGATCGGCGGCTGGTTGAAGCCGCTCACATTCGACGAGGCCACGGCCCGGCTGGGGGGTGACGCCTGATGCCCGCCGCTGACCTCAACGACTGGGCCGCCGCCCTCAGCCTCGCCATCGCAGGCTACGGCGCCCTCAGCGTCCCGTACTTCCTCCTCGTCGACGCCGACCCGGCCGACTTCGACCCGCGCCCGGCCATGCGCCGCGCCCTGGACTCCGGCCGCCTCGACCCCGCGCTGATCGCCGTGGCCAACACCCGGCACGCCGCCACCGAGGCCGCCGACCGCGCCCGGGCCCTGCCGCGCGAGACCGCGCTGACCGTGGCCGCGCTCCTCATGCTCCTCACCGCCACCCCGGAGGCGACCCGATGAACCGCATCCGCCTGTACCTGCACCGGATCTTCCGGCGCCCCGCCGTCACCGGCCCGTACCGCCTCTACATCCGCCGCACCCCGGCCGGGGCCATGCTCGACGTCGAGCACTACCTGATCGCCGTCCTGGAGACCCTCGCCGACAACCCCGACCTCCTCGACCTCCTGCTGGAGATGGCCGAGGACCGCGGGCGGGCGCGTGAGCACGACGGGTGGGAGCCGGAGCAGCTGCTCGTCGAGAAGCTGACCCTGGCCCTGGGCTACGAACTGCCGCTGAACGGCGACGCCGTGGCCCGGCTGGCGGACCGGCTGCGCGCGGTGGCCCCGGCGCCGGCGGTGTGGCTGCCGGAGCAGCGCCGCGAGGGTGGTGCTGCCGCATGAGCGCCGCCATGGAACTGCACGTCGCCCTCTCCCTGCGGCTCGACGCGGTTGAGGCGTACCGGCTGGCCCACGCCTACCGCGCTGAGGTGCTGAGCGAAGCCGACGCCCGGCTCTCCAAGATGCAGCTCCCCGAGGAACTGCAGGGCACGTTCAACGCCGGGTCGTACGCGGACGCATGGCGCGACTGCCGCGCTGTCGTCCGGGCCATGGCCGAGGAGACGCACGGCAGTCAGGCTTCGGCTCCTACGGTCGAGGCGTACGACGGCGAGCTTGCGATGCTGCGCGGCCTGGTCCGCACCCTGCGCACCGCTGCCCGCTGGGGCTGCATCGCCGAGGTGCAGAAGCTGCTGTGGGAGCACGCCCGCGACGAGGCCGCCGCGCACGCCGAGACCGGGGAGAAGAGCAGCCCGACCGGGGCCGACGCCACTCCCGCCGACACCGCACGCCAGGCCGACCTCCTCACTGCCATCCGCGCTCACCGCGGCCGGTGGAAGAGCGGACGTGCCCTGCGGACCCTCCGCCAGCTCGGCTTCACCTCGATCAGTAAGAGCACCGCGTCACACGACCTGAGCGCGCTCGCCGCCGCCGGCCACCTGACCCGGTTCGAGGAGAAGGGCGTGCGCTGGTACGAGCTCGCCCAGCGGGGAGGCCACCGTGCCTGACCTGACCACCCGCCGCCAGCAACTCCTCGCCGCCATAAGGCAGCACGGCCGCCCGGTCACCACCCAGCTCGCCGAGCAGCTCCTCACCGGGACCTGGCCGACGTACGGCCGGAACACCGCCCGCAAGGACCTTCGCGGCCTCGCCCGGTGCGGCCATCTCACCGCCGTCGACATCGACGGCCGCCGCCTGTACCACCCCACGACCACCCGAGAGGACGGCCGCTCGTGAGCAAGACCGTCACGCCGACCACCGACGCCGAGCGCGTCCTCGGCCAGATCGAACGTGGCGAACTGCGCTGCGGTCCGGGCGCCGCCCGTGAGATCGCCGCCCGCCACCAGGCCGCCTACGGCGACGCCTTCGACGGCACGCCCGCCGAGGTGCTGCGCCGCCAGCTGTGGGCTGGCGTCCTCGCCAGCCTCGCCACGACCACGGAAGGCGGTATCGCCGCATGACCGGCCCCGAGCACTACCGCGAGGCGGAGCGCCTCCTGGCCGGGCGAACGTTCCCGGCTGACCCGGAGCTGCGCATCGAGGAGCGGCACCGGCCGCCGACGGCCGAGGAGATCGCCGCCGCGCAGGTGCACGCGACGCTCGCCCTCGCCGCCGCCACTGCCATGGGCGCGCCCGTCGAGGACGACCTCGCCGGGTTCACCATCGAGGACCGGGACGCCTGGTACAAGGCCGCGGGCGAGAAGCCGCGCCGGAACGGTGGCGCCCGATGACGACGAGCACGACGGTCGGGGCCACCACGGCCCCGGCCGCCGCCCGCCGGGTCACCCCCACCGGCCGACTCATCCTCCCCGCCGACGCCGACCGCAACGTGTGGCTCACCACCCGCCGCTCCGGCATCGGCTCCAGCGACGTCCCCGCCATCCTCGGCCTCGTCGAGAAGAAGCCGCCGCTCAAGGTCTACTACGACAAGATCGGCCAGGACGTCGACGACGCCGGTGAGGCCGCGTTCTGGGGCACCGTCCACGAAGAGCCCGTCGCCCGCGTCTGGGCCATGCGCAACCGCTCGGTCATCCGCCGCGTCGGACTCGTCGCCCACGTCGACCACCCGCACTGGATGACCACCCTCGACCGGCGCGTCACCGCGTGCCCGCTGTCCGAGGACAAGCGGACCCCGTGCGCACTGGAGGTCAAGACCCGCTCCGCCTTCAAGTCCGCACAGTGGCACGCCGGAGCCCCCGACGACGTCACCGCCCAAGTGCTGTGGCAGATCGCCGTCAACGGCTACGACCACATGCACTACGCGGTGCTCATCGGCGGCAACGAGTACCACCAGGGCGTCATCCGCGCCGACCAGTACACCGACGTCATCGCCGACATCACCACGGCCATGGACCGGTTCTGGACCGAGCACGTCCAAGCGCAGGTCCCGCCGGAGCCGACCGGCGACGGCGAGGCCCTGGCGAAGATGTTCCGCCGCCTCCACCCGACCCGCTCCGGCGCGGTGGACATCGACCGGCACCCGGACGCCCTCGACGCGCTCCTCGACTACAACCGCCACCAGCGCGCCGAGTCCGAGGCGAAGAAGGCCAAGGCCGCCGCGAAGGCCCGCATGATCGCCGCTCTCGGCGACGCGCAGGAGGCCCGGATCGGCGGGGAGCGCGCCTACGCGCTGGAGCCCACCAACGCCGCGCCGAAGGTCGACCTGGAGCTCCTCGCCGAGCGCTGGCCCGACGCCTACGAGGCCTGCGTGAAGGCCAACCAGACCGAACGCATCGACATCTCCAAGGCCTTCAAGGGGGGCATCTGACATGGGCCTGCGCGAGAACGCAGCCGCGGCCGCCGGCCGCACCGTCGCCACGGGCGACACGGAATCCGACGAGTACACCGGCACCACGGCCGAGCCGCTGCCCGACCTCAGCGACTACGTCCCGAAGGACGGCGAGGACTGGGACATGGTGCCCGTCCACATCGCCTGGCTTCGCGTCCGCCGCGACATCTCGTGGATCGGCAAGGGAGACGCCTACGTCGAGAACGGCAAGAAGAAGTACGACTTCCGCGGCTACGAGCGCGTCGTCGCGGCCTTCGGGCCCATCACCCTCAAGCACGGCGTCTCCGTCATCCCGCACCGCGTCGTTCCATCCCACCGGGACGCCAAGAGCGGCAAGGGCACACCGATGCGCGAGGCCACCACGCTGATCACCTGGCGGATCTACGGGCCCAAGGGCGACTTCTTCGAGATGGAGTCCGAGGGCGAGGCCCTCGACTACGCCGACAAGGGCACCGCGAAGGCGCAGACGATCGCGCAGCGCGTCGCCCTCTTGGTCGGCGGCCTGATCCCGACCGGGGCACCGGACAGCGACGAGTCGAACATCGAGCGCGGCGAGGCTCCGGTCCGGCCGGCGGCCAGCTACCTCGACGAGATCTGCAACCCGCACACCAGCGCCGGGCGACTTCGGCAGATCCACTATGAGCTGCGCACCACCCGCCAGTTGGGCGCGCTGGTCACGAATGAGGTGGGCGACGAGGAGCCGATCGGCGAGATGGTCGTCCGCATCGGCAAGGAGCGCGCCGCAGGGGGTGCCGAGTGAGCACCTTCGCCTCCGTCCGCAAGGCCGCCTGGGACACAGAAACCACCGGCCCCAACCCGCTCGAAGACCGCATCGTCACCGCCGCGTTCATCGTCCGCGGCGGCGGCCGCGAAGACCGCGTCTTCTCCTGGCTCATCAACCCCGGCATCCCGATCCCGCCCGAGGCGACCGCCGTGCACGGCATCGACGACGCCAAGGTGCAGGCCGAGGGCCAGGACCCCAAGACCGCCCTCGACGAGATCGCCACCAACCTGGCCCGGGCCATCGAGTGGGGGATGCCGGTCGTCGCGTTCAACCAGTCCTTCGACTGGTCGATCCTCCACTACGACCTCGTTCGGAACGGGCTGCCGACCGTCGAGGAGCGCGTGGGTCTGCGCCCGCTGCCCCTGCTCGACCCGCACGTCATCGACCGGCAGTGCGTCCAGCGGCTGCGCGGCAAGGGCATGCGGAAGCTCAAGCCCACCGCCGAGCGGTACGGCGTGCAGCTGGAGGACTGGCACACCGCCGAGGCCGACGCGCTCGCCGCCCTGCTCATCACAGAGGCGCAGTTCGAGCGGTACCCCCAGCTCAACGACATGGGCCCCGCCCAGTTGTTCGCCGCTCAGCGCGCGTGGCGGGCGGAGCAGCAGGCCGGCCTGCAGGAGTGGTTCCGCACGAAGGCGACGCCGGAGCAGGGCGGCGACCCCAACAAGGTGATCGACGGCTCGTGGCCGCTGATCCCGGCACAGCGCGAGGCGGGTGAGCCATCGTGAAGTGGCCGTTCGTCCTCCGTAGCCGCTACGAGGCCGCCCGCGCCGAGGCCGACCGGCAGCGCGAGCGCGCGGACAAGTTCGAGCAGCGGGCCGACACCGCGGTGTTCAACCGGCGGCAGATCGCGCGCCAGCTCGTCGATGCCGACGTCGCGAACCGGCGCCTGGCTGGCCGGAACCTCGAACTCGGTCGCCGCCTGTCACGGCTGACCGAGTCCGACCCTGAGTACACCGCCCAAATCGAGCGACGCCTGGAGCGCGCCTTGCGCGCGTGCGCCCGGTGGATGAACGCCGTGTGGGTCGAGACCCGGCACACCGACCGGCTCCAGGCTCGCCTTGACGACGCGCTCGGCCTCAACGACTCCGCCGTGCTGGACGGCCGGTACTGGCAGCAGACCCGGAATGACGGCGGACGCAAGGGGGCCGAGGCGTGAACGCGAACATCATCCTAGGGGCCGCGTCGATCCTCGGCTCGCTCGTCCTCGCCACCGCGACCGCCCGCTGGTACTGGCGGCCCGCACCGACCGGACGGCACCGCGCCGGCCGCCCGATCCTGCGCCCCATCGAGGCCCTGGAGAAGACCGCGGCCCTGTGCGCCACCGAGCGGCGGGTCACGCTCCACGCCCGCACCCACATCACCCGCGAGCTGATCTGCATGGACTGCCGCAACCCCAGTCCCGACCCGCTCGCCGACCAGACCAGAGAGGGGGCGATGTGACAACCGCACCCACACTTTTCGACACCGAGGCACCGGCCGCCACAACGGCGGCCGGGCCCCGGCCCCGCTACCGGGTCGCCGGACTCGACATCAGCCTCACCGGCACCGGCATCGCCACCCTCGGCGGCACCACCACCGTCCCCACCACGGGCCGCCGCAAGGACACGATCCTGCAGCGCCGCACCCGCATGCGGCACATCCTCGACACCGTCCTCACCGAAGTTGGCGACGTCGACCTCGCCTGCGTCGAGGGCCCGTCCCACCACTCCGTCGGCGGCTCCGTCTGGGACCGCGGCGGCCTGTGGTGGCTCATCGTCGACGGGCTGTGCGCCCGGGACATCCCTGTCGCCGTCATCCCGCCGATGTCTCGCGCCAAGTACGCCACCGGCAACGGCGGCAGCCGCAAGGCCGCCGTCCTGGACGCCGCCCAACGCCGGTACGGGGCGATCCTCGCTGACGACAACGAGGCCGACGCGCTGGTCCTGCGGGCGATGGGCTTGGACTGGCTCGGCCAGCCGCTCACCGAGGTCCCGGCCGGGCACCGTGCGGCGCTGGCTGGCTGCCAGTGGCCGGACCGCGAGGCGGTGACCACCCGATGATCCCCAACACCGACTGGCTCCAGCACGCCGCCTGCGCCGGCATGGACCCCCGCGCCTTCTTCTCCACCGGCAACCACGCCCGCGCCCAGGTCAACGCGGCCCGCCGAGTCTGCGCCGCCTGCCCCGTCCGCGAGCAATGCGCCAACTGGGCCATCCAGACCGGCGAACGCAACGGCGTCTGGGGCGGCATGAGCCAGCAGGAACTCCGCCAGCGCCGCCGCCGCTTCACCAGCCGCGCCAAGACCAGCATGACCGCGCCCAAAGCCCCGGCGAAGAAAAAGGAGCCCGCCAAGTGCGGCACCCGCAGCGGCTACCAGAAGCACCTGCGGGACAAGACGGAGATCTGCGCCCCGTGCCGACAGGCCAACACGGACGCCGACAACCGGCTCCGCCGCACCGGCACGACAAGGGCGGCGGCATGAAGTGCACCCACTGGATCGGCGTCGAACGCCGCCACTGCCACGCGACCGACGACGTACGCGAGTACCTCACCGGCCTCCGCTGCCCGGCCCACACCCCGAACGCACTCAAGGGCCTACCCGAGGTGCCGCCCGGACCCGGCATGCCCGCCAGCGCCTGGACCACCCCCAGCCCGCTCAACGACAGCCGGGTGCACGACGCCCGAGCGATCGCGAGCGGCAAACGCCGCTCCAACCCGCAGGCCTACCGCGCCGCCCAGGCCGCCGTCGACCACCAGAACGGACAGACCACATGACCGACCGCCCGTACACCGACGACGACCTCCGCGCCGAGGCCGCCCGCCAGCACGCCACCCTCACCCAAGACCCGGACTTCATGGGCGTCGGAGAACAGATGAGCGGCCGGTTCGTCCGCTACGAGGTCGTGGACCCGGACCACGGCGGCCTGATGCCTGCCCCCGGCTCGCCCTGCTGGGACGACCTGGACGAGGACCAGTACGACCAGGCACAGCGGAAGATCCACGACCTGATCAACGGCGCTGTCGACGTGTCCGAGTGGGCCGTCAGCCTCGGCGCCGACGGCCTGGAGCCCACGAACCACACCGTCACCCTCGACAACGCCGACGGCCCGTTCATCCGCCTCCACATGGCCTTCCACCCCGACATGCCCGAACACGACCGGGCCCGCTTCGCCATGGGCCTCATGAAGGTCATCGCCCACAACACCTGACCACCCGACCGGCGGCCGACCTGACGGCGCCCCCACGCCGCGGCCGCCACCCCGGGCCCGCCCACTTCCCCCCGAGGGCGGGCCCGGGACCCACAACCGCAGCTCACCGCAACACCATCGAGAAAGGCACCGCATGCCCGACGTGAAGTTCGACAGCAAGGTTCTCGAAGACGTCAAGGACTCCCTCGCCGACCACGCCCTCGACATGTTCCGCCAGCGCAAGGGCCGTTGGATGGCCGTCGTCGAGCTCGCCCACGCCGAACGCACCGAGCCCGGCCCGGACGAGGACAAGTTCCCCTCGGTGAAGGTCCGCATCGTCGGCATCGAGATCGCCCCCGACGAGTTCTCCGACGAACGGCTCCGCGAACTGCAGCGCGGCCTGTACCGGCTGCGCACCAAGGGCGGAACCCTCGACGCCGAACTCGACCCCGACGTCACCCGCGCCAACGACGTCCTGAAGCACGGCTCCGGCCTCCTCGTCGGCACCAGCAGCGAGGCGTGATGACGACCCGGCCGCGGGGCGGCGCCGACTCCCGCTGCCCCGCGTGCCGGGCGCCCATCCTCCGCCAGCTCGTCGGCGACCGAGCCGCCCTCAAGGTCACCGCAGACCTCACCCCGCTCACCCCCGAGCAGCAAGCCGAGGCCCGCGGCCCCAACCGGCTCATCTGGTGCCTCCGCCCCGGCGGAACGGGGCCCGGCCGGCTCGTCTGGCTCACCCCCTGGCACCCCGCCGACTGCCCGCACCCGCACCTCGCCGACCACAGATGCCCGCCTACCACCCTGTTCTAGGAGAACGCCCGTGGACAACGTCCGCCACATGCCGCGCGACCAGGCGGACCACGACGGCCCCGAGCAGCACGACGCTGAGCGGTACGTCCTCGGCGGCTGCATGCACCAGCCCAAGCAGATCCCCGCCGTCCGCGGCACCCTCTCCCGCACCGACTTCGCGCTCCCCGCCCACGAACTGATCTGGGACGTCCTCGGCGACCTGTACGACAAAGGCCAGCCCGTCAACCCCATCTCGCTGCGCCTGGAACTGGAGAAGCGCAAAGAGCTCCGCCGCGCCGGCGGCATCGGCTACGTCGCCCAGCTCGGCGACTACGGCGGCGACCCCATGTACTACGCGGCGGAGGTCCGCCGCCGCGCCGAGCTCCGCGCCGAAGCCGAACTCGGCCGCCTCATCGTCCAGAAGGCCACCGAGCCCGACGCCGAACCCGGCCAGGCCGTCACCTTCATCGACGACTACCTCAAGCGGCAGGCCGAGCGCGCCGCCGGCCGCTCCGGCGACCCCGCCGACGCCCTGCTCGCCGAGCTCCTGGACGCCTCCAGCCTCGACAATATGCCGACGCTGGAGCCCCTCGTCGGTGACCTGCTGCACCTGGACTCCCTCGCCCGCATCGTCGGCCCGTCCGGGCACATGAAGAGCTTCGTCACGATCGACCTCGCTGGCCACATCGGGACCGGCATGAAGTGGCACGGCCACTACGTCCGCCAGGGCACCGTCGTCTACCTCGTCGCCGAGGGCGCCCGCGGCATCCGCAAACGCGTCCGCGCCTGGGAGAAGCACTACGGGCTGAAGATGGACAACGTCCTCTTCCTGCCCCGCCCAGTGCAGGCGATGAGCCCCGAGTGGGACACCCTCATCGAGGCGATGCGGCGCCTGCAACCGCAGATGATCGTCATCGACACCCAGGCCCGCATCTCCGTCGGTGTCGAGGAGAACTCTGCGAAGGAACTCGGCGTCGTCGTCGAGCGCATCGAAGAGCTGCGCCGCGCCACCGGGGCCTGCGTCCTGGTCATCCACCACACCGGGCACGTCGGCGAGCACGGCCGCGGCTCCTCCTCCGCCAAGGGCGCCCTGCAGTCGGAACTGCACGTGTCGAAGAAGGGCGACAACGCCAAGAACATCGTCGTCACCGTCAAGGTCGGCAAGCAGAAGGACGACGAGGAAGGCGGCGACCTTCAGTTCGGGCTGAAGGTCATCACCCTTGACGGCGAAGCCAAGCCCGACGGGCGGCCCGTCACGAGCGTCGTTCTGGAGTCCCTCGACCATCGGCCGGCCGAGCTCATCAAGGGCACCCCGGAGTGGCTCGTCACCGTGCTCGACAAGGCGCAGGTGCCGCTCAAGTGGGGCAGTCCCCGGGTCATCAGGTGGTGCACCGAGTACGGCATCCAGATGCGCAAGGAGAAGGTCGAGGAAGCGGTCCGGATCCGCAAGCGGAGGGACTCCTTCGACGAGGTTCGGGATGCCCGAAATGACCTCCCCCCGAACCTCCCCCGCGATCTTGAAAGCGAACTCCCCCACGATCAAGGGGGGAGTTCCCGGGAGACCACAGAAACCCCCAGGTCACACCTCCCCCCGACCCCCGGGGGAGCCCCGGGGGACGTCCCTCCCCGACCTCCCTCCCCCCGCCCCGCCTCTAAGGCGGGGGGAGGTACGGAGGGGGACCCCGAGACCCCGGACGACAAACGCCCGATCTGCACCATCTGCGAACGCCCCATGAGCCAGGACTGGGCCAACCGCGGATACGACACCCACCTCGGCTGCGACCCCGCCACCGGCAGCCACCCCGACAGGCCCACACACCCCGAGAGCGACAGCCACCACGGCGCCGCCTGAGCCCGCGGGCGCATCCGGTTACGGCCAGCCCCGCGCGATAACCCACACCCACCCACGGAGAAGCACATGACCACCGACCGCCACCTCGCCCTGATGGCCCTCATGAACGAGGTCACCGCCCCCGCCAAGACCTACGACCACGCCGTACGCCGAGCCGCCGCAGCCGCCTCCGACAGCCCCGAGTACGACCGGGCCGTCGGGCGGGGCAACGCGGCCCTCGACGACATCGAGCGCCCCGTCCGGCTCTGGGTCGCCAGCAACGCTCCGCAGCCCATCCCCGGTCTGTGCAACGTGCCGTCGCCTGACGGGGCGTTCCTGTGCGCGCTGACCCCGCACAGCAGCGAGGAGCTGCACGCCGACAGGCCGCGTGAGGATGCCATGCCGAACGGCCGGCGGATGGTCTGGCAGACGCCCGTCGAGCTGCCCGCCGGGTTCGAGCGGCACACCTGCATCACCGTGACGTGCGCGGCCTGCGGCTACCGCTACGACGAGACCGAGTACGACCACCACTTCCCGTCCCTCGGCGACGCCGTCGACGGTGCGGTCGGCTCCGGCTGGGACGAGCTGAAGGACGGCCGCGTGCTCTGCGAGACGGTCGACGAGAAGCACGAGGAGCTGCGCCGCACGGTCGGTGTGGTCGACCAGGACGAGGTCGCAGCCTGATGGCCGCCCGTCAGATCGCCCTCGGCCAGCCCCGCCGTATCCAGCGCCGCCGCCTCAAGGGCTGGCGCGCACCCGCCGGCGCCGTCTACGTCGGGCGCGGCACCCGCTGGGGCAACCCGTTCACCGTCGTCAGCCGCGCACAGTCCCCGTGGCGCGTCGAGACCGAGGAAGCTGGATCAAGCGCCCTGCGCGGTGGCCCGCATCTGTTCCCAACCTGGGAAGAAGCTGCCGCATTCGCCACCCGCCTGTTCGAGCTCCACATCGGACCGTTCGGACTCTATGAGTACGACGCAGACACTCTCGCCACTCTCCGCCGCGAACTCGGCGGCCGGGACCTCATGTGCTGGTGCCCGCTCCCGGAGCCCGGCCAGCCGGACCACTGCCACGCCGCGGCGCTCCTCGAACTCGCCAACCCCACCGAGACGGGCCGGTGACCGTCATGGCACTGCACCTGACCGGCCTCGGCCCGGACGACATCGCCGAGGTCGTCGACTGCCTCCTCCTCGGTGCCGAGCACACCGCTGACACGAACGGCGAGCTGGCCGCGCGCCGGTTGAGCCTCGCCCACCGGATCGGTGACGCGCTGGACGAGCTGCCGGCCACGCCGTGAACAGCAGGACGGCCGCCCGCGCTCGTACCGCGGGCGGCCGCACCCCCGATCACACCACACCCACCAGGAGCGTGACCATGAGCCACCGGCCGACCGGCCCCGCATGCGGCAACAACCCGAACTACCGGATGAGCGACGGCGACCGCCGGGCCGTCGCCGACTTCAAGGCGTACCTCGCCGAGCGGGCTGCGCTTCGCGACCGCATCCGCCTCGCCATCGCCCGCCAGTTCCTCGACGAGACCGGTTCCGGCCGGAGCGTCGACGAGCTGGACGACGCAGAGTTCGGCACCTTCGCCGATGCGGTGTTGGCGGTGCTGCCCGCGCCGGTGGACCGGGCCGCCGCGCCAGTCAAGCAGCGCGCCGACCTCACCGAGGCCGAGTGGGCCGAGCAGGAACGCGCCCGCTTCGAGCGGCTCTGCACCCGCGAGTCCTCCCGCGCCGACCTGGCCGAGGCGCGCGCCAACAATGCTGCGCGCGACGTCGACATCTACCGCGGGCGCCTCGAACGGCTCGGCAAGGGATACGACAAGCAGCGTCAGCGCGCCGACCGCGCCGAGGCTGAAGCGGAATTGCTGCGTACTGGCCACGCTGCTCTCTGCATCTGCGGGCACACCGAGCAGCAGCACTTCGAAGACGTCTGCCTCGCGTGCGACTGCGGCGACTACCTGACGCCAGGTGCCGCGCGCGAGGTGATCGCTCGCTGGCGGGAGGCAGCGACCCGGAAGCCCGGCGCGCCGGTGGACCGGGCCGCCGTCCTGAACGAAGCCGCCGACGCCCCGGCTGCTGAGTGCAGCGCTCAGAACCGCAACTACGAATCCGGCCCGCGCCTGTGCATCCGTGCCGCGCAGCACCGTGGCGACCACATCGACGAGCGCGGCTTCCACTGGTCGGACACCGTCGCCGTCTACCCGCTCGACGATGGCACGTTCCGAGCCGGGGTGAACCGGGCTGTGCTGCGCCGTATGGCCGTCGAGGCGCAGCCAGTGTGCGAGCCATGCTCACGGTGCGGCCATGGCAAGGCAGCGCACAACATCAGCGGCTGCACCGAGTGCCCCGGAGGCTGGCGCGCGGGCCACCAGTTCGCCGCCGTCGAGGCGCAGCCCACCCAGCCCCAGCAGGACGAGACCCTTGCTGCCGCCCTCGACGGCCTCCACACCCTCATCGCCACCAGCAGCCGCGACTGGGGCCAGTACCGCGTCGACGCCTGGATCTGGGCCGTCCTCTGCGGCTGGGACTGCGAGCAGACCGAGCACGACGACACCTGCACGCACGGCGCACTGGAGGAGATGCAGGAGCGGCACGGCTGGGACGACGCCACCGTGGCCAAGGCCCGCCGCTACCGCGCAGCCGTCCGTGCGCTCGTCGAGGCGCAGCAGGACGGGGCGCAGTCGTGATCGCCCTGATGTTCATCGCCGCAGCCGCGCTCGGCCTCGCTATCGGCACCGTAGAGATCGCCCACCGGCTCACCCTGCCGCAGGCGTTCATGCTCACCGCCCTCCCGTGGGGGCTCCTGACCGCTGGCGCGATCGAGAGCGGCACGCCCTTGTGGGCGGTCGGCGTGGCCGTGCTCGTGCTGGCCGCTGTCGTCGCGGGACGCCTCACCCGGAAGGAAGCCACCTCGTGATCGCCGAAGCCATCGACACCGCCATCACCCTCGGCTGGGCCTTCCTCGTCTGGCTGGTCCTCGTGTCCCTCGCCGCGGCGCTCGCCCTGCACGCCGTGATCGTCATCGTCTGCTGGACCGTACGCGCCCTGTGGCGCGGCCTCGAAGGCCCGTCCTGGGCCCGCAACCGGCTCCGGGCCCGCCTGTTCGCTCGTCGCACCCGACCTGACTACGAGGAAGCCGCATGAACCCCGCCGAGGAACTCCGCAGCGCAGCCTTCGCCCTCCGCAACCCGATCCACCGAGGCGGCCCCGCCATCGGCATCGACGAGGAAGTTCGCCGCCCACTCGCGAACTGGCTCGATCAGACCGCCGACCTGATGGACGCCCTCCCCGCCATCACAGCCACGAACCACGCCCTCGCTGTGGCCCGCGCCCTCAACGGTGGCTCCTCCTGATGGGCGGCCTCGGCATCGGCATCGTCCTCGCCCCGTTCATCTCCGCTGCCCTGCTCGGCCTCGGCCGGGCCGGGCGCGCCCTCCACACCCGCATCACCCACCGAAAGGACACCTGACATGGGCTGGTCCAGCGCCAACCAGATCTTCAACCCCGTCGCCCGCGCCCTCCAGCAGGCCGGCGCACCCGACGACACCAAGCGGAAGGTCCTCGGCGACCTCATCGGCGGCCTCCAGGACGGCGACTGGGACACCGAAGACGAGTCCCTGGAGGAGTTCCTCGACGACCCCGCCATCGTCCAGGCCTTCGCCGACAACGAGGTACACCTATCCGACAAGCGGTGCTGCCGGGCCGAGCACGCCCACGACCCTCGCGCCTACCTGATCGCCATGCGGCACGAGGACATCAGCGAGGACGAGATGGCGCTCGCTGTCGACAGCTACGCCTACCACCTCGCCGAGCGGATCCGGTCGAGTCGAGACGACACCCGCGGCGCAGTGCAGGCGACGAAGGTCATGGACTTCGCAGCCGACCTGATCGACCCCGCGGTGAAGCGGTGAGCGTCGAGCAGCTCGCCCTCGACTGCGAACCCGACTGGACCGACGACTACGAGCCCAGCGACCGCACGCCCACCCGAACCGACATGCGCCGCGCCGAACTCGCCGACCTCCGAGACCAAGGCGCCCGCATCACCCAACTCCGCACCGCCCACACCATCCCCACCGGGAGCTACCTGTGACCAGAAGCCTCCTCTACGCCCGCGCCAGCATCACCGCCGCCACCCTTCTCTTCGCCGCCGCGCTCTACACCGTCGCCCTCAGCGGCGTCCCCTGGCTCGTCATCCCCGGCTTCTACGCCTCCGCCTTCTTCGCCTGGTGCGCCGGCCGCTGCTACGCCGATCACCGGCGGATCCTCGCCGAGCACGTTGCGGCCAGACGGCGCGCGCTTCCCGCCGACGACCAGGACACGAGGAGCGCCGCGTGACCGGCCCGTCGTCGTTGCCCCGCGGCGAGCACACGCCCAACCCCGGCGCGACCTGGAACACCGAGCTGATCAGCCTCGGCGAGATGGTCGTCGACCTGGACGACGGCGAGTCCCCGTTCGGCTGGCGCGAGTTGCCGAAGCCCAACCGCGAGACGAGGCGCGCGGCCGCGCGCGCAGCACGGAGGAAGAAGTGACCGATCAGACGCCCTCTGACCTCGAGAACCGTCTACGCAGGGCAGTCCGCGACGCGCTTCGTGCCCTGCCCAGCGCTCAGTTCATCAACTTCGACGCGGTGGTCGGAGTGGTGGCGGGCGCGGTTCAAGCCGAAGTGCAGCGCGTCGTGTCCGGCCCGGCCGCAACGGAAGCGACCGAGCGCGAGACGACAACCCGCGTCTTCGCTGCTCTCCACCGCTCCGCCGAGCAGGACGTCACCCGCGTCATCGCCCTGTACGAGCAGTGGGTGAAAGCCGGGCCGCCGCCGCTCGGCACGTCCATCGCCCGCTGGTGGGACGCTCGCCTCGTCGAGCTGCGCGAGGCGATCCGCCCGCCCATCCGGGAGCAGCGCGAGCGCCCCACCCACTCCGACGGCACGCCGTACAGCTACGCCGAGATCACCGCCGAGGGCTGGGACCACTGCGACGGCTGCCGCACCTGGACCACCGCCACCCCCGAACGCCCGCACCAGTGCCCGCAGACGCACATGCGTGGCCCCGTCACCGACCAGCCCAAGGAGCACTGACCCATGGCCCAGTACACCGACCACACCGCCGCCGCCCAGAAGCTCCTCGACCAGCAGGGCGACATCAACCAGCTCACCATCGAGCGGGACGGCGCGTACCGCGAACGCGCCCACCTCGTAGCCCTCCTCGCCGCCATGACCGACGGCGCGGTCATCACCTACGCCCCGGACATCGACGAGCCCGGATGGCAGATCGTCTACCTCACCATCGGCGGCCGCCAGTGCTCCTGGCACATCAGCCCCCGGGACGCCGACCTGTTCGAGCACGTCGAGCGGGTCGGCGCGCTGGACGTCCGCGCGCTGTGGGACGGCCACACCACCGAGGAGAAGTACGCGCACATCGCCGCGCACACGGCCGAACTGGCGAAGGAGAAGTGACTATGCAGCCCTTCGCCCCACTCGGCCGGATCGTCGACTCCCGCCCCCGGAAGTGCGGTCACTCACCCGGCGACAACCCCGGCACCGACTGCCCCGCCGAAGCCACCTGGCACATCATGTGGAACACCGACAGGGAAGTCGGCCTCGCCTGCGACCCGCACATGGACATCGCCCGCCGCTACGTGTTCCTCGACTCCCACCGCATCGGCCCCGACTGCGACATGCCCGGCACGCTCTGGGACTTCGACGAGAAGCGGTGCGTCTACCCCGACGAGCCCGCCGTCGAGACCGCAGCAGCCGAGCAGCCCACGACCGCCTGAGCATGTCGAAGGGGCGCGCCCACGAACTCCCCAGCTCCAAGGCACGCCCCATCCGGTGCTGTTCACCGTACCGCCCCACCAGCACCACGGAGCCACGATGACCACCACCGCCACCCACCTCCGCACCATCGCCCTCCACTGGACCGACCTCCACGAAGCCGCCGGCACCCCGAGCCAGATCGGCGCCTTCGGCCTCGGCCTCCGCGGCTACCTCGCCCGCCTCGACCAAGCCGACGCCGAGCAGCTGGAGTACGAACGCCACCAGGCCGCCTACCTCCGCTCGTTGGAACGCGACCCGATCCAGCTCGGCGACCGGCCCGTCCCGGTCCGCCTGCACATCCTCGACACCATGCGCGTCGTCGAGGCCGCGCTCGTCCAGTGCGCCGACGACATCGCCGCGGCCGCACAGCGCGCACCGATCCCGATGCCTGCGGCCAGGAAGGTCGACCGCACGACGTACGGCAGCCTCCGCGAGGCCCGCGTCGCCCACGAGGACCGGCAGCGCCGCACCCAGCTGGCGCTCGCCGACCAGCAGGACCCGCGCCGCTGGAAGTACACCGGCGAGCGAACCGCGTCGTACGCCGCACTCTGGCTGCTGGCCCGGGTCGAGCGCGCGCCCGGCCCGTGTCGGCGGATCACCGAAGACGAGGAGCGCCGGATCGGCACGGTCGCGGCCGGCGCTGCCGAGCGTGTCGAGCGCGCGTTGGACATCGCCGCGCAGCGCAAGACGCTGGAGCAGCTGCACGACTGCGGCGGCCGGATCGACGTGCACGGCGGGGAGGGCCGTACGCCAGTCGCGCACTGCACGGGGTGCGGCGCGGTCTGGACGGAGGGCGGGGTGATCGCGGCATGAGCGCGTACGAACTCCCGAACCGCTCCGAGCTGGAGGGCAAGGAGGTCACGTTGGAGCTGCACCCGTGGGCGATCCCGGGACCGACGCGGGGTGTGTTCCTCGGGCAGGGCGAGCGGGGCCTGTCCATCAGGATCGAGGGCGGGGGCCGGTTCTCGTACCGGCACAGCGAGGTCAGGTCGGTGAAGGCTGTTGCGGGCGCGCGCCAGCGGCGCCTCGTGCTCCGTCTGGCTGGCCGAGCGGTCCTCGTGGCCGCCCTGGCCGTCGTCGTCTGGGTGGCCATCAGCCGGTGAGCAGCAAGGGGCCCGCCGTCCCGTACCCCTGGGACCGGCGGGCCGTGGCGCCTCCCCCGGCGCCCCTTCGCGGGGGCAAGACCATACGTCCCGACCCGGGCAGACCGGAAGGGTCAGTGCTCCCACGTCTCCGGCCCGCCGCCCCGCCACTCGATCAACTCCGACCCGGCAACGTCGAGCTCATCCCACCCTTCCAGACCCGCGCGCTGCAAGAACACGGTCAGGTCGTGCAGGCTGTACGCCCGGCCCATGATCTCGCCGTTCACGCGCACCCGCCGGCCGCCCTGCTCGTCGGGCGGATAGACGACAACGGGGCGGTCCGAGGCCATGCCACCAGCGTGCGCGCACGCAGGGCCAGGCGCACGCGCTGGCCCGAGCAGAGCCACCACCGCGGCGCCGGAGTCACCGGAGGCACCCGACGTCGAGGACTTCGAGCACGTCACCACGGACGATGTACTCCACCCAGCACGACGGGCCGAACGCTGCGGCCACTGCCCCCGGCCTCGGGAACGGGGGCACAGCTGCGGCGTCGAGAAGGTCGACGATCTCCCGTTGGGCGTCGCCAGGGACGTCCATCAGCACGTCGGCAGCCTGCCGCATTATTTCGACTCGCATTGCCGCTGAGCCTCCTTCGAACCGTGTCCCCCCGGGCCTCTCCGGGCATGCATCCCGGACAGGCCAGAGCCCCCGCATTCGATCCGTGCGGGGGCTCGCCTGGCTCCACGGTGACCCGGTTGCGTCGCGATGAATCCAGCCTGCGGGCGGGACCGCGTGAGTGCACGCGGGGCTACTCCTCGTCCGGGTGCCGAGCGGCCTTCTTCACATCAGCCTCGACCTGGTTCCGCGCGACGCCCTGCTCCTTCGCGTGGCCGGTGATGGCGGCCTGCAGAGTCACGGCGGTGTCGAGCCACGCCCGCCAGGCGGCCTGCCAGGCGGCGGTCTGCTCATCGGCCCACTCGGCCTGAGTGGGGCGTCCGTACTCGATCTGGAGCCGCTGAACGGTGGCGTGCGCCGCGTCGGCTGCACGCTGCATCTCCACGAGCTCTTCGAAGGTGTGTGCCACGTGCAGGGATCCTAGGCCGGGCATGAGGAAACCCCCGCCTCGACCCGCGAGACAGGGGCTGAGCGGGTGCGACGTGGCTACGGTCGCCACTCCTCGCGGTAGCCGGGCCGGTCCGCGTACGGCAGGGCGAGCAGGCGCAGCACACCGTTCAGTACGTCCCGCCTATGGATGGCGGACACCCGCTCCATCTCCGTCATGAACGTGTCTTGACCGCTGGCCTTCATTCGCTCACGAAGGAGGGCGAGTTCCTCCATTGTCTCGATGGCCTTGACGTACCCCGTAACCACCTGCCGCTTGGCGTCGATCTCGCGCAGCACCCGCGCCGGATCATGACGCACGATGTGCGCACGCTCATCAGCGACCAGCACCTCGCGACACGGTGATCCCCCTCGGATGCCACCCAGTTCCCCGAGAGTTCGCGCCACTGGCCACCGGCCGCCCGCGCAATCCGCTCGTCCTTGTCGAGCTGGGCGCGCAGCCACTGCACGAGATCATCCACCGCTACCCCTCCACCCTCTTCGGCCGCGTCGTCCCCGACCCCTTGTAGCCACGGAACACCGCCTGCACCGTGCTCAGCTTGACCCCGAGGCGCGCCGCGATCTGCCGGTACGACAGACCCTCCTCGCTGTTCAGGTGACGGATCAGCTCGTCCCGCTCCCGGGACCACTCCTTGTTGCGCTCGGCCTGGGCAGCCATCACCTGACTCTTCGCCCTGACCCGCTGCTCCAAGTCCGCGATCTGCTCGACCGCGTCAAGGGCGTCCGACACGCGGCGCACCTCCTCGTCGCTCATCCCGGCCCTTTCATCCGGTGGGCCGCTTGCGCTCACTGTAGGGGACCCCTACAGTCGCAACAAGCAGCCCCGCGCTGCTGATGCACAACGGCCCCGACCGGAGCTCTCACCCTGCCGGTCGGGGCCAGGCCCACCACGAAGCGATCGAAGAGGCAGGCCCTGATGGGACACCGTACCGATCAGCCCCCAGACCAGCCCACCCCACTGCCCGGCCCGTCGTACGTACGCCAGGTCCTCGACTGCATGGCCGACGAGATGGAGCGCCTCAGCAACCGCCGGCGCCTCCTCACCGAGGTCGGCCTCCGCCGCGCGTTCAACGTCGCCGTTGCCACGCAGCTGCACGAGCTGCCGACCGCCGTCGCCGACGAAGCCTCCGACAAGGCGGCCGAGCTGCTCCCGGACACCGGCCCGATCATCACCCACGGCGAGTACGCCACACTGCTGCGCCAGGTCGCGGAGGCCGTGTGATGGCCACCCCCAACGAGCCTGCGCCCCAGCCGCAGCAGCGCACCTGCCCCAGCTGCGGCGGCGCCAAGGGCCGCGTCGTCGACCACAGTCACGACGGCAAGACCGTCCAGACGTGGCAGCCCTGCACGCCCTGCTTCGGCACCGGCGTCCAGGGCGGCGGCATCTGATGCGCGCCCTGTACCTCCTCGCCATGGCATGGCCGCTGATCCTCGGCGCCTACCTCCTCGGCCGCCACCTCGCCTGAACCCCAGACCGGCCGGCCCCGCGACCACTCCCCCCGCGGGGCCGGCCACCTCTTCGCTCCCGGAGGAGCACGTGAAGACCCGCAAGATCGAGCGGACCCGCCTCGTCCCTCACACCGTCGACGGCCACACCGAGATGGTCCTCGACCGTGAGGTCATCGAGGTCCCCGCCCCGCCCCGCGACTGGGACCAGCTGGTGCGCGTCGCCGTCACCGTCGGCGCCGCCATCCTCGTCACCGCTTCCCTCACCTGGACGACCGCCAGCATCGGCGACCTCCTGTCCGCCGTCACCATCGCCGCTGTCGCCTACACCGCCGCGGTCGCCTTCGACGCCTCATGGATCATGTGCATGGCCGTCGAGTGGCTGCTGCGCTACGACCCCGAGCGGGCCCAGGTCGCGCGCCGGGCAGGCCGGTGGGCGCTCGCCGTGTCCATGGGCGCGGTCTTCGCGCACGGCTACCTCATCGCCGACACGTGGGTGATCGGCGCGGTCGGTGCGGCCGTGTCCGCGCTCGCCAAGGGCGGCTGGTCGATGGCGATGCGCGTGCACGCCCGGCCGCTCGACCCGCGCACCCAGCAGTGGGTGGCCAAGCGGCGCGCCGCCGTTGACGGCCAGCTCGCCCTCATCCCGATCCGCCGTGAGCTCCAGCGCGGCGAGGCCCTGGTCGAGGCGGAGCAGCGCAGCATCGGCGCCCTGGCGGATTCCGGATCCGCCGATCCGGATCAGTCCGGACGGTCCGCGGACAGTCCGGATGCCGATCCGCAGCCGACGGCCACCGGGCCGATGACCATCAAGGACGCAGTCCGGACCGCCCTGGATTCCGGGATCCGCGAGCCGGATCGGGTCCTCGCCTACGTCCGCCAGGTCGCCGACGCCAACGCCCGTGAGGACACCGTCGCCCGCTACATCCGGCTGGCCGGCTGATGGGCGCGCAGCCCGGCCCCGACGGCCAGGAGCTGCGCGCCCGCCACTACCTCCGCCGCCTCGGCGCCCGCCCACTCGGCCACCAGGAGACCCCCATGCCCGACGACCGCCCCGTCACCCCCACCCGCGTCATCCCCGCCGGCGCCGCGCTCCCCGCCCGGCCGCCCGAGCCCGGCGAGATCCCGCCCTGGTGGGCACCACCCCCACCTCCTCCACCCCCCGCGGACACGACGCCGGCGCCCGTTCCGCCCGATCCGGACCCCCGGATCGTCGAGGTCCGCCACACCCACGAGATCGTCCTGACCAGCCCGGATCCCGCTCCGCAGCAGCGTCCGGGGCTCTGGGCGCGGCTGTGGGATCACCTCGTCACCTGGCGCATGGTCGCCGCGATCCTTGCCGCCCTCACCCCGTGGGCGGCAGGCCAAAGCCCAGTCGGCCTGTGGTCCCACACCGTCAACCAGGCCCGCAGCGAAGCCGGAATCGGCGCCGCCTACGTCATCGCCGCGGTGGCCGTCGCCGCAGCCTGGGGCCTGGACAGGCGCACCGGCCGCGTGGTGCCCCGCTTCCTCCTCATCACCGCAGCCCTCGGCGCATTCGGCGTCCTGGACTGGTACGACCCCGTCCTCTTCGTCACCGGAGTACACCGATGACCGGCCCCGGCCTCACCCTCGCGGGCATCGCCCTCGTCCTCGTCATCCTCTGGGCCAACCTCAGGCCCTGGTGGAAGAGCGACCGCGACCCCGCCAAGCTCAAGAGCTTCGGCACCGGCAGCCTCCTCGGCGCCCTGTCCACAATGTGCGGCGGCGGCCTCCTCGGCTACATCGCCGGATGCGCCGCCGGAGCCGCCAACACCGGAGGAGGGAAGGCCGTCGCCGGGGCCACCGGCCAGCAGGCCGGCGCTCCGGTCACCACCGGGGACCTCGGATCGCTCACTCCAGAAGGCGCCGTGGTGGTGTTCCTGCTCACTTGCGGCACCATCTTCGCGTTCCGCGCGGCCGGCCGGGATGAGCGCAAGCGCATGGTCGGCGGCGTGTTCTGCGGCGTCTGCCTGTGCCTCACCGCCGGGGTGGCCAACGCGCTGAGCTGGCTGCCCGGGCTCATCAACGGGGCTGGGGCCCAGCTCATCACCGCGGTGCAGGGGGTGGGCCTTCTGTGAAGCGCCGACTTGCTCTGTGGGCCGCCCGTACCACGGTCGCCGATCGTCTCGCCGGGGGCTCCGCAATCGTGTGGCGTCGCCGTGCCGACGCTCTCGCCGCCTGGGTGAAGGCCGGCCGCCGCGACGACCTTGACGGCTGGCGCGCCGCCCTCGGCCCGATCCTCCGCCTCGCACTGCTCGGCGCGCTGGGCTACGCGGTGTGGGCGATCCTCCGGGCGCTGCCCTGGCTGATGTGGCTCCTCACCGGGTGGTGGCTGCGCGCCGCCTGGAAGGCCGGGAAGACAACACCCCACCCGTCCGCCGAGGAGGCCTGCGCCGAGCTCGACGTCGCAGCCGTCCGGGCCCTCCTGCTGGAGGTCATGGGAGACGCCGACGCGGTGCACCTGCGCACGGTCCTCACCCACCTCCAGGAGCAGGGTCACGGGGAGGGCTGGTCGGTGGCCGACCTCCGGGCCCGTCTGGAGGCCCTGCGGATCCCCGTCCATCCCAAGGTCAAGGCGCCCGGCAGTAAGAGCCCTACGAGGGGTGTGCGGCGGGTGGATCTGGCCCCTTCCCCGACTGTCGCCGATGGGGCGTCTACCGAGCCGTCTACCGCCGCTTGACCTGCGCGTCTACCGCGCCATCTACCTCGGTCTACCGCCGGATCTACCGGCCCATCTACCCCGGGGCGGCCGTCCTTCCGCCAAGTCGTCCGGCCGCCCCGGTGCCCATCCCAACGAAGAGACAGGACCGCCATCATGGCCTTCCGCCGATCCGTTCCCCAAGCTGAGCTGCGCGCCAAGCTGACGCCCGAGCAGCAGGCGCGGCACGGCACCGACTACCAGGCGTCGCGTGGCGGCTGGCTGAAGCCCACGAAGAAGCCCACCCCGGCCAAGCCGAAGAAGGGATGATGTGGGGATGAGCGACCCCACCGTCCTGTACGACGTCACAGAGCAGGTCCGCGACGCCCTCGTGTCCGCGCCGCTCATCGGCTGGACCGGCGACCGCAACTACGAAGTGGCGGCCACCCACGCCGCGAGCATCGCCCTGTACGAGGTGGCCGACATTCTGCGGGAACGGGCTGAGGTCTACGCGTCTGAGGGGAAGCACGAGGGCGCCCGCGCGCTGATCAACGAGGCCGATCGAATCGCCGACCGCGAACGAACCCGCCCGCACTGCCCGTAGTCCTGCCACTCTGGCGGCCGCGCCGGGTAACGCCCGGCACGCAGGCCCCGCCGTCTTCCCCTGTGGACGGCGGGGCCTTACGTCAGTCGCTTCCCCGTTTTGCGTCCTTGTCCGGACACGATGACGAAGGGCCTGATGTCTGAGCGTCTGCATCCACGGACGTGGCAGATGCGCTCAACTTCGTGGTTGGCGATGTACCAGCTTGTCTCGGCGTATGGGTCGATGCGGAAGGGGAGAGCCTCAACCCCCGGCAGCGGTGCGCTGTCTGCTGCGGTGGTAGCCCCTCCAGGCAGCAGGAGTCCCCACGAGGTGATGGTCGCTGGAGACCGTCCTCGGTTCGTGGCCGACACCGCAAGGAACTCCTCTGTGCTCATCTCACCCCCTATCACGGGGATGGCGTAGTGAGTCCTGACTTGGATGACGGGGCCAGTGCGCAGCCATGAGATGAATTGCCAGACCAGCGCGATGACGCTGACGAGGAGGGCGCCGATAGATATGAGCAGGCTTGCCATGGGCTGATGCTAGGCGTCTCGCCCCCGCTGACGAGCTGACATTGCTTGACGTTCTAGCGGATCGTGCCTCACCATGGGCCGCAGATCTGGCATGCCCGGAAACGATCAACCCGGGTGAGGCATGATGCCCCCTCAGCCACACCGTTCCAGGGGGGAACATGCAACTCCGGTACACCGCCGTAGCCGTCGCCATCACCGCGCTCGCACTCACCTCGTGCTCCAGCAACGGCACCGAAGAGAGCAGCGACCAGAAACCCAAGGCGTCCGCCAGCGCCCGTGAACTCACGCAGGCCCAGAAGGACAAGCTGCTGAAGGACGCTGGCATCCCGCCCGAGCCGACCGGCGCCAAGCGCGCCGAGCTGCTCCAGGCCCTCGCCGCGGTCAACCCGGACATCGTGAAGCACGAGGACAAGGCCATCGGAGCCGCGCAGAACCAGTGCGCTGCGATCAACCGTGAGGGCACGCGTTTGGACCACTGGGCCGCCGAGCGCTTCACGTACAGGGACGTCACGACGACTGAGGCGCAGGGCAAGCAGATCAACGAGACCCTGAAGCGCATCGGCTTCTGCAAGGTCTGACACACCCCACGAACTGGCCCGGCCGGCTTCCGTTCCCCGGCCGGGCCTTCGCATGTCCGGATGGAGGTGCCCCCGTGACGCGACCCAAGGTCAGCAAAGGCGGGCTCGTCACCGACGAGGAACGCGCCGAGATCATCCGCCTCCACGGCGAGGGCAAGGGCCGCAACGAGATCGCCCGCATCACCCGCCGCTCGCAGCGCACCGTCTCCCTCATCTGCGCCGAGGAAGGCCTCACTTTCGACACCAGCATGACCGAGGAAGCCACCCGGCACCGCGTCGCCCAACTCGCAGCTCTCCGCACGGAAACCGCGGTCTACCTCCACCTCGACGCCTTGCGCCTCACCCAGCAGATGTGGGAGCCCGGAAAGATCTACAACTTCGGCGGCAAGGACAACACCTACCGCGACAAGGACGTCGACGAGCCGCCGGCCATCGACAAGAAGAACCTCATGGCCGCGGCAGGCATCGCGCTGGAAAAGTCCCTCAGGCTCGTGCCACCGCTCACCGAGAACGGCGAGGACGACGCCCGCTCGATGCTCGGCAAGATGATGACCGGCCTCCAGCAGGTCTGGAACGAGCAGCAGGCGGCCGCCCGTGGAGACGAGGGGGACGATGCTTCGTGATCTCCCCGTTCCTCTGTCGCTGAAGCAGCTCGACTACGTCGTCAACTCCACGGCCTTCGTCAACCTGGCCGAGGGCAGCATCCGCTCCGGGAAGACCGCAAGCAGCCTGCTGCGGTGGCTGATGTACGTGGCCACCGCGCCCCGCGGCGGGGAACTCGTCGTCGTCGGCCGCACCCGCGACTCCCTGAACCGCAACGTGTTCGGCCCGCTCATGGACCCCGCCCTCATGGGGCCGATGGCCAAGTTCACGAAGTACACCAACGGCGCGTCCACCGCGACGATTCTGGGCCGGACGATCCACGTCCTGGGCGCCTCGGACGCCAAGGCCGAGAAGGTGCTGCGCGGCCTAACGTGTGCGGGCGCGTACGTGGACGAACTCACGGTCATCTCGGAGGAGTTCTTCCAGCAGCTGATGGGCCGCTGCTCCGTCGAGGGTGCGCAGATCTTCTGCACGACCAACCCTGACTCGCCGGCCCACTGGGTCCGCGCCCGGTTCCTCGACCGGCTGGACCGACTGCCGGACTGGCGCGTCTGGCACTTCAAGCTCGACGACAACCCCGCCCTCTCCTCGACGGTGAAGGACCGCTACCGGCGCACGTACACCGGGCTCTGGTACCGGCGGTTCATCCTCGGGGAGTGGGTCGCGGCCGAGGGCGCCGTGTTCGACATGTGGGACCCGACCAAGCACGTTGTCCCCTGGGCACAGCTCCCGGCGATGCAGCGTCTCCTGGCGCTCGGCGTCGACTACGGCACCACGAACGCCACCGCTGGCCTGCTCCTCGGCGTCGGCATCGACCGGCGGCTGTACCTAGTCGACGAGTGGCGGCACGACCCGAAGCACGACCAGCAGCGCCTCACCGACGGGCAACTGTCGGCGGGCCTGCGGGACTGGGCGCAGCAGCAGCACCTCCCGCGAGGGGGCCCGGCCGTACCGGAGTGGTGGGTGGTCGATCCGTCGGCCGCGTCGCTGCGGCTCCAGCTGTACCGCGACGGCGTGTCCCCGCACCCGGCGGACAACGACGTCTCCCGCGGCATCAGCCTCATGGCGACGCTGCTCGCCGAGGGCCAGCTCGCGGTGTCGGACCGCTGCAAGGGCTTCATCCGCGAGGCGCCGGGCTACTCCTGGGATCCGGCCGCGACGGAGAAGGGCGAGGACAAGCCGATCAAGGTGGCGGATCACTCGCTCGATGGCGGCCGGTATGCGGTCGTGACCACTGAGGCGCTGTGGCGTCCGCTCGTTCGCAGTGCTTTGGAGGTGGCTGCCTAATGCCCGCTGAGATCAAGCTGCCTGTGCACGTTCGCGCAGGCGACACAGAGGCGTGCTGGGGCAGCGTCACGGTGTCCTTGACCAACGGCCGTGTCGAGGAGTCGACCTTCCGCCGCGAGATGGCCGCGTTCCTGCGTGCGGCGGCCGACCACCTGGAAAAGCCGGGTGAGCCCCACGAGGAGGTGCCGGATGCCACTGCCCACGGGTAACGTCCCCTGGCCCCCACCCCACCTCAAGCCCGCCCTCGACACCATGCACGCCTGGGACACCTGGTGGAGCGGCGACCCTGACCGTCTGGAGTCCCTCTACGGCGGCAGCACGATCGGCGGTCTGGACCCCAAGCCGGTCCAGTTCGCCGGCGGAGTCGTCGGCCGCCTCGCCCGCTGGTGGTGGGGCACACCAACCGGCGCGGGCGAGCGCCGCACGAAGGTCCACGTCCCGATCGCCAGCGACATCTGTGCGGGCAGTGCCAACCTGCTGTTCAGCGAGCCACCGAAGTTCACCGTCGACGGCGAGACCACGACGAAGCGGCTCGACGAGCTCACTGACGACGGCATGCTCGCCACCCTACAGACGGCTGCTGAGATCGGCTCCGCGCTGGGCTCCGTCTACCTGCGGCCGGTCTACGACAAGACCCTCGCTGACCGGCCGTGGCTCGATGCAGTCCACGCCGACCGCGCGGTACCGGAGTTCGTGTGGAGTCGGCTGCGTGCGGTGACTTTCTGGAGGATCGTCCATGAAGAAGACGGTCAGGTCTGGCGGCACCTGGAGCGGCACGAGCCGGGCCGCATCCTGCACGGCCTATACCAAGGCACGGCGGGCAAGCTCGGCCGGGCGGTGCCGCTGCAGGACCACCCCGACACCGAGGGCCTCGCTGGCGTCGTCAACGACGAGTCGTTCGTCGAGACCGGCTACCAGCAGCTCGACGTCGCGCACGTCCCCAACCAGCTCTCTCGCCGCTGGCGAGGCAACCAGGCCCTAAAGGATTTGGGCCGCAGCGACCTCGACGGTGTCGAGACGCTCATGGACCAGCTCGACGAGACGTACTCCTCGCTGATGCGGGACATCCGCCTCGGCAAGGGCCGCATCGTCGTCCCCAACGCCTATCTCCACAACAATGGGCCCGGCCGCGGTGCCACCTGGAATCCCGACCAAGAGGCATTCGCTGGCATCGACATGCTGACCGGACCGGACTCCGGCAAGCAGCTCACCGTCGCGCAGTTCGAGATCCGTGTACAGCAACACCTCGACACCGCTGCGGACCTGATCAACCAGATCCTCCGCAGCGCTGGATACAGCGGGCAGACCTTCGGACTCGGCGGCGACGTCGCCGTGACCGCCACGGAGGCCGTGTCCAAGGAACGCCTGTCGATGACGACCCGGGGCCGGAAGATCCTGCGGTGGCGTCCGGCGCTCGCTCACGCCATTGAGGCGCTGCTGGCCGTCGACCAGCAGGTGTTCGGCGGTGGCGTCCAGCCGCAGCGCCCGAACGTGGAGTTCGAGGACTCGGTGCAGGAGGACCCGCTCCAGCTGGCCACCACGGTGGAGATGCTGACCCGGGCACAGGCGGCCTCGGTCGACACGAAGGTGCGGATGGTGCATCCGGAGTGGGACGACCCGATGGTGCAGCAGGAAGTCGACCGGATCCTGCAGGAACAGGGCATGGCCGTCCCTGACCCAATGCAGACCGGCGAACTCCCGTAGAAGGTGGTGGTCGGCGGTGCCCGTCTCCCCGGCCATGGCCGAAGACCTCGCGGCCGCCGTCGCCGACCTGTACGAGGCAGCCGAGGCCGTCCTCATTGAGCGGATCCGGCGGGCCCTCGCGGACGGCATCGACAGCCCGACGTGGGTACAGCTCAAGCTCGCAGCCGTCGGCCACCTTCAGACGGCTATCGAGGAGATCATCGCGGCGCTTCAAGCCGACGCGTCCGGGGCGGTCCGCCAAGCCGTGAGCGAGGCGTACGAGCGTGGCGCGCAGGCCGCTGTCGTCGAACTCGGCGCGCTCGCCCCGACGGTCGCCGCGATCCCGCCCGGCACGCAGACCGTGGACCGGCTCGCGCAGGCCCTGATCGACGACACGGGCCCGGTCCACCTGCGGATCCTGCGGCAGACGATGGACGTCTACCGGCAGGTAATCGCTCAGGCGGCAGCGGCCCCGGCGCTCGGGGCGCAGACACGGCGGAAGGCCGCGCAGGCGGCGCTCAACCGATTCGCCAACCAGGGCATCACCGGGTTCGTGGACTCGCGCGGCCGCGCTTGGGACATGCGCTCGTACGTCGAGATGGCCACTCGGTCGGTGCTGGGCCGGGCAGCGATCGAGGCTCACACGGATCGTCTCGGGGCGGCTGGCATTGACCTGGTGGTCGTGTCGGATGCTCCGGAGGAGTGTCCGCTGTGCAAGCCCTGGGAGGGGAAGGTGCTCAGCCGGTCGGGTGGCCCGGGTGAGCGCACGGTGCAGGTCGAGCACGCCACGGAAGACGGCCGGACGGTGTCGGTCTCCGTGGCGGGCTCCCTGCCCGAAGCCCGTGGCAAGGGCCTAATGCATCCGAACTGCCGCCACACGATCTCGATCTACCTGCCCGGCCTGACGAGGCCGCGGCCGAAGCCGCCGAGCCGGGGGACGTACGAGCAGACACAACAGCAGCGGTATTACGAGCGGCAGATCAGGAAGTGGAAGCGTCACGTGGCTGCGGCGCTGGACGACAGCGAGCGGACAGCTGCGAACGCGCGGGTGCGCGCGTATCAGGCGCGCGTACGTGAGCTGGTCGCGCAGACCGGCCTGCCCCGAAAGCCGCATCGCGAGCAGCTCACGACCGCTCGCTGACCGACAGTCTTCCGCCCGCCGGGTGCGGGCCGGATCGCACACCCCCCGCCAGGCGCGGGGCCGAACATCCCGACGCGCACCAGGAGTGCACGCATGCAGAAGCGAACCCTTCCCTGGCACCGAGCTGGCTGGGCACACCCCTACGCCACGGGCCCTTTCGACCCGTACCTGTACGCCGACGGCGGGGACGGAGACGACTCCGGATCCGACAGCGGCGACAGCGATGACGGCGGCACGGACGACGCGGGAGACAACGACGCCGGCGGGACCGGCGACGACGACACCGCCTCCGACGACGGCAGCGACGAGAAGCCCAAGCCGAAGCCGCCCACACAGAAGGACGGCAACGAGGACCCGGCCGCGACGATCGCCCGACTCCAGAAGGAGCTCAAGGCGGCCAACGCGGACGCGGCCAAGGCCCGGACGAACGCGAAGAAGCAGGCCGCCGACGAGGCCCGCAACGAGATCGTCCAGGAGCTCGGCAAGGCGCTCGGCCTGGTCAAGGACGACAAGGAGACACCGCCTGACCCGGCCGCCTTGAAGGCGCAGATCGAGCAGGCCACCGCAGCTCACCGCGAGACCGCGGTCGAGCTGGCCGTGTACCGGGGCGCGTCGAAGTACGGCGCCGACCCGGACGCGCTCACCGACAGCCGGGCCTTTCTTCGCTCGATCAAGGACCTCGATCCGTCCGACGAGGGGTTCGCCAAGGCCGTCAACGCCGCCATCAAGAAGGCGGTCGACGACAACCCCAAGCTCAAGTCCGCTCCCGCAGCGCCGGAGCGGACCAGCAGCGACTTCAACGGCGGGGCCGGGGGCTCCTCCGAACCCGACAGCATCGACGAAATCCGCGCCGCGCGCCGCAAGCGCCGAGCCGGATAGGAGGCATGACCCATGGCCAACACGTTCCTGACCGCGCAGCAGATCGCGCGCCAGGCCCTCGCCAACCTGTACGAGACGACCGTCATGGCGAGCCTCGTGCACCGCGACTACGAGGCCGAATTCGCCCGCAAGCAGGGCGACGCGATCACCATCCGCAAGCCCACGACCTTCGTGGCCAACGAGTACAACAGGGCCAGCGGAATCACCGTCCAGGACGCGACGGAGAACAGCGTCAACATGACGCTGAACCACTTCGCCGACGTCTCCTTCGCCGTCACGTCGGAGGACATGACGCTGAAGATCCAGGACTTCGACGAGCAGCTCCTCACCCCGGCCATGGAAGCGATCTCCCAGAAGATCGACCGCGACATCCTGGCCCTGCGCGACGACATCGTCCAGGAGGTCGGCGTCGTCGCCGGGGACAACGAGTGGGCGTGGGACAACCCGCGCGTCCTCATCGACGCCGGCCGGGTCCTCGACACGCGGACGGTCCCGGCCTCCGAGCGGCGCGCCGCCGTGGGCCCGACCATCGCCGCGCGCTGGCTCGGCGACCCGCTGTTCCACGAGGCCGACAAGCGCGGTTCCACCGAGGGCCTCACCGAGGCGTCGCTCGGCCGCCGCGTGTTCGGGTTCGACCCGTACATGACGCAGAACATCGCCAAGCCCGCCCAGACCAGCGGCAACTCCACCACCGAGGTCGGCGTCGCCTTCCACCGGTCCGCGTTCGCCCTCGCCTTCCGGCCACTGGAGTTGCCGATGGGCGCCCGCGACGCGGCGATCGCGAACTACAAGGGCTTCGGTCTGCGCGTGGTCTACGACTACGACATGGACAAGAAGCAGATGGTCGTCTCCGTCGACTGCCTCTACGGCACCAAGACCCTCGACGCCAATCGAGCCGTCCTGGTCAAGGGCGCCGACGTCGCGTAACCCGCTCGCGCGCCCGCCCTGCGCTGGCGGGCGCGGGCGGGCCTGGACCTCATAGACGGAAGGACAGCCCAATGACCACGTACTTCAACCAGCGCACGGGCGACACCGTGACGATGAACGGCCGCTCGGCGCGGCTGGACGCCCTGGACAACTGGAAGGTCGTCGACGGTGACGAGGAACCGCAGATCGTCAACGACGGTGTGCTGTCACGGCCCACGCTGACGGCGCCTGGCGTGCACGACCCCTCCGCCGACGTGCCGACGACCAATGAGGAGCTGCGCGAGGAGAGTCCCGAGACCGGCGGTGGGCCGGCCGTCGGGCAGGAACTGACGACCACGGAGGACGGCCAGATCGCCGGGGTCGACAAGCCCCCCGCTCGGGGCGCTTCGAAGGCGGAATGGCAGGACTATGCCCGCCGCATGGAGGACGATGCGGAGCGGCAGTCGGACATCGAGGGCCTCACCAAGGAGCAGCTGGTGGAGCGGTACGGGGGCGGTAGCTGATGCCGCTCTCCAGCACTCTTGCGGTCGCCGCATTCACCGAGTTGTCGCAGGCGGCCGGGCTCGGCACCGGGAAGGTCCCGGTGGGGCTGTCCCGGTCGGCGACGCTCGGCTCGGGCACCGGCGCGGGCAAGGCCGACAAGGTGTACCAGGCGCGCCGCACGATCGCCGCGTCCGGCACCGATGACCTCGACCTCGCCGGTGTGCTCACCGACGCGTTCGGCGCAAGCATCACGTTCGCCCGGGTCAAGGGCCTGTTCATCGCGGCGTCCGCAGCGAACACGAACAACGTCGTGATCGGCAACGCGGCCACCAACGCATGGGCGACGCTGCTCAACGCGACCGGCACGGTGACACTGCGGCCCGGTGCAGTCCTCGCCGCCATCGCCGGGTCGGCGGACCCGACGACGTACGGCGTGACCGCGTCCACGGGCGACATCCTCCGCCTCGCCAACAGCGCGGGCGGCAGCACTGTCACCTACGACATCTGCATCGTCGGCGCGTCCGCGTAGCCGATCCGTACCGCGACGGGGGAGGCCCAGGCGTTGGGCCTCCCTCCCACCTGGAGGTTGCCTCATGCCCGATGTGGGAGACACCGTCACCGCCTCGCTGATCGTCGACCCGTACGACGCCACCACGGTCGCGACCCTGTCTGTCACCGCGCCAACCGGCACCGTTACAGCGCCCGCCACAGGCACTGCGGACGGTGGGAAAACGTGGACAGCGCCGCTCACCTACACGGCGGCCGGCCTGTGGAGGCTGTCGTGGACGGTGACCGGCACCGGCGCCAGGGTTGAGCACGAGCTGGTATCGGTGGCTCCTGCGCCCAGGGCCGTGTCCGACGGCGGACGCGTGTACGCCACGACGACCCAGCTCGCCGACGCCCTCAACAAGGCACCACCGCTGAATGCGGTGGAGCTGCTGGAGCGGGCCTCGGCGCTGCTGGACTCGGAGTTCCTGAAGGCGGCCGTGTACGACGTCGACGTCGACGGGATGCCGACCGACCCGGACGTTGCGAAGGCGTTCGCTGCGGCCGTGTGCGCGCAGGTCGAGTTCTGGGGTGAGGTCGGTGTCGAGACGGACATCTCCGGGCCGTTGCAGGGTGTCAGCATCGGCAGCGTGCAGCTGCAGTACGGCGCTGGCGACAACCGGTCCGGGCCGTCGTACTACGCGCCCGGGCTGATGCGGGCTCTGTCGGGCCTGCCTGCGGAGAAGTTCCGCATGGCCGTCATGGGTGGGTACTGATGCCCAGTCTGCCGCGCCGCTTCCTGGTGCACACGATCACGATCGAGGACTACCTCGGCGGCACCAGCAAGGGCCCCAAGTACGCGGCTCCGCGCACCGTGCGCTGCCTCGTGGACGAGCAGACCCGAGCCGTCCGCACGCCGGGCGGCGAGCAGGTCACCTCGACGTCGACCGCGTACGCCGGGCCGGAGGAGAAGACGGCGCCGCCGCTGTCCCGGGTCACGCTGCCATCCGGCCGGGTCACGAAGGTGATCCAGACGAAGAACCGCGACGGCGGCGGCCTCGGCACCCCGAACCACGTGGAGTTCCAACTCGAATAGTGGGAGGCCACATGCCGCAGAACTTCCGGTTGCGCTTCAACGGGGCTGCGGCATCGCGGGAGCTGCGCCAGGGCGCGGCGCGTGGCCTGTACCTCGCTGCCGAACACGTCCTCGGCGAGAGCAATGAGGTCGTTCCGCTCGACGAGGCCGCGCTGCAGCGCTCCGGCACGGCTAGCGTGGATCCCCCGTCGCTGACCGGGATGGTCAGCTACGACACGCCGTACGCCGTCATCCAGCATGAGCGGCTCGACTTCCGCCACGCGCCGGGCCGGACCGCGAAGTACTTGGAGAACACGCTCAACACCAGCCGCGCCGAGGTCGCAGCGATCATCGCCGCCGAAATCAGGCGGGCGATGCGGTGAGCGGATACACCAGCAGCCTCCTCGACGGAATCGCCGGTCTCCTCGCTGAGGCCGGCGTCGGTGTGTTCAGGCCCGACGGCGTGATCTCGGACCCCGACACCGGACTCTTCCGCGGCGTGATCCCTGACGAACCGGACCGGGCGATCGGCATCACCGCGTACCCGGTCGAGGACACCGACCTCACGGACGCGATCACCGGAGTGCAGTTCCGGATGCGCGCGGGCCGTGATCCAGACGCGATCGACGACATGGCGGACGCCGTGTTCGACGCGCTGCACAACCGCCAGCACTACGAAGCGGGCGGCGTGCACGTCGCCCTGTCGTGGCGGCAGTCGCAGGCGTGGATCGGCCAGGACGCTCACGGGCGCATGGAGCTGACCAGCAACTACTACTTCCGGACCGTGCGGTCCGGGTCTCACCTGATCGACTAGGAGGACCGCATGTCCACCCCCACCCCGATCACCGCGCTGGCCCGCCGCTGGCGGCTGGAGATCGACATGTCCGCAGCCAAGGACGGCTCCGACTGGCAGCTCGTCCCGGGCGTCACGGAGTTCTCCCCGGCGGCCGAGCCCAACATCGAGGACTCCTCGGACTACGACAGCGACGGCTGGGCGGGCAACACCAAGACGGGCCAGTCCTGGGAGTTGGGCGTCACGATCAACCGGCGCATCAACGATCAGGTGAAGGTGTACCACCCGACACACGAGGCGTTCCGGATCGCCTCGTTCTCCTTCGGCTCCGCCTCGCAGGTCCACATCCGCTACTACGACCGCAACGGCCTTCCCGAGGCGTACGAGGGCACCGCCCTGGTCCAGTGGGCGCCGTCCGGCGGCGAGTACACCGCCCTGGATCAGGTCGAGATGACGCTGACCGGCGACGGCCCGCTGCTCCTGATCACGAATCCGGTGGCCTGATGACCAACAACACCACCAGCTTCGAGGCGCTCGACAACTTCCTCGACGAGTACCTCGAACTGCCCGTCAAGGGACGCGACGGCCAGACCCGCGTCTATCGGATCGAGGACCCCTCCGCCGAGGACGGCATCCGCATCGAGCGGATCACCTCCCTGGCGGCCCGGCTCGCCGCCGGCGGCGGGAAGGCGCCCGACGCTCCGGTCCTGGACGACAAGGAAGAGCTGGACCTGTACCGCATGTGCCTCGGCGACGCGTACGAGCCGCTGATGCGCGAGGTCAAGTGGGGCCCCTTCAAACACGTCGCTCTCACAGCGATGTTCTGGGTGACCACCGACAAGGACACCGCCCGCCAGTTCTGGAAGACCGGCCAGCAGCCGGGAAAAGCCCCGAACAGGGCGACCCGTCGGCAGGCGTCGCGCGGCTCCTCGGCGTCGGCTGCGGCGAATACGACCCAGTCACCGGCCTCTACGAGTGGTACGAGGGCGGCATCCCAGCGCCGAAGCAAGGACGGACGGGGCAAAGCACGCCGGACCTGACCTGGGACCGGCTGCTGGAGCAGTGGCCGCTCATCGAGGCCGACCTGCACTCCGAGTACGGCATCGACGTCGGCTCCGGCATCCTCCGCCGCCGCTCCTGGCGCTGGCTCCAGGTCCGCATCCTCGGCCTGCTCAGCGCGGAGACGCGCCTGCACCGCCACTTCGCGCCACCTCCTGAGGACCCCCAGCACACCCCCCGCCGAAGGAGGTAGCCGTGGCGCTGACCGTCGGCGAACTCAACGCCGTGCTGAGCGTGGACGACCGCGCAGTAGACCCCGCCCTGCGCCGCGCCGAGAACGCCATGCGTACCTCCGGGCAGCGCATGGGCGATGAGGCCGAGCAGGCTGGGGAACAGGCAGGCGAGGACCTCGCAGACGGCCTCGTGCGAGGCGCAGATGGCCGCCTGCGGGACGCCCGCGGACGGTTCGCCTCAGCAGGCCGAGCAGCTGGTGAAGCTGTCGGAGAAGAACTCGCGGACAGCACCGCCGAGGGCGCCGACCAGGCCGTCGATCAGGCGGCAGGGCGCTTCGACCAGCTCAAGATGATGGCCGCCGGCGCCGGGATCGCCGCAGGCGCAGCACTCATGGCCGGCCTCCAGGAGGCGATCAACCAGGGGCAGATCACCAACGTCATGGGCGCCCAGCTCGGCGCCACGCCCGCCGAGGCGCAGCGCTACGGGAAGCTCGCGGGTGAGCTCTTCAAGCAGGCGATCGTGGCCGACTTCCAGGAGGGCGCCGACACGATCAAGGCCGTCATGAACGCTGGCCTGCTGCCGCCCGACGCCACCAACGCGCAGATCATGTCGATGTCCACCCGCATCGCCGACCTGGCGAAGGTGCTCGGCATGGACGTCGGGGAGGCCGCCAACGCGGCCGGCGTCATGGTCCGCAACGGCCTCGCCAAGAGCGGCAAAGAGGCCATCGACATGCTCGTCCAAGCCAGCAACCAGGGCGCCAACCGGTTCGGTGACCTCGGCCAGACCATCACCCAGTCCGCGAACAACCTGAGCCACTTCGGCCTGACCGGCAAGCAGGCCCTCGGGGTGATGGTGCAGGGCATCGAGGCCGGTGCCCCATCTGCCGAGCTGCTGTCGGGTGCCCTGGAAGAGATGGCCGCCAACGCGGCGGACGGCGCCGAGACGTTCGACGAGCTAGGCCTGAACGGCAAGCAGATGGCGAAGGACTTCGCCGAGGGCGGCCCGGCTGCGGGCAAGGCGCTGGACACGCTGATGGACCGGCTGCGGACGATGAAGGACGACGGCGCCCGATCCAAGGCGATGATCGAGCTGTTCGGCGAGGAAGCGCTGACGATGCAGGACGCGCTGCTGAAGGTCGATCCCTCATCGGCGGCGAAGAAGCTGGGCGACTTCGGGGGCGCAGCGGGTAAGGCCGGTGACACGCTGCGGGACAACGCCGGCGCGAAGGTGACCGCCTTCAAGAACAACCTGCAGCAGAACTTTGTGGAGTTCCTCGGCAACACCGTCATCCCCGGCGTGATGCGGTTCGTCAGCTTCCTGCAGAACCACTCGGGCGAGCTGAAGGCGTTCGCCGCCGTCATCACCGCGGTCGTGGTACCGGCGCTGCTGGTGCTGGGTGGGAAGGCCCTGTGGGCGGGGATGCAGATGGCCCGCGCCTGGGTGATGGCGCTCGGCCCGATCGGCTGGATCGGTCTGGCGATCGGCGCGCTCGTCGTGCTGGTGATCGCCTACTGGGACGAGATCAAGGCCGCGACGCTGACCGCCTGGAACTGGATCGTCGACAAGGTCCGGTGGGCGAAGGACGGCGTGCTCGCCGCGATCGAGTGGCTGGGCACGGTGCCGGGCAAGATCGCGGCATGGTTCGGCCAGGCGAAGGACTGGGCGATCGCCAAGCTCGTCGCGCTGTGGGAGTGGGCGAAGGGCCTGCCGGGCCGTATCGGTTCGGCGATCGCCGCTCTCCAGGGGATCCTGATGTCGTCCGCGTCCCGCGCCTTCCAGTCCTTCCGTGACGCGGCGGTGAAGAAGGCGCTGGACCTCGTGAAATGGGTGACCGGGCTGCCGGGCCGCATCTCATCAGGCATCGGCTCCCTGTCGACGCTGCTGGTCGAGAAGGGCGTCAACATCGTCCAGGGCCTGTGGTCCGGCATCAAGTCCATGGGCGGCTGGATCAGAAACCAGCTGATCGGCTGGGCCAAGGACATGATCCCCGGCCCGATCGCCAAGGCCTTGGGCATCGCGTCGCCCTCAAAGGTGACCAAGGCGCAGGGCCGTTGGATCGCCCGCGGTCTGATCGACGGTCTCACCGGCTCCTCGAAGCAGGTCCGCGCCGCGTCCGCCAAGTTGGCGGACATCGTCCGGGACAGCATGAAGCCCGGCAAGAAGCGGTCCAAGGCGCTCGGTGTGATCTCCTCCGGCACGAAGCAGCTGCTCAGGCTCGCGGGCCAGGAGGAGAAGCTCGCCGCGCGGCTGAAGTCGGCGACGAAGCGCCTCGCGGATCAGATCAAGGCCCGCGACAAGCTCGCCGCGGACGTGAAGAAGGGCGTACTGGAGGGCGCGAACATCACCCAGCAGGACACCGGCGGCTGGCCGCAGACCGCCGAGACGATCCTGGCCGGGCTCAAGCAGGACCGGGCCGCGGCCGAGCAGTTCGCGAAGAACCTCGCGACGCTGCGGAAGAAGGGCGTCCGCGCGGACCTGATCGCGCAGATCGCCCAGGCCGGTGTGGAGCAGGGCTCTTCGGCCGCCGCTGCTCTGGCGAACGCCAACGCCTCGCAGATCCAGCAGATCAACGCCGAACAGAAGGCGCTCGTCGGGGCTGCGGGCAACGCCGGAGCAGCCGCGGGCAACGCGATGTACGGGGCCGGGATCGCCGCCGGGCAGGGCCTCGTGCGCGGGTTGAAGATGCAGCAGAAGCTGATCGAGAAGCAGATGCTGAAGATCGCTCAGGGCATGTCGAAGGCGATCCGCAAGGCGCTGGGCATCAAGAGCCCGAGCCGTGTCATGGCCCAGGTGGGCGCGTACACGGCGGAGGGCCTGCGGCAGGGCATCGAGGGCGGCCGCAAGGCGGTCAACCGCAGCATGGCCAGCCTGGTGGAGACGCCGGCGCCCGGCTCCTGGGACATGGCTGGCCGGCGCGCCCGTGCGGCCGCGTCACAGCGTGTCGTGCTAGAACTGCGCTCGTCCGGTCGGGGCGAGGACAACTACCTGATCGAGCGGATGCGGCGCGGCATCCGGAAGAAGGGCGGCGGCGACGTCGGCCTCGTGCTGGCGGGACGGAGGTCTGGCTGATGGCGTTCCCGGAGGACCCGCTCGGCACCCTGGTTGAGTTCCAGATCGGGGGCGTGTGGACCAACGTCACGCCGCACGCGCAGCTGCGAGACATCATCACCCACACGCGCGGGCGTACGGGCGAGGGGCAGGCAGTCGACCCGGCCTCCTGCTCCCTCACCCTGAAGAGCCCGAACGGCCTGTACTCCGGGCGCAACCCGAGGAGCCCCTACTTCGGGAAGCTGAACAACAACACGCCCATGCGGGTCAGCCTCCACACCGGGGACCGCTACCTGTGGCTGCCGGACACCGCGGGCAACGGCGCCTCCACACCCGATCACGCCAGCCTCGACGTCACCGGCGACCTCGACGTCAGGGTGGACGCCACTCTCACGCCCTGGTTCGGGTACAGCAACCTGCGGGAGCTGGCCGCCAAGTACGGGGTGACCGGCAACCAGCGCTCCTGGGCGCTGTTCGTGTTCACCGACGGACGCCTCACCTGGCGGTGGACAGCCGACGGATCGACCATCCTGCAGAACAGCTCGACCGCGCCGATCATCGTGCCCGCCTCGGGGCGCCTCGCTGTACGGGTCACCCTCGACGTGGACAACGGGGCAGGCGGGCACACGATCACCTTCTACACGGCACCCACGATCGCCGGGCCGTGGACGCAGCTGGGCGCACCCATCGTCAACTCCGGGACCACATCTGTCTTCTCCTCGACCGCCCCCGTCGTCGTCGGCGACGTCCCCGAGCTCGGCTTCGAGCGGCCCTCCGGCCGGGTCCACGCCTTCGAGATGCGCTCCGGCATCAACGGCACCATCGTCGCCAACCCCGTGTTTTCGCTGCCTGCGGCGGGCGCCACCTCATTCGTGGACGCCGCGGGCCGCACGTGGACGCCCACGGGCGGCGCGGAGATCACCAACCGGCAGATCCGGTTCGCTGGCGAGTACTCCGACTGGCCACCGAAGTGGTCCCGGGGCGGGCATCTGATCACCGTCGAGGGCGAAGCCTCAGGCATCCTGCGCCGCCTCAACCAGGGCGACAAGCCGCTGCAGTCGACACTGCGGCGCCGTATCCCGTCCGACTCCACGCTGATCGCGTACTGGCCGATGGAGGACGGGCAGGAGGCCACGTCGGCTGCGAGCGCCCTGCCCGGCATCCGGCCGATGACGGTCAAGAACTTCGAGTTCGCCGCCAACGACAGGTTGGGCGGCTCGGCACCGCTGCCCGAGGTCCAGCCGGGCGGGAGTTTCTCGGCGGTCGTGCCGCCGCCGGCGTCCGGGACGGGCCCGTGGCAGGTGGAACTCGTCAACTACATCCCGGTGGCGCCGACCGCGAACACCGTCCTGTACGAGATCCAGGCCTCCGGGACGGGGAACTTGTACCGGGTGCGGGTGGCCACCAACCTGGTGGAGCTGCAGGTGCTGGACCGGGAGGGCACGCAGCTGCTGCTGACCTCCTCCACGCCTGGGACGGACCCCAACTTCTTCGGCAGCTGGAACCGGGTGCGCGTGTTCGCCCGGCAGGAAGGCGCGAACGTCCGCGTCGACATGGGCTGGCTCAACACGGGCTACCCGACCGGCTACTTCCACACGGGCACCTTCCCGGGCACGGTGGGCGTCGTCACCAACATCCGCTCTTCCTTCGGGGTCGGGCTGGAGGGCATGAGCTTCGGGCACCTGGCGGTGTTCCAGGCCACCGACACGAAGATCTTCCAGAACGCGGACTCCGGCTACGACGGGGAGACCGCCGGGGCGCGGCTGCTCCGTATCGGCGTAGAGGAGGGTGTCCCGGTCACCGTCACGGGCAGCGTCGCCGGGCAGGCGCGGATGGGCCCGCAGCGGCCTGGGAAGCTGCTGGAGCAGCTGGAGCAATGCGCGGACGCGGACGGCGGCATCCTCGTCGAGGACCGGGAACGGCTGGGGCTGCGATACAGGAGCCGCGAGTCCCAGTACAACCAGGCACCGACGCTGACGCTGTCGTACCGGGCTCTGGGCGAGCTGGATCCGATCGACGACGACTCCAACGTGCGCAACGACCGCACCGTGGAGCGGGCCGGCGGCTCGTCCGGCCGGGCCGTCCTGGAGCAGGGCGCGCTGTCGGTGCAGCCGCCCCCGAACGGTGTGGGCCGGTATGACGACTCGGTCACGTTGAACCTGTACAGCGATGACCAGACCGAGCCGATGGCGTACTGGCTGCTGCACCTCGGCACCGTTGACGAGGCCCGCTACCCGGTGATCTCGGTCCGGCTGCACAAGGCGCCGGAACTGATCCCCACCGTCCTGAACATGGTCGAGGGCGACCTGATCCGCATCACCGATCTGCCGGAGTGGCTGCCGCCCGGTCCGGTGGACCTGATCGTGCAGGGGTACACCGAGCGCATCGGCGTCCGCACGTGGGAGATCGACTTCGTGTGCGCGCCCGGTTCCCCGTGGCGGGTCGGGGTTGTTGACGACCCGGTGCTCGGCCGCGTGGACACCGACGGCAGCCAGCTGGCCGCCGCAGTCGACGCCACCAGCACCGCGCTGACCGTGCGGGCCGTCGACGGGCCCGTGTGGGTCACCGCTCTGCCGGCACTCACCGCCAACCCCTACCTCGAGACCGACCTGGCGGGCTGGGTCGGCAACGGCGGCACCATCGAGCGCGTGCCCGCACCGACCCCGAAGCCGTTCGAAGGGGCGTGGGCGCTGAAGCTGATCCCGGACGGGGTGGCTCAGTTCCCCAACGCAGGCAGCTCGGCGGTGCCGGTCGTAGTCGGCCAGCAGTACGTGATCTCCGGCTGGCTCCGCTGCGCCACCACCCGGACGGTCAACCTCAACCTGAACTGGTTCCAGACCGGCGGCGCCTATCTGTCGACCAGCGCCAACGGCCTCACCGTCACGGCCGACACGTGGACGTGGTTCGAACTGACCGCGACTGCCCCGGCCGGAGCGCTCACCGCGAACGCCTCACCGACCGTGCCCAACTTCCCGCCCAGCTCCGACGTTCTGTGGGCCCACGGGGTGACGATCCGCCCGGCCGGAGGCAAGCCCGCCGAGTTCCCCTTCGACGCCCAAGTCGGCGGGGAGGTGGTCACGGTCGACGCCATCGCGGACTCGGTCCGGGACGCGTTCGCCAGGACCGTGGCCGCTGGCAGCTGGGGCCAGGCCGACTCGGGGCAGGCCTGGACCGTGGCGCCGGCCGCGGACCACAGCGTCGGGGGCGGGTACGGGGTGGCGGCCCAGCCGTCGACGGGGATCGCGCACCTTGCTCTGGTGCCGGCGCCGAGTGCGGATGTGGATCTGTACGCCGACGTCGCGACGTCGGCCGTGGCGACTGGGGCGTCCCTTTTCACCGGGCCCGTCGCGCGGGCAGCGGACAACAACAACCTCTACCAGGCGCGGGTGGACTTCACGACCGCTGCCGGGGTCGTCCTGACTGTGCGCAAGAGGGTGAGCGGCACGGAGACGCAGCTCGGCACGTTCACGAGCACGCTGACGCACACGGCCACGACGTTCTACCGCGTGCGGTTGCAGGTGATCGGGAGCACGCTCCGGGCGAAGATCTGGGATGCCGCCGGGCGGGAGCCGGACCTGTGGCAGATCGAGGTGACTGACCCATCGCTCACGGCGGCGGCGTCCGTCGGGGTGCGGTCGTTCCGGAACACCGGCAACACCAACGCCGGGCTGGAGATGCGCTTCGACAACTTCCGCATCGTCAACCCGCAGACCTTCACGGTCCGCCGAAGCCGCAACGGCGTCGTCAAGGCGCAGACCACGGGCACGGACATCCGGCTCGCCACTCCCACGATCGTCGCCCTGTAGAGGAGGAGCAACGTGCCGTACGAGCCGTGGCAGCCGGGACTGCGCATCACCGCGAACCGGATGCTGTCGATCTCGCCGACGTGGACGGACTGGGTACCGACGTGGACCACGTCGACAGGCGTGAACACCCCTTCGTTCGGGAACGCAACGCTCGCCTGCCGCTACGCGGTCTCCGCGACTACCTGCTTCGGCATGTTCGACGTCATCTTCGGCTCCACCACCAACTTCGGCGGCGGGGGATCCGGCGACAACTGGAGGTTCTCTCTGCCTCTGGCCGCAGCGTCAGCAGTCAGCGTGATCGGCTTCTGCGAGCTGAACAAGTCCACCAACAAGCGGCACCAGGCGCGGATGCGACTGACCACCACCACGGCGTTCGAGCTGGAGCTGGACACCGGAGCCCCAGACGGCCTGGACACCACCGCCGACGGGGCCACCGGCGGCGGCAAAGGCCTCATCGACGCGGTCTCGCCCTGGTCGAGCGGCGTGGCGGGCACAACGTGGGCCTCTGGCTACTCCATTCGCGGGACGTTCCAGTACGAGATCGCGAACTGACCCACTCACCCCCCGTAGCCCCGTGCCGCCTGGCCGGGGCTTTCTTCATGCCTTGGAGGCCCCTGTGTCCTGGTACCCAGACGCGGTCCGGCTGGAGCTCCAGCCGGAGGCCCGCGAGCAGCCCAAGATCAGACCCACTCAGCTGATCTTCCACTCCATCGTCGCGCCGTGGGACGAGCACCGCCTGTACGCCTACTGGCAGAACTCGACGTCGCTGGAGTCGCACTTCGGTGTGGACTTCGACGGGTCGCTCGGCCAGTACCTGCCGACCACCACCCGCGCGGACGCCAACTACAGGGCGAACCGCAGGCCGGACGGCACCGGCGCCATCAGCGCCGAGACAGCGTCCAACACCAAGGCCTCGGACCCTTGGACCGACGAGCAGCTGGAGGCGCTCACCGACCTCGGCGTCTGGGCCCACCACACCCACCCCGTCCCGCTGAGGGCCTGCCGCACCTGGGACGACCCTGGCTTCGGTATCCACCGCATGTTCCGCGAGTGGTCGCCCTCGGGCACCGAGTGCCCCGGCGACAAGCGCGCCCAGCAGTTCCACGCCGAGCTGCTGCCAGCCATCATCGCCCGGGCCGGGAAACCGGCGACGCCGCCGCCCCCGTCCACCCCGGCCAAGCCGCCGACGGTGAGCCTGGCCCACGTCCAGGCCGCGCAGCGCCGTGACCCGGGCCTGCCGCAGGGCGGCACCACCTACCGGGCCGAGGGCCTGATCGTGGAGACCGCGCTGTACAAGGAGGGACTGCTGGCGAAGCGCTGGGTGGACGGCTCCCTCGGCTCCAAGACGCGGCCGGCCGTGTCCGAGTGGCAGGAGCGGTGCGGCTACCGCGGCCGCCGACCGGGCGAGCCCGCGGACGGGATCTTCGGCAGGGACTCCCTGACCCGCCTCGGGCAGAAGCACGGGTTCCGGGTGGTGGCGTGATCCTCAACCTCACGCCCCACCCGATCCGCCTGTACAACGACGACCGGCCCGACGGCATCGACGACCTGGAGCCCGGGCTGCGCCTCGTCATCGAGCCCGAGCCCAAGCCAGCCCGGCTCGGCGTGATGCCGCTCAGCACGGAATACCGCGACGGCATCCCTGTCGAGCTCGTCCAGTACGGGCACGCCCTCGGCCTGCCCCGACGGGCGGAGGGCGTGTCGTACGTGGTCTCGCTGCCCGTCGCCCTCGCCCTGGCCCCGCGCCGCAGCGACCTGCTCGTCCCTTACCGCGAGGTGCGCAACGCCTCCGGGACCGTCATCGGCTGCCGCCAGCTGGCGCAGCCCGTCTAAGAATCGAGATCTCCCCATGCGCATCTTCGGCCGCGAACCGGTGACCATCCTGGCGTTCATCGCCGTCACCCTGAAGCTCGCCTCCGCCTACGGCCTCGACGTCTCCGCCGAACTGCAGGCCGCCATCATGGTGTTCCTGTCCTGCGTCGTAGCCGTCGCCGAGGCGTTCATCCTCAAGGCCGGCGCCGCGTTCGCCGCCCTCGTCAACCTCGGCCACGCAGCCATCGCCCTGTACCTCGCCTTCGGCCTGCACATGAGCGCCGAACAGCAAGCCCAGTGGATGCTCGCCATCGAAGGCCTCGTCGCGCTCTTCATCGTCCGTCCCCAGGTCACCGCCCCGATCCCGGCGCTGCGAATCGAGCAGTCCAGCCTCGTCAAGGCAGCCTGACTCTGCCCGGTGAACGCGCCTTGGAGGTGGTATGGACGCCGCCATGGTCACGGCTCTCGCAGCACTGATCGCGGGACCGCTGACCGCGGCGGCCGCCATGTACGGAACTCGCGGCGCGAATCGGGCAGCCCGGGAGGGCAACGCGGTGACAGGCCTCAGCACTCTCACGAACGAGCTCCAGGAGGAGCGCAAGGAGCTGCGGACCGAACTGGCCGCAGTGCGCGCCGAGCTCGCCGCCGAGCGAGCGGAAAACGCCCGGCTGCGGCAGCTGGTGCAAAGTCTCGGAGGGCAGCCGTGAAGCGGACGGAGACGGCCCTGTACCGGGCGCGCCATGTGCTGTGGACGATCGCCGTTGTGCTCTTCCTCGGCGGCGCCGCTGCGGTGGGATGGCTCCTCGTCGACCGTGACCGGCTCGCCGAGCAGCTCGCGCACGAGGCGGACCTTCGCGGCGAGGCTGTGTCCACGCTTGCCGGGGACGTGCGCGCGCTGCGGGCGCAGGTCGAGTCCGAGGGCGCTACGCCTGTGGTGCCGGATCCGTCGCGGGCTGTTGAGGATCTGCCGGAGCGAGCGGAAGTGCCGGTCCCGATCCCAGGACCGAAGGGTGACCCCGGAGACCCAGGCGCGCCGGGCCGGGATGGCTCGCCGGGCGCCGACGGGCAGCCGGGGGAAGACGGGGCACCGGGCACCCCGGGGCGGGACGGAGAGCCCGGCGAGGACGGCGCCCCGGGAGCGGACGGCGCGCAGGGTCCGGCCGGGCCGGAGGGACCACAAGGGCCCCAGGGACCGCCCGGCGAGCGAGGCCCGCAAGGCGAGCAGGGCCCACGTGGAGAGCAGGGGCCGCCCGGACCGGACTGCCCCGACGGGTACAGCCTCCAAGCCCCGTCGTGGGATCCCGACGCCTTGGTCTGCAGACGGACCGGTGCCCCTGACCCTGAGCCCTCCCCGTCTGGCTCGGGCCTGCTCGCGGCAGCGCTGGATCCGTACCGCCGCCAGTACCCGTGACCCATCTGGGCGTACTCCGCTGGCGTAGCCCTGACGGGCCGGCCAGGCTGGGTGCGCGGGGCTCACCGGCTCACGTCGCCAAGGCCGACAAGCCCCTTGTGCCGCCGCTGCCTAGCACACCCAGCGGCGGCACCTTTCCGCCCTACAACACAGCCCCCTGCACGGCCCTACGCGGGCTGTGCAGGGGGCGTTTGTGGTTAGAGAAGCGGGACGTCGAGGAGACCGCCCCCCAGGTCGATCCCGATCGCGTGCGCAGGGAGGGTGCCTAGAGCGAGGAAGCCTACGGTGAAGGCAATGGCAGTCAGCAGAGTGCGTGCGTTTTTCATGTTGGCATTGAACGGTCCGGTCCCTATGGACCGTCTGCCGACACACGGGAGTAGGCCGGTTGGCCCAGCACTGTTCGCCGTCACAGACGCGTCGCTGGCCGCTCCAGACGTTCGGTGCCTGCGCTATTCCTTCGCTGAAGCGGTGGGCCCCCTCTCGCCTTCGGGCGGGAGGGGGCCTTTCGCTATGCCCAGCTCAGCGGGGGTTTATCGTCCGCCGGACCCGGCTGATGATGTTCTGCGCGTCCGCCCCGTACACCGCCGACTCGCTTAGCGTGCCCCACACCCGCATGTACGTCGCGATCGAGTCGGCGTCGTCGAGCCACAGCTCCGCATGCCAGTCCTCGATCACCACGCGCCGCTCGTCGTAGATCCAGAACCCGTTGCCCGCATAGATCTTGAGCGACGCGGAGAACGGGACGACGCCAAGTTCCAGCGTGTCCAGCCCGATGAGGCCTACGAGACGGTCGAGCTGCGCGGCGAGGACGGACGGAGGGCACACGAGGGCGTGCAGTGCCCCCTCCCAGATCATGATCCGGTACTTCCGACCCGGCTCGGACAGGCCCTGCTGACGGAGGATGCGGGCGCGTACCGCTTCCTCGGTGTCCCGCGGGGACTGCATGAGATTGGCGTGCCGGGTGATGACGTGTCGCGCATAGTCGGCCGTCTGCAGCATGCCTGGGATCAGGTTGTTCTCCCAGATCGTCAACACGCGCGTGCGGTCATGCTCCACCGTGATGGCGTCCTGCACGGGACGGTGCCCGGCGGCCAGCTGCCGCCGCCAGGACCTGATGTGCGACTCGAAACCGCGCAGCTGGGCCAGCAGTCCGTCGTACGCCTCGGGATGCCCCGTGGCGTCCGCCCACGCCCGGAGCTCTTCAGCAGCGGCAGTCTGCCGGCCGTTCTCCAGCTTGCTCACCTTCGACTTGGTCCAGCCCGCACCGAGCCGCTCGGCGAGTTGGGCGCCGGTGAGCCGACCATCTGGGCATGTGAGTCTGAGTTCCCTGAGACGTATCCCCAAGGCCTCGCGTGCCTGCTGATAGTCAGTGCTCACCGGACCTCACGTCATGTGCCGTCAATCTCGAACTGTGCGTACGGAACCGCATAGTGCCAGGCCGCGTCTCGGACCTGGCAGTAGCGGTTCACTGCGGCCGGCTCGGTGATGAGTTCGGCGCCGGTCAGGTTGTCGTCCTCGTCGAAGGTAAGCCGGGCCACGAGCCGGGAGTCGAAGATCCAGAAATCCTCGTCGGGCAGGTGCAGCTTCTCGGCCTCGGCGCGGGAGAGGTTGCGGATGTCTTCGCCCACGGCGCAGTTCCGCGCGGCGTTGCTGCGCAGGTACAGCTGGCCAGGGGTAGCGGGGCTGTCCACCAACCGCACGCGCTCGAACCGTTTGCCCTGCGCGGTCTGAGCCCGGACGTTGCGGCACCAGTCGTCGTCGTAGTCCCAGTCGATGGGGCGCCCGGCGTCGAACTGCTTCCACTCTTCGGTCTCTTCGTCGCTGGCGTAGCGGCGCCTCGTCTCCAGCCGCCACGCCGTGTGGTGGAAGGTTTCGAAGAGGCGGCCGAACTCGTCTTCGGCATTGATGAGCCGCGGCGTCTCGTCACGCGGCCCGAAGTCTACGAGCGTGTTACGTGGGATCACGACGGCCACCTCACCGTCGTCGAGGTACTGGAGCTGGGCCAGGTCTGCAGGGTCCGTGAGCGGGGGCCCATGCACGATGACCTCACCCGAGTCGAGATCCTCGTGAACGCCGGGGCAGCCCCCGCCGCCCGAGCCGGTGCCGTTGAACCGGAGCCTGCGCATGGTCGTCCCTTCGGTCGGATACGGGGTGCGGCACCAGCTTCCCCTGGGCCAACATCGCGAACACTCGGTTCGGCTGCCCTACATGGGAAACTTCGCGCAACTTCCCGAGGCAGTCAAGAAACTTCGTGAAACCCAGACTGCGGTGAGCAACCTTCCGCTCATACCGTCCTGTTCATGGCCACACCACCTTCGATGCAAGACGCCGACCCGTTCGCAGCGGTGGAGTCCCTCCGGGCCGCACTCGACCAGGCCGGGATCGTGCTGCCCTCCCTCAGCGTGGATGCGGCATCTCCCACCCTCGGGCTCGTGGACCTCGGGCGCGTCCGCGCAGACGTGGCCATGCGCCTCGCCAACGCCCTCCGCCGAGAGGACACCACGACATGAGCACCACGGCCGTGACCACCGACCCGCCGCTCCGCCCCATCCAGGCCGCACTCGGCCAACTCGGGAAGCACTGCGCGTCCTGCCCCACCTGCATGACCATGACCGAGACCGGCGAGAACGCCAACCTCCCGTGCTCGACTGCAGACCAGCTGTACGAGGCATGGTTGCAGGCACGGCGCAGCACCCCCTTGTTCGCCACCAGCGGGTCCGCACGCACGGCAAAGCTTCGGGCATGACCGCGACCGCGCCGCCCGGGGCCCTGCTGCCGCTGCCCCGCATCCAGCTGCTGACCGAGCGGCAGATGCAGGGCGTGGTCTGCGTGTGGTGCGGCGCCCCCCTCACTCCTGAGACCGCGCGCGACCTCGGCGCACGGTCCCGACCCGGGGGCACGCAGTGGTTCCCCAGAGGCTGCAAGCGGTGCGTACGGGCAGCAGCCCTGCGCTTCCTGGCCATGCACACTGCGAACTGCGCCAGCTGCGCTCCCGGCCGGCCAGGCTGCAGTGTCCGCACCGCCCTACGAGGCCTCGCGAAGGAGGGATGGAGGTGACGCGCGAACGATGCGGCGCCGAGATCCAGGGCGACCCGGACACGTACATTCCCGCCTCGGCGTCGGGCGCGGCCTCCACAATCCGTATGTGCAAGGGCGGGTGCCGACCGTCGCCGCACCAGAGCACTCAGGAGCGGCCCGTCGTGCTCGCGCCTGTGTCAGACCCCCGTTCCCGGCAGCGTCGCCGACCGCGCCGGTCGCGGGAGACGTGACCGCCTGCACGCCCCCGTACTGGCGGTCACTGGCCCGCCGCCGGGTCACTTCCCCCCGGCGCCGGCGGCGGGCTCCCTTCCAACTGGCCGAGCGACACACCGAGGACCCTGGCGATACGCAGGAGTGTGGACAGCTGTATCTCCTCGCCGGCCTCGGCGCGCTGGAGCGTGTAGCGGCTGATGCGAGCGGCGAGGTACAGCCGTTCCTGGGTGAGGTTCTGGTCGATGCGCAGTTGCCGTACACGGTTGCCGATGGCCCGGCGCTGGTCGCGAAGCCAGGAGTCGTCGTCGGGCAGGTCATGCACCCGCCCAACGCTGTAATGATCAAGGTGGAAAGTCTGCCCAACAGGTTAGGCTTTTTTAGATCAAGGGCCAGCGTCGAACGCAAGTTGTGTTCATATAAAACGCCCGTTCGAGTGGCGTGATCATTCCCCTATTGCCCGCACGGCATCCGCAGGCCAACGATGGCTGAACCCCCCACGGACACCATTCCCCCACAACCGCTCACCAGGTGGCACCACATGACCGACGAGCAGTCCCGCACACCCGTGGGGCCCCTCACCGGCCTCCAGCGGGCACGCATCGACTTCGCCCGCCGCGACCTCGACTACGCCCGCTCCGAGGACCTTACCCAGCTCCCACCTGCCAGCCTGATCCTCTTGATCGAGCGCCTCCGCACTCGCCTGGACGACGCGCTCGCCGTGATCGACGAACTGACAGACAACCCCAACTGACGTCCTTAGCCAACCTTGTGGTCCCAGACCGTGATGCCGACGCACCGGCGTACCGCCAGGCACGCCTCGGTCAGCTCCCGGTACCACTCGGCCTGCCGGGCCAGCTTCTCCTCGGTCGCGGGCAGCTGCATCCGCACGTCGACCTCGGTGAGGGAGGTATCCAGCCCCAGGCGGGAGAAGCGGCGCAAGTTGTCCTCCAGTGTGTCCGGGTAGCCGTACTGGAGGGCGAGATGGGCTTGCATGCCGATGCCGTGCAGGGGCACGCCCTTCGCCTTCAGCTCCTTGGCGAGCCGGTGGTAGGCGTCGGACTTCGGGCCGATCGCCTCGATGTTGTAGTCGTTGAGGTAGAGCTTGGCGCGCGGGTCGGCCTGGTGTGCCCAGCGCAGCGCGTCGGCGATGTAACCGGGGCCCAGCGTCCTGTAGAAGATCGTCTCCCGGTAGGTGCCGTCCTCGTTGAAGGCCTCGTTGACGACGTCCCAGGCGAACACCTTGCCCCGGTAGTGCCGTACCTCGGTCTGGATGTGCTTCTTCAGCACGGCCCTGAGTTCGGCCGGCGTCCAGTCGCGCGAGGTCAGCCAGCCGGGCAGCTGGCTGTGCCAGACGAGGGTGTGACCGCGCACCTTCTGGCGGTTGGCCCGGGCCAGGTTCACGATCTCGTCGCCCTGGGAGAAGTCGAACACGCCCTGCTGGGGCTCGGTGGCGTACCACTTCATGCCGTTGCCGGGGGTGATCTGGTCGAACTCACGGCTGAGGATGGCCTTGTAGGGCTCGTCGGTGAGTTCGGGGTTGTCGGTGGCGCTGCCGAAGTAGCGGCCATGGCGCTGGGCGAGGTCGGCGAGGGTGGGCTGGTCGTGCTGCGCCTGTGCGGGCGGGTCCTGCCGGGCGTGTGCGGCCGGGCCGGTGACGACACCGGCCGCGACCAGGACGGTGGCGAGGGCCCCGGCGAGTCTGAGGCGGGTGCGGGCCTTGGGCATGGTGCGACTCCTCACAGTCGGGTGCGGGGTGTGAGCCGTACGTCCGCGGGCGCGGGTCATCCCTTCGTGGCGCCGGCGGTGAGGCCGCCGACGAGCTGACGCTCGGCGACCGAGTAGAAGGCCAGGGCCGGAACCATGGCCAGCACGAGATAGGCGAAGACCCGGGCGGTGTCCGCGGAGTACTGGCCCTGGAACTGCTGGACGCCGATGGGGATGGTCCACCACGTGTCCTCGGTGAACACCAGCAGCGGAAGGAAGAAGTTGTTCCAGCTGGTGACCACCGCGAGGACCGAGACCGTGCCGAGCGCGGGCCGGGCCATGGGCAGCAGCACCCGCCAGAAGAAACCGATCGGTCCGCAGCCGTCGAGGGTGGCCGCCTCCTCCAGCTCGCCGGGGATCTCCCGGAAGAAGCCGCGCAGGATGATGATGGTCATCGGCAGTCCGAAGGCGGCCTGCGGCAGGATCACGCCCAGCGGGTTGTCCAGCAGGCCCATCGAGCGCAGCAGCAGGAACAGGGGCAGGGCGGCCACCGCGAAGGGGAACATCAGCCCCATGGTGAAGAGGGTGAACAGCACCTCGCGCCCGCGGAAGGCGAACCGGGCGAAGGAGAAGGCGGCGAGCGCGGACACCGCGACCACGAGGACGGTCGTCGCCACCGCGATGAGCGTGCTGTTGCCGACCAGCCGCCAGAAGTCGCCCGAGCCGAGGACGCCGGTGTAGTTGGACAGCACCCAGGGGTCGGGCAGGCCGACGGTGTTGCGGGAGAGCTGGTCGGTGGACTTGAAGCCGGACAGCACGGCGTACAGCAGCGGTACGGCCATCACGGCGCCGACGGCGACGAGGACGGCGTGCAGGGGCAGGGTCCTCCTGCGGCACGTGGGCTTCACTTGCCGTCTCCCCTCATCGTCGTGGTGGCTCCCTGGAGGTCGCGGCGCAGCACGAACCGCTGGTAGGCGAGAGCGAAGACGAGGCTGATGCCGAACATGGCCACGCTGATCGCGCTGGCGTAGCCGACCTGGTAGCGCTTGAAGCCGTACTGGAACATGGTCACGGCCATGGTCTCGGAGTGGTGGTCGGGCCCGCCCTGGGTGACCACCCACACCAGGTCGAACAGTTGGATGGAGCCGATGACGGACAGGAAGACGCTGATGCGCAGGGTGGGCGCGAGCAGCGGCAGGGTCACGCTGCGGAAGCGCTGCCAGGGGCCGGCGCCGTCGATGAGCGCGGCTTCCGTCAACTCCCTCGGGATGGACTGGAGTCCGGCGAGGTACAGCATCATGTGGAAGCCGAAATACTTCCAGGTCATGACCAGGAAGAGGGTCGCCATGACCGTGGAGGGGGCGGCGAACCACTCCCCGCCGACCCCGTCCAGCCCGACGCTGCCCAGGATCTGGTCGGCGAGGCCGTCGTCGGGAGCGAAGATCATGCTGAACAGCACGCCGGTGATGGCCTCGGACAGCACGTACGGCGCGAAGAACACCATCCGGTACACGGCCCGGCCGCGCAGCCTCTGGTTGAGCAGGACGGCCATGGCGAGCGCGAACGGCAGCTGGACGGCGAGGGAGAGGACGACCAGGACGAGGCAGCGCCACAAGTCGCCGAGGAACACCGGGTCCTGGAACAGCCGGGTGAAGTTGTCGGCGCCGATGTAGTCGGAAGGCATGCCGAAGCCGCCCCAACGGAAGAACGCGGCGTACAGGGCGAACAGGATCGGCAGCAGCACCAGGACGCCGAACAGCACCAGGGCGGGCAGTTGGAAGCCGACCGCGGTCAGCCAGTGCAGTGTGCGCCGGCGCCGACGCCCCCGGGCCCGCTCGGCGGAGGACGGGGGCGGCAGGCCGACGTCGGGGCCGGTCCGCTTGTCCGGCAGGAACGTGGAGGTCATCGCCGGCTACTGCTCTTCCTTCGCGGTCTTGGTGATCGACTCGGTGACCTGCTCGGGTGACTTCGACCCGGCTATGAGCGCGGCGACGCTGTCGTTGACCTCCTGGCCGACGGCGGGCGCGTACGCCTGGTCGAGGTAGAGCTGGAAGCCGGTGGCGGCCTTCAACTGGGTCTGTACCGCCTTGAGGTTGGGGTCGGCCAGGGCGCTCTCGGCGGCCGGCACGACCGGGATGACGCCCGTCTTGCTGACCAGTTCCCTGTCGGTGGTCTCCGAGGCGAAGAACTTCAGGAAGTCGACGGCCGCCTGCGGGGCGCCCCGGCGCAGGGCGTGCCCGCCGCCTCCGCCGAACACCTCGGTGATGGCCCCCTTGCCGCCGTCGACCGCGGGGAAGGGGAAGAAGCCGAGGTTCTCGCCCAGGCCCTTGCCCGCGTCCGCCTGCACCACCGGCGCCCACTGGCCCATGAGTTCCATCGCCGCCTTCCCGTTGCCGACGGTGGCGGCCTGGCCGGTGGGCGTGGAGTAGGCGGCACCGAGGAAGCCCTTCTGGAACGGCCGGCGGCCGACGAGCTCCTTCAGGTGCTGTCCGGCTTCGACGAAGGCGGCGTCCGTGAAGTCCTTGGCGTCGTACGCCTTCCGCAGCGCCTCGGCGCCGGCGGTACGCATCGCGAGGTAGGCCCAGTAGTACATGCCGGGCCACTTCTCCTTGCCGGCCAGCGCGACCGGGGCGACGCCGGCGGACTTGAGCTTGTCCACGGCGTCGAGGAAGCCCCACCAGGTGGTCGGGGGCGCGCTGATGCCGGCCTTCTTGAAGAGCGCCTTGTTGTACCAGAAGCCGATCATGCCGATGTCGAACGGGATGCCGTACACCTGGCCGTCGAAGAGGTAGGGCTGCTTGGCGACCGGCAGCAGTCCGTCGGCGAAGTCCTTGGTCCGGTCCGTGAGGTCCTCGACGAGTCCGGCGTCGATCTGCTGCCTGAGCACGCCGCCGCCCCAGGTGTGGAAGATGTCGGGCAGCTTCCCGGAGGCGGTCAGCGCGGTCATCTTCGACTTGTAGGCGTCGTTCTCCAGTTGGACGATCTTTATCTTGACCTTGGGGTTACGTGCCTCGAACTTCCTTGCCAGGCCCGCCCATACGCCCCTGGTCGGCTCGGTGGTGGAGATGTTCCACCACTCGATGGTGGTCGTCCCTGACGACCCTCCGTCCGAGTCCCCGCCGCAACCGCTCAGTGCGGTCATGCCCAGACCGGCAGCGGCGGAGGCCGCCAGGAAGCCGCGGCGGGACAGTGCCGGGTCGCCCATCATGCGCTCCTTGGGTTACGGGACGGCGCGTTCACACCGTCCGTGTCTCGAAACTTTCGAAGGAGATCCAGAAAGCTGCGTTGATGCCGCACCCTAGAGACAGCCGACAAACGGTGGCAACCCCCTGTACGCGGTGAATCTCCCGGCAACTCGCACCGCGTTGAGGACAGCTGACGCCCCGCCACCCGGACCGACACTTTCCGTCGCTTTCCGGAAAGGCACCGGAGAGTCACCGGGATGCGGACCCGTCTCCGGGGACGTACTCGAACCAGTCGAACGCCGCGGTGCCCTCGGTGACGTACATCCCGACCACCCGGCCGGTGAAGCCGCCCGCCACCTGGGTGGACAGGTAGCGGCCGCCGAGTTCGGCCAGGGGCGTGCCGTCGTCGAGGGAGAAGACGGGGGTGTCGGGACCGCCGGACCTGAGGCCGGGGGCCTGCTCACCGGGGGCGGACGCGGTGGGCGGTACGACGGACGCCATGCGGATGCGCACGGCGGGCGTGACCGGGCCCGGCAGCACCGGACGGCGGGCGAGGACCTGCCGGACCGGGCCGATCCGGGCGATCACACGCGCCTAGCCCGCGGCGATCTCCAGGTCGTAGTGGTGGGCCTCGTCCAAGCGCACGGACAGTCCGGCGCGCGCCGTGCCGGGCTCCAGGCGGGCCGCGGCCCGGCAGTCGGGATGCTGCTGACGGCGCCCGACGAAGGTGTGGCCCGGCCGGTCCAGACTGTTGCCGGTCGCGGTCAACGTCAGCCACCCGGGCCGGTCGGTCAGGGACCAGGAGCCTTCGGCCGGCGGCGCGGGGAGATCCAGTGCGGCGCGAGTTCCGGCGCGTCGAAGTCGTCCCGCGCCGGCTCGGGTTCGACGGGATGCCAGGCCGCCGGCGCGGGGTGCCGTTCGAGCACCGGACCGACCCGCGGCCATCCGTCCACCCACTCCACCGGCGTCAGAAGGTCTCTCGGCCCAGCACGTGGAAGCCCGGGAAGAAGCCGCGGGGGCGGGTGCCGAGCAGCAGCATCCACCAGGTGCCGCCGGCCGCCCGGAGCAGGTCGGCGTGCACCGGTGCACTGGATCGGCAGGTCGGTGCTGCGGTGGGAGAGGATCGGGTTGGCCGGGGCCGGTTCGAAGGGGCCCCGGGGGGATCGGGCCCGCGATACTGACACGCTGTGACCGTGGGCCGTGCCGCCCTCCGCCGGCATCAGGTACCACCAGTCGCCGACGCGGTACAGGTGCGGGGCCTCGGGTGCCGCATCCCCGTCCCGGACCACACCGGAAGGGGCCCTCCAGCACCTTGCCGGTGGCCGGGCCGACGCGCGCCACGCGCACTCCGGAGACGGCACACCAGCAGGAGCCGTCCTCGTCCCAGGCGAGGTCGGGGTCGATCCCGGGCACGTCGATCCACACCGGATCGGACCAGGGCCCCTCGGGCCGGTCGCTGGTGACGAGGAAGTTGCCGCCACCGCGTACGCTGGGGGTGATCATGTGGCAGAGGCCGTCGTGGTACCGCAGCGTGGGGGCGTAGATCCCGGCGGAGGCCGGCGGTTCGTCGGGGAACGGCAGGTGCTCCGGCCGGTCGAGGACGTTGCCGATCTGCCGCCAGTGCACCAAGGCCCGGCTTGGAAGAGGGGGGCCGTGGACGTACTCGAAGCTGGAGCACACGAGGCAGTAGTCGTCCCCGACCCGGCAGACACTGGGGTCCGGATGGAAGCCCCCGAGCACGGGGGTGTCGTACGTCCGCATGGACGTCGGTCCCTTCGAGCGTCGCGTAGTCAGTCGTGACGAGGCGAGTCGAAACTTTCGGATGAAACGGCGAACGTTACGTGGCCGCACCTGTAAATGCCCCTCGGCAGCGAACAAGACGGCGTCCCCGCGCCGCGGTCGGCCCGGTACCGCACCGGCACCGACCGCTGATGTGACACACGGTGTCCGGTGTCGGTCTGACGGCCGGGCTCGCGGCCCATCCGGTCCGGACCGCCCCGCACCCACCCGTCGCCTGCGGCTTTACGTGCGGATGGTGCGGCCTTGAGGCTAGCCGACCCTGGCGCTCCAGTCTTAACGCAAGTTTGACGCGCTCCGGACCCCTCAGCCGTGGGCCTGTGCGTCACTCTCTGCTTACGCTGGTCCCCGCCGTCCGCGCGAGGGGCGAGCACCCGACGCCGAGCCGCACCGCAGGAGCGCACGCCCCATGGCCATCACCGAACAACCGCCCGGTCGCCTGCGGAACTGGATGCTGGAGGGCCTGTCGGACATGGGCAAGGCGGGCCGCCCCACTGGACCGCACGCCGAACCCGAACCCCCGCACCAGGGCCAGCGGTGGTACCGGGTGATGTGCCTGACCGGCGTCGACTACTTCTCCACCCTGGGCTACCAGCCCGGCATCGCCGCCCTGGCGGCCGGACTGCTCTCCCCGGTGGCCACCGTCGTGCTGGTGCTCGTCACCCTGGCCGGGGCCCTGCCCGTCTACCGCCGGGTGGCCGAGGAAAGCCCCCGCGGCGAGGGCTCCATCGCCATGCTGGAACGGCTGCTGTCCTTCTGGCAGGGCAAGCTGTTCGTCCTGACCCTGCTGGGTTTCGCCGCCACCGACTTCCTGATCACCATCACCCTGTCGGCCGCCGACGCCTCGACCCACCTGGTGGAGAACCCGCACCTCAACGGGCTTCTGCACGACCAGCAGATGCTCATCACCCTGCTGCTCGTCGCCCTCCTCGGCGCGGTGTTCCTCAAGGGTTTCCTGGAGGCCATCGGCGTGGCGGTGGTGCTTGTGGGCCTCTACCTCGCGCTCAACACCGTCGTCGTCATCGTCGGCCTGTGGCACGTGGCGACCGCCGGCCATGTCGTCACCGACTGGACCGACGCCCTCACCACGCAGCACGGCAACGTACTGGCCATGGTGGGCGTCGCCCTGCTGGTCTTCCCCAAACTCGCGCTCGGTCTGTCCGGCTTCGAGACCGGCGTCGCCGTCATGCCGCACGTCAGGGGCGACCTCAGCGACACCGACGAGAACCCGGCGGGTCGCATCCGGGACACCAAGAAACTGCTCACGGCCGCCGCGCTGATCATGAGCGGCTTCCTGATCACCACCAGCTTCATCACCACCCTGCTCATCCCGGAGAAAGAGTTCCAGGACGGCGGCCAGGCCAACGGCCGGGCCCTGGCCTATCTGGCGCACGACTACCTGGGCAACACCTTCGGCACGATCTACGACATCTCGACCATCGCCATCCTCTGGTTCGCGGGCGCCTCCGCCATGGCCGGGCTGCTCAACCTGATGCCGCGCTACCTGCCCCGCTACGGCATGGCCCCGCACTGGGCCCGCGCCGTACGCCCCATGGTCATCGTCTTCACCCTGATCGCCTTCCTGGTCACCTGGATCTTCGACGCCGACGTCGACGCGCAGGGCGGTGCCTACGCCACCGGTGTCCTGGTCCTGATCAGCTCCGCCGCGATCGCGGTGACCATCGCCGCCCGCAAGGCACGGCAGCGCGGCTGGGCCGTCACCTTCGCGGTCATCTCCGCGGTGTTCCTCTACACCACCGTCGCCAACGTCATCGAACGCCCGGACGGTGTGAAGATCGGCGCCTGCTTCATCGCCGGCATCATCCTGCTCTCATTGGTGTCCCGCCTGGCCCGGGCCTTCGAACTCCGCGTCACCAGCGTCAGCCTGGACCCGATGGCGGAGCGCTTCGTGCGGGACATGGCCGGCCGCACGATCCGCTTCATCGCCAACGAGCCCGACCGGCGGGACAAGGCCGAGTACCGCGACAAGATCGAGCAGATACGGCACGACAACGACGTCCCCCTCCACGAGGACTTCGTCTTCGCCGAGGTCACCGTCACCGACCCGTCGGAGTTCGAGGCCGGGCTGACGGTGCGCGGCGAGGTGCTGCACGGCCGCTACCGCGTCCTGACGCTGGAGTCCGCCTCCATCCCCAACGCCCTGGCCGCGCTCCTCCTCCACGTCCGCGACACCACAGGCCGCATTCCCCACGTCTACTTCGAGTGGACCGAGGGCGGCCCGTTCGCCAACTTCCTGCGCTTCCTCCTCTTCGGCCAGGGTGAGGTCGCCCCCGTCACCCGCGAGGTGCTGCGCGAGGCGGAACCCGACCGGCAGCGGCGCCCGCGTGTGCATGTGGGCTGAGGGGGAGGGAGCCGGTTGCCGGAATCGACGCCTGAGCACGCCCTGCCTTGACACCCGGCCCCTCACCCCTTGAGCACGCTGTCCCAGGACGCCCGCTCCTCACCGCCTGGGAGCACTCCGCCCGAACCGGCGGTCCTCGATTGCTGAGCACGCCCTCCCCGCACCGCCCACTCCTCACCCCCTGGGCGTGCTCCTTCCGAACACCCGCCGCGGCGCTCGCACCACGACCTGCCCGAAGCTGATCTCCCCGGCGATCTCCACCCGCAGCACCACGGCCGCGTCGGGCACGCCGGACCGAGCCATCTTGACCTTGGCGTACTTGGTCACCAGCGCGTCGGTGTCGACGACGACGCCCGGTCGCGTCACCAACTTCAGCGAGCCCCCGCGTAGGTCGAGGTCGATGTGCAGGGTGTCCCACGTGATCACCGCCTGGGTGAAGTCGAGTATCACCTCGCCCAGCTCCGAGCGGATCTCCATGCTCCGGGGCACCACCCAGCCCTGGCCCCGCCGGGTCGAGGCGCCGACCTGCTCGATCCGGACCACGTCCTTGGTCTCCCCGGCCGTCCCGGTCGGCAGGTCCGCCGTCAGCACGGCCAACTCCCCCACCGTGCGGGCCGACAGCGCCGCCTCCACCCGCTCGTCGAGCTCGTCGGCCGTCAGCCTGCCGTCCCCGGCGGCGGCGGACAGCACCTCCACGACACCGTCCCGGTCGGCATGCGACGCCCGCAGTCCGGCCGACCCGCCCCTACGCGGAAGCTCCCCCGACATGGCTCCACCCCGATCTCCCCGGGCACGGCAGGGCACCGCGCCCAATCCACGAACAAACGCTATATCGCGTTATACCCAACGCCCGGCCCCGCGTCCACAGTTCCCCCTCCGCCGCCCTATCGTGACCGGCATGCAGTCCTACACGATCGGTCAGGCAGCACGACTGCTCGGCGTCAGCCCGGACACCGCCCGCCGATGGGCCGACGCCGGGCGGATCGCCACCCACCGCGACGAGAACGGACGCCGGCTCATCGACGGACGGGACCTGGCCGCGTTCTCGGTGGAACTGGCCCGGGCGGGCGCCACCGAGGAGGACACCCCCTACACCTCCGCCCGCAACGCCTTCCCCGGCATCGTCACCGCGATCAAACTCGGCGACGTCGCCGCCCAGGTGGAGATCCAGGCGGGCCCGCACCGGCTCGTCTCCCTGCTGACCCGGGAAGCCGTCGAGGAACTCGGCCTGGAGGTCGGAATGGAGGCCACCGCCCGCGTGAAGTCGACGAACGTCCACATCGACCGCACCTGAGCGCGCGAACTGCCTCTGTATGAACGCACATACCAACCCGCTCCCCCGTTCTTCCCGCTCATGCGATGCGACAGCAGACTTCTGCCTCGCATCTGCGCCAGTATCATCGGGCGTAGCGGAAGGGTCCGGCGGGCTCTTCCCCCCGGAACACAGAGGGAGTGGCCCCGACATGATCCGTTCCGCGCGCCGGCGGCGCCCCGCCCTCCAGACCGCCGGTGCCTCGGCCGCCGCACTGCTTCTCCTGAGCGCCTGCTCCTCGACCGGCCCCGGCTCGGGATCGGACACGGCCTCCTCGGTGTCCTCGTCGTCGAAGCCTTCCGGCACGGTCACCGTCTTCGCCGCCGCCTCCCTCGAAGAGAGCTTCAGGACCCTGGGCAGACAGTTCGAGAAGGAGCACCCGGGCACCAAGGTCACCTTCAACTTCAGCGGCAGTGACAGTCTCGCCGCCGGCATCACCGGTGGCGCCCCGGCCGATGTCTTCGCAGCGGCCAGTCCCAGGACCATGAAGACGGTGACGGACCAGGACGACACCGTCGGCACCCCCGCCACTTTCGTCCGCAACCAGCTGGAGATCGCCACCCTCCCCGGCAACCCGCACCGGATCACCTCCCTCCAGGACCTGGTCAGGTCCGGCCTGAAGGTCGTCCTGTGCGACAAGGAGGTGCCGTGCGGCGCCGCCGCCCAGCAGGCCCTCAGAGCCGGCCGTATCGAGCTGACCCCGGTCTCCTACGAACAGGACGTCAAGAGCGCCCTGACGAAGGTGGAGCTGAAGGAGGCGGACGCCGCCGTCGTGTACCGGACCGACGTGCGGGCGGCGGGTGACAAGGTGGACGGCGTGGAGTTCCCCGAGTCGGCCAAGGCCGTCAACGACTACCCCATCGCCCTCCTGAAGAACGCACCCAACCCCGTGGCCGCCAAGGCGTTCATCGCCCTGGTCCGGTCCGACGAGGGACAGAAGGTGCTCAGCGCGGCAGGATTCCTCAAGTCGTGACCCGCCCGGCCCACACCGGCAGCGACACCGTGGCGGACGGCCCCCGGCGCACCCGCCCGGGCAGGGCGACGCGCCTGGTGCCGATCCCCCTGCTGCTGCCCGCCCTCGTCGGTCTGGCGTTCCTGCTCCTGCCTCTGATCGCCCTGCTGGTGAGGGCTCCCTGGAGCACCCTCCCCGCGCAGCTGACCAGCGCCGAGGTGTGGCAGGCGCTGCGTCTGTCGCTCGTCTGCGCCACCGCCGCGACAGCGCTGAGCCTGGTCATCGGCGTCCCCCTGGCCTGGCTCCTGGCCCGCACGGAGTTCCCCGGCCGCGGCCTCGTCCGCGCCCTGGTCACCCTGCCCCTGGTGCTCCCGCCGGTGGTGGGCGGCGTGGCCCTGCTGCTCGCCCTCGGCCGCAACGGCGTCGTCGGGCGGTGGCTGGACGCCTGGTTCGGCATCACCCTGCCGTTCACCACATGGGGTGTCATCCTCGCCGAGACGTTCGTGGCGATGCCGTTCCTGGTCATCAGCGTGGAAGGCACCCTCCGGGCCGCCGACCCGCGCTACGAGGAGGCCGCCACCACCCTGGGCGCCTCCCGCTTCACCGCGTTCCGCCGGGTCACCCTGCCCCTGATCGCCCCGGGCATCGCGGCCGGCTCCGTCCTGGCCTGGGCCCGGGCGCTCGGCGAGTTCGGCGCGACGATCACCTTCGCGGGCAACTTCCCCGGCCGCACGCAGACCATGCCACTCGCGGTCTACCTGGCCCTCCAGAACGATCCGGCGGCGGCTATCGCCCTCAGCCTGGTCCTGCTGACAGTCTCGATCGCGGTCCTGGCGGCCCTACGGGACCGCTGGATGACAACGTCATGACGGCCCCCGCTGACCGGCACCGCCCGCACCCGCCGACGGCGCTCATCCCCCACCGGGGCCACCCGCACCAGACGACGATTCCCGCACGGGCGACGCGGGTCGCAACCCGGACCCGGCCGACGGCCTGCTTCTCCCCACACCACACGCGCCCGCACCCGCCAGCCCCCAGGACACCCCGCTCATGACCGACCGCGACCCCACCCACGACGAGGGCCTGGACGCCCACCTCGTCGTCGACCGCGACACCTTCCGCCTCGACATCGCCCTGCAAGCCATCCCCGGCGACGTCATCGCCCTGCTCGGCCCGAACGGCGCCGGCAAGACCACCGCCCTGCGTGCGCTGGCGGGCCTGCTCCCCCTCACCCGCGGCCACCTGCGACTCGACGGCACGGAGCTTGCCCGCACGCCGCCCGAGTCCCGCCCGGTCGGCGTCGTCTTCCAGGACTACCTGCTCTTCCCACACCTGACGGCCCTCGACAACGTGGCCTTCGGACCACGCTGCCGGGGCGCCACCAAGGCGGAAGCCCGAGCCCAGGCATCCGACTGGCTGAACCGCATGGGCCTCGCCCAGCACAGCGGCACCAAACCCCGCCACCTCTCCGGCGGCCAGGCCCAGCGCGTCGCCCTGGCCCGCGCCCTGGCCATCCACCCCCGGCTGCTGCTCCTCGACGAACCCCTCGCCGCCCTGGACGCGCGCACCCGCCTGGAGGTACGCGCCCGACTCCGCCGCCACCTCGCGGGATTCGAGGCCGTCGCCGTCCTGGTCACGCACGACCCCCTGGACGCCATGGTGCTCGCCGACCGGCTGGTCGTCGTCGAGGACGGCCGGATCGTCCAGCAGGGCGCGCCCGCCGACATCGCCCGTCATCCCCGCACGGACTACATCGCCCAGCTCGTCGGCCTGAACCTGTACCGAGGCCGGGCCGAGGGCCACACGGTCCGCCTCGACGCCGGCCCCGCCATCACCACCACGGAACACCTCTCGGGCCCGGCCTTCGTGGCGTTCCCGCCCGGCGCCGTCACCCTGTACCGGGACCGCCCCACCGGCTCCAGCGCCCGCAACCTCTGGCGCTGCGAGGTCGCCGGCCTGGAGACCCACGGCGACCAGATCCGCGCGGACCTCACCGGGGAACTCCCGCTGGCCGCCGACGTCACCACGGTCGCCGCGGCCGAACTCGACCTGCACCCGGGCGCATCCGTATGGGCCACGGTCAAGGCAACCCAGACCCACGCCTACCCGGCCTGAGCCACCCCTCCCCGGCCCGAGACACGGACGAGGGCCCCGCTTGTCGACAGCGGGACCCTCCTCGAGTCACGTCTACGGCCGGTCCGTCAGCACGTACCGGTCCTCGCGACTAGTCCTCGTACGCGTCCAGCGGCGGGCAGGAGCACACCAGGTTCCGGTCACCGAAGGCCTGGTCGATGCGGCGCACCGGCGGCCAGTACTTGTTCCCGACCGGCACCCCGGCCGGGAAGACGGCCTCCTCACGGCTGTAGGCGTGCGCCCACTCCCCGCCGAGCGCCCCGGCGGTGTGCGGGGCGTTGCGCAGCGGGTTGTCGTCCGCGGGCCACTCACCCGAGCCGACCTTCTCGATCTCCGCACGGATGGCGATCATCGCCTCGCAGAACCGGTCCAGCTCGCTCAGGTCTTCGGACTCGGTCGGCTCGATCATCAGTGTCCCGGCCACGGGGAACGACATCGTCGGCGCGTGGAAGCCGTAGTCGATGAGCCGCTTGGCGACGTCGTCCACGGTCACACCGGTCGCCTTGGTCAGCGGACGCAGGTCGATGATGCACTCGTGCGCGACGAGCCCGCCGGGGCCGGTGTAGAGCACCGGGTAGTGCGGTTCGAGCCGCTTGGCGATGTAGTTGGCGCTCAGCACAGCCACCTGCGTGGCCCGCTTGAGTCCCTCGCCGCCCATGAGCCGGACGTACGCCCACGAGATCGGCAGGATGCCGGCCGAGCCCCACGGGGCGGCCGAGATCGGACCCACACCCGTCTCCGGCCCGGCGGCGGGCTGCAGCGGGTGGTTCGGCAGGTAGGGCGCGAGGTGCTCCCGCACCGCCACCGGGCCGACGCCCGGGCCACCGCCGCCGTGCGGGATGCAGAAGGTCTTGTGCAGGTTCAGATGCGAGACGTCACCACCGAAGTGCCCGGGCTTGGCGAGCCCCACGAGGGCGTTGAGGTTCGCCCCGTCCACGTACACCTGGCCACCGGCCTCGTGCACCTGCGCGCAGATCTCGGAGACGTGCTCCTCGAACACGCCGTGTGTCGAGGGGTACGTGATCATGAGCACCGCCAGCTCGTCGCGGTACTGCTCGATCTTCGCCCGCAGGTCGTCCACGTCGATCTCGCCGTCCTCGGCGGTCTTCACGACGACGACCTTCATGCCCGCCATCACGGCGCTCGCTGCGTTCGTGCCGTGCGCGGAGGACGGAATCAGGCACACGGTTCGCTGCTCGTCACCGTTGGCGCGGTGGTATCCGCGTACGGCGAGCAGTCCGGCCAGCTCGCCCTGCGACCCGGCGTTGGGCTGGAGGGACACCTTGTCGTACCCGGTGACCTCGGCGAGACGTTCCTCCAGCTCGCGGATGAGCGTGAGGTACCCCTCCGCCTGCTCGGCCGGGGCGAACGGGTGCAGCTGACCGAACTCCGGCCAGGTGACCGGCTCCATTTCCGTGGTGGCGTTGAGCTTCATCGTGCAGGAGCCCAGCGGGATCATGCCGCGGTCGAGCGCGTAGTCCCGGTCGGCCAGCCGTCGCAGGTAGCGCAGCATCGCCGTCTCGGAGCGGTGCTGGTGGAAGACGGGGTGCGTCAGGACCTTGTCCGTGCGCAGCAGGGCGCCCGGCAGCGTGTCCGCCGCCTCGGCGTCGAGTGCGTCGATGTCGCCCTCGACGCCGAACGCCGCCCAGACGGAGCGCAGCTGTGCCCGCGTGGTGGTCTCGTCGCAGGCGATCGAGAGGTGGTCGGCGTCGACGAGGCGCAGGTTGACGCCGTTGCGCCGTGCGGCGGCGAGCACCTCGGCGGCCCGGCCGGGCACCCGCACGGTGAGGGTGTCGAAGTAGGCACCGTGTACAACCTCGACGCCACCGGCCCGGAGCCCGGCGGCGAGGACCGTGGCGTACCGGTGGGTGCGCCGAGCGATGTCCCTCAGTCCCTCGGGCCCGTGGTAGACGGCGAACATCCCCGCCATCACGGCGAGCAGGACCTGCGCGGTGCAGATGTTGCTCGTCGCCTTCTCCCGCCGGATGTGCTGCTCACGGGTCTGCAGCGCGAGCCGGTAGGCCCTGTTCCCGTCCACGTCCACCGACACACCCACGAGCCGGCCCGGCAGGCTGCGCGCGAACTTGTCCTGGACCGCCATGTATCCGGCGTGCGGCCCGCCGAAGCCCATCGGCACACCGAACCGCTGCGTCGTACCGACCGCGATGTCCGCACCGAGCTCACCCGGGGACTTCAGCAGCGTCAGCGCGAGCAGATCGGCGGCGACGGTGACGAGGGCGCCCAGCTCGTGCGCCTGGTCGATCACCGGCTTGATGTCGCGCACGGCGCCGGAGGCGCCCGGGTACTGGAGCAGCACACCGTTGATCTCGCGCTCGGCGACCTCGGCCGGGATCCCGTCACTGAGGTCCGTGACGAGCACCTCGACACCGGTCGGCTCGGCGCGGGTCTGGAGCACGGCGATGGTCTGCGGCAGCGCGTCCGCGTCGACCAGGAACAGGCCCTTCTTGTTCCTGCCCATGCGCCGGGACAGCGCCATGGCCTCGGCGGCGGCCGTGCCCTCGTCGAGCAGCGAGGCACCGGAGGTCGGCAGACCGGTCAGGTCGGCGACCATCGTCTGGAAGTTCAGCAGCGCTTCGAGGCGTCCCTGCGAGATCTCCGGCTGGTACGGCGTGTAGGCCGTGTACCAGGCCGGGTTCTCCATGACGTTGCGCAGGATGACCGGCGGCGTGAAGGTGCCGTAGTACCCGAGCCCGATCATGGAGTCGAGCACCTTGTTGCGGTCGGCCAACGACCGCAGCTCGGCCAGCACCTCGGCCTCGCTGCGCGCGCCCGGCAGGTCCAGCGTGTCGGCGTTCTTGATCACATCGGGGACCGCGGCGGCGGTGAGCTCGTCGAGCGAGCCGTAGCCGACCTGGGCGAGCATCTTGGCCCGCGCCTCCTGGTCGGGCCCGATGTGGCGCTGCTCGAAGGGGATTCCCTGCTCGAGCTCGGAGAGCGGAGTGCGATGGGCGGTCATTGCGGAGGCCTCCTGGTCTGACGCGACCTTCGAGGGGCACCACGGCACGGGTGCCCGGACGGCCTCCCCCTCTGTCATCTCAACCTGAGAGCTTCACCGGTCCGTCCGAGGACGCCCGGCTTGCACCGTCGGTGAGAGCGGAAGCCGTCGACACCCGCTCTGCTTTCCAGAGTGACCTCGTCCGTGCGGTACGTGGGCCTGAGAGATTCCGGGGAGGATTTGCTCCTTCGGCGCCTCCGATGGTGCCTGGAGGGCTCTCCCGCACGGGGTCAGCAGCCGTCTGCCAGCCTACCAGCGAGGTCAACGCCCGGGTCTTCGAGTGGCCGCGTCCCCGATTGTGCCGTTTTGTAGTGCTTACGAATGCGACCACGTGGAGGGCCCGTGCGAACCGACATCGACCCGCGGAACCTGATCGGCCGCAAGGCGTTCGACCGCAACGGAACCAGGATCGGCACGATCGACGAGATCTACCTCGACGATGCCACGGGCGTACCCGAATGGGCCGCCATACGCACCGGCCTGTTCAGCAGGGACGCCTTCGTCCCCCTGGAGCCGAGCGAACTCGTCGACGGTGCCCTCCACGTCCCCTTCGACCGCGCTCTGATCAAGGACGCCCCCGACTTCGGCGTCGGCCGCCACCTCTCCCCGGAGCAGGAGCTCCAGCTCTATCACCACTACGGTCTCGATGTCGCCGCCCCTGACCCCCTCCCCGACCACCACATCGGCAGACTCGCGGGCACGGACGAGACACCGGCCTGACCACCCCTCACGCGCTGCCGGACGGCAGATCCACCGAGCCGGCGGGTGCCGCCTCCGCGCTGCTCTCCCCAGGTCTTCGCGGCACCAGCGGCAGCGGATCCGCCGGTTCCAGCTCCGGGTCGTCGATCTTGAAGGTCCGCACCCGCCCGGGCTCCGAACCGGGCGTCTCGAACCGCACGGTGACCCGCCCGAGGCCACTGCCCTGCACCCAACCGTGCCCGTACACGGCGTGCCGTACGTCGTGCCCCGCCGGCCACCGCCGCTCCCCGGGCACCGGGCGCTCGTCCACCGGAGTGACCTCCGGCTCCTCCACCGGACCGGCGACGCGCTCCCCCGCCGCCTGCGCGAAGAGATCCTCCTGGGTGTAGTCGGCGAGCCCGCTGACGCCGACACCGAGCAGCCGCACACCGCCCGTCGTGTCGACCGAGTCCAGCAGCCGGGCCGCCGCCTCCCGGATCACGGCCGGATCGTCCGTGGGCCCCCGAAGCGTCTCCGACCGGGTCAACGTGGAGAAGTCGTACCGCCGCACCTTCAGCACGATCGTCCGCCCCGACAGCCCGGCCCCGCGCAGCCGCCGTACGCACCGGTCGGCGAGCCGCTGCACCTCCAGACCGACGCGCGTGCGGTCGTGGATGTCCACGTCGTACGTGTCCTCCACTGACACCGACTTGGCCTCCCGCTCGGCCACCACGGGCCGGTCGTCCCGCGCCAGCGCCATCGCGTACAGCGCGTGCCCGTGCGCCTTGCCCAGCAGCCGTACGAGTTCGTCCTCGCCCGCCTCGGCGAGTTCGTCGACGGTGTGGATCCCCGCCCGCCGCAGATGGTCACCGGTCGCCGGACCCACGCCCGGCAGCGTCCGCACCGACATCGGCCCGAGCAGGGCCCGCTCGGTCCCCGGCTCGATCACCACCAGCCCGTCGGGCTTGGCCTGCTCCGAGGCGATCTTCGCGAGCATCTTGGAGGCGGCGAGTCCCACCGACCCCGTGAGCCCGGTGACGGCCCGGATGTCGGCCCGCAGCCGCACCCCGGCCAGCCGCGCCGACCGCTCGTCCCAGGCCGCTCCGCCGGCCTCCAGGTCCACGAACGCCTCGTCCAGGCTCAGCGGCTCCACCAGCGGCGACAGCGCCCGCAGCAGTCCCATCACCTGCTCGCTGATCGACCGGTAGAGACCGAACCGCGGCACCAGGTAGGCGGCGTTCGGCGCGAGCCGCCGGGCCTGCGCCATGGGCATCGCCGAATGCACACCGAAGACCCGGGCCTCGTACGACGCGGTGGCCACCACCCCACGCGGGCCGAGCCCGCCGACGACGACCGCCTTCCCGCGCAGGCTCGGCTTGGACGCCTGCTCCACCGAGGCGAAGAAGGCATCCATGTCGAGATGCAGGATCGTGGGCGCGGTTCTCACATCTCCGATGCTGCCCTACGCCACTGACAATGGCCCCGTGGCCCGTTCCGCCGCGGCAAAGCGGTTCAGACGGCCCGGTTCCTCCGCCGCGCCAGCTCGTCCGAGGGGTTGTGCCCGACCAGGGTCTCTCCTGTGTCGACCCGCTCCCCGTGCAGTTGTGACAGCGCGTTCTCCACGTCCCGCCACACCACGCCCACGGCGATCCCGAAGATGCCCTGACCACCCTGCAGGAGCGCGTGGACCTCGTCGGGCGAGGTGCACTCGTAGACAGTGGCGCCGTCGCTCATCAACGTCATGCGCTCCAGGTCACTGAACCCCCGCTCGCGCAGGTGCTGCACCGCGGTACGGATGTTCTGCAACGACACACCGGTGTCCAGAAAGCGCTTGACGATCTTCAGGACGACGACGTCCCGGAAGCTGTACAGGCGCTGCGTCCCGGACCCGTAGGCGGGCCGCACGCTCGGCTCGACGAGCCCGGTACGGGCCCAGTAGTCCAGCTGTCGGTAGGTGATCCCGGCGGCGGCGCAGGCCGTGGGGCCGCGATAGCCGATCTGCTCGGACGCCATGGACGTCGTCCCTCCGCTGCTCGGCACGGCCGTCGGTCGCTGGGGTGCGTGGTCGGCTGCGCCGCTTTGCTGCGGGTACCCCCCGCTCGAGCGGAGCTGAGAGCTTGAGGGAGCGTACGGGCCGTTCACCCCGGGACCGCGTCCGGGGGCACCCCCAGCCGTACCGTCGCCGCTGCTTCTCACGCCGACCTCCGTCCTTGACCTGCCTTCTCGACGGTAGGCAGCCACCAGGGGTGCGTCAACGACCGCCACACTCGGCACGCCGAGTGATAATCACCCTGAGAGTGGTTTCCCGTGCCCGACCGCGGGGAAAGGCTAGCCGAATGCGTTCGGCGCGGACCGTGTGACGGCCTCACGGGCTGCTGGCACATGCGGGCATTTCCGTCCCTACGGGCCTGTTGGACCGGCCGCGAACGGGACCGGCCACGAACGGGACGTGGGCGGTCCGCCACGGACCACATCGTCCGCCGGGCCGCCCACGCGCCTCACCGACTGCTGGTTCCACCGACTTCCGCCGGGATCTCACTGGCTGCTGGTGCCGAAGTCCTCCGGCGAGATCTGGTCGAGGAACTCGCGGAACTTCTCCACCTCGTCCTCCTGCTCGTCCGGGATCGCGATACCGGCGTCGTCGAGCACCGTGTCGCTGCCGTAGATCGGCGTCCCGGTGCGCAGCGCCAGCGCTATGGCGTCGGACGGACGCGCGCTCACCTCGACTCCGCTGGCGAAGACAAGCTCCGCGTAGAAGACGCCCTCACGCAGGTCCGTGATGCGCACTTCCGTGAGCTCCTGACCGACGGCCTCCAGCACGTCCTTGAACAGGTCGTGGGTCAGCGGCCGCGCGGGAGCCATGCCCTGCTGGGCGAAGGCGATCGCCGTCGCCTCCCCCGGTCCGATCCAGATCGGGAGGTAACGGTCGCCTCCCACTTCACGCAGCAGCACGATCGGTTGGTTGGAGGGCATTTCGACCCGGACACCTACGACATCGAGCTCGTTCACACAGCAACCCTAGGCCGTGCTCGGGACGTTTGGGTAGTCGAGCCGGGAACGGGTGGCCGATCCGGACCCCCGCGCCGCCCGGATCAGGGCAGCCGCACCCCGAGGGCCGTCTGCACCAGCGCCGCGTGCAGCCTCACCGTGAGCCCCGCCAGCTCCTTCGTACGGGCCTCGGCATGCGCCCTGGTCTGCGGGTTCCTGTGACGTTTCAGCGGGGCGACGACCTGGTCCACCAGCCCGGCCTCCCGGTCGGCGGCGGCCTTCATCACCCGCAGATGCCTCGGCTCGATCCCGAAGCGTCCCAGCTCGGCCACGAGCGCGGCCACGGTGACCGTCTCCGCGTCGTACACCCCGTCCTCCAGTGGAGCGACGAGCCCGTAGGACTCCCACTCCTGGAGCTCCTGCTCACCGATGCCGGCGGCGGACAGCAGTTCGTCGCGTCCGATCCGCGCCGCCGTGGGCCCCTCACCCGTCTCCGACACGACCTCACGGTCCCGGTGACCCCCCAGGGGCGGCAGGGGAACCGCCTCACCGCGTTCCATCGCCTCCAGGTGCTCACGGATCACCTTGAGCGGCAGATAGTGGTCCCGTTGCATCCTCAGGACGAGACCGAGGCGCTCGACGTCCCCGGCGCTGAACTTCCGATACCCCGACGGGGTCCGCTGCGGCTCGACGAGCCCCTCCGACTCCAGGAACCGGATCTTGGAGATGGTGATGTCGGGGAACTCGTCCCGCAGCACGTTCAGCACCGTGCCGATGCTCATCAGCCCACTGTCCGTGGCGGCGGTACCGTGCCCGGCACCGCCGCTCGGTGTTCGCAGCATGGACCTTCCCTGGGGGTCCCCCCGGACGGCGTCCGGGGGAGGGTCAGTAGCCCCGCTGGCTCGCGTAGAAGACCAGCCGGTACTTGCCGATCTGCACCTCGTCGCCATTGTTCAGAGCGACCTGGTCGATCCGCTCCCGGTTGACGTACGTGCCGTTCAGACTGCCCACGTCGGCCACCGTGAACGAGCCGTCCGGACTGCGGCGGAACTCCACGTGGCGACGGGACACCGTCACGTCGTCCAGGAAGATGTCGCTCTGCGGGTGACGGCCCGCCGTGGTCAGGTCGCTGTCCAGCAGGAAGCGGCTGCCCGCGTTCGGCCCGCGGCGCACGACCAGCAGCGCGGAGCCCTGCGGCAGCGCGTCCACCGCGGCCTGGGCCTCGGGAGAGAGCATCGGCATCGGGGTCTGGCCGGTGGCCTCCGCGTCATAGGCCTCGAGACCGGAGATGGAGATGGTGGAGGTCGTCTCGGACGAACGCTCGGCACCGGCCCCGGCCCGCAGCGGCGCGCCGCAGTTGGAGCAGAAGCGGCTGTTCTCCGCGTTGCGGTTACCGCACCTCGTACACACCAGGGCCGACATGGACGGATCCTCCTGCGGCGACTGCCCCGCGGGGGCATTGGACGCGTACGGGCCGGCGGCGAACCCTCCACCCGTACCTGAGGTTGACGGTTGGCCGAAACCTATGCCGCAGGACTGCGCAGGGTCAACCGACGGCGCGCCCTGACCACCGGGAATGTCACCGCCCGGACCAGCCACCTGGTCCCGGAACAGCGGACGCTGGCCCTCCGCGTCAGGCTGTGCGCGATGACGAGCGGTCGCGTTGTCGCTGCCCTCTCGCGCGCTCTTGCCGAACAACTTCGCAAACAACTTCACGGGCGATTCCCCTTGACCGAAACAGACCCGCCCGTGGGGCAGGACGAACCCTGACTGAACACTCTGGCCGACCCGGACATCCTTACAACGTCCGCCTCCACCAGACAGTTTCCACCACGCACCACCGAAACCGTGCGCCGACCCCCCGCAACGTCCTGCCCTCGCCGGACGCCCCCCATGCACCCCCGGTTCACTGGGAGGACGACCGAGCGTAGTCAGGCCGCTTCGCCGCTCGCAAGGCGTCCACGACGATCTTGCTCGACCGCTCAACCGTAACGGTGGCCTGTTCCTTCTCGAGAGTCTGCACCACGCCTCCGGGGATGTTGAGCGCCGGCTCGAGGTCCTGCGGTTTGCCGATGACCTTGAAACGATAGGGCGCGTTGATCTTGTTCCCGTCGACGCGCACGCCGTTGCCGGAGTCCGACAGATAGGTGCTGGCGACGACTCGTACACCGTTCACCTGGATCGCCTCCGCGCCGGCCGCGCGCAGCTCCTGGATCGCGTCGAGCAGCATGTTCGCCTTGACCGTCCCCTTCGTGTCCTCGATGGTCATGGTGATGCCGGGCCCCTGCGCGGCCACGGTGCCCGCCAGGATGCCGAGCTGCCTCTCCTTCTCGACCGTCTGCTTGCGGGCCTCCTCCGCCTGGTCCGAGCTGTTCTCCAGCTCGTCGCGCTGCTTCTCGAGTCCCTGCTTCTCGTCTTCAAGACGCTGGGTACGGTCGTCCAGTTCATCGAGGATGCGGACAAGATCTTCTTGTCGCGCGCCGCGCAGGGCACTGTCGCTCTCGCTGGTCGAGGCCACCTGCACGGCCAGACCGAAACCGAGCCCGAACAGCAGTACGGCGACGATGAGTTGGGCCCGGGTGAAGCGCGGCGGCCACAGTCCCTCGACCAGCCGCTGCCGACCGGTGAGCTGAGGCTCTGACCCTGGCTCCGGGGACTCGTTCTCCGAAGTCTCCGAGGACTTCTCCGGGATCTTCTTCTCCGAAGGCTCCCCCTTCGGTGCCGCCGTCGCGGGCACCTCTTCGGGCAGCTCCTTGCGCAGCCTGTGCTCGGGCTCGGGCGTCTCGGCGGGTCGTTCGTCGCGCTCGCTCATCGGCCTCACGCCCGGAACACGTGGCGGCGGATCGCCGCGGCGTTGGAGAAGATGCGGATGCCGAGAACGACCACGACACCGGTGGACAGCTGGGCGCCCACGCCCAGCTTGTCGCCGAGGAACACGATCAGTGCGGCCACGACCACGTTCGACAGGAACGACACCACGAAGACCTTGTCGTCGAAGATGCCGTCCAGCATGGCCCGCAGGCCGCCGAACACGGCGTCGAGCGCCGCAACGACGGCGATCGGCAGATAAGGCTCGACGGCCGCCGGAACCTCAGGCCGGACCAACAGGCCGGCCACGACTCCCACGATGAGGCCCAGTACGGCGATCACGATGTGCCCTTCTCAGTTCTTCTCAGTGCTTGTCGGTCTTCGGCTGTGCTGTACGTACGATCACGCTCGGTGCGGCGGGCAGCTCCAGGTCCTCCTCCACGGAGATGCCGGTACGGATGCCGTAGTTCTCCTGCAGGGCGTGCAGATAGAGCCCGTCGGCGCTGTCCTGGAACCTGGTGCTGAGCCGCTCGCCGTCCCCCACCGCGAGCACCGTGTACGGCGGCACCAGCGGCCTGTTGTCGACCAGTATCGCGTCACCCGCGGCCCTGATCGCGGACAGGGCGGTCAGCCGCTGCCCGTTGATGGAGATCGCCTCGGCGCCCGACTCCCACAGCCCATTGACCGCCCGCTGCATGTCGCGGTCCCGGACCCGGCCGGTGTCGGAGAAGCCGGATGCCTCACGCGGGTCGCCGTCACCGCCGGTGCCGGCGTCCTTGGCGTCGTTCACGACCAGCCTCACCCCGGGGCCGTGCACCGCGGTCGCACCCGACAGGATGCCCAGCAACTCTGACCGGGCGCTCCCGCCGCTCTTCTCCAGTGCCTCGCGCTGCCGGGCGCTCACGTCCTCGCGCAGCTTGTCGACGCTGCCCTCCAGCTCGTCGGCCGTCTCGGTCTCCCGGTCGATGCGGTCGATCAGCTCCTGGCGCTCCTTGGCGACGGCGGGCGCCGCGATCCGCGCCTGTGCCGCTCCGACGGTCACGACGAGGGCCGCGAGCACCAGGCCGACGGCCAGACCGAGCTTCGCCCTGAGCGTCTTGGGCAGGCCGCCCTCTCCTGCGGCCTCCTTCCGGGCCGCCGCCTCGGCGTAACCGTCGTCGAGGCTGTGGTCCATGACGTTGGTGAGCAGAGACATGGACGCGTCCGGGCGCGGCGGCCGCGCAGGAGTGCTCCGAACGGGGGGTTGCTGCGGCATGCCGCACATCGTCGCACGTCGCGACCGCTACCTCCGAACGGGCCCACCGGCGTGCCGGACAGGCCCCCTTGGGGACACTTGTCCGGCACGCGCGCGTGCTGCGGGTCCTACCGACCCGCGCTGTCGACGACCGCCGACCACTCGTCGAGCAGGGCCTGCGCGGAGGCGTCGTCCGGTCCCTCGGCCCACAGGTGGGTGACCGCCTCGGCCGGGTCGGGCAGCACCATCACCCAGCGTCCGTCGGCCTCCACCACCCGCACGCCGTCGGTGGTGTCCACGAAGCGGTCTCCGGCCGCTTCGACGACCCGCCGCATGACCAGGCCCTTGACGGCCCAGGGGGTCGCCAGATCCCGCTTGAGGACGTGGGCACGCGGGATGCGCGCGTCGATCTGGCTCAGGGTGAGCTGAGTCCGCGCCACGAGCCCGATGAGCCGGACGAAGGCAGCCGTCCCGTCGTAGACACTGCTGAACTCGGGGACGATGAATCCGCCCTTGCCGTCGCCGCCGAAGATCGTCCCTTCCTCGCCGCCGACCCGCGTGAGATCGTCGGGCGAGGTGGTCGTCCACTCGACCTGGGTTCCGTGATACGCCGCCACCTGCTCGGCGATCCTGGTGGTCGTCACCGGCAGCGCGACCCGGCCACTGCGACGCTCAGCCGCCACGAGGTCGAGCATCACGAGCAGCGCCCGGTCGTCCTCGATGATGCGCCCCTTCTCGTCGACCAAAGACAGCCGCTCACCTACGGGGTCGAACCGCACACCGAACGCGGCTCCGGAGGACGCCACGATCTCACCGAGCCGCACCAGCCCCGAGCGCCGCATGTCGCCCGTCTCGGTCGGCCTGGACTCGTCCAGACCGGGGTTGATGGTCAGCGAGTCGACGCCGAGCTTTCCGAGCAGGCTCGGCAGCACCAGCCCGGCGCTGCCGTTCGACGCGTCCACGACCACCTTCAGCCCGGACTCCGCGATCCCCGTCGTGTCGACGTTCCGCAGCAGCGACCCGGTGTACGAGTCGAAGACACTGGCGGGGAAGTGCAGGTCACCGATCTCACCGGGGAAGGCACGCCGGTACTCCTGCCGTGCGAACACCCGGTCCAGCTTCCGCTGGCTGCCCTGCGACAGGTCGGCGCCCTGCCCGTCGAAGAACATGATGTCCACGGAGTCCGGCACGCCGGGCGTCGTCCGGATCATGATCCCGCCCGCGCTCCCCCGCGCGGTCTGCTGCCGCGCGACCGGCAGCGGTACGTTCTCCAGGTCCCGCACGTCGATGGCGCTGGCCTGCAGCGCGGAGATGACCGCCCGCTTCAGCGCCCGGGCACCACGGGAATGGTCGCGGGCCGTGGTGACGGTCGAGCCCTTCTTGAGGGTGGTCGCATAGGCGCCGGCGAGACGCACCGCGAGCTCCGGCGTGATCTCCACGTTCAGGATTCCGGAGACACCCCGGGCACCGAAGAGATGCGCCTGGCCCCGGGATTCCCAGATGACCGACGTGTTGACGAAGGCACCGGCCTCGATCGTCTTGAACGGGTAGACCCGCACATTGCCCTGGACGATCGATTCTTCACCGACCAGGCACTCGTCACCGATGACCGCGCCGTCCTCGATCCGGGCCGCGCGCATGATGTCGGTGTTCCTTCCGACGACACAGCCACGCAGGTTGCTGTGCGGCCCGACGTACACGTTGTCGTGGACGACGGCCTTGTGCAGAAAGGCCCCGCTCTTCACGACGACGTTGGAGCCGACCACGGTGTGCTCGCGGATCTCGGCGCCGGCCTCGACCTTCGCGTAGTCCCCGATGTAGAGGGGGCCACGGAGAACGGCGTCCGGATGCACCTCGGCGCCCTCGGCGACCCACACGCCCGGAGAGATCTCGAAACCGTCGATCTCGACGTCGACCTTGCCCTCGAGGACATCGGCCTGCGCCTTGACGTAGCTCTCGTGGGTACCGACGTCCTCCCAGTAGCCCTCGGCGACATAGCCGTAGATCGGCTTGCCCTCCTTCATCAACTGCGGGAAGACGTCCCCGGACCAGTCGACGGGCACATCGGCCTCGACGTAGTCGAAGACCTCGGGCTCCATCACGTAGATGCCGGTGTTCACGGTGTCCGAGAACACCTGGCCCCAGGTCGGCTTCTCAAGAAACCGCTCGACCCGGCCTTCCTCGTCCACGATGGTGATGCCGAATTCCAGCGGATTGGGCACGCGCGTCAGGCAGACCGTGACGAGCGCGCCCTTTTCCTTGTGGAAATTGATCAGCTCGGTGAGGTCGAAGTCGGTCAGCGCATCGCCGGAGATGACAAGGAAGGCATCGTCCTTCAACGCCTCTTCGGCGTTCTTGACGCTTCCGGCGGTACCGAGTGGCTTCTCCTCATTGGCATAGGTCAGCTCCATTCCGAGCTCTTCGCCGTCACCGAAGTAGTTCTTGACGAGCGAGGCCAGGAACTGGACAGTTACGACTGTTTCGTTGAGCCCATGCCTTTTGAGCAGCCGCAGAACGTGCTCCATGATCGGGCGGTTCGCCACAGGCAGGAGCGGCTTGGGCATGCTTGAGGTCATGGGACGAAGGCGCGTGCCTTCGCCTCCGGCCATCACGACGGCCTTCATGTCGGAAGCGTCCTCCTCGAAGAGACGGTCTAGCCGACTTCCCCCGCCAAGATTGTCCCGCACTTTTCCAGTACGGGCCATCGCGCCGCTACGGCTGCACAATCAGCGAGTTCAGTCGGCCATGGCGTCCGCACGGACCAGGCGGCGGACTTGTACCACGTAGAGGACTCCTGCCCACCAGTACAGCGTTGTACCCCATCCGGCGAACGCCCATCCGAAAATAGCAGCGAGTGACGAGATCCAGCCGCTTCCGTCACTGAGCAGGAGCAGCGGGAAGGCATACATCAAGTTGAAGGTGGCGGCCTTCCCCAGGAAGTTCACCTGCGGCGGCGGGTACCCGTGACGCCTGAGAATCCCCACCATCACCAGCAGGACCAGTTCCCGAGTCAGGAGGACGAGGGTCAACCACAGCGGCAGAATCTCCCGCCAGGTGAGGCCGACCAGGGTCGAGAGAATGTAGAGCCGGTCGGCCGCGGGATCGAGGAGCCGCCCCAGGCTGCTGATCTGGTTCCAGCGCCGCGCGAGCTTGCCGTCCAGGTAGTCGCTGACGCCGCTCAGCGCCAGAACCAGCAGCGCCCAGCCGTCACTCTTCGGGCCGCCGAACTCAGGCCTGAGGATCAACCACAGGAAGAGCGGCACGCCGGCGAGCCGCGCCATGCTGAGGATGTTCGGGATGGTGAGGACACGGTCCGTCTGGACGCGAGTCTCCTGAACCTCCACCCGGGGGCCTCCTGTGGGAAACGTTCCTACGATGCCCCCTGACCTTACCTCAACGCAAAAAAGCTCTGGCCCTCGGGCGGTATGCCCAAGAGCCAGAGCTTCAAAAGGAGTTCGGCGGCGTCCTACTCTCCCACAGGGTCCCCCCTGCAGTACCATCGGCGCTGTAAGGCTTAGCTTCCGGGTTCGGAATGTAACCGGGCGTTTCCCTCACGCTATGACCACCGAAACACTATGAAACACACAACCGGCACACCCACACATGGGCGGGTTGTTCGTGGTTTCAGAACCAACACAGTGGACGCGAGCAACTGAGGACAAGCCCTCGGCCTATTAGTACCGGTCAACTCCACACGTTACCGTGCTTCCATATCCGGCCTATCAACCCAGTCGTCTACTGGGAGCCTTACCCTCTCTA
>NZ_JBHSNY010000003.1:0-163753 GCF_042657145.1 Streptomyces bullii
TATCTGGCGTTGACTTTTGGCACGCTGTTGAGTTCTCAAGGAACGGACGCTTCCTTCGTACTCACCCTCTCGGGCTTTCCTCCGGGCGCTTCCCTTCGGTGTTTCCGACTCTATCAGATCCTTTCGGGCCTGATCCTCAGTCAGAAGGGGGTGTCTTCCCGGCTGTTGGGCCGTTCCGACGTCTCCAACCTTAGCGCGCTCTCTCGGCGATTCCAAAATCGGAGTCGCTCGGCGTCGATCACGTTCGTCGCCGCCCAATGGAAATTGAATTCGGGCATGCCGAAATCAACCCCGTGGGGAGAGATCTTGCTGGTGGTTGGATGCCGCTCGTGCGGCGGAAGTGCTGTCGCAGAACCGTTACGTCTCTGCGGCAACCCGAAGAACTCTACGGATCGACCAGGTGACTGTCAAGCGCCCCTTGTCAAGATCTTTGGACCCGCGTCAGTCCAGGTCGGAGAGGCGTCCGCCGGCGTCCGGCTGGGCGTGCTCCACCCTGCGCAGCAGCCGGGTGAGCACCTCTCCCAGGGCCATGCGCTCCTTTGGGGAGAGGTCCTGGAGGAGGTCCTCCTCGAAGACCGACGCCAGGCGCATCGCCTCCAGCCACTTCTCTCGTCCCTCCGGGGTCAGCTCCACGATCACTCGTACGCGGTTGGACTCGTCCCTCTCACGGGTCACCAGCCCTTCGGAGACCATGCGGTCGATCCGGTGGGTCATGGCGGCCGGGGTCAGGCCGAGGCGCTTGGCGAGGTCGCTGGGGCCCATGCGGTACGGGGCGCCGGAGAGGACGAGGGCCTTGAGGACCTCCCACTCGGCGTTGCTGATGCCGAGGGCGGCGGTCTGGCGGCCGTAGGCGACGTTCATACGGCGGTTCAGGCGGGACAGCGCCGACACGATCTTCTCGACCTGGGGGTCGAGGTCCTGGAACTCGCGCTGGTAGGCGGCGATCTGTTCTTCGAGGGTCGGCTCGCCGGCCCCGGGGGTGTCGGCCATGGGCGGCAGTATCGCATGCCCTTGCTTTGCCTTGAAGTCCTTGCATGTGTACTCTTTAGCTTCGAAGTTTAGCTTCGAAGTCTTCAGTCCTAACCAGTGAGAGAGGTGAACGTGACCAGGGCGATGGGCGCAGCGATGCGCCGGATCCACGTGGGCAACGCACTCAGCGCTTTCGGGCTCGGCTTCACGGTCCCCTACCTGTACGTCTATGTGGCGCAGGTGCGGGGGCTGGGGGCCATGACGGCGGGTCTCGTGCTCGCCGTCTTCGCTGTGGCCGCGCTGATCGTGCTGCCGTTCGCCGGGCGGGCCATCGTCCGGCGGGGCCCGCTTCCGGTGTTGCTCGCCGCTCTGGTCGCCGCCGCCGTCGGTGCGCTGAGCCTGGGGCTGGCGAGCGGGGCGGTGGGCGTGTTGCTGTCGGCGGCCGTCCTCGGGGCCGGGCAGGCCGTGATGCAGCCGGCGCTGGCGACGATGATCGTGGACTGCTCGTCGGCGGAGACGCGGTCGCGGGCGTTCGCCCTGCAGTTCTTTCTGCAGAATCTCGGGCTCGGGGTGGGCGGCCTCATCGGGGGGCACCTCGTCGACACCACCCGCGTCTCCTCCTTCACGCTGCTGTTCGCGATCGAGGCGGCGATGTTCCTGCTGCTGGTCGTGGTGATGACGACCGTGCGGATGCCGCGCGCGCCGCGGATCGGGGACGCGCCGTCCGCCAGGGGGAGCTGGAGGCAACTGCTGGGCAACCGTGCCATGGTGCAGCTGTGTGTGCTGGGTTTCGTGCTGTTCTTCGCCTGCTACGGGCAGTTCGAGTCGGGGCTGAGCGCGTACGGGGTCGAGGCGGCCGGGATCTCCACGTCGGCGCTGGGCACGGCGCTGGCGGCGAACACGCTGGTGATCGTGGTCGCGCAGTTCGCGGTGCTGCGCTTCGTGGAGCGGCGGAGGCGGTCGCGGGTCGTCGCGGCGGTCGGGCTGATCTGGGCCGTGGCGTGGGCCGTGGCCGGGTACGCGGGGCTCGGGGAGACGAGCCAGGCGATGGCGACGGCCGCGTTCGTCTCGACGTACGCGCTGTTCGGGCTCGGTGAGGCGATGCTGTCGCCGACCGTGGCGCCGTTGGTGGCCGATCTGGCGCCCACCGGCCTGGCCGGGCAGTACAACTCGGCGTTCGCCCTGGTGAAGCAGCTGGCGCTGGCCGTGGGGCCGGCGGTGGGCGGGCCGCTCGGGGCCTCGTTGCACGCGCCGTACATCGTGGCGTTCCTGGTGATCTCGCTGGGGATCACGGTGCTGGCCGTGCGTCTGGGGCGGGAGCTGACGGACGTCCAGGACCGGCCGTGGTCGGCGAGGAGCCGGGTGGTGGCCCGGGGCGGGGAGCCGGTGTCCGCCGACGTCTGAGGAACCGGACGTCCCCGGCCGGGGACGTCCGGTCAGGCCGAGCGGGCCTCGGTCACGCGGAGCCGGTGGGCGGAGTGGACGGCGGCGAGCAGCGCGGCGAGGTAGATCGCCGCGGCCAGGACGCCCAGCTGCCACCACGGGACGCTCAGCACGAAGCCCGAGATCCGTGCCGCGAGGACGACCGTCGGCAGCACGGCGATGACCAGGCCGAGCAGGGTGCTCACGGCGATGAGGGCGCCGTGCTGGCAGAGCAGGACCTGGCGCGCCCAGCGCGGCGGGATGCCCACGGCGATCAGCCGGGCGAGGTAGCGGCGCAGGATGCGGGTCTGGCTGCGGGTCGCGGCGAGCACGGCGGCGAGGGCCAGGACCACCAGGCCGACCGCGGTGGCCAGGAGTGCCGCCGGGGGCACCGGGTCGTCGGGCTCCACGTGGATCAGGACGGCTCCGGCGTCCATGCCGGCGTTGATCACCGCCTGTTGCAGGGCGTGGGCCTTGGCGTCGGGGACGCCGGTGACCATGACCGGTCCGTGGGGCTGCATCGGCAGATCCAGGGCGGTGGCGGTGGAGCGCAGCATGATGCCGTCGGAGCCGGCGCGCCACTCGGCCGGGTCCACGTCGAGGGCGGTGGCGGGCAGGTCGGCGGTGCGGCCCAGGACCTTGTCCCCCTCGCGGACGACGAGCCGGACGCGCGGGTCGGATCCGATGGGGGCGTCGGTGGCGTGCGACCAGACCAGGAGGCCGCCGTCGCGCAGTACGGAGGTCTGGGCGGAGTCGAGTCGATGGCCGATCAGCCGTTCGACGTCCTGTGGGGTGTCCGCGGCGAGCAGGCTGCCGTCGTCGCCTTCGCGGCTCGCCATGCGTGGGTTGTCCAGGTCGTCGGTCATCAGGTACCGCACTTCCGTGCGGGGCCGGCCGTCGAGCGCGCCGGAGGCGTCGGCCGTGCGCAGCAGCGCCTTGCCGGGCGGGTAGGTGTCGCTCTGGTGGCCGGCCAGCAGGACCTGCCCGGGGAGGACCGCCGGGTACGACTGCTTCTCCACCGTGCGGATCAGGGTGTCCAGCAGGGTGACGTAGCCCAGTGAGGCGCCGAGCAGCACGGTGAGCACGGCCAGGGCGGCGCAGGCCCTGGCCCGGTCGGCGGCGAGCTGCCGGCGGACCAGGCGGCGCCGGGGGCCGCCCTCGGGCAGCAGTTTGAGCAGTCCGGCGAACACCTCGGGGATGGTCAGGAGCACCGCGCCGATCAGGATGCCGGTGAGGACCATGGCCTGGGCGGGTGAGTCGACCCGGGTGGCGTACACCGCCGTGGCGCACCACGCGGCGACGGCCAGCAGGTGCCGGGCGTCGCGGGCGCGGCGGCCCGAGGGGCGGTCGGCTTGTGGCGTGTCATCGTCCGCGCGGGGGGACCGTGCGGCGCTGCCGCGTCCGGTGCGGGCGAGCACCGCCCCGGCGACCAGGCCGGTCACCAGGACCACGGCGAGCAGCCGCAGCGCGGGCGTGGCGAGGTCGTCGACCGGGCCGGCGGGTCGGTCGCGCAGGTGGGAGACGAGCAGGCGGGCACCCATGCCCACGACGACACCGGCGACGGCTCCGCACCCGGCCGCGGCCAGCGACCAGGCCACTGCGGCCAGGGCGGGGCCGGCCGCCGCCGTCGTACGGGGGACGCCCAGGGAGACCAGGGTGGTGGTGGTACGCCGGAAGCGGCGGCCGTTCAGCCCGAACACCAGGGCCACGGCTGCGGTGGGCACCAGCAGGGAGGGCACGGTGTAGCCGGCCGGGGTCTTCTCGATCCAGGTCTTCTGCGGGCGGGAGGACAGCTGCTCCCGGGTGACCAGGGTGGCGGCCACGGCCGTCCGCCCGTCCCGCCTCAGCGCGGCGGCTTCCTCGCTGTCCCGCCCCTTGGCCCAGGCGCGCGCCGCACCGGCGAACGCGTCGACGACGGCCTCGGGCCGCTCCCCCGACCACACCACGTCCATCTGGGCGGCCAGGACCGGGAATCCCTCGCTCAGGGAGGGGTCGAGGGTGGCCCACGTGCCCGCGCCGAGCAGCAGGTTGGTGCTGTCCGCGGACCGGTCGTCGACGGTGCCGACGACCTTGAGCCGTACGTCGCCCAGCACCGTGAGCGTCTTGCCGGCCGGGGTGCGCACGTCGCCGGGCTCGGTGACGGCCACCTCGCCCGGGCGGCTCGGCCACCGCCCCGACAGCAGTTCGTACCGCTCGGGGTACGGGCGGGAGGTCCAGTCGGTCTCCAGGGCCGTCACGTTGCGGGCGGGCGTGGTGTTCAGCTGGACGTCGGTCGCGCTGAGCACGACGTCGGCGTCCGTGGCTCCGGCGGCGCGCAGCCGGCTCCGCAGGTCGGTGACGAAGGTGTCGTCGCCGGGGAGCAGGGACACGCCGCTGCCGTAGCCGACCTTCGCGCCGTAGCGGCCCAGTTCGTTGTCGGCGACCTGGTCGCCCGACAGGGACAGCGTCCGCAGGGTGACGAACATGGCCATCACCAGCAGCGCGGCGACGAAGACCAGTGCGACCGAGCGGGCCAGGGCCCGCGAGCGGGCCAGCCGCCGGGCGAGCCGCAGGGCCAGGCGCAGCTGACCGTCGTACGTCGTGCCGGCGGGCGTCGTACGGCCGTGTGCGCCGGGCTGGTGCGTCATGCGGGCCTGTGCCCCCGTGTCGTTGTCCGTGCTGGTCACGCGCGGGATTCCAGTCGGCCGTCGACGACCTCGTAGACCGTGTCGGCGAAGTCGCGGCAGCGTGGGTCGTGCGAGCAGATCACGGCGAGGACGCCGTCGTCGCACAGTCTCCGGAACAGCTCGAACAGCTCGCGTGTGGCCGCCGAGTCGAGCGCGCCGGTCGGCTCGTCCGCCAGCAGCACCGACCGCTGTCCGGTGAGCGCCCGGGCGACTCCGACCCGTTGCCGCTGGCCGCCGGAGAGCTGCCAGGGGAACCGGTCCTCCAGCCCGGTCAGGCCGACGCGGGCGAGTTGTTCCAGCGCCTGCTCACGGGCTTCGGCCACGGTCAGGCCGTCGGCCTCCAGGGGCAGGGCGACGTTCTCCGCGGCGGTGAACTCGTCGATGAGGTTGTGCTCCTGGAAGACCACGCCGACGGTGCGCAGCCGCAGGCGAGCGCGCTGCGCCTCGTCGGCCGCGGCCACGTCGACCCCGCCGACCCGGATCTCGCCGGAGTCGGCGAGGTCCAGGCCGGCGAGCAGGTTGAGCAGGGTCGACTTGCCGGAGCCGCTGGCGCCGTACACGCACACGAACTCGCCCGCCCGGGCGGTGAAGTCCACGTCTCGCGCGGCCCATACGGTCTCGGCCGACGAGCGGTAGGCCTTGCACACTCCGCTCGTCCGGACCAGGGGTGCACCAGCGGCTGCGGTCAACTCAGCATCCGTTCGTCGTACGCCAGGACGAGATCTCGTCGCTGTTCCAGGGGGCCACGTTGTTGTCGCTGTCGTTCCTGTGCATGCTCTGCCGGTCGCCGGAGCCGTTGGAGTGCTCGGCCATGCAACCGGTGTGGCTGGCGGAGCGGTTGGCCCACGAGTCCATCTCGTCGTTGCGGTCACCACTCAGGTTCGCCCATGTGCCGGAGCCGTGGGCGCGTTCGCCGATCATCCACCGGAAGTCGTTGTTGCCCCACATGCACATGTTGTTCGAGTTGCAGTCGCTCAGAGCGGCGTTCGCCACGCCTTGTGTGGTGAACAGGCCGGCGCCCACGATCATCGCCGCCGCCAGGGCCGTCTTGACTCTCATCGTTCCCCCTCTGGTGCTGTGTTCGCAGTGTGGTGACGAATCTGCAGCACCACTCGCCACGGCTGTACCCCCCTTGCGGGGGGCCCGGGAGCTATTTCCCCTCGACAGGGGAGTTGACAGGATGGGATGACTTGTGCAGCGGCAGTAAGCGCTTGACCGACGTAGGGTCAAGTGTGAGGCTGCGCAAGCTGGTTGAAGTCTGAAGAACCGCTCTTGACCACAGCGTGTTCTGGTGACCAACGAGTCGATCTACGGGGGATCAGATGGTGCGTGTCGCGTTGGTGGCTCCCATGCTCTCCGCGCGCGTCGCGGTCCGTACGGTGCTGGAGGAAACCCGGCAGTTCAGTGTGGTGGCCGAGGGGGCTCCCGGCACGGTGGCGAACATCGTGCGCTGGTCACGGCCCGACGTGCTGGTGATCAGCCACGCGGCGGAGAGCGAGGCCCTGCACACCCTGCTGCGGTGTCCGGGCCGCCCCGGCAGGCCCTTTTGTGTCGTGCTGGCCGAGCAGCTCACCGGCCACGGCACGCGCCAGCTGCTCCGCCAGGGAGCGGCGGGCGTGCTGCTCCGCGGTACCGCCGCCCGGCACCTGCCCTGGGCGGTCACGGCCGTCGCGCAGGGCAGCCTGGCGCTGGATCCCTGCCTGACGGAGGCCCTGAAGGCCGCCTACGTCCGGCCCGCGGCGGTGGACCGGGAACGGGCCCCCGCCGAGGCCCTGGTCTCCACGCTCACCCCTCGCGAACGGGACGTCCTCGCGCTGGTCGGCGACGGCCTGCCCAACCGGGAGATCGCCGACGCGCTGAGCCTGAGTCCCGACACCGTCAAGGACCACCTCCGCCGCATCTACACCAAGCTCGGCGTCGAGACCCGCCTGCACGCGGCCCGTATCGCCTGGTGCGCGGGGGGCGGCACCGCCGAGCGGCCGGACCGGCAGGTGCCGGAGCCCACGTAGCGGACCGGTACCTGAGCGCCCTCCTCCAGCGCTGCCGTCAGCGGGGACGGCGCCTTGGCCGTCACGTCACCGCCCGCGGCAGTACGAACTCGCACCACACCGCCTTCCCGCCGCCCGGTGTGCGTCTGCACCCCCAGTTCGAGGCGATCGTGGCGACGATGGCGATGCCCCGGCCCGACTCGTCGCCGGGTTCCGCACGGCGGCGCCTCGGGAGGTGGTCGTCGCCGTCGGTGACCTCGATGATCAGACGGCGGTCGGTGCGGCGCAGCCGCAGCCGCATCGGGGGCGTGCCGTGCTGGAGGGAGTTGGCGACCAGTTCGCTGGTGGCCAGGACGCCCAGATCGTGCAGGTCGGCGGGGAAACGCCAGCTGGTGAGGACGCCGGAGGCGAAGGCACGCGCGCGTGGGGCCGCTTCCACGCCGCCGAGCAGTTCCAGGGCCGCGTTGCGGAACAGCTCGCCCTCCGGGCCGGTGCGGGCCGGGTGCTGGAGGACGAGGACGGCCACGTCGTCGTCGTGGTCGGCCGTCACGCCGGCCGAGCGCACCAGGCGGTCGCAGACCACCTGCGGGGTGCCGGTGGCTCCGGCCAGGGCGCGTTCCAGCGCGGCGATGCCCTCGTCGAGGTCCTCGTTGCGGCGCTCCACCAGGCCGTCGGTGTACAGGGCCGCCGTCGAGCCGGGGCCCAGCGGGACCGAGCCGGAGGAGTGCATCCAGCCGCCCGTGCCGAGCGGGGGGCCGGTCGGTTCGTCGGCGCGCAGGACCGTGCCGTTCTCGTCGCGGACCAGGATGGGGAGATGGCCCGCCGAGGCGTACACCAGCCGTCCCTCGTTGGGGTCGTGGACGGCGTACACGCACGTGGCGATCTGGTTGGCGTCGATCTCGGCGGCCAGGCCGTCGAGGAGTTGCAGCACCTCGTGCGGGGGCAGGTCGAGACGGGCGTACGCGCGGACCGCCGTGCGCAGCTGGCCCATGACCGCCGCCGCGCGCACGCCCCGTCCCATGACGTCGCCGATCACCAGGGCCGTCCGTCCGCCGCCCAGGGTGATCACGTCGTACCAGTCGCCGCCGACCGCGGCCTCCGTGCCGCCGGGGTGGTAGGTGGCGGCGATGCGCAGGTCGTCGGGTTGTTCCAGCTCCTGCGGGAGCAGGGACCTCTGGAGGGTCACGGCCGTCTCGCGCTGGCGGCGTTCGCTGGCGCGCAGGCGTTCGGCGGCCTCGGCGTGGTCGGTGACGTCGGTGGCGAAGACCAGTACACCGCCGTCCCCCTCGGTGACCGGGGTGCAGGTGAAGGTGTAGGAGCGGCCGTCGGGGGCCTTGCGGGACTTGACCGTGCGGGGCCTGCCGCTGCGCAGGACCTGGTCCAGCAGGGGCAGCAGGCCCAGCTCGTCGAGTTCCGGGAGCGCCTCGCGCGCGGGTGCGCCGATCGGGCGGATGCCGAAGGCGGCCGTGTAGGCGTCGTTGACGTAGGCGATGCGGTGGTCGGGGCCGTGGACCAGGGCGGCGAGGGAGGGCACGCGGTCGAGGACCTCGCCGACCCTCAGGTCGTCGACGGCGGGTACGGGCGGTGTCTCGTCGGTCAGTTGTTCGGCGCGGGCGGCGGGGACGGAGCCTTCTCCCCGCCGGTCCGTGGGGACCGCCTGCTCGGTCCGCGCTGCCGCGCGGCGCTGCGTTCCGGGGAGCCGGGCGCTCCAGCGCGTGAAGTTCACGAATCCTTGCCTCGTGTAGTTGTCGGCGGCCGGCACCGGAACCGGCCGGGGCCCCGGGAGCCGCACCGGGACGAGCGGCGGCCCGTCCGCGGTGGTGGCCCGCCCGCGGTGGTGGACCAGTCTGGCAGTGTGCGGTCCGGGTCGGCATCCGTCAGACGCCGGGCCGGCCGGTGGAGTTCCTGGGTCCGGTCAGGACGACCCCTTCGGGTTGCCCGGGGGCTCGTGGGAAGGCTTTCCACCGGCCGCGAGTTCGAACTCGGCCCGGGGGTGTTCGAGTGAACCCAGCGAGACGATCTCCCGTTTGAAGAGCCCGGCCAGGGCCCATTCGGCGAGCACGCGCGCCTTGCGGTTGAAGGTGGGCACGCGGCTGAGGTGGTAGGCGCGGTGCATGAACCAGGCGGGGTAGCCCTTGAGCTTGCGTCCGTAGAGGTGGGCGACGCCCTTGTGGAAGCCCAGGGAGGCCACCGAACCGACGTACCTGTGGGCGTACGTCTCCAGGGGCTCGCCGCGCAGGGAGCGCACGATGTTGTCGCCGAGGAGCCGGGCCTGGCGGACGGCGTGCTGGGCGTTGGGGGCGCACTCCCGGCCGGGTTCCCCGGCGGTGACGTCGGGGACGGCGGCGGCGTCACCCGCGGCCCACGCGTGCGGGGCGCCCTCGACCGTCAGCTCGGCGGTGCACCTCAGGCGTCCGCGGTCCTCGCGCGGCAGATCGGTGGCGGCGAGGACCGGGTGGGGTTTGACGCCGGCCGTCCACACGACCGTACGGGTCGGGAAACGGCCACCGTCGCTGAGGACCGCCACCCGCTCCGCGCAGGACTCCAGACGGGTCTGCAGGCGTACGTCGATGTTGCGGCGGCGCAGCTCGCTGACGGTGTAGCGGCCCATCTCCTCGCCGACCTCGGGCAGGATGCGGTCCGAGGCCTCGACCAGGATCCACTTCATGTCCTCGGGCCGGATGTTGTGGTAGTACCGCGCGGCATAGCGGGCCATGTCCTCCAGCTCGCCGAGCGCCTCGACGCCGGCGAATCCGCCGCCCACGAAGACGAAGGTGAGGGCCGCGTCGCGGATCGCGGGGTCGCGGGTGGAGGAGGCGATGTCCATCTGCTCCAGGACGTGGTTGCGCAGGCCGATGGCCTCCTCGACCGTCTTGAAGCCGATGCCGTGGTCGGCCAGGCCGGGGACGGGCAGGGTGCGGGAGACGGAGCCGGGGGCGAGGACCAGTTCGTCGTACGTCAGCTGCTGTCCGCCCGTGCCCTCCTCCTCGGTGGCGAGGGTGGCGATGGTGGCCGTGCGCTTGGCATGGTCGACGGACTTCGCCTCGCCGATGATCACGCGGCAGAGGTCGAGGACACGGCGCAGCGGTACGACGACGTGGCGCGGCGAGATGGCGCCGGCGGCCGCCTCCGGGAGGAACGGCTGGTACGTCATGTACGGGTCGGGGGTGACGACCGTGATCTCCGCCTCGCCCCGCCTCAGCTCCTGCCTGAGCTTCTTCTGCAGGCGCAGGGCCGTGTACATCCCGACGTAGCCGCCGCCGACAACGAGAATGCGCGCACGTTCCTTCACCATCCCATGACGCACCCGCCGCTTGCGTTTGTCCACAGCCCCGACGAATTGTGTGACCGTACGGCGCGGGCGCGCGGGCCGGGGCGGATTGCCGGAGCGCGAGGAAGGTGCGCAGGTCAGCGGGGGTGAGCCGGGGGCCGGGCCGAGGCGCAATCGGGGCGTATCCGACCCGTGGTCCGATCGGGGGGCGCTCCGTGCGGAACCTGCCCCTTCTGAATTGACTCCCTCTCAACTATGTTCGTGTGTCGACGGGGTGTAGGGGGATGCGCTCATCGGGTCCGCGACGGCGGGTTCGGGAAGCGGGCCTGTTCCGCGCGCTCCGGCTTTACATGACGGGGAGAGGTCTCCGGGGGGAGACGTCATTACCGGGGGAACGCATATGCATGTTCAGAACTCGCATTGGTCATCCGCTTCCGCCGTGACATCGGGCGGAGCGACGATGAGCGCGGCGGTGGGCAACGGACGCGGGAACGGAGCGCGGACCACTCCGCTGCGTGTGGACGCACAGCGCAATCTGGAGCACGTACTGCGCGCGGCGCGCGAGGTCTTCGGCGAGCTGGGGTACGGCGCGCCGATGGAGGACGTGGCGCGGCGCGCGCGGGTCGGCGTCGGCACGGTGTACCGGCGCTTTCCGAGCAAGGACGTCCTGGTGCGCCGGATAGCCGAGGAGGAGACCTCCCGGCTGACCGAGCAGGCGCGTGCCGCGCTCGGCCAGGAGGACGAGCCGTGGTCGGCACTGTCGCGCTTCCTGCGCACCTCGGTGGCCTCCGGCGCCGGGCGGCTGCTGCCGCCGCAGGTGCTGCGGGTGGGCGTGGCCGACGAGGCCGCCGCCCGGGTGCCGCAGCAGCGGACGCAGCCGGGCTCGGGTGAGCTGCGGCTGGTGTCCGAGGAGCCGCCGGTTCTCGCGCCGGAGGACGACGCGGGCGCGGCGGAGCTGCTGGAGGTCGTGGGCCGGCTCGTGGAGCGGGCACGCGCGGCGGGTGAGCTGCGGCCCGACGTGTCCGTCTCGGACGTGCTCCTGGTGATCGCGACGGCCGCCCCCTCGCTGCCGGACGCGGCACAGCAGGCGGCCGCTTCGTCCCGGCTGCTGGACATCCTGCTGGAAGGGCTGCGGTCCCGGCCGGCGTGAGGCCGGGGGCCCGCTGCAAGGACGGCCGTGCCGGCCGGCGTAAGGCCGAGGAACCCTTGCGCGCGGCTCGCACGGCCGCGAGCCGAAAAGGCGCGCAGGTGACGGCAGGGCCTGGCCACTGCGCAGGCCCGCCGCTCCGGGCAGCCGCCTGGGCCCGGCTGCTGGACATCCTGCTGGAGGGGCTGCGGTCCCGGCCCGCGTAGGGCCGGAGGGTTCTGCTGGCGGGCCTGCGGTGCCGGTCGGCGTAAGGCCGGTCGGCCCTGCTGACGGGCCTGCGATGTCGGCCGGCGTGAGGCCGGAGGGTGCTGGTGGCAGGCCTCCGGTACCGGCCCGACCAACGCCGAAGGGCGAGGGCCCCTCCCACGCGGCTCGCACTGCCTGCGAGCCGCGCCGGTACGGAGGTGCCGACAGGGCGTGGGCGGCTACGGAGTCCGCGCACCGGGCCACGCGACGAGATCGACGCGGCGGCAGCCGCCCCTGCCGGGAGGTCGAGGCTTCCCCGGACGGGTGACGGTCATGTACTGGTCTCCGGCAAGTCCCCACGGACGAGTGGTTGGTGCGTCCTGCGGTGCACTGAAGAAAAGCAAATATGGCACTCTGACCCGGTGTTCGGACTGGTAGAGCGGCTGGCGGAGGCTTTCCGCGATGAGCGTTGACGGGCGGGACGAGCCGTGCGATGACGGCGGCGGCGCCACGGCCGGTGGCCCGATGTCACCACGGGTGCCGCATCAGGGGGGACGGGCCGGCACCCCGCCGGACGACGATGTCGCGGTGCCCTCGGACGCTGTCGTCCCGGCACAGCGCAACCGGCACGAGGACGGCGTCCTGCCGCCGCCGCGCGAGCAGCCGCCGTCCGACGCCGACCTCATCGGCCGGATGCGCTCGGGCGACGACAGCGCGTACGAGGAGCTGTACCGGCGCCATGCCACGGCGGTGCGCCGGTACGCCGGCACCTGCTGCCGGGACGCCCACACCGCGGACGACCTGACCGCCGAGGTCTTCGCCCGCATGCTCCAGGCGGTCCGCGGCGGCTCGGGACCCCGGCACGCGGTCCGCGCGTATCTGCTCACCTCCGTGCGTCGCGTGGCCGCCGGCTGGACGCGGTCGGCGAAGCGGGAGCAGCTCGTCGACGACTTCGCGGTGTTCGCCACGCAGGCCGCGCGGAGCTCCGAGGTGTCCGACGACGACACGCTGGGCCTGGGCGCCGACGTCCGCGCCCTGCACGAGGCCGAGCAGTCCCTGGCGATGCGGGCCTTCCGGTCGCTGCCGGAGCGGTGGCAGGCCGTGCTGTGGCACACCGAGGTCGAGGACGAGTCGCCCAGCGAGGTGGCCACGCTCTTCGGTCTGGACGCCAACGGCACCCGCGTCCTCGCCAGCCGCGCCCGTGAGGGACTCAAGCAGGCCTACCTCCAGGCCCACGTCAGCGCCACGCTCGCCGACGACGAGCAGTGCGCGCGCTATGCCGACCAGCTCGGCACCTATGCCCGGGGCCGGCTGCGCACCCGCGCCGAGCGGGGCCTGCGCAAGCACCTGGAGGAGTGCGCCAAGTGCAGGCTGGCCGCGAGCCAGATCGAGGAGGTCGCCGGCGGCATCCCGGCCGTCGTGCCGGTCGCCGTCATCGGCTGGCTGGGTGCCGCCGGGTACGGCAGGACGGCCGGGCTCCTCGCCCAGAGCGCCGGAGCGGGCGCGGCCGGTGGCGCGGGTACGGCCGCGGCGGCGGGCGGCGGCTCGTCCGGCGCGGCGGGAGCCGGTGGCGGTGCGGCGGCCTCCGAGGGGCTCGGCGCGCCCGTGAAAGCGGGCATCGCGGCCAGTGTGGTCGGCGTGGCGGCGGCCGCGGCACTGGCGCTGGCCCTCGCCGGGAACGACACCCCCGAACAGGAGCCGAAGGCCGCGCCGCCGGCGTCCTCCCCGGTGAGCCGACCCACCGAGGACCCGCCCGCGTCTTCGGAGGGGGAGCCCGGGCCTGGGCCCGGGGTGAACGAGCCCGCTCGTGCGACCTCCCGGCATTCGGCTCCGACCGCGAAGTCGACGTCCGAGCCGACGACGGGCTCGGCACCGACACCGACCTCGTCAGCGACGCCCACCCCGCGGCCGACTTCTACGCCGGCACCGGGGCCCACGCCGACTTCGCCGGTCCCGGCCGTCCCGGCCATGCACCAGCGGAGCGAGGTGTCGTACGACGTCACCGGCGAGGGCACCGGGCCCGAGCTGAGCGTCGTCGAGAGCGCGTGGGTGCGGCAGCGGTCGAGTCTGTCCGTCGCCGACCGGCGTGACGAGCACGGCGTGACCGTGCGCGCCCGCTCCTCCCTCACCGTGGACCCCGACCACGCCTCGATCGCCCATGACGCGCTGGTCGATGTCGACGTCGACGACGGACCGGGCGGTGTGGAGGTTCACCCCCGCCCGAGCCCCTGAGGGGTCACGCGCGCCGGAGGACACCGGCCTCGCCCAGCTCCCGCAGGACGTCCTCGGCGGTGAGGGACCCGCCCGTGCGGCACTCCGCCGCGTACCGCCCGGGGCCGAGCACCGCGCGGGCGGCGGCCTCGGCCCGCTCGACCTGTGCGCGCTCCGGCATGGGACGCGGACGGCCACGGCGCCAGCGCTCACCAGCGCCGATCAGCCGTGCCGCGCGCCGGGCGTCGTCGAGTTCGCACAGCAACCCCGCCGCACGGTCCACGAGCGTCGCCCGGATGGTCTCGGAGCACCGCTTCCGCACGGCCTCGCGCAGCGCGCAGGCCAGCTTGGGCACGGCGTGCTCCGGGCCCGACTCGCCGGCCGTGAGCATCGCGTCGACCAGGTCCAGCATCACCGAGAACTGGGGCGGCGGCGTCCCCCGCGCGGCCTCCGCCCGGGCCGCCTCCCACAGCTCACGCGCCCGGGCGGTGTGCGGCGCCGTGGTCGTCCTCCGCCTGGGTGACGCCCAGGATCCTGTACCGCACTGGGTCATTGTGACGGGGTGGGTCCGGCCGCGGCGGCTGACAGGGGGATCGGCGTGGGTGCCGTGCCGAGGTGGGTGCGCACCCGGCGCGACGGCGTACCGCTGCGCCCACCCGTGCCGCCCTGGGGGTACCGCCCAGGCTCTTCAGGCACTGGGGGAGGCACGACTTCCGGCAGCTCCAGCCGACGCGCACCCTCCGCGCGGCCCCGAGCCCCGACGAAACGGCCGGCGCTACAGCACCCCCACCGCTCCCGCACGGGCCGCCGCAGGCATCCACCGCGGCCGGACCGCCGGAGGCACACCGCGTCACACCCCCGCCACACCCCCGGACGCAGCCGCCCCCAACGCCCCCCGCTGCGGCGCGATCCCCGCCGGTACCGCCCGCTGCCGGGCCGGTGTGCCCGTCCAGCACGTGCCGCGCCGGGACAGCAGCCGACGGAGCCACAGCTCCAGGGAGACCAGGTCCGCCAGGCCGTCCACCGGCAGTGGTTCACCGGCCGCCGCCCGGCGCACCGCGGCCCGGACCACCCGCGCCTCCACCAGTCCCGCCTCCGCGAGCAGCGGTGTCTCGAACAGCATCAGCAGGGAGTCCGCCGCCGTCCGCAGCCCCGTACGCGCGGCGGCCGTCGCCGTCGTCTGGGTCGGCGCGCCCCAGCCCGGCGGCAACTCGCGTACGCCCGCGCCCTCCAGCACGGTCCGCAGGATCGCCGCCCGCGCCCCCGGCCGTACCCGCAGCGCCTCGGGAAGCGCCCGCGCGGCCCGCACCACCTGGTTGTCGAGGAACGGTGCGTGCAGTCGCTGGAAGCGGATCTCCGCGGCCTGCTCCAGCACGCGCAGGTCCGCCGCGTACCGCGCCAGTGCCGCACGCGCGCGGAAGTCGCCGGGCCGCTGCCCGGGCCCCACCTCGGAGCGGTGCGTCGACGCCTGCAGGCGAACCGATACTTCGGCCAGTGCCTCACCCGTCAGCCAGCGTGCCGCCGGCCCGGGTCTGCCCCAGGTCAGCGCGGCGAGCGAGGCCTCCACCGCGCCGTCGGGCGCGTCGAAGCCGTCCGCGCGGTGCTCCAGGAGGACCTCGGCCAGGGACTCCAGACCCGCCCGGTACGGCGTACGGGCCAGCCGCCGTGCCGCGGCGTACACGCGCGCGGGAACCATCACCGAGCCGTCGGCCTTCGCCAGCGCGGCGACGGGACGCACGAGGTGGCGCCGCTTGCGGTCCATCAGCAGGTCGGCCAGGCGGGCGGGGTGGGCGTCGAGGACCTGGCGCGCCCCGTAGCCGGTGAAGTGGTCGGCGCTGCCCGCGGCCAGCCGGGCCCGGTGCCGCGCCGCCGTCACCAGGCACCGGCCCGGTTCGTCGGTCAGCGGCCCGTCCAGGTCGGCGTACGGCAGGGTCTCCTCACCGCCCGCCACGACGACATGGTGCAGGCGGGGGTTGGCCGCCAGCGCACCGGCCCGCTCCAGTTCGGCCTCCCGGCCGCCGACGGCCAGGTCGTTGAACGTGACGGCCAGCAGCCGCTCCCCGGCGCCCGTGCCGTGGCCCAGCACCGTGCCGGGCATGCCCGGCAGCCCGGCCGCGAGCAGGGCCAGCGTGCCGGAGGCGGACCCCCCGGACAGGTCGGCGCCGATCCCCGGAACCGGCATCCCGCGCGCGGCACGCCGTTCGGCCGGCCCCATGCCGGGCACCGGGCCGGGGTCGATGCCGTCCCCGGGCACGTGCCGGGGCGCGGACAGACGGGTACGGACGGCCTCGACGAGCGCGTCGCGCACGGCGTCGACCGCGCTGTCCGGGTCGGCCGGGGGCGCGGCGACCGCGAGGGAGGCGACCGGCTCGTATCCGGCGACTTCCCGCGCCCCGGCGCGCAGGATCAGCGCATGCCCCGGCGGAACGCGCCTCACGCCGTCGTACGGAGTGGAGTCGTGCAGCGCGGCCGGCACATCGGGGGCGGCGAGCAGCGCGGCGAGGTGTCCGAAGTCGAGGTTGGCCTCGACGAGGTCGGCGAGCGGCAGCGCGGCTGTCGCGAACGCCGTGCCGCCGGACCACGGGGTGTGGAACACGGGGCGCGCGCCCGCCAGATCGCCGCAGACGGTGATCCGCCGGCCCACCCGCACCACGGCCGTGTAGCTGCCCGGCCAGGCCGTCAGGTGCCGAAGCGCTCCCCCGCGCGCGGCGAACAGGGCGACACGCAACTGCTCGTCACTGGCCCCGCAGATGCCGAGGACGGCGATACGGGTCTGCTCGTCGGCCGTCACGACCCGGACCTCGTCGGGGCGCCAGTCGCCGACCGCCCACAGCGGGTCGGGACCGCCCCACAGCAGCTGGGAACCGACCGGGTGCACGGTCTCGCCCTCGGCTCCGATGTCGTACCCGGTGGCTCCCGCGGAGCCGGCCCGGACGGCGCCCGCGGCGGTGCTGCTCCATCCCACCAACCACCGCATCGACGCCTCCACAGCTGTGGACAACCAGTGCACCGTACGAACCGGTTCACCATGCTGCCATGAAGGACACGCCGTGGAGGGTGCGCGGATCCGCTTGCGCTCCGGCAAACGCGCCCCCGCGTGCGCGCCCGAGCCCCATCGGCCCACGTCCGCGCCGCGCCGAACCCGGTCGGCACGCGGCACCGGCGACGAGAAATGCGCCCCGAAAAGCGCCCCTGAGAACACCCAACGCGCCCTCAAGTACCGTGGTAGATGCGGTGATTCCCCCGGAAGAGTGGGGCCTATTTTCAGCCAAATCGGAGCAACGAGAACAGAGTCGAACACGCTCCGTACAGGCTCTGCGTACCGCCCGGCGGTCGCGCAGTCCGGGAGGCGGAGCCCGCCCCCCGGACCGTTCCGCCGCCCGCGGGGATGGAGGCGGCGGTGTCCCCCAGCCCACTGGATCCAGTACAGCGGGCCGACCCACGCACGGACCATGGAACCGCTCCCCAGGTGGCTGGAGAAGAGCGCACGGACGGGCGCACGGCCACACACCGGGAGCACGCCGCAACAGCGCGTGTCCGACCCGCACTTGAGTGCGGACCACAATCCCGCCAACCGGAACAATGCCCCTTAACGCTTGGGATGCGGCGAACTACGCTGGGTTTACGAATGCCGCGTGGTTATGCCAGCGCGGCAGCCGTCTGTGTCGAGGGGTGGCGCATGTCCAGGGAGCAACGCGGGCCGAACGAAAAGCTCGGCGCCGTTCTCGCCCTCGCGGGTATCTCGAACGCCGGACTCGCACGGCGCGTCAACGACCTCGGCGCGCAACGCGGGCTGACGCTTCGCTACGACAAGACGTCGGTGGCGCGCTGGGTGTCGAAGGGCATGGTGCCGCAGGGTGCGGCGCCGCACCTGATCGCCGCCGCCATCGGCCAGAAGCTCGGCCGCCCGGTGCCGCTCCACGAGATCGGCCTGGCCGACGCCGACCCCGCGCCCGAGGTGGGCCTCGCCTTCCCCCGGGACGTCGGACAGGCGGTGAAGTCCGCGACCGAGCTGTACCGCCTCGACCTCGCCGGCCGCCGCGCCGGCTCCGGCGGCATCTGGCAGTCGCTCGCCGGATCGTTCGCGGTGAGCGCCTACGCAACGCCCGCCTCGCGGTGGCTGATAACCCCGGCCGACAGCTCGGTGGCGCGCGAGGCGAACCCCTCCGAAGGCTCCGGCGCACCGATCAAAGTCGGCCACAGCGATGTGCGGAAGCTCCGGGAGGCCGCCGAGGACGCGCGGCGCTGGGACTCCAAGTACGGCGGCGGCGACTGGCGTTCGTCGATGGTCCCCGAGTGCCTGCGGGTCGAGGCCGCGCCCCTCCTGCTCGGCTCCTACTCCGACGAGGTCGGCCGGGCCCTGTTCGGCGCCTCCGCCGAACTCACCCGCCTGGCGGGCTGGATGGCCTTCGACACGGGCCAGCAGGAGGCGGCCCAGCGCTACTACATCCAGGCCCTGCGCCTGGCCCGGGCGGCGGCCGACGTGCCCCTGGGCGGCTACGTCCTGGCCTCCATGTCCCTGCAGGCCACCTACCGCGGTTTCGGCGACGAGGGCGTGGACCTCGCCCAGGCGGCCCTGGAACGCAACCGCGGCCTGGCCACGGCCCGCACCATGAGCTTCTTCCGCCTCGTCGAGGCCCGGGCACACGCGCGTGCGGGCGACGCCCAGGCGGCCGGCGCGGCCCTGAAGGCGGCCGAGAGCTGGCTGGAGCGTGCCCGCCCCGGCGACCACGACCCCAGCTGGCTCGGCTTCTACTCCTACGACCGCTTCGCCGCCGACGCGGCCGAGTGCTACCGCGACCTCAAGGCGCCCCGCCAGGTCCGCCGCTTCACCGAGCAGGCGCTGTCCAAACCGACGGAGGAGTTCGTCCGCTCGCACGGTCTGCGGCTGGTCGTCTCCGCGGTCGCCGAACTGGAGTCGGGCAACCTCGACGCGGCCTGCGAGCAGGGCGTCAGAGCGGTGGAGGTGGCCGGACGCATCTCCTCGGCCCGCACCACCGAATACGTCAGGGATCTCCTGCACCGCCTGGAGCCGTACGGCGACGAGCCGCGCGTGGTCGAGCTGCGGGAACGCGCGCGACCGCTCCTGATGGCCCCGGCCTGAGCCGGCCGCTCCCCGCACGCCCCGGGTCTGAACGCATTGTCAGTGGCACAGTGCACTATCGAAACCGGGAGGTGACGCAGGTGCGGGCCGAGATGGCATACGACTGCGACGTGCTGGTGATCGGCGGCGGAATCGTCGGCCTGTCGACGGCGTACGCGATCACACGGGCCGCGCCGGGCACGCGCGTCACGGTGCTGGAGAAGGAACCGGGCCCGGCCCGCCACCAGACCGGTCGCAACAGCGGCGTGATCCACAGCGGCGTCTACTACCGTCCCGGCTCCCTCAAGGCGCGCTACGCGGTGCGGGGCGCCGCCGAGATGGTCAAGTTCTGCGCCGAGTACGGCATCGCCCACGCCGTCACCGGCAAACTGATCGTCGCGACCGACCGCGCGGAACTGCCCCGCCTGCACGGACTGGTCCAGCGCGGCCGGGAGAACGGCATACCGGTACGGGAGCTGGGAGCGGCCCAGATCGCCGAGTACGAGCCCGAGGTGCGGGGCCTGGCGGCGATACACGTCGGCACGACCGGCATCTGCGACTTCGCCGGAGTGGCCCGGCAACTGGCCGAGGCGTCCGGAGCGGAGATCCGCTACGGCGCGCGGGCCGTGCGCATCGACCGGCGCCCCGACCTGGGCGTCGCCGTGCGCACCACGACCGGGGACGTCGTACGCGGCCGGGTCCTGGTGAACTGCGCGGGCCTGTACTGCGACGAGATCGCCCGCATGACGGGGGACGACCCCGGCGTACGGATCGTGCCGTTCCGCGGCGAGTACTACGAGCTGGCGCGCCCCGACCTGGTCCGCGGCTTGGTCTACCCGGTCCCGGACCCGGCGTTCCCGTTCCTCGGCGTGCACCTCACACGCGGTGTCGACGGCAGCGTGCACATCGGCCCCAACGCGGTGCCGGCGCTGGCCCGCGAGGGCTACGACTGGGGCACGGTACGCCTCGCCGAGCTGGGTACGACACTCACCTGGCCGGGCGCGTGGCGGATAGCGCGGCGGCACTGGCGGTACGGGGCGGGCGAGCTGCGCCGGTCCCTGTCCAAGGGTGCGTTCACCCAGGCCGTACGGCGGTTGCTGCCCGCGGTGACGGAGGACGATCTGGTGCCGACGGCGGCGGGAGTGCGGGCGCAGGCGGTACTGCGGGACGGGACGCTGGTGGACGACTTCCTCATCCGGGAGGTGCCGCGAACGGTCCACGTCCTGAACGCGCCGTCACCCGCGGCGACGGCGTCCCTGCCGATCGGCAGGGAGGTGGCGAGGAGGGCGCTGGCCGTACTGGGGCGTGAGTGAACCGGTGGGCTGTCGGCGCGGTGGGTTCCAGGTTGCTCGGCGCCGCTGCCGGGGCCGGGGCGATGCGCGACCCGGCGCGAGGAGCTGGCGGCTGAGCGGCTGCCGCCGCAGCAAGGACGGGACAGATGTCGACGCGTTCACGGCCGCCCACGGCGGGAAGGGGACGTGTCGGGGGGGTGTCCGCCCGCAGCGGCTGCCGGAAGCCCGCAGCACCCCGCAAAGACACCGTGCGGCAGCCCGAGGACGGACACCCCCGGCGCGTCCCCGACCCACCCCCGACAGGCAGGCGCTACAGCAGCCCCCACCGAAGCCGCACAGGCCGCCGCAGGCACCCCACGCCACCGCCGCAGGCACCCCGCCCCACCGCCGCAAGCATTACGCCCCCCGTAAAATCGACCTCACTGTGACTGACTCCGTGAACACCCCCGAAGCCCCCCACCCGACCCCCGGGACGTCCGTCCGGCACTTCCGGGCCAAGGGGGAGCCGCGTTTCCCGGACGGGCCGAAGGCCGATCCCGCCGGGTCGCACTTCGAGCGGCGCATCCGGAGCTTCCAGCCGCGCAGGAGCCGCGTCACCGCCGGGCAGGCGGACGCGCTGCAGCGGTTGTGGCCCAAGTGGGGGTTCGATATCGACGGGGCCCGCCGCCTCGACCTCAGCGAGCTGTTCGGGAACGACAACCCCGTCGTCCTGGAGATCGGCTTCGGCATGGGCGAGGCCACCGCCCAGATGGCCGCCGCCGACCCCGGCACCAACATTCTCGCGGTCGACGTTCACACCCCCGGCCAGGGCAACCTCCTCAACCTCGCCGACCGCAGCGGCCTGACCAACATCCGCGTCGGCAACGGCGACGCGATCATCCTCCTGCGCGAGATGCTCGCCCCGGACTCCCTGGACGGCCTCCGCGTCTATTTCCCCGACCCCTGGCCGAAGAAGCGGCACCACAAACGCCGGCTCATCCAACCCGCCTTCCTCACCCTGGCCGCGACCCGCCTCAGGCCGGGCGCGATCGTGCACTGCGCGACCGACTGGGAACCGTACGCCGAGCAGATGCTCGGGGTGCTCACGGCGCACCCCGACTTCGAGAACACCCAGGCGGACGGGGGTTTCGCGCCGCGCCCCGGCTTCCGCCCGCTGACCCGTTTCGAGGGCCAGGGACTGGACAAGGGACATGTCGTGAACGACCTGCTCTTCCGTCGCGTACAGCACGCCGTACGGCAGCCCGTACAGCACCCCGTACAGCCGCCCATGTAGCACCACGTCGTTAGGGTCAATGCCGTGGCCACCTGTCCCCCGTACCCGACGCACCCCACCGGCCCCGCGGGCGACGCAGCCGCGGGCGGCAGACTGCGGCACGCGCACTGGTGGCAGAGGACGTCGGTGCGTTACGGAGCCCTCAGTACGCTCCTCGCGCTCTCCGGCCTGGTCATCCTGGCGCTCGTCCGCGAGGAGACCGGTACCGAGGGTTTCCTGGTCGGGCTCGGCCTGGCCGTGCTGCCCGTGCCCCTGCTGATAGCCGCCTTTCGGTGGCTGGACCGGGTGGAGCCGGGCCCCTGGCGGAACCTGCTGTTCTCCTTCGCCTGGGGCGCCTGCGCGGCGGCGCTGATAGCGATCGTCGCGAACAGCTTCGCCACCCGGTGGATAGCGACCGCGACAGCGGACCCCTCCAGCGCCGACACCCTCGGCGCGACGGTCATCGCGCCCATAGTGGAGGAGTCCGCGAAGGCCGCCGCCGTGTTACTGCTCTTCCTCTTCCGCAGGCGCGACTTCACCGGGATCCTCGACGGGGTGGTGATAGCCGGGGTCACCGCCACCGGCTTCGCGTTCACCGAGAACATCCTCTACCTCGGCAACGCCTTCGGCACCGACCAGCTCACCGGCGACCGCGGCATCGCCTCCGTCACGGCGGCGACCTTCTTCGTGCGCATCATCATGTCGCCGTTCGCGCACCCGCTGTTCACCGTCCTCACCGGCATCGGCTTCGGCATCTCCGCCCTGGCGACGGAGCGGCAGCGCGTACGGCGTCTGCTGCTCCCGCTCTGCGGGCTGTTGCTGGCGATGGGCATGCACGCGCTGTGGAACGGCTCCTCGACGCTCGGCGAGTACGGCTTCCTCGCCGTGTACGCGGCATTCATGGTGCCCACGTTCGGGGTGCTGACCTGGCTGGTGATCTGGACCCGGCAGCGCGAGCTGAGGACCGTACGGGAGGAGCTGCCCGCCTACGCGGTGGCCGGGTGGCTGACGCCGGCCGAGCCGTTCGCGCTCGGCTCGATGCGCGCGCGGCGGATTGCCCGGCAGTACGCCCGCCGTCACGCCGGGCGCCAGGCGGCCCGGGCGGTGGCGCAGTACGAGGCGTACGCGACCTCGCTGGCGTTCCTGCGCCACCGCGCGCGCCGCGGCCGCGCGGGCGCCGACTTCGTCGTACGGGAACGGGAGCTGCTGGAGGAGCTGTGGCGGCGCCGGGACCTGGCGCGGCCCGCGCTGGACCACGCGGCGAGGGTCACGGCCCCGCCCGTCCCGGTGGTCGCGCCGCCCTGGCCGGTGTACGGGGCGTCCGGCGGCCACGGACACCCGGCGGCGCCGTATCCGGCGCACACGGCGCCGTATCCGGCGTACAACCCGTACAGGTCGTAGGGCCCGGCGCGGAAGGCCGGGCCGTCAGGCCGACGCCCGGGTCAGCCGGTCGAGCTCCTCCTGCGTCAGCCGCAGTTCGGCCACTGCGAGCAGGGCCGGGAGCTGTTCCACGGTCCGCGCGGAGGCGATCGGCGCGGTCACCGTCGGCTGGGCCGCCAGCCAGGCCAGGGCGACCGTCGCGGCGGGCACCGCGTGGGCCGCGGCGATCTCGTCCAGGACCGGGAGCACCCGCCGTCCCCGCTCGGTCTCCAGGTACTTGGCGGCGCCGCCCGCCCGCGCGCTCCGTACGGTCGTGCCGGGCCGGTACTTCCCGGTGAGGAACCCGGAGGCGAGGGCGTAGTACGGCACGGCGGCCAGTCGGGCGCGCTCGGCGAGGTCCCGCAGCTCACCCTCGTACGTCGCGCGCGAAACCAGGTTGTAGTGCGGCTGGAGCGCCACGTAGCGGGCGAGGCCCTCGCGGTCGGAGTGGTCCAGGGACGCCTTCAGCCGCTCCGCGGAGATGTTGGAGGCGGCGATGTGCCGCACCTTGCCCGCCCTCACCAGCTCGTCCAGGGCGCCGATGATCTCCTCCACCGGCACCTCGGGCTGGTCGTAGTGGGTGTAGTAGAGGTCGATGTAGTCGGTGCCGAGGCGGCGCAGGGAGGCGTCGGCGGCGGCCTTGATGGTCGCGGCGGACAGGCCGCGGTACTCGGGGTGCTGGCTGACCTTCGTGGCGATGACGACGTCCGAGCGGTTGCCGCGCGCGGCGAGCCACTTGCCGATGAGGGTCTCTGACTCGCCGCCCCGGTTGCCCTCGGCCCAGGCCGAGTAGACGTCGGCGGTGTCGACGAAGTTGCCGCCGGCGGCCGTGTAGGCATCGAGGACGGCGAAGGAGGCCGCCTCGTCGGCGGTCCAGCCGAAGACGTTGCCGCCGAGAGCGAGCGGGAAGACCTCCAGATCGGAGGAGCCGAGCTTGCGAAGAGACGTCATGCTCTGCGGCAACACCCGTACCGGTAGGCCGCATTCCGCACACGACCGCCGACCGTACCGGCAGCCCTGACGTCGGGGGGACTCCGCCAGGACCGCCGGGGTTCAGGCGACGGCGGGTGTCAGGGGGTCAGGCCCTTGCCGCGCAGCCAGGCCAGCGGGTCCACGCCGTTGGCGGAGCCGTCCGGGTGGACCTCCATGTGGAGGTGGGCCCCGGTGACGTTGCCGGTGGCGCCGACGCGGCCGATGACGTCACCGGTGTTGACCTTCTGGCCGACGCTGACGCTGATGGACGACTGGTGGGCGTACCAGATCTCCGTGCCGTCGTCGAGGGTGAGCACGGTCTTGTAGCCGTAGGAGCCGTCCCAGCCGGCGGAGGTGATCGTGCCGCTGTGCACGGCCTTGATGAGGGTGCCGGTGGGTGCGGCGAAGTCGAGACCGGTGTGGTAGCCGGAGGACCAGTACGCGCCGGCCTGGCCGAAGGTGGAGGTGATCGTGTACGAGGAGGTCGGCAGCGTGTACTGCTTGGCCAGCTCGGCCAGACGCTCGGCCTCGGCCTTCTTGCGGGCCTCCTCCTCCGCCTTCTTCTTGGCGGCGGCGGCCTTGGCCTCGGCCTCCTTCTGCGCCTTCTCGGCGGCCTCCTGGGCGGCCTTCTCGGCGGCGGCCGCGGCCTCGGCGGCGGCCTTGCTCTCGACCTGCTCCTGCTGACGCTCGGCCTGGGCCATGATCCGGGCGCGCAGCGCCTCGCCGGCGTCGGCGGCGCCCTCCGCGGTGTCGACGGAGGTCATGCCGACGTTGCTGAGCGGGGTCGCGGAGCCCTCGGGGGTTTCCTCGCCGGAGATGAGGGCACCCACATTGGGCAGGTCGGGCATGGAGATCGACACCGGCGGCTTGCCGGTCTGGGCGCTGGCCATGCCGCCCGCCCCGACGGCGGCTATGACACCGACGCCGAGCACGGTGGAGCTGCGGGCGAGTCCGCCGCGCTGCTTGGTGACGCGATGCCGGCCGCGTACCGGACGGATGGACTCCTCGGTGGGGTTCCACTCCTGGAACGGGCCCTCGCCGGTGCGGTGATCGCCGTAGCCGAAGGTGTCGCCACCTCGCTGGCCGGGCACGAACGGGGCCTCGGGGGCAGGCCGGTTGGACGCCACGTAGGCGTGCTCCTTTCCTTCCGTCTCCGCCTACCGGGTTAGCTGACGGGTTCGGAGCGGGAAGGTCTCCTACGCGCGTATACAGCCGTGCTTCCACGGCGGCATCCGCTCGATTCACCCCAAGGTGGTGGTTCCCCGGTTCCCTCACGGGATTCGGCGCGTGCGCACGGAGCCATCTCCTGTGACGGCTGGGACGACCGCGCTGCGTTATCGAACGTTAATGGAGGCGAGGTGTGGATTCCAAGCTGTTCCTCTTGATCATTAACGATTTTCGTGGGGACTTACCTGCCATCCGAGGCGAAAATCGGGCGAGTTGACCACGCTTCAAACGACTCAAGAGTTCTGACAGTTCGTCAGTTGTTATGCGGAGCGGGACGAGATGCTCACCGGGCGTGACGATGCTGCCCGGGAATCGCCCGTGCGCCGGAGAAGCACTCAGGGCCGGAACTCGATGAGTTCCGGCCCTGAGCCTTGAGTAGCGGGGACAGGATTTGAACCTGCGACCTCTGGGTTATGAGCCCAGCGAGCTACCGAGCTGCTCCACCCCGCGTCGGTGTGACACCAGTGTACGTCATGCGCGGACCTCCCGAGCACACGCGCTACCGGCCGCCGCCCAGCAGGTGCCGGTTCGGGGCCTTGGCCCGCTCCTCGTGCTCCGGCAGGACGACGACGTCGGCGCCGGCCGCCGCCAGCAGCCCGCTGCCGTCGGCGCCCGCCACGAAGGTGTCCGGCTCGCGCCAGGCCGTGACCACCCGCCGCACCCCCGCGTCCAGGATCAGCCGGGCACACGGCGCGGGCCGCGAGGCGCGGCGGGCGCAGGGCTCCAGGCTGCTGTAGACGGTGGCCGTGGCCAGGCGCGGATCGAGCGGGTCGGTCTTCGCCAGCGCCGCCTCCTCCGCGTGCACCACCGGGTCGCCGCCCTCCCGGGAGTGGCCCCGGGCCAGCTCCGTCCCGTCGGCGGCCACCACCACCGCCCCTACGCTGAACGCGGTGTCCGAGGGCGGACACCGGTCGGCCAGCTCGCAGGCCAGGGCCAGCCAGTGGTGGTCGGCGGCGGAGGACAGCGGGCCGCTGCCCGGGGCCGTCGGCTCGTAGCGCATGAGGACGACGTCGCCGATCGGCCGGGTCTCGACCAGGCGCAGCCGGCCGCCCTGGTAGCCGCCGGGGCCGAAGAGGCGGGGCGCGTCCGGGTCGCCCACGAAGAGCGGGGCGAGGACGAGCTGCAGCTCGTCGGCGAGGCCCTGGCTGAGGAGCTGGGTGTGGATCTGCCCGCCGCCCTCGACCATGAGCCGCCGCACGCCGCGTACGTCGTGCAGGTGGGTGAGCAGGCGCCGCCAGTCGAGATCGCCGCCGAGCGGGACGACGTCGGCCGCGATGCCGAGGGCGCGGGCCCGTTCGGCGCCCCGGTCCGTGGTGTAGACGACCTTCTCGCCGCCCGTGTGCCAGAAGTTCGCCGTCGGGTCGAGGTCGCCGGAGCCGCTGACCGTGACCTTGAGGGGGTACTCGGGCCTGCCCTCGGCGAGGCGCGCGGCGCGCCGTTCGGGCGAGTTGACCAGCAGCCGGGGGTTGTCGGCGCGGATGGTCCCCGCGCCGACCAGGATCGCGTCGACGGACGCCCGCACCTCGTCGACCCGGTCGAAGTCGGCCGGGCTGGACAGCAGCAGGCGCTCGGGGCCGGTGTCGTCCAGGTAGCCGTCGAGGGAGACGGCGGCGGACAGCAGGACGTACGGGTGGGGCATCGGCGCTTCCCGGTGGGTCGTGAGCGGGCAGGCTTGGTTCAAGTTTGAAACAAACTTACACTGGCGGCATGACGACTCGCTGGCTCACCCCCGAGGAGCAGCGCGCCTGGCGCGCGTACATCGCCGCCTCGCTGCTCCTGGAGGACGCGATCGACCGGCAGCTCCAGCAGGACGCCGGCATGCCGCACCTGTACTACTCCATCCTGACCACCCTGTCGGAGGCCCCGGAGCGGCGGCTGCGGATGACCGACCTGGCCGAGCGGCTGAAGATCACGCGCAGCCGGCTGACGTACGCGGTGACGCGGCTGGAGAAGGACGGCATGGTGCGGCGCGAGGCCTGCCGGTGGGACAAGCGCGGCAGCATCGCCACGCTGACCGACGAGGGCCGGACCGTGCTGGAGCACACGGCGCCCGGGCACGTGGAGACCGTACGGGCCTCCCTGTTCGACCACCTCACCGAGGAGCAGGTCGGGCAGCTGGAGGAGATCTGCACCGGGGTGGCGCGGGCGCTGCAGGAGGACACCACGCGGCCGGCCTCTGACGAGGTGCCGTGGCGCCGCCGGTCGACGCCGTCCTGTTCGTGACCCGCCGAGCGGTTCTGCGTGAGTCCCCTCACATCCCAGTTGCTTCAACTTTCAAGCATGGAGTAGAGTCCCCGACCGTGGATCTGCTTCAAATCTGAAGCAGATGTCCTGTACGGCCGGCCGGAGCGAGCGGAAGTCCCGGCCGCCGCCGCACGGGACGTGGAACCGAACGGAACCCGGAGGCCCCCATGCCCGACATCCCCGCCGCCACCCCGCGCTCCCGTGTCCGGGTCCCGCTGCGCTTCCACGACGGCTACCGCGTCGACGCCGACGTGGTCACCTTCCACGGCCTGGCCGACGGTCAGGAACACGTGGCGGTGGTGCTGGGCGACCCGGGCCCGGCCCCCCTCGTACGGCTGCACTCGGAGTGCCTGACCGGGGACGTGTTCGGATCGGCCCGCTGCGACTGCGGCCCGCAGCTGCGCGAGGCGGTCGAGCGCATCGCCGACCGCGGCGGGGTCCTGCTCTACCTGCGCCAGGAGGGCCGCGGCATCGGCCTCTACAACAAGCTCGACGCGTACGCGCTCCAGGACCAGGGCCTGGACACCTACGAGGCGAACGCCGCCCTGGGCCTGCCGGAGGACGCCCGCGACTACACGGCGGCGGCCCAGATGCTGCGCGCCCTGGGGATCCGGGAACTGGACCTGCTGTCCAACAACCCCGACAAGGCCGGCCAGCTGCGCACGCTGGGCATCACCGTCCGGGACCGCGTCCCCACCGGCGTCTTCACCACCGCGCACAACGTCCGCTACCTGCGCGCGAAGGTGCTCCAGACCCAGCACACGCTGCCGCTGGCGGGCCTGACGGAGGTCACGGAGCTCACGGAAGTGACGGAACTGACCGAGCTGACGGCGGGGTGAGGCCGCGGGCCGGAGACAGGGGCGGACCAGGGGGAGGCGTCGGTCCGGGCGAGCGTCGGTCCCGGAGCCGGCGGTCCTACGCCGGTTCCCTGCGCGGCTCCGTGCGGTGTGCGGGCTCGGTCGGCCTGGTGCGCGCCGGGGAGCTCAGCTCCGCCACGCGTGCGGCGAGCCGGCTCCTGCCGCGCGCGAGCTCCGCCAGCAGTGCGCGGCGTTGCCAGTACTGCAGCCGGTAGCCCACGTCCACCGTGCCCAGCGCGACGGCGACGGCCAGCAGAGCCGCGGTCGGCGGCAGGAGGCAGGCGCGCCAGGACCCCAGCCCCGCCGTGAACAGGGTGAGCATCGCCGCGGTGGCCAGGGCCGTGTTCAGCGCCACCCACAGGACGTAGAGGCTGAACAGCCAGGGCCTGTCCTGCCGCAGCCACTCCAGACGCGGCCGCCTCGTCTCCCGCCGCAGACGCCTGAGGGCCTCGCCGATGTCCTGGAGCACCCACTCCGCCTTCTCGCGCTGCTCGCGCGGCAGGGGCCGTGACCATTCGCGCATCCGTTTCTCCAGCCGCACCACCGCCCGCCGCAGGACGAGCGGGGAGGCCGGGTCGGGCAGGGCCTGCGGCCATCTGGCCCACTGGTCCTCGTCCCCGCGCCGGGCCCGCAGGGAGTACACGGCCGCCCGGAACACCCCGACGAGCACCAGCCCCAGGAAGATCAGGGACGTCCCCGGCCCGTGGTCCGCAGTGGACAGGACCGCGAACACCGCCGCGAGGACCAGCGCGGCGGCCGCCTGGAACGTCAGCCCGGCGTACCGCTCGTGGGTCACCGCGTGCAGCTCGCGCTCCCAGCTGTGGACCGACCGCCGCAGGACGCCCCACAGGACGGCGACCGCCACCAGCGGCGCGCACATCAGCAGTTGGGACCAGCCGAGGGCGAAGAAGGCGAACGGCGGCTCCTCCTGCGCCCGCCCCGCGCCCTCGCCCCCGAGGAGCAGGGGGACCGCGCCCATCAGCAGCACGGCCGCAGCGGCCGTGACACCCCCCAGCCACCGACCGGGCCGCCACCGCCGCCGCCCGTCGGCGCCCACCGGCTGCCAGGTCCGCGCCACATGCGCCTCCAGCACCCCGACGAGCTCCTCCAGGGCCTCGTACCGCCGGCGACCGGGCAGATACTGCGCCTGACGACTGGCCAGCTCGCCCATGCCCTCGGGGAGTTCCTCCCGTCGGGGCGGACCGGCCCCGTCCACCAGCAGGGGAATCACGGTCTTGCCGACGCCGAGCGCCAACTCGATCTCCAGCCGGACCCAGTCCCCCTCCAGGTCCAGCCGTCTGCGCCCCGTCTCGTCCCGTACGTCCGCCCAGCCCGGGTGGACGACCACGAGCAGCACCTCGCAGTCCGCCACGCGGCGGCGCACCTCGTCCGGGTACCGCCGCCCCGGCACGAGCGACGACGTGTCGAGGAACACCTGATCGTCACCGAAGTGCCGCGCGAGCCGCTCGCGCACCTCCTGGACGACGCCCGTGCAGGGCCCTCTGCGGTAGTTGATGAAGATCCCGCCCATGCCGCTGTCCCGCCCGCCTCTCGCTCGCGTTGCCACGGTCGTAGCAGACGGGCGGGCCGGGGAGGCGGGGAACAGCAGGTTCCGCGGCACGTGCGGCCGGTGTGCGAGGACGAAGACACCGTGGCGGCACGGCGATTGACGCGCGCGGACGGTCGAAAGGCGCCGGGCGGTCGAAGACAGAAGGGGCGTCCGAGCCGGCCGAAGCCGCTCGGACGCCCCCGTCCGTAGGCCCTGTGGGACTCGAACCCACAACCAATGGATTAAAAGTCTGATGACACTTCATGCCGCGCCATTCCGTCTCGTACCGCGCCGACCCGCCTCATGCCGCCCAGTCCAGGTCAGGGGCGTTTAGCGTTCATTCACTGCTCGACCTTCGTGCCGTCTCATACCGTCTCGTACCGCGCCGTTCTGCGGCTTCCGGGCCAGCAGCGGGCCAGCAAGAAGGGCCTCCGGCCCGCAGGTCAGAGGCCCTTTGCCTGTCCCTCAATTCTACGTCTATGCCTGCCCGTTGTCAGTGCTGGCGCGTAGCGTGGGAGCCGTCCATAACAGCGTCTGCTGGCTGCGACGCGCCCGGCCCCTGCTCCGGTACAGCGCCCGGAGCAGGGGCCGCGTCACGCGCTCGCCGCGCCCGGGGCACGGCAGCCGCCGCGCGCTCCGTCAGCGCCTGCTCGTACTCCGTGAAGATCTCCATGTAAGTGTCGGACGTCAGCGTGATGGTGCTGTGGCGCAACTTCACCTTGGCGTCGTGCAGGTCTCCGCCTCCCGCTTTCACGAGCGCGGCCGCGCCGTGCCGGAGGTCGCGCAGGTTGATCGGAGGCAGGCCGGCCTTCTCCACCAGCCGCTTGAACTCCCGGCTCACCACGTCCGGGTGCAGCCACGAACCGTCTTCCGCCGTGAACACCTTGCCTGTGTCGACCCAGTCCTGCGTGCCCTTGCCTTCCTTGCGCTCCAGCCCGGCCTGCTTGTTCCACGCGTCGCGCTCGGCCAGCTGGCGGACGCGGTGCTCCTTGAGGACGTTCACCGTCTCGCTGTCGAGCATCACGGACGCCATAGACGAGTCCGTCTTGGGTGCTGTCTCGATCGGCGTCCAGCCGTCGACCACGAGCTCGGTGAGCACTTCGATCCGCGGCGGCTTGGAGTCCAGGTGTGCGTTTGCCCAGTCGGCGCCCACGCCTTCACCGCGGCGCAGGCCGTGGTGAGCGATCAGGTGGTAGAAGGCGTACAGCCGGTGTCCCTCGGCCTCGTCGAGGAACCTGCCGAGCTGGGCCGGGGTCCAGACCATGACCGGGCTCGGCGTCTCGCCCGTCTCCCGCCAGCGGGCCACACGCTCGTCGGTCCACAGCAGGCCCTTGGGGCGCGTGCCTGACTCCAGCTCCACGTGAGCCGCGGCGTTGAAGGTGATGAGCTGCTCGGCGATCGCCTTATTGAGCGCTGCCCGCAGCGTTCGCCGGATCGCCTGCCGCGTGGCCGCGGTGTTCGTCTTCCGGTACGGCTTCATGGCGGCCAGCTGCTCACGCTCGCGCGCCAGGCGCTCCCGTTCTTTGGCTGGCGGACGCCCTGGCTTCGACCACTTGGCCCGGACCTCTTGTTCGCGGCGGGCCTCGTTCTCCGCGCGAATCACGTCGGACTCATCGGCGATGGCGTTGAACATGTCCTGTACGTGGCCCACGCTGAGCCTGTCCAGGCGGAGGTGCCCAATGCGCGGCTTCAGGTGCACACGGATGTGGGAGGCGTAGCCGTTGTTCGTGGTGGCGCGCGTGGCCTTGGTCGTCTTCTTGGTCGCCATCCACTGGTCGAGCCACTCGCCGACGGTCATCTTCCCGTCGAGTGGAACGCCGACCCCGAGGCGGCGCTGGACCTCGGATGGCTCGGGGATGTCTACGCGTCGCCGGGCGACGTCTGCGAGCAGGTCGCCGACTCGGCGCTGTTCGTCCGGGTCATCACCGGGAAGGTCGAGGATGGCCTGCAGGCGGGAGAGGTCGCCCTGGGCCTCCGAGACACTTCCGTACCCGGTACGCCGGAATGTCCGGCGCCTTCCCTCGGCATCCGGTGGGAGTTCCTGGCGGATCCCGGGGGCACCGTGGTTCTTGCGCCTCAGCTTGGGGCACGAGGCCCCCAAAAGCTTGCCGTCCTCCCCGCGACACTCGCAGCGTCGGTAGATGCTCCCTGCGCGGCGGGCTGACGGCATGGGGCTACTCCTTCCGTTCACCGTCTCTCGGCACCACAGTCTGGCTGATATGCGCAAGCCCGATGTCCAGAACAAACTTCGCCGTCTGGTTCAGACCTTCGAGCATGGCTGGAGTCATCTCCCCTGGCCGGATCGCGAAGGCCAGACCGTGCTCACACTTGATCGGTAGGATCACCTGCCCTTCGGGCACGTCGTCGCTGAAGAAGTACCAGACTCGGGGCCGCGCCGGTGACTCCATGCAGCCTCCCCCATCTCCCGCTCATGCGTTCGATTTGACCATTAGACCAGCACCTTTGCAGTCGAAAGGCGTGCGGACATGATCGCACCACGGGCATCAAATCTCTACAGGCTGCGCAGAGACGTCACACTGAGTAACGCTTTTGGGAATGCTTGATTCAGCGATCCTCGTCCGATTCCGGGGGGACAAGGGTGTCAATCAGGCGCAAGAGGCGCTCCCGCTGCTCCGGCGGGATTCGGTCAAGCTTTCTCACATAAGCGACCGCTTCCCCCGTTCCGCTGCGAAGCGGATCCACTCCGTGGAACTGTGCGCCGGCCGCGTCCTGCACTGCCTCGATCGGCAGGCGTGCGGCGGCCGCCAGGGCGCACAGCTCCTCGTACACCGGCGGGGTGACCTTCTCGCCGGTCTCAAGCCGGTAGATCCACCCCCGGGTGACGCGCACTCCGCTGACAGGGTCGACGGCTCGCGCCGCGAACTTGTCCAAACCCTGGTTGAGTTCCGCCCTGCGCCTTCGGATCAGGTCTGAGAGCTGCGTTCGACGTTCAGGGTTGCTGGTCATCTCACCGGGGTTGCCGTCCTTAGCCGCCATGGGCGTCATCCTGCCACTCCTGTGGTCTCTGTGATTCACGCGCCGTTCAGGGTCCGTGTACGTCACCGAGACGTACGAGCAGGTCACATGCGGCGTTCATTCAACTCCCTGGACGGATTGTTCAACAGGTTGAGTGATCCCGCTAGGTAGCGCAGAGGCATTGGCCGATTACGGGCGCGCAACCCCAGCCATTCAACGTGCTGGACAAACCGTTCACGGCATGGAATGCTCACAGCCATCTCGTTCAGCGAGCAGAACGAACCATTCCACGAGGTGAACGTGAGCAAGGAAGACAGCCCTCCCACGAGGTACGCGGTCGCCAGCGCCGACCGCCTCAAGCTCCTCATGGAGCGCACCGGCACGGGTGAGCCCATCACCAGCCGCGAACTCGCCGAGAAGGCCGGGGTTGCCCACGGGACCATCGGCGCCCTGATGGCCGGACAGCAGCGGACGGTCCCGGAGGAGAAGGCGAAGGCCATCGCCGCGGCACTCGGCATTGACCTGCTTGTGCTGTTCGTGCCGATGGAACGCGCGGGCCGCGTCTTCATCCCGGCGCAGGTGGCCGTATGAGCACGCCCGCCTCCCTTTCCCTGCAGGAGGTCCTTGAGCTGCCTGCCATGCCGAGCGCTCAGGAGGCCTTCGCCGCGCTCAACATCGGCAAGACCAACGGCTACGAGCTGATCGATGCGGGTGAGTTCCCCATCGAGGTAATCCGGCTCGGCCGGGCCCTCCGTGTCCGCAAGGCCGAGCTGCTCCAGTTCCTCGGCCTGCCCCTGTCCGCTGCTGTCGAGGTCCAGTCGGCAGCAGCCACCAACAGCGACGCCCCCGGGGTCCAGCCGGGGGCGCCTATCGAGCAGCCCGCACCCATCAGTCAGTAGAGAACGGAGCAGCTCATGCAGCAGCTTCCCACGGCCCTCTTCGTGGAGCCCAGCGCGGACCAGCCCATCAACCCCGCCGAGACCGACGTGCAGGCGACCATCCAGGCCCTCGTGTCCGAGCACGGCCTGGCCGTCGAGGAGTTCGACACCGCGCCCCTCGCCGAGTCCATCCGCAGCAAGTTCATGGCGTTCTTCGTCCAGACCGGCCGCCAGAAGGTAGTCGTCTTCCCCCTCGGCCAGGACCTCGGCGAACGCCTGTGGGCCCTGCGCACCCTGCTGCGCCGGCCGGAGGTGACGGCATGACGTCCGCCCCGAACCCCAAGGTCATCCGCGCGCTGGCCGACATCGAGGCCGCCAAGCAGGACGTCGACGCCGACGTGGCCAAGTGCCTCGACTCCGTCGCGGGCCTGATCAGGCAGACCGGTGACCCGGACGCCGTGTTCGACCGCGTCCTGGACGGCTTCGCCCGCGAGGAACTGCGCGTCCTGACCGCCACGCACGGCGTCCGCCTGGCCGAGTCCTCGGCCGAGGCCGTCGAGTCCGGCACCCTCCCCGAGACCCTCGTCTTCTGGGAGTTCAACGGCAACGCTCTCGCCGTGGTCCCCCGCGGGCAGCGACCCGCCGACACCCTCGCCCAGCTGCGCGCCGCCGTCGCCGAGCGCGCGGAGGAGCAGCGGCTGGCCGAGTCCTTCCAGGCCTCCGTCGCCGCCGGGGACGTCGAGGACGTCGACAGCTGGCACGCCCGAGTTGCCGCCGAGGCCGCGCGTTGACCAGCACCGCAACGGGCGCCCGGCGAGGGGCCGGGCGCCCGCCCCAGCCGCACGTCGAGGGCGCCCTGTTCGTCGACCTCGACGGCCAGCGCGCCCGCTACGAGTGCCTGCGCCCCGGCTGCCCGCACCGCCTGGAAGGCCCGGTCTACAGCACCGACCGGAGGGCGGACGGCGAACCGATCGGCATCGGCGGCCTGAAGGGCTTCATCGACGGCATCAAGACCCAGCACCTTGCCCAGCACCACGGGAGCACCCGTTGACCGACCCACAGACCACACCCGACCTCCGGGCGACCGCCCGCGAGATGCACGACGCTGGCCTGTGCGTCCTCCCCATCAAGGCGGACGGCACCAAGGCGCCCGCCCTGAAGTGGACCCCCTACAAGGTCCACCGCAGCACCCCGGACGAACACGACGCATGGTTCGCCGGCGACCGCCCCCGCGGCATCGCCGTGGTCTACGGCGAGGTGTCCGGCAACGTCGAGATGCTGGAGTTCGAGGGCCTGGCCATCCGTGAGGGCCTCCTGGACGAGGTCACCGAGATCATGGAGGCGTCCGGCCTGGGCGAACCCTGGTCGGCCATCCTCAACGGCTGGGTGACCGAGTCCCCCTCTGGTGGCCGGCACTTCCGCGTTCGCCTGGAAGGCTCACCCGTTCCTCCGAACCGCAAGCTGGCCCAGCGGCTGGCGGGCGAAGACGAGTACACCCCCGAGGAACGGCAGCGCGTCGCCGAGAAGCCCGGCACAAAGATCATCCGCGTACTCATTGAGACGCGCGGAGAAGGCGGCTACGGCCTGGTCGAACCGTCGGGCGGCGCCGTGCACGCCTCCGGCCGGCCGTACCTCCGTATCGCCGGATCACCCGCGAGCATCCCCGTCCTCGACGGCGACACCATGGGCGCGATCCGGGACGTCTGCCGGATGGTCGACCAGATGCCGGTCGCCGAGGCCAAGGTGAAGACTGCGCCCCGGCCGAAGCGGGAGCCTCTTGAAGGCGAGATGCGGCCTGGGGACGACTTCGAGCAGCGCGCTGACTGGCAGCAGATCCTGCAAGGCATCTTCCGTCCGCTGCTCACGCGCGGCCACACCACCTACTGGGGGTGGGCCGACGGCGTCGGCGGCGTCAAGGCCACGACCGGACGCGATCCGGATAAGGACCGGCTGTTCGTCTTTACGACGTCCACCGTGTTTGAGCCCGAGACGCCGTATGACAAGTTCGCCGCGCATACGCTGCTGACGCAGGGCAGCACCACCGCCGACGCATTCCGTAAGGCAGCGAGCGACCTGCGTCGCCGCGGCTACGGTACGGAAGTCGCACCCCGCCGACTGCACGCCGTTCCGCAACAGTCCCAGCACTTCAGTGACGGATCGACCGCGCTGGACCCCGGCCACAGGCCGGACGCCCAGGAGGAGTTCGAGGGCGGCCCGCAGCTGCGCGCCGTGCCTGCCAAGCCCGAGCTGGACATCACCAACGAGGCCGACGCCATCGACGGCGTCCTGGAACTGATGCGCACCGGCCAGCTGCCCGACCTCTATACCCGGGCGGGCGGACCGTGCTGGGTCTACCGCGACGACAACGACGACCCCGTGGTGCAGCAGCTGGGCACGGACAACCTGCGCGCGTACCTCGCCGACCACGTCGCCACGTTCGTCGTGAAGCGCACCGCCGAGGAGATCGTGGAGGAGCGGGAACTGCTCATGCCCAAGTCCTGCGCGACCATCCTGGGGCGCAAGGCCTGGCCGCTTCCCGTGCTGCGCGGCATCGTCACCTCTCCAGTGATCCGGCCGGACGGCAGCCTGCTGGACAGCCTGGGCTACGACCGCGCGACCGGCCTGTACCTGGAGCCGCGCGTGAAGCTGCGCCGCCTCCAGCCGCAGGTGACCCCGGACAGCCTGGCCCGGGCCAAGGCCATCGTCCTGGACCAGGTCCTGAAGGACTTCCCCTGGGTGGCCGCCAGCGACCGGGCGCACTTCCTGGGCGCCCTGCTCACCCCGATCATCCGCCCGTACTTCCACGGCGCCACACCGATGTTCGTGCTGACGGCGACCGCCGCCGGATCCGGAAAGTCCCTGCTGAAAGACATCTTCCGGCACTGCTACGGCATCGCCAGCACGGCCTGGCCCGAGAACGACACCGAACTGCGCAAGAGCATCACCACCCAGCTGTACGGCACCGGCCAGCCCGTCGTCGTGTTCGACAACCTGCCCAACGGCTACGTCCTCAAGAGCCCGGTCCTGTCCGCGCTGCTCACAGACGAGGTCTGGGGCGACCGCATCCTGGGCGCCACCGGCAAGGTGACCATGCCCAACGACCGCCTCTGGCTGGTCACCGGGAACGCCCTGCGCACCGGTGGCGACAACAAGCGGCGCGTGTTCTGGGTCCGCCTGGACCCTGACTGTCCCGACCCTGACCAGCGCGACGGCTTCACCGTCGGCGACCTGCGACCGTGGCTGCGCAGTAACTCCTCCACGCTGGTCGCCGCCCTCGTCACCCTGGTCCGCGCCTGGATCTCCGCCGGGGCCCCCATCGTCCGCGTCCGCAAAGGCGACTACAGCGAGTGGGCCTCCATGGTGGCCGGCCTGCTCGACTACCTCGGCGTCGAGGGATGGATGGCCGACCAGAACGAGGCGCGCACCCAGGACGACGAGGAGCAGGAGTGGACGGCCTTCCTGGAGATGTGGCGCGAGACCTACGGCGCCGAGCCGGTCGCAACTGGTGCCGTCATCAAAAGCCTTCCGAACCATGTGCCGCGCAAGGGCGACGAGCCGCCCAGTGCCAACCAGTTGGGCATGTGGCTGAAGGCCCGAGCAGGCCGGTACTTCGGCACTCACAAGGTCGTCATGGTCTACGACAGCCACAAGCGACAGAACCTGTGGCGCGTCGATGTCCACGCCGACCGCGGCACCGGACGGCACGAGCCGTGACCGGCACCCGGCCCGATGCAGGGACTGCAGGGACCGTGCAGGGAGTGCTGCGGGGACTCTCGCAGGTCCCTGCACGGTGCCTGACCTGCGAGTACGCAGGGAGGCGGGGACTTGCGGGGGTTGCCGCCTTACCTCGTATAGCGCGCGCGTCCCATCGGTATCGCGCACCCCGTATAGCGCACGTCGTCTGACGGCAGTTCTGAACCTCTCCGACATGCAGGCCTTGGCCTAAGTCCCTGCAAGTCCCTGCGTCCCTGCAAAACCGCAGATCAGCGCCACTCCGGACCGCTGCGGGAGTCCCCGCAGGACTCCCGCCAGGTCCCTGCACTCCCTGCAAACCGCCAGCAACTGATTCGAGGTGACTCCATGCCCGAGGCTTTCACCCCTCGCCCGTACCAGGCCGAGGCGATCCAGGCCCTGATCGACGGCTGGGCCGGACCCCACAACCGGCTCGCTGTCGTCCTCCCGACCGGCGCCGGCAAGACGGTGGTGTTCTCCAACCTGGTCCACCAGATGCTTGACACCCTCGGCGGCCGCCGCGCCCTCGTCATCGCACACCGCGAGGAACTGCTGGAGCAGGCCGCCGCCAAGCTGCGCGCCGTCGACCCCTCGCTGCGCGTCGGCATCGTCAAGGCCGAGCGCGACGAGCACCACGACGTGGACGTGATCGTGGCCAGTGTCCAGACCCTGGCCGTACAGAAGCGCAGGGAGGCCATCCGCGACGTCGGCCTGGTGATCGTGGACGAGTGCCACCACGCCGCCGCCCGCACCTACATGGAGGTCCTCCAGCACTTCGGCGCCTGGGACGGCGTCCCTGTCGCCGGATTCACCGCCACCATGACGCGCACCGACGGCGGCCTGGCCGAGGTCTGGGAAGACGTTGTCTTCACCCTGGACATCCTCGACATGATCAGCGACGGCTACCTGTGCGACGTCCGCGGCAAGCGCATCACCGTCGACACCCTCGACCTCGACAAGGTGAAGACCCGGAACGGGGACCTGGTCGAGGGACAGCTGGGCCAGGCCCTGGAGGACTCCGGCGCCCTCGACGCCATCGCCAAGGCCTACGTCGACCACGCCACCGACCGCCCCGGCGTCGTCTTCACCCCGACCGTGGCGACCGCCCAGGCCGCCGCGGAGGCGATGCGCGCGGCCGGCATCTCGGCGGCCCCGGTGTGGGGCGACATGGGCCGCGACGACCGGCGGGCCACCCTCGCGCGGTACGAGGCCGGAGACGTTCAGGTGCTCACCAACTGCATGGTGCTCACCGAGGGATTCGACGCCCCGCACACCAGCTGCATCGTCGTCGCCCGCCCAACCAAGAGCCCGGGCCTGTACGTCCAGATGGTCGGCCGCGGCCTGCGCCCGGCGCCCGGGAAGTCGGACGCCCTGCTGCTCGACGTCATGGGCGCCTCGACCCGGCACAAGCTGGCCAGCATGGTCGACCTGACCGCGCGGGAGATCGGGCAGGCCGAGGAGGGCAAGTCCCTGCGCCAAGTCGCCGAGGAGGCCGTGGCCGCCGAGAAGCGCCGCGCGCTGGTCGCGCACATCGAGGCCGAGGAGTTCAACCTGTTCGGAGCCTCGGCGATCAGGTGGCTGCGTACCGAGGACGGCACCTGGTTCATCCGCCTGACGTCGGCCATGTTCCTGTTCCTGGTCCGCGACCCCGGCACCCGGCTGTACCGAATGCGCCGCTGGACCGAGGCGGACGGCGTACACCCGCCTAGGGACGACACGGCGCGTCCCCTGCCCGAGGCCCTGGCGTGGCTGGAGCAGCAGGCCAAGGTTCTTGCGCCCGGCGCGTTCGTCGCCCGCCAGGCCCGATGGCGCATGGGCCAACCGAGCCCGAAGCAGCTGGGCCTGTGCCGGCGCCTCGGTATCCAGGTGCCCCGCGGCAGCACGGCCGGCGACGTCGCCGACCTGATCGACCAGGACCGCGTGGGCCGCGTCCTGGGCCAGCTCATCCTTCCCGCCGCGTAGCGGTCCGGGCCTGTCGTTACCAGGCCCGGACCTCCCCCATCACATCACGGAGGCATCCATGAACCCGAACACCACCCACCGCGTCCTGCGCGAGGTCCTCGCCGAGCGCGCCCGCCAGGACGCCAAGTTCGGCGAACAGAACCACCACGACGGCACCGGCAACAAGGAGCAGCAGGCCGCCGCCGAGTCCGCCCGCCGCTGGTGCCAGGACGCGTTCGCCTCCGGCTACGGCACATGGTCCGACGTCCTCGCCGAGGAAGTCGCCGAGGCCAACGCGGAGCGCGACCCGGCCCGCCTCCGTGCCGAACTGGTGCAGGTCGCCGCCGTCGCCGTCGCCTGGGTCGAGGCCCTCGACCGGCGCCAGCTCGCGGCCCTCCGCGCGCAGCTGGGGCACGCGACCACTGAGGAGACCAGCAGCACCTACGAGCGGGGGGAGGGCCGGTGACTACCCGCCCGCGATGCCCCCGCGGCCACTTCCTAGCCGCCTCCGGCACCTGCCGCTGTGAACTTCCCCGCCCCCGCTGGACCGCCGACCTGTGGGGCCAGGGTCTCACCGCCCGCCAGCGCCACAGCATCACCACCATCCCCCTCACCGGGAGGTACCTGTGAACCGCTCCGCCCGGGCCCTGTGCTGGGCCTACCTGCTGGCCGACCTGCTCGCCGCCCGCTGCGCCATCAACGCCGCGCGCAACGGCGCACCCTGGTACGCCGCCGGCCTGTTCGCCGTCTCGCTGCTGCTGCTCGTCGCCCTGGCCCGTGAGTACGTCGCCGCCGACGAGCGCCGCGCGGCGGCTGTGCGTGCCGAGCGTGCCGCCCGCCTCCGCGCCCGCCAGGCCGAGGCCGCCCTGGACTGGGACAGCCTGTGCTGCCTGATCGGTTTCGAATCCCGCGGCGACCTCCACGACCCCGACCGCTGCACCAGGAAGGACCAGGCCGCGTGAAGCGCTACACCGCCGACACCATCACCGATGACGCCCTGGATCGGCTCTATGAGAACGCGAGCAGGGGCTGGCGCCGCGGCGACCGATGGAAGGCCCGCGCCAAGCAGGCCGAGGCCGCCCTGACCCAAGTTCTGGCCGTGGCCGAGGTCATCGAGGCGAACGGAATCAAGTGGGCGGCCGACTCGGTCCGCCGTGCGGCCCAGACGGAGGAGAGCAGCAAGCCGTGAACGGCTGCGGACTGTGCGAGCAGCAGCTGGAGCACGGCTACCTGTGCCCCGGCTGCGCTCGCGCCACGACCGAACGCCTCGACCGCATGCCCAAGTTGTGGTCCGCGCTCGCCGGTTTCCTCACCCCCGGCAGCGGCACCAGCCCCCAGTACGGCCGCACCCGGCTTGCGGAGGCCCCTCTTCCCGTCCGGGAGAACGTGCTCAGCCTCCGCGCGGCCGGCGGCATCGCCGGAGTCCTGGAGCGCTGGCGGGCCGCAATGCAGTACGACCGCGGCTGGAACCCTCCCGCAGTCCCTCCCGCAGTCGAACGCCGCGTGGCCGTCGCGGCCCGTGGCCTGTCGATGAACATGGACTGGATAGTCACCGAGTGGCCGCGCGCTGGCGAGTTCGCCCTGGAGATCCGCGACCTCGAACGCGACATCCTCACAATCGTCGACCCCGAGGACCCGGACGAGCGCAGGCGCAGGCGTGGCACGCAAATCGGCCACTGTGTGGCGGAGTTCGAGGACGGCGGAGTGTGCGGGGCGCCCCTCCGCGCCTACCCCGGCGAGGAGACGCTGACCTGCCAGTGGTGCCGCACGGCCTACGGGCCGGACGACTACCTGACGTTGTTGCACTTCCAGCCCGCCGAGTCCGCCTGACCCCCAGGCGCTCACTCCACTGGCTGGATTCCACCATCAGCGTTATTCAATAGCTTGAACAAAGCGTTCAGGGTATGGAATGCTCGGCGCAAGACGAAGGGCCAGGCAGCAGCTCGGGTGTTGGAGCACCCGGCGCGCGCACCGCCCGGCCCTTCACCGAGCATCCTGAGCAGACCAGGAGTCGGCATGACCGATCTTTCCGCGCGCCGTGGTGGCGCTGCAAGTTCCGACAAGCAAGAACGCGTTGCCGAGCTTCACCGGCTCGCCCGCGAGGACTACGCCAGCACCGCGCGGCTGCGCAACCAGAGCACCTGTGAGCCTCTGTACGGGTCCGCCGCCCTCACCGTGCGCGAACATCTGCGCCAGCCGCCAGCCGTGACGACCGCCGTGCGCGTCGCCCAGCAGATGCTCGCCATCTACGGCACCGTCGACAGCCGCGACATCTACGCCTACGCCCAGGCCCACGGTGGTCTCAGCGAGGCGCTGCGCATCCTGCTGCGCGCCCTCGGCGCCGAGCCGAACGCCCAGGCGCGGCCCGCTCCCGTCGAGACGACCGCTCCGGCCCCCCGCTGCCCGGCCGCGCACCCCGAGGACCCCACCCAGTGCGTCGGCCCGGTCGTCGTCACCGTCCTTGACGCGGACAACGCGGGCGCGGACGGCTGCGAACACCACGGCGCCCGCCTCCTCGCCTCCCTGGAAGGGGGCCGCGTCTACGCCCTGCCGGACGCCCCGGCCGGTGCGGCGATCCGCGTGTTCAAGGCCGCTGACACCACCCGCCCCTTCGCCTGGGTCGACGGCCCGCGCAGCCGCCCCGAGCACCTCAGCTACGCCGAGAACCGCCGCGGGGGTGAAGGCCAGTGACCGCCTACGACCCGCTGCACGACCCGGGCCAGATGCCCCCGACGACGGCCAGCCTCGACGTCGAGATCGCCGTCACCCGGCGGATCCTCGACGAGACCGCCGACCTGAACATCCACTCCGACGGCGACATGCGATCAGCGGCGTTCGCCCTGAACTGCCGCGTGCGTGGCTTGCTCGCCGCGATCGAGGCCGAGCGAGGTGAGGGCCGATGACCACCCGCGCCCTCACCCGGGGCCAGGCCGTCGTCCTCGGCGCGGCCGCTGCCGCCATGGTCGCCGTCGGCGGCTTCGGCGCCTGGGGCACCTACACCAACGCCGTCTCCGAGTTCCACCGGCAGGCCACCGCCGCCGGCGTCGTCGCCGCGGGCGAGGGCCTCACCCTCATCCTCGCGATGGTCATGCTCGGCAGGACCATGCTGGGGATGTCCTCCCCGGCCGTGGTTCGGGCCGGTATGTGGCTCGCCCCGGTCTCCGCCAGCTGCATCGGCGTGACCATCGCCAGCAACGCCCGTGAGGCCGCCGTGTACGCGGTCACGCCGCTGGCCATGTCCGGCGCAGCCGAGGGACTGGGGTTCATCGCCCGCAGCATCGTCGTGTACCGCACGGGCGTGGATGCCGAGGTGATGCGCCGCAACGCCGATGCTGCCCGGCAGCTCGCCTTCCAACGCGCCGTCGCCGACGGCCACCCCGGCAAATGGAAGCGCAAGATCGCCGTCCGCCGGTACTGGAGCCTGGCCAAGCACGTGGGCGTCGGCGACACCGAGCTCGGCGCCGGCCTGGTCGACGTCCAGCGCGTCCGCGTCCGCGACGGAGCTGATGCGGCCCTCGCCGACATGTACGGTGCAGCCGCCCCCGCCGCCGTCGGGCCGCCGACCGCGCGGCCCCGTCCGGCCACCGCCACCGAGGCTCTGCGCGAGCACTTCGCCGAGATGGACCCGGCCGATGCGATCCGGCTGGCACACGATGCGCGACCTGATGCGCCCCCGGCTGAACTCGCCGCGCTGCTCGGCGCCTACGGCGTGCCCGTCGACCCCGTCGCGGTCGCCCTGGTCCTCGGGCAACGGCCCCCGGAGTACGAGGTGCATCGACCTGATGCGCCCACGCATCAGCAGGTCAGCGAGCTGGAGCCGGTCAACCTCCAGGGCGCCGTCGAGGAAGCCGCATCAACTCTCGGTGCCGACGCATCACCCCGCGAGATCGCCGAGCACATCGCCCGGCACAGGCGGCTCCTCGTCGACGAGCCCTACGTGCGCACCGCCCTGTCGAGGGCCGCGAAGAAGACCCCGCCGGAGACCCCGGCCAAGCCGATGGAGGGCGGATACGCATGATGCGCCTCGTGTTCGGCGCGATCCTCGCGCTGCTCGTCCTCTACCCGGCGCTCGTCGCCATCGTCCTCGCCGCCCTGGCCGTCGCCGTGTCTCAGCCCGCGGTCCTCGCCTTCGCCGCCGGCGTCTGGGCGTGGCCGCGCATCACCACCCGCATCAGGGGGTGGGCGGCATGAGCGACGCCCTGGAGAAGGCCGAGGCCGCCGTCGCCAAGGCCGAGCACAACACCGACGTGCTCGCCGTCGCGATGGCCGCGCTGGAGCTCGCCAAGGCGGCCCAGACCCAGCAGCCCGCCCCGGCCGCGGCCTGCCAGCACCAGCACAAGCCCGGCCGCAGCACCGGCGAGTGGCTCGGCATCGGCTGCGCCGTGTGCGTCGGCGGCGTCGGTATCGCGTTCGCGTCCATCGCCATCGCGATCGGCGGTATCTCCGTCGCGATCCTCGCCCTCGTCCTGCGCGGCATGTGGGCCGACTACCAGAAGCGGAAGTGACCATGGCCGACGACATCACGTTCGCCGACTTCACCCTCGGCGAGAAGGCCCGTATCACCGCCCTGACCGCCCGCATGGCGAAGCGCGGGCTCGCCGACGACGGCAGCGGAAACGTCGACATCAGCGACCTGAAGCGCCGCGTCGAGCGCATCGAGAACGCGGCCAGGCGCCGCAAGCAGAAGAAGTAGCTACCCCCCGGGGACGGCCGTCAACTGCCGCGCTGCAGAGCCGTCCCCGGGCCTCCTAACCCCAGCAAGAGGCAGGAAGCCCCAGCATGACCGTCCACCTGATCAAAACGCCAGAGGACACCCCGCAGGACGCCGAAGACGCGCCCCATCCGAAGGCGTCCTCCACCCGTCCCGACCGCCGCCGAGCCCGCTTCCGCCGCATCGCCCGCGCCGCCCTCGCCGACGAACGTGTCCGCACCGCAGGACGCCTCACCGTCCGCCACAGCTCCTACGTCCTCGGCGGGACGCGCATCGCCGCCCGCCGCGTCTGGGACGGACGCACCGCGTCCCGCTACGAACGCATGATCCGCGCCGCTGAAGCCGCCGGCCTCATGGACGAGGTCAAGGAGTGGGAAGCCCGCGCCCAGGCCTACCGCACCGCCCGCCACCGGCGCCGCCTGGACATGCTGCAGATGATGGTCCAGGCCCCCAAGGCCCTCGGCCTCGCCACCGCGGGCGGCACCGGCGTCCTGCTGCTGCTCGGCGCCATGCTCGCCTGGGGCACCGGCAACGTCCGCGACGTCCTCACCCCCATCGAGGCCATCGTGGAACTGGTGCGGTGGGTGGCGATGCTCGCCGGGGTCGTCTGGGGGCCGTTCCTGTTCGCCGCGCCCTGGATCGGCCTCGCCGCCGTCTGGGCCGTCGGCCAGCAGCGACACACCGCACCCCAGTGGGCCCTGCCCGCCAGCGCCCGCGACCTCGGCGGACCCATCACCCCGTCCATCGTCGTCGTCGCCTTCCGCGACCTGGGCATCGCCGCCCTGCGCAAGGCCATCGACGCCATGGGCGACGCCGGCGCCGCCATGCTGTCCCCCATCAACCTCGCAGGCTGCGGCGTCGAGGTCGACGTCACCCTGCCCTCCGGCGTCTCCACCGAGGAGATCCAGGCCAAGCGCCGCAAGCTCGCCGAAAACCTCAACCGGCACGAACACGAAGTGTTCATCACCATCCCGCCGCAGCCCCGCACCGTCCGGCTGTGGATCGCCGACTCCGGCGCCCTCGACGAGCCCATCGGCCCCTCCCCGCTCGTCCTCGACCACGACATCCGAGCCGACTACAAGACCGGCCGCGCCCCCTGGGGCCAGTCCCTGCGCGGCGACGCCGTCTCCCTGAGCGTCTACCAGAGGCACCTGCTCATGACCGGCCTGTCCAACCAGGGCAAGACCGCATCCCTGCGCGCCATCGCCCTCTGGCTCGCCTTCGACACCAAGGTCGAGTTCTGGATCGGCGACCTCAAGGGCGTCGGCGACTGGGCCATGTTCGAGGGCATCGCCACCGTGCTCATCCAGGGCCCCACCGACGAACACGCCTGCGCCGTCACCGAGATGGTCGAAGCCGCCGTCACCGAGATGGAGCGCCGCCTTCAGGACCCGCCCGGCACCGTCCACCACCCGCTCGTCGTCATCGTCGACGAGGCCCAGGTCGCCTTCATGAACCCCCTGAAGGGCGACGACGGCCGGCCCTACGGCGGGAAGAAGGCCACCAGCCGCTACTTCATGGCCTGCCGCCGCCTCCACAACCAGGGCCGCGCCGTCTCCGTCACCCTGTGGCAGGGCACCCAGGACCCCACCGACGAGAACCTGCCCAAGCTGGTCCGCGAGGGCGCCCACATCCGCGCGTCCCTCGTCGTCGGCACCGAGTCCCAGGCGAAGATGGCGCTCGGCGACAAGGCCGTCAACGCCGGCGCCGCACCCCACCTGCTGCGCCAGGGCCTCGACAAGGGCACTCTCGTCGTCGCCGGCGACGGCATCGACATCCCCGCGGGCGAGCCCGCCATCACGGTGCGCACCCACTTCATCGACACCGACCCCGCCAAGGAGATCGCCGACCGCGCACGCCAGCTCCGCGACGGCGTCGCCACCGTCCACCAGCTGGAGGTCGCCCAGCCCGTCGACCACCTCACAGACCTGGCGGCCGTCGTCGGCTCCGAGAAGCGCGTGAAGACGGGCGAGGTGCTGCACCGACTCAAGACCCGCAACCACGCCGCCTACGAACACTGGGACGGCAAACGGCTGCGCGCCCTGCTCGTCGAGCACGGCGAGGACACCGGCCTGTACGACGGCTACCCCGTGGTGAAGCTGGAGAGCGTCCAAAGGGCCCTCGAACGGCACGCGGAGGAACTCGCAGAGGCTCAGTGACCCGGCAGTGGGCAGTGACCTTCCACTTCCAAGGTCACTGCCCCGCCCCACTGGCGTTGATCAGCGCAAACGGCGATCTAGTGAGGCAGTGAGTCTGCCTGTCAGGGTCAGTCTGACCCCCCGCAAACGGCCTCACTCGCAGCCTCCGCCGGCACACTCACTGCCGCATCATGGAGACATGGAGCAGCAGAACCTACGCCCCGGCTACCTCACCGCGCACCAGACCGCGCGCCTGCTCGGCGTCGAGCTGGACACCGTCCGGCAGCTGGTCCGGCGCGGCCGGCTGAAGCGGTCCGGTGGCAGTCCTCGGCAGCCCTGGTACGCCGTGGAAGACGTCCAGGCCCTTGACGTCGAGCGCCGCAGCCTGGCCGCTGCTTGACCGCAGGTCAGCGGCGTGTCACGATCTCGGCGTACAACTGTGCCCACTTGAGGCACCGCAGACACCCAAGGCCCCGCCCACCAGCGGGGCCTTCTGCATGCCCCCAGGGCCTCAGGCCCCCACCAGGCCACCCCTTGGACACCCCCGGGGAGGTACCCCCGTGCCCACCCGGCCCCCCACCCGATGCGCCCACCCAGGATGCCGAGCCCTCGTCCCCCGTGGCCGATGCGACCAGCATCAGCGCGTCCCATGGGCAGGCAGGGACGACAAGGCAGCGCGCTACGGCATCAGCTCGGGCAGATGGCGCACGCTGAAGCGACGCGTCACCATCCGTGACAACGGATGCTGCTACCGATGCGGCATCGAGCAGCCCGACCGCGCCGACGATCCCGACGGCGAGCAGCAACACGAGCTGGACCACATCATCCCGATCAGCGAGGGCGGAGCAGCCGAGGACCTCGACAACCTCGGCCTCATCTGCATCGACTGCCACCTCGCCAAGTCCAAGGCCGAGGCCGCGCGCGCCAACAGAGCACGACGCAGGCCTCGCTGACCCACGGAGGCTGACCCCATGGCCATCACCGACCCGCGCGACTCGCCGCACTGCTGGTCGCGCGCCGAGATAGACACCCCTGACGGCATCATCCGAGAGGTCGCCTGCGGCCGAGGACGCCACCGGTGGGGGAAGCACCGCAACAGGCACGTCCAATGGGCCTGTCCGCCGCGCTGCGGCTGCGTCCGGCACGCCCGCGAGCGAGCAGCCCAGCCCAGTCCCTCCCCGGGGGAAAGGGAGTCTGGATTTCCAGCTTGATTTTCTGGGGGCCCGGCGCCGTCAGTGCGGCGCACGCACGCTCAGAATTGTGAAATCGCCATAGCCGCCCGTCACTTCGCGTGACGGGCGTTCGTGCAGGTGACGGGAGGTGACCCCATGGCCCGCACCGCCGCACCCGCTGCCCTGAAGCTGCTCACCGGCCGCGCCGAGGGCCGCGACTCCGGAGGCCGCAAGGTCAACCCAGGGCCGGCGTTCCGCCGCATCCCGCCCAAGCCCCCTACGTGGCTATCGCGCGAGGCCTCCGCCGAGTGGCGGCGGGTCGTCCCCGGCCTGTCCCGCCTGGACCTGCTGAAGGAGGAGGACCGGGCGATGCTCGCCGCCTACTGCGAGACGTGGGCCGTGTTCGTCACCGCGACCCGCGACGTCACCCTGACCGGCCTGACCATCGTGCAGACCACCACCCGGCCGGACGGGTCAGTCTCCGAGCGGACCGTGCCCAACCCGTCGGTGGCCATCGCCCGCAACGCCGGGCGGGAGCTGCGCGGGTTCGCCGCCCAGTTCGGCCTGAGCCCGTCCACCGAGCAGGCCCTGAGCAGGGGGGCCGACGATGGCAACGAGGACGACAACCCGTTCGCGTAAGCGGGCGGACGCCGACGCCGGCGACGTCACCCCTTCCGCGTTCCTCGACGACGCCGAGCTCGAACGGCTGAAGCTGAGCCCCGAGGTCGCCTGGTACCTCACCTCGCGCGGAATCCCGCTGCCCGACTGCCCGCCGCTCATCAAGACCCCCGAGCCGCGGGACGTCGCCGGCGCCCGGTTCGACCCCGAGCGCGTCGACAAGGTCATCAAGTCCTTCAGCCTGCTGCGCCACACCCAGGGCCAGTGGGCCGGACAGCCCCTGAAGCCCGACCCTTGGCAGGTCGCCTGGATCATCGCCCCGGTCTTCGGGTGGGTGCGCTGGGACGACGACGCCGACATGTACGTCCGGATCATCACGGACCTCTACGTCGACGTCCCCCGCAAGAACGGCAAGTCCACCCTGTCCGGCGGCCTGGCCATCTACCTGACGTGCGCGGACGGCGAGCCCGGTGCCCAGGTCATCGCCGCGGCGACGACCAAGCAGCAGGCCGGGTACGTCTTCACGCCGATCAAGCAGCTCGCCGAGCGGGCCCCGGCGCTCAAGGGACACGTCAAGCCCTACAAGGGCAAGATCGTCCACCCCAAGACGAACTCGTACTTCGAGGTCATCTCGAGCGTCGCCGACGCCCAGCACGGCGCGAACCTGCACGGCGCGGTGATCGACGAGCTGCACGTGCACAAGGACCCCGAGATGGTCGAGGTCATCGAGACCGGTACCGGCTCGCGCCGGCAGCCGCTCATCGTCATCATCACCACGGCGGACAGCGGCAAGCCGGAGACGATCTACAACCGCAAGCGGACCCGCATCGAGCAGCTGGCGCGGGGCGTCCTCGAGGACCCGTCCGTGTACGGCGTGGTGTGGGCAGTCCCCAAGGACGCGGACCCGTTCGTCGAGGCGACGTGGCGGGCGGCCAACCCCGGGTTCGGTATCTCGCCGACCCGCTCCTACCTCGAGCGCAAGGCCCGCGAGGCGCAGCAGTCGCCGGCGGATCTGGCGAAGTTCCAGCGACTGCACCTGGGCATTCGCACCAAGCAGGTCACCAAGTTCCTGACCCTGGAGGCCTGGCGCGCGAACCAGGCCCTGGTCGACGAGGTGAAGCTGCGCGGCCGCGAGGCGTACGGCGGCCTGGACCTCGCCTCAGTGTCCGACCTGAACGCGCTGGCGTGGCTGTTCCCGGACGACGAGGACGGCAGCCTGGACCTACTGCTGCGGTTCTGGACGCCGGAGGACAACCTGCCGGCCCTGGACAAGCGGACCGCTGGCGCGGCCTCCCGGTGGGCTGCCGAGGGCTGGCTGACGACCACGTCGGGCAACGTCACCGACTACGACGCCATCGGCCGTGTCGTGCGCCGGGACCTGGACCAGTTCGACGTGAAGTCGCTCGGGTTCGACCGGTGGGGATCGACATCGCTGACCAACGACCTCGAGGGCGAGCGGGCGCCGATGGTCGGCGTCGGCCAGGGCTACAAGACCATGAGCCCGGCACTGAAGGCCGTCAAGCGGGTGCTGCTGCTCGGCGAGCGGCAGGTGCGCCAGGGCCGCCGGCCGATGCTGCGCCACGGGGGCAACCCGGTCATGACGTGGATGGTCGACAACCTCGCCATCCAGATGGACGCCTCGGGGAACGTCAAGCCCGACAAGGCCAACAGCGCCGACAAGATCGACGGGGTGTCCGCGCTGTGTGACGCGATGTCCGAGGTCCTCGCCCGCCCGCCCAAGCGCCGTTCCGCCTACGAGGACGGCGAGTTCGAAGCGATCTGAGAGAGGGGGCGGACGGATGCGCTGGTGGCCGCGCCGCAGCAAGACTCGTGCCTCCGGGCAGGTCATCGACCAGGACGGGGTGCCCGTCCTCGCCAAGGCCGCCGAGCAGTTCAGCGACCTCAGCCAGCTCGGCGGCTACCTCGCCGCGAACGGCATCCGCGTCGTCGACCCCGGGGTCCCGCTGTCGCAGTACGCCGACACCGCGGCGGCCGCGCGCGTGTGGGAGACCCAGCCGTCGGTGCGGAAGGTCGTCGACTACATCGCCCGGCAGCTGTGCACGATCCCCTGGCACGTCTACGAGCGGGTCTCCGACACCGACCGGCGCCGGGTCACCGACCACCCGCTGGCGCAGCTGCTCGCCGAGCCCGCACCGATGCGGTCCCCGGCCCGGCTGTGGCACGCCACGCTGGTGGACTGGCTGATCTACGACCGGTGGTGCCAGCAGGTCCTGCCCAGCGCCGACACCTCCAGCGGCTATGAGCTGCGCAGGAAGCCCGCCCGGCGGTTCCACATCCTGGCCGACGACGACGACCAGGCCGACGCCCTCTACCTGATGTCATCCATGGGCCCGGCCGAGGTGGTCACCCTGCCCGCGCCCTACCTGTACGACCACGGCTACGCCACGATCGGCGCGGACGGCACGTCGCCGATGATGACGCTGCGGCAGATCCTCGCCGAGCAGGCCGAAGCGGTCGAGTGGCGGCGCTCGGTGTGGAAGAACGGGGCCCGGGTTCCGACCGTCATCGAGCGGCCAGCGGAAGCGCCCCCCTGGTCGAAGACGGCGAAGGACCGGTTCCTGGCCGCGTTCAACGCCTTCATGGGCCGCGGCCACCAGGCCGGTGGAACGCCGCTCCTTGAGGACGGCATGAAGCTGGTCACGGTGAATGCGTTCAACCCGAAGGAGACGCAGGACATCGAGGGCCGCAAGCTCACCGACGCCGAAGTGGCGAGCGCCTACCACATCGCCCCCGAGCTGGTCGGCGCCCGCGAGGGGACGTTCTCCAACATCGACGCCTTCCGGCAGATGCTGTTCACCATCTCGCTCGGCCCCTACGTCACGCAGTGGCAGGACGTCCTGAACAGCATGCTGGTGCCGATGCTCGCCCCCGGCTCCAACCTCTACGTAGAGGCGAACCTGGAGGCCAAGCTGCGCGGCTCCTTCACCGAGCAGGCCGCGCTGCTGCAGACCGCCGTCGGCGCCCCGTACATGCTGCGCTCGGAGGCGCGCGCGGTGCAGAACCTGCCGCACGTGGATGGCACCGACGAGCTGGTGACACCGCTGAACGTCACGATCGGCGGCCTCGCCTCGCCCAGGGACACCGCCCCGGAGGCCCTCCCAAAAGGGCAGGGCCGCCCCGCGTGAAGGCCGGGCGGCCCGAGGACCTGGGCACGTTCGAGGCAGAGCGGGACGCCTACGCCGCGGCGCTCACCGACTGGGCGCAGCGCCAGGCCGACGCCCTGCTGGAGCGGGCGGATGTGAAGGCGGACGGGCCGCCGGACTTCTACGACCTGTGGGCCGCGCAGTCCCCGGAGCGGCAGGCGCAGCTGGCCGCGCTCATGCAGGGCTACGGGTTCCGCCTGGCGCAGATCGGTGCCTGGTCCGTGCTCGGCCTGTGGAACCCGGAGGCCGACGGCTGGGACCCGGCGGTGATGGAGGCCTGGCTGGCCAAGGCCGCCGCCTCGCACGCCGCCGAGTACGAGCAGGCCGCCTACACCGCGGCGACCACAGCCGTCCGTGAAGAGGGCGACTGGCGGGACAACCTGAAGGCCGGGCTGGCGTCGTGGGTGGTCGCCGCCGGGATGCGCGCGGTCACGGCCGCCACGGAGGCCCGCAGCTTCGGCAGCCACGACGCGGCCGGCGCCTCCGGGCTGACGCACAAGATCTGGCGCACGGGCGGGAAGAACCCGCGCGCCTCGCACGTGCGCCTGAACGGCGACGCGGTGGAGCTGGGCGGGGTGTTCGCCAACGGGCTGCGCTGGCCGGGCGATGCGAACGGCGACGCCGACGAGACCGCGAACTGCAACTGCCGTCTGGACTACACACGAGAGGGGGGCTGAGACGTGCCCCGCACCAAGGAAGCGTCCGCCAGGATCAAGGCCGTGGGCCCCGCCGACGGCCTGGCCGAGGGCGAGTTCATCGCGATCGTCTCCGTCTTCGGCAACGAAGACTCCGTCGGCGACGTCGTCGAGTACGGGGCGTTTGGCCAGGTCCTGGCGGAGTGGAAGGCCTCCGGTGACCCGATCCCGGTCGTGTGGTCGCACAGGTGGAGCGACCCCTTCTCGCACATCGGTGTCGTGGTCGAGTCCGAGGAAGTCCCGGAAGGGCTGAAGGTCCGCGGGCGCATCGAGGACCTGGACACCAACCCGACGGCCCGGCACGTGCACCAGCTGCTGAAGGGCCGCCGGATCAAGCAGTTCAGCTTCGCCTACGACGTCGGCGAGGGCGGCTGGGTCGAGACCGACGACCTGGCCGCGCACCCGTGGGGCGAGTACTACGAGATCAAGCGGGTGAGCAAGCTCTACGAGGTGGGGCCGTGCCTGGTCGGCGCGAACCAGCAGACGGAGCTGATCGCCGCCAAGGCCGCCGACCTGGCCCACGGCGTGAAGGCCGGGCGGGTGCTGTCGCAGGCCAACTACGACCGGCTGGCCTCGGCGCACGCCGCCATCGGCGAGGTCCTCGCCGCGGCCGAGCCTCAGAAGACTTCCCGGCCCCCCGCCGCCAAGGCCGCGGGCCGGACCAACCCCGAGCAGGAGACCGGCCAGCAGCCGGCCGAGACGCCCGCCGCCGCCCGCCAGGCGCCCGCGAAGGTATCCGGCCTGTCGCCCGCCCAGGTAGCCGCATGGGTCACCGCACGAGAGATGACCATGAGGAGGACAGGATGACGCTGCGAGAGCGGCTCAAGGCGCTGCTGGACGAGGCTGCGGCCATCGCTGCAAAGGCGCAGGAAGAGAACCGGGACTTCACCGAGGACGAGGTGACCCGGATCAACGACCTGAAGAAGGAAGCCGACGAGGTCGAGGCCAAGGTGAAGGCCGCCGACGAGGCGCAGGCCGCGGCCGCCGCCATGGCGGGCAAGGCCGCCGCTAACACCCCGAAGTCTCCGGCCGGCCAGGTGCAGGTGAAGGACCGCCAGGAGGACGCCGATGCGCACACCTTCGGCGACCGGTTCGTGAAGTCCGGCCTGTACGGGGAGTTTCGCAAGCAGCACCCCTCCGGCCTCGGCGAGGGGTCCGCGGTCGACATCGGCCGGGTGCGGGTCGGCTCGCTGAAGGAGTGGATGGCCCAGCGCAAGGCGACCGCCGCGCCGCTGCAGGTCGCGCTCGGGCACGTCCAGCCGGTCCGGATGCCGATGGTCGACCAGGTCGACCGCGACAACCTGACCATCCTGGACCTGATCAGCCGTGGCGAGTCGGACGGCCCGTTCGAGTACCTCCAGGTGACCGGTGTCACCCGGAACGCGGCGGTGGTCCAGGACGAGATCCTGCCCACCGACCCGGACACCGCGCTGAAGCCGACGTCCACGATCCAGACCGAGCTGGCGGACGCCAAGCCGTACACCTACGCGGACGGCTACGACGTCACCAACGCGCTGCTGTCCAACGCGCCGGCGCTGGCGACGTACATGAACAACGAGCTGGAGTACAGCCTCGACTGGGTCATCGAGGACAAGCTCCTCAACGGCACCGGCACCTCGGGGCAGCCGAAGGGCATCCTGAACACCACCGGCGTGCAGGAGCTGACCTACACCCCGGGCACCGACGCCATGGCGCAGGTCAAGGCCATCCGCCAGGCCATCACCCGCATCACCACGCTGCCCGGCGGCAACGTCACCGCGTGCCTGATGTCCCCCGAGGACGACGAGGCCTGGGACCTGCTGCAGGACGCCAATGACCGGTTCTTCGGCCAGGGGCCTTTCGGGCAGGGACCGAACACCTCGTGGGGCCGGGCGCGGGCGCTGTCGCAGCGTCTCAGCCCGGGCACGGTGATCCTGGGCGACTGGCGGCAGGTCGCCCTGCTCGACGTCGAGGGCCTGTCCATCCTGGCGTTCAACCAGCACAAGGACTACGCGCAGCGGAACCTGGTGTATGTGCGGGCCGAGCTGCGGGCCATGCAGGTCATCTGGAAGCCGAACCGGCTGATCGTCGTCAAGCCGGCCGTGACCCCGTAAGGAGGCAGCGCGCATGCCCGAACACAAGATGATCACTATCGACGGTATCCGTGTGCGTGCGGAGGACGAGGCCCGCTACCGCGCGCGCACGGCCCCGGCCGCGGGCGGGCAGGCGGCCCCGCTCACGCAGGCGCAGGCGGACCCGCGCACGCAGGACCGTCAGGACGGGGGCGACGGGTTCGACCCGGCGGAGCACACCGTGTTGCAGGTCATCGCGTACCTGGCGGAGGCCGACGAGCAGGAGACGGCCCGCGTCCTGGACGCCGAGGCCGCAGGGGAGAAGCGCAAGGGGCTGCTGGAGCGGCGGGAGGAATTCCTGGCCGAGGCCCAGCAGCGCGCGGCGGGCGGCAGCGGTGGCGGGGCCTGAGCCGTACCTCGCGGAGCCGGCGGACCTGGCCGCGCTGCTGAAGAAGCCGGCGGACGATCCGCAGCTGCTGGCCGCGCTGCGGGCCGCGACCCGCCGGTTTCGCGGCCAGGTCCGCCACCCCGTCTCCCTGGTCACCGACGACACCACGTTCCTGGACGGGACCGGCAAGGCGGTGCTGCAACTGCCCGCCGCACCGGTCCTGGCCGTGCACGCGGTCGAGGTCGACGGTGTGCCGCTGACCGGGGTGAAGGTGCGGCGGCAGGCCGGGCTGCTGCTGCACCCGGACGGCTGCTGGCCGGAGTGGTCGGAGGTCACCGTCAACTGGGACCACGGGCTTGACCCGGTCCCGGAGGACGTGGCCGAGGTCGTCGTCGACCAGGCCCGCGTCATCTACCGCACCGACCCGGCCATTCAGCAGGTGACCACCGGCACCGAGTCCGTGTCGTTCGCGGCCACCGCGGCGGTCGGCATCACCGAGCAGTGGCGCGCGGCGGTCGAGGCCTACCGCCTGAACCGAGGGGACGACGCCTGATGGTGCTGGACAACCCTCTGCGCCGGGACACCGTGACCGTCATCGACCGGGTCAAGACCGGCGAGGACGACTACGGAGCCGACCAGTACGAGGACGTCGAGCGGGACGTGCCGGACTGCAACATGCAGCCGGTCAGCTCCACCGAGGTCGTCGACGGCAAAGACCAGGTCGTCACCCGATGGCGGCTGGCCGGGCCGCCCGGCATGGGCCTGACCGCCCAGTCCCGGGTCCGATACCGGGGCGTGCTGTACGAGGTCGACGGCGAGCCGGGAGAGCTCGGCTCGTTCGGCGGACTGCTCGACCACACCGAGGTGTTTTTGAAGGTGGTGAGCGGATGAGCGGTATCGAGTTCGAGTTCGACCCGTCGTGCCTGCCGGAGATCATGCGCTCCGAGCAGGTGCGCGGCGCCCTGCGCGAGCGGGCCGAGGAGATCGTGCCCCGGGCCCGGGCCCTGGCCCGGGCGGAGATCAGCGAGGACTTCGCCGACTCCATCACCGTCTCCGAGGAGATCCGGCCCCGCGGCCGGCCCACCGCCGCGGTGGTAGCCGACCGGCCCGACGCTGAGGCCCACGAGTACGGCGACACCGGCACCGAGCGGCGCCGCATCCTCGGCCGGGCCGCCTACACCCGGGAGGGCTGATGTGGCCGGTGATGGAAGTGGCCGTCCTCAAGGGCCTGCGCCCGCTGCTGTCCGGGGTACGCGTGGCGGCCGAGGTCCCGCCGAAGGTCGAGACTCTGCTGCCGGTGTTCGTGGTGCACATCGCCGGCGGCGGGGACGACCGCATCTCCGACACCGTCATCGTCGACACTGAGGCGTTCGGTGCCGACCGGGCCGCCATGTGGGAGATCGCCGAGCGGGGCCGGGCCGCGGTCCACGCCCTGGCGGCCACGATGGCGGGCGGTGTGGTCATCGACACCGTCGACACCGACCAGCGGCCCGTCGAGGTGCCCTACGGCAACCCTGCCGTGCGACGGGCAATCGCCACCTACCGGCTCACCACCCGCGCCAGGACCGGGCCCTGACGCGTAGCAACCATCCACGCCCCCGCCGCTGGTGGGGGCTTCGTCATGGAAGGGGGCCGCGATGCCGGCCGCTGACTTCACCGCGATGGCGGAGCTCCGCCAGTCGCTCATCCGCAAGGCACTCAGGTACGCGATCTTCGCGGCCGACACGACGGCCTCGGCCGTGACCGCGCCGTTCGACGCCGGGGGCGTCCTGCAGACCCTGCCCGCCGGGTACCTGCCGGTCGGCTACACCACCACCGACGGCGTCACGTTCTCCGGTGACCTGTCCAACTCCGATGTGGAGTCCGGCCAGTCGTCCTCCCCGACCCGCTCCGACGTGGAGACCGACACGGCGACCGCGGCCTGGGTGCCGCAGGAGACCAACGCCGCGGCGGTCGCCCTGTACGAGAACCTGCCGCTCAGCGGGGCTGGTGCGCTGCCGGACCTCGGCACCGCGACGTGGACCTGGTCCCGTCCGAAGACGCCGCCGACCCGTTACCGGCGCCTGGTGTTCATCGCCGAGGACCTGAACAAGGAGACCGGCAACGCCATCTACATCGTCAGGCACTTCCCCAGCGCGCTGCGCACGGGTCGTGAGGACGAGCAGTGGACCCGCACGGCCGAAATCAGCCGCGGCGTGACGTACCAGGCGTACATCGACGACGACCTTGGCACCGACTCCCAGACGTGGATCGACGGCCCCGGCTGGCGTGACTTCGCCCCGCCGGTGACGCCGTGACGTCCTCCCGCAAACCGGCTCGGCGGCGGCGGCCTGGGGTGAGCCCTGCCGCCGCCGAGCCTCCAACGGTTCACCCCGAGGCCCCCCAGAAGCGAGAGAAGACCATGAGCAAGCCCAACCGCAAGCGCTACAAGCTGTCCGAGGTCAAGGCGCAGTTCACCGAGGCCCTCGGCGGCGACCAGGTCGAGTTCGAGCTGGACAACGGGGAGGTCCTGACCTTCCCCCACCCGCTGTTCGCGGACGACGAGTGGACTACCAAGGTCGACGAGGCCGAGACCAACCGGGAGAAGGCCCACGCCATCCTCGGTGACGAGCAGTACGACAAGTACGTGGCCGCCGGCCACGCCGACGCGGAGATCGGGCTGCTGTTCCTGGCCGTGCAGCAGGACATGCGTGACCAGGTGAAGAAGCGCCCTACACGGTCCTAGACGTCCTCGGGCAGTATCCCGAGGCCGTCGAGGCGGACCTCAACCACCACTACGCGCCGCGTCGCCCGATCCGGGAGTACTGGCGCGGTGAGATCACCCTGCGCGAACTGCGCGTGCTGGTGGAAGGCCTCCCGCCCAACGGCGCCCTTGCTCGCCGGGCGGCCGGCCACCACTGGCAGCACAGCGACTTCATGCTGGCCGACCTGGTCGACGCCATGGCTCGGCTGATCACCGATTTCCGTAACGCCAACCGCGCGGAGAAGACCGCCCCCGCGCCGTACCCCGAGCCGGTGTGGCGGCCGGAGTCGGCGAAGGCGAAGAAGAAGCGCCAGAAGAAGGCCCGCCGCGAGGCCGCCGAGGCCCGGTCCGGCTACCTGCGGATCGTCGCCCAGGTGACCCCCCAGTACGCAGAGAAGGGGTGATCGTATGCCCCGCGCTGGTGCTGTGTGGGTCGATGTCCTGCCGAACATGTCGGGCTTCGGGCGGCAGTTGTCCCGGGAGATCGGGGAGCCTGTCGCCCAGGCCTCCCGGGCTGCTGGCGAGGCCGGCGGCGAGGAGATGGTGGGCGGCTTCCGCGAGAAGGTGAAGGCGGGCGGCGCCGCGGTCGGTATCGCGCTGGGCGCCGCCATCGCCGCCTCCACCGTCAAGCAGCTGGAGAAGGAGAAGACCGGCGACCGGCTGGCCGCCCAGCTCGGCGTGTCCGGCAAGCAGGCGGAGAAGGCCGGGAAGGTCGCCGGCAACCTCTACTCCAAGGCCGTCGTCGACTCGTTCGAGGACGGCGCCGAGACGGTACGGCAGGTCATGGGGTCGGGCCTGATCGACCCCAAGGCCAGCACCAAGTCCATCGAGGCCATCACCACCAAGGTCAGCGACCTGGCGACAACGTTCGACCAGGACCTGGCGATGACCTCGGCGGCGGCCGCCCAGATGATCCGCACCGGGCTGGCCAAGGACGGCACGCAGGCCCTGGACCTGCTGACCAGGGGGTTCCAGACCTCGGCGAACAAGGCCGACGACCTCGCCGAGACCGTGAACGAATACGGCACCCAGTGGCGCAAGATGGGCCTGGACGGTGCTACTGGCATCGGCCTGCTGAACCAGGCGATCCAGGGCGGCGCCCGGGACGCGGACATCGCCGCGGACGCCATCAAAGAGTTCAGCATCAGGGCCATCGACGGCTCGGACACGACCAAGGACGGTTTCAAGGCCCTGGGCCTGGAGGCCAGCGACATGGCCGCCAAGTTCGGCAAGGGCGGATCGGTGGCCACCGCCGCGCTGGACCTCACCCTGGACCGGCTGCGGGCCATCGAGGACCCCGTCAAGCGCGAGGCCGCGGCCGTCGCCCTGTTCGGAACCCAGGCAGAAGACCTCGGTGACGCCCTCTACAAGATGGACGTGTCCACGGCCGCCGACAGCCTGGGCAAGGTGGGCGGGGCGGCCAAGCAGGTCGGCGACACCATCCGCGACAACACCACCACGCGCATCGACGTCCTCAAGCGCCAGCTGACAGGCGCGTTCGGCACGGCCGTCAACGCGGTCGTGCTGCCCACCATCAACGGGCTGATCACCGGCGTGCGGTCGCTGGACGACGTCCTGGAGGCGACCGGCGCCTGGTTCTCCAAGTGGGGCGCCTGGCTGATCCCGCTGGGCGTCATCATCGGCGGCCTGACCATCGCCCTGAGCGCCAACGCCATCGCCACCGGCATCGCCATGGGCGTGATGGGCGCCTACTCCCTGGCCGTGCGCGGCGTCGTGCTCATCACCCAGGGGTGGGCCGTCGTCCAGGGCCTGCTCAACTCCGTGATGGCGCTCAACCCGTTCGTCCTGGTCGCCATCGCCGTCGTCGCCCTCGGCGCGGCCATGGTCGTCGCCTGGAAGAAGTCGGAGACCTTCCGCAACATCGTCATGGGCGTCTGGGCGGCGATCCAGACCGGGGCGATGTGGCTGTGGACCAACGGCATCAAGCCTATGGTCGACGGCTTCATGGCAGGCCTGCGCTGGGTGGGCGACGCCGCGTCGTGGCTGTGGAACACGGTGCTGAAGCCGGTGTTCTCCGCCATCGACACCGGCGCGCGGATCCTGGCCACCATCCTGACCATCGTCGTGTTCGGCCCGATCTACCTGGCTGTGAAGCTGCTGGGGGCCGTCTTCGGCTGGCTCTGGACGGCAGCCATCAAGCCCGTGTTCGGATGGATCTCTGCCGGGGCCGGGCTGCTCTGGTCCGGCGTGACGCTGATCTTCGGCTACTTCATGGCTGGCCTGCGCACGGTCGGCGGCTGGTTCCGCTGGCTCTGGACGAATGCGGCCAAGCCCGTGTTCGGCTGGGTCGCCGCCGGAGCCAAGCTGCTGTGGGCCGGAGTGACCATCATCTTCGGCTACTTCATGACCGGGCTGAAGACGGTGGGCGGCTGGTTCAAATGGCTGTGGACCAACGGCGTCAAGCCCGCGTTCAACGGCGTGAAGTCGGTCATCTCGACTGTCTGGGAGACCGGCATCCGGCCCGTGTTCGAAAAGATCAAGGCCGCCACCGGCAAGGTCTCCGACGCTTTCGAGACGGCCCGCAAGGGCATCAAACTGGCCTGGGACAAGGTCAAGGGCATCGCCAAGACCCCGGTGAAGTTCATCATCGACACCGTCTACAACGGCGGCATCGTCAAGGTGTGGAACAAGGTCGCGGACGTCTTCGGCGCCCCGACCCTGGACCCCATCAAGGGCTTCGCCCGCGGCGGCCTGCTGCCCGGACAGTCCTCGTACCGGCAGGGCGACGACCAGCTGGTGCCGATGCGCAAGGGCGAGGGCGTCTACGTCTCCGAGGCCATGCGCGACCCGTATGAGCGGGCCCGGCTGTTCGCGGTGAACAAGGCCGCCATGCGCGGCCAGTCCCTGCGCCCGTACCAGGGCGGGGGGTTCGCCGAGGGCGGCATCTTCGGATGGGTGAAGAGTGCGGCGTCCAGGACGGTGGACCTGGCCAAGACTGGCGTCGACTGGCTGAAGGACGGCGTGAAGGCATCCGCCGAGGCGGGCCTGAACAGCGTCGTGGAGCCGCTGCTGGACAAGATCGCCGGTTCGGCGTCGGTCTACCGCGACATGATCAGCGGCATTCCGCGCCGCATGATCAAGTCGATTCTGGGCTACTCCGGCGAGGCCGATAAGAAGCTTCAGGCCGCCGGCATCGGCGGCAAGGGCTTCAAGTCGGCCCTGTCCTGGGCGCGCACGCAGCACGGCAAGCCCTACCAGTGGGGCGGCAACGGTGATCCCTCGTGGGACTGCTCGGGTTTCCTGTCCGCCATCGAGTCCGTCATCCGGGGCCAGAAGCCGCATCGCCGCTGGGCCACGATGGCGTTCTCCGGTGCGACGGCCCCGCCCGGCTGGGTGCTCAACAAGCGCAGCCCGTACATGATCGGCATCACGAACGCGGGTGTGGGCCACACGGCCGGCACCCTCAACGGCGTCAACGTCGAGAGCAGGGGCGGCGATGGCGTGGTAGTCGGCGCCGGCGCTCGCTCGTACCGCGACTCGCTGTTCACCCACCGGTACGGCTTCGCGGCCAAGGGCTACGCCGACGGCGGCAAGCCGCGCCCGGGCGAGATCGCCTGGGTGGGCGAGGCCGGCCCCGAACTGGTGCGCTTCCGTGGCGGGGAGGAGGTCTACAACACCCGCGAGTCCATGCGGATGTGGGAGGGCCTCGGCGCCCGCGGCTTCGCCAAGGGAACCGCCGCATCGAGGGCCAAGGCCCGCAAGGACATCCCCGGCGACCTGACCAACTTCACCAAGTCCCTGACCGGCTCCGCGGCGGACATCTCCAAGGCCACCAAGGAACTGGTGAAGGACCTGAAGGCCGCAGGCGTCGGCGGCAAAACCCTGGCGATCTCCGTCGCCAAGGCGTCCGCCAAGCTGCAGGCCCTGGCCAAGCAGCGCGACGTGATCGCCGACCGGATCGCCGCTGCCAAGTCGGCGGCCGCCGACCAGAGGAAGACCGCCCAGGACTTCCTCGGGCTGTCCAACCTGTCGGGGGCCACCAGCATCAGCGACGTCCTCGGCGGCATGATGGAACGCCAGGCCACCGTGTCCTCGTTCCAGTCGACCATCGCCGCCCTGTCCAAGAAGGGCCTGTCCCAGGACCTGATCAGCCAGCTGGTCGCCATGGGTCCGGACAGCGAACTGGCGGGCGTCCTCGCTGGAGCGAACGCCTCGCAGATCCAGCAGCTGAACGCCATGGCGCAGAACGGCGTGAAGCTGTCGTCCAGCTACGGCAACACGATGGCCGACGCCATGTACGACGCCGGGAAGATGGCCAGCAAGGGCTTCCTGACCGGCCTGATGGCCGACCAGAAGGCCATCCAGAAGGCCATGGCGAAGATCGGCGCCGACGCGGTGAAGGCGATCCGTTCCAAGAAGGGTCTCGACGCCCGCAGCCCCAGCCGCAAGGGCGAGCAGGCAGGCGCCGACCTCGGGGCGGGCCTGGTCGCAGGAATGGCCGCCGCTGGGCCTGCCGTCGAGTCCGCGGCCGCGCGGATGGGCGCGGCCGCCGTGCCCGCCGGCGTCGTGCCGGTGACCTCCGGGGCGTCCGCGCAGACCGCACCCGGCGGCCTGAACGGACAGCGCCTCTACATCGTCCTGGACGACGGCACGCAGCTGAGCGGCTACGTCTCCGACCGGGTCGATGACGCCCTGACCGATGTGCGCCGCGCCAAGCGGTCCGGCAAGAAGTAGGAGGCCCCGCATGCCGATGATCGTAGACCCGTCGGCGCCGCAGATCAGCCCGCCCACCACCATCACCAGCCCCGACGGCTGGCTGACTGCGGTCGTGGACGCACAGTGGGCGGGCGTCTACCTGGCCGTCGACTACCTGGGCGGCGCCGCGCCGCTGGCGGGTGCCGCCCAGGTCATGAAGGTGGCCATCACCCGGCAGGACCCCGGCGCGGCCGCGCCCGTCGGGGTCCGCTCCGGGGACCTGGCCTGGGCCGTGGAAGGCGTCGGCCAGGCCTACGACCACGAGGCCCCCCTGGGCGTGGCCGTCGCCTACATGGCGCGGCCGCAGTACGCGGACGGCACCTGGGGGCCGCAGTCCGCGCTGGGCCTGGTCGTGCCCGCGCCCGCGCCGGCGGAGACCAAGGACCTGTGGTTGAAGTCGGTGGAGACCCCGGGCCTGTCCATGCGCGTGATGTACGGCCCGGACCAGGGGAGCACCAGCACGGCCCGGCAGGAGTCCACGGCCCTGACCGGCACCCCGTACACGGCCGTCGCCTACGACACCGCCTCCGCCCCCGCGGAGACCGTGTCGGTGGACGTCCTCGCCGAGGACATCGAGCGCTTCCGCCAGCTGATCCGCTCCGGGGTGCTGCTGGCACAGGTCCGGCCCGGCTACCAGAAGCCGGACCGGTTCTTCGTTCCCGGCGACGTCTCGGAGAAGCCCACCGGCAAGCTGGGATCGACGGGCGGCTACACCGTCACCTTCGACATCGTGCCCATCGAGCGGCCCCACACCACCAGCCAGCCGATGCGCGCACCGGCCTGGTCCTACGACGCCCTCGCCGCAGCGTTCGGCACCTACGACGCCGTCGCCGCCTCGTACCCCAGCTACGCGGCCCTGGCCACGAACGGCGCGGTGACCTGACGTGCTGCCCATCTCCGCGGCCGCGCTGGCGGCCCTGGGGCAGGCCACCGCCCGCCCGGTACGCGCGGAATGGTCGAACGACGGCGGCGTGACGTGGACGCCCGTGCCGTTCGGCTCCGGCCAGGTAACGCCGGACCGTACCGCGGAGGTCCGCTACGCGGCCGCCGTGGAGCTGCTCAGCGCACCGCGCGGCCGCCACGGCATCAACTCGGTCTCCACCGAGATCCGCCTGTTCCAGGGCATCAAGGTCCCCAGGCTGGACGTCGAATGGATCCCGGCCGGCCGCTACACCATCGACCGGCTGCGCCGTACCCGGCTCGGCGTCAGCCTCGACCTGCTCGGCCGCGAGGACATCGTGCGCGGCGCCGACCTGCCGACCGCCCGCACCATTGGCCCGGACACCGCCCAGGCCTGCGCCGAGCAGCTGCTGGCCGAGGCCCTGCCCGGCTCCCCGGTCGCCTGGCACTCCGGGGTGAAGGCCGACACCCAGATGCCCGCGTTCGTGGTCGACGAGGACCGGTGGGCGGCCGTCTCCGGCGGCACCGACTCCTCCGGCACCTCCACCGGCATCGCCGACTCCCTCGGCGCGGAGGTCTACTGCGACGCCCGGGGCATCCCCACCTTCGCCCCGGTGCCCACCCTGGACGATCCGGTGGTGTGGGAGATCCCCCGGCACCTGGTCACTGCCGAGCCCTCCGAGGAGGAGACCAGCGAGGGGCTGAGAAACCTGTGGGCCGTCACCGGCGACTCCGGCAGTGGCGGCAAGGTCATCGGCCCCGTCTTCCGGTGGGACGACAACCCCGACTCCCTGACCTACGCAGGGCCCAACCCCGTCGAGGACCCGCTGGCACCACAGCGTCTGGGACTGCCCCAGGTGCGCGTGCGCACGGGCCGCTACAGCTCCGCCCTGATCACCAGCCTGGACCAGGCGAACGACGTGGCGGCCGCACAGCTGGCCAACTCCCTCGGCGTCCAGGCCTCGCTGTCCTTCACCGCGGTCTGCAACCCGGCCATCGAGCCGGGCGACGTCGTCCTGGCCGAGGTCGCCGAGGGCGTATGGGAGCGGCACCTGATCGACTCCAACCCCTACACCCTGGGCGGCGTGTCGATGACCTGCCAGACCCGCACCAGCACAAGGAGGCTGTGAGTTGGGCATCCGCGACCAGCTGGGAAAGGACCTGTCCGGCCTCGACACCGAGGGCGGCGGCCTGCAGACCGTCACCGCCGAGGTCATCGACGTCACCGAGGCCGGCACCGTGAACATCCACATGATGGGCGCGGACATCTACAACGTCGCCTGCACGGACGCCTACCGCAACCGCAAGGCCGGAGACACGGTCGCTGTGCGCCGCGGCGCCGTCCCCGTCGTCCTGTGGCGCCTCGGCGACGACCCGGCGGAGACCGAGCAGGCGAACGTCGAGCAGATCGCCCAGCAGGCCGCCCAGGACGCCCAGGTGGTCCGCGCGGCCACCTACGGCACCGGCGCCCCCTCGGGCACCGGCTGGCAGGCGGCCACGGCGGTCTACATGCGCAAGGTCGACGGCCGCCTGGAGGTCTATTTCCAGGTCGCCGACGCCTCCGACCCTTCCCCCGGCACGCCCTCCGTCCCAGCCCCCAAGCCGGTCACGGTCAGCCCCACGGACTCCGGCACCTGGCGCAGCGGCCGCCCGGACGAGTACGCCTCCGCCCCCACACAGGGCGACTGGACCGGCCGCGGCAACCGGCGCGGAGCGTGGTTCTACGGCAGCCGCATCAGCGACGCCTGCTCCGGCAAGACCGTGGCGAAGATGACCGTGGCCTTCACCCGCAAGACCGGATCCGGCGTCAACGCCAAGCGGCCACTGCACCTCTACCTCCACGCGCACGCCTCGGCCCCCTCAGGCCAGCTGAACCTCGGCAACGGCCCCGAGGACCTGCTGCGCCTGTCCGCCGGCGCCAAGGGCACGGCCACGCTGCCCAAGTCCTGGGTCACCGCCCTGGCGTCCGGGGCGGCCAAAGGCCTGGCCATCTACGCCTCCGGACGGACCGACTACATGTCCGTCACCGGCGGCCGCATCACCATCACGTTCTCCTAGGAGGCCCCCTTTGGCGACCATCGGATACGCCCAACTGCCCATCCCGGGCGGCGGCGACAGCCCCACCACACCCGGACACCTCGCCGAACTGGCGGCGGCCATCGACCCCCACCTGTGGCAGCACGTCACCAACCTGGCCGACCGCGACACCCGCCTGTCCGAGGCCCCCGTGCAGACCGTCGCCCTGGCCCCCGACGGCACAACCTGGGTGAAGATCAGCGCCACGACGAACACCTGGGTGACGCACTGGGAACCCCTGCAGGCCTGGCAACCCCTGACCCTGGCCGCCGGATACGAGTCCGGGCAGACCCTGGCCGAGGGCCGCATCGACCGCGGACAGGTCCACCTCCGGGGCACGATCCAGCGCACCGACGGACAGCTGATCTCCGCCAACGGCGTGAAGCTGGCCACCGTCCCCACCGCGATGATCCCCAAGCAGATCGCTCGATGCGCCGCGCCCGCCTCCATGACCGGCGACGCGATGACCGGCACCTGCCGCCTTGAGGTCTACAGCCCGGACCAGGACGCCAACTCCCTCGGCGGCCGCGGCTCCGTCATCGCCTGGTCCCAGGACGGCCAGCAGGACGGCGGCACGCCTGGCCTGATGTGGATCGACATCTCCGGCTCCTACTGGCTCGACTGAGAGGACGGCAATGCCCCTCTACACCTTCGGCGGCACGCCGTCCGACGTCCTGACCGACGACCAGGGCAACGTGATCCCCGACTACCCCCTGGTGGTCCGCGCGGCCGGCACCGGCGCGGAAGTCACCGCGCTGTTCGAGGCGGACGGCACCACCCCCATCGCGCAGCTGCGCTCCAACCCGTCCAGCTCCCCCGCGCCCGGGGCCATCCGCACCTTCAAGGCCGCCGACGTCTCGGAGATCGAATACGAGTACCTCGGGCCCGGCGGCACCCCGCTTCGCTGGTACCAGGTCGGGCGCGAGGTCGCCTCCGGTGCGCGCGACGCCGCCGCCCAGGCCCTCGCCGAGGCGAACACCAAGCTGGACGCGCAGACCACAGACCCCCAGACCGTGGCCGGTCCGGTGGACTTCAGCTCCCCGATCAGCGCCCCCAACCTCGGCGACCAGAGTGCGGCCCGCTGGTTCGTCGTCACCGGCGCCACCGGTGACGGCGTCGCCGACGACCGGGCCGCCATCCAGGCCCAGTTGAACGCAGCACGCGACGCCGGCGGCGGCATCGTGTTCCTGCCGCCCGGCAAGACCTACGGCATCTCCACGTTCCTGGTCGTCTACAGCGACACCACGATCTGGGCCTACGGAGCCACCCTGAAGGCCATCGGCAACAGCGGCATCCTGCGGAATTTCCAGAGCACGGACCTCTTCGCCGGGTACACCGGCCGCTCCCGCATCCGCGTCCTGGGCGGCACCTGGGACGGCAACGCCGCCGACGCCGGAGTCGGCACGGTGACCGCCGAGACGAACATCATGAACTTCGTCCACTGCCAGGACATCACCGTGCGGGACGCGGTCCTGATGAACGTCAGCACCGCCCACGCCCTGGAGTTCAACGCCTGCGACGGCGGCCGCGCCCTGAACTGCCGCTTCCTCGGCTTCAAGGACAACAGCTCCGGCGGCACCCGCGGCTTCTCCGAGGCCGTCCAGGTCGACATGTCCAAGAGCGGCAGCAGCAGCATCGGCGACTTCGACAACACCCCGGCCCGCAACATCCTGGTCGAGGGCTGCTACTTCGGCCCCTCCACCCGACTCGGCGCGTTCGGCCGCGCCGTCGGCTCCCACACCCTCGCCGCCGGCGTCACCTACGACAACATCCAGGTCCTGGACAACCGCATCGACGGCACCCTTCAGGAGGGCATCCACCCCTACGGCTGGAAGCGCGCCGTCATCTCCCGCAACGTGATCACGGGAACGGGCAAGAGCGGCATCCTGGCCACCCTCACCGACCCGGCCACGACCTCGGTCGCACCGTATGGGATGGACGTCTCGGACAACATCATCGACGGGTGCGGCGACGACTCCGGTATCCGCGTCATCTCCTACGCCGCCTACAAGTACCCGGGCGTGAACATCACCGGCAACGTCATCCGTTCGGTCACCGGCAACGGCATCCACGCCGAGCACTGCCAGGCCCCGAACATCACCGGCAACCGCGTTGAGTCGACGACATCCACGGGCATCTACGCCCACTACAGCGACGGCACCACCCTCGCCGGGAACACGGCCCGAGCCGTCGGCAGCAACGGCCTCAACGTCTCCGGCACGGCCGGCGCCAGCATCACCGGGAACGTGGTCGACGGCACCAGCAGCAACTTCGGCATCTTCGTCGGCCAAGGCTCGGACGGCTCGACGAACAGCACGGACACCGTCGTGGTGGGCAACCAGATCACCGCTCCCGCCAGCTCCGGCATCCGCCTGTCGACGAACGCCACCGGCTGCCTCGTCACCGGCAACAAGGTCCGCAAGGGCACCGGGGCGGCCACCAGCGCCCTGTCCATGGCCGCCTCGGCGACCAGCTGCAGCGTGCTGGACAACGACTTCTCCGGCAACGGCTGGAACGCCTCAGCAGCCATGAGCGTGTCAACGGCGGCCCCCGTCACCGGCCCCGGCGGCATGACCGCCCTGCCCGGGTCGAACGCCGTGGACGGGGACCTGACGCCAGTCCCTGCGCTCGAGGCCGCCATGTCGCCGGCCGGACGGTACGAGACGACGTCACGGCTGCGCTGCGGCACCGCCTCCACCCCGGTCAGCGGCGCCCTGTACCTGGTGCCGATCTGGCTGCCCAAGGGCCTGGTCATCTCCAGCATCAGCTTCACCTCGGGCGGCACCGCGGCCGCGTCGCCGACGAACCAGTGGTTCACGCTGCACAACAGCAGCAGGGTGGCGCTGGCCCGCACGGCGGACGCGACGACGGCGGCCTGGGCGTCGAACACGACCAAGACGCTGGCGATCGCGCAGACCACCGCAGGGTCGGCGACGTCGTACACCACGACGTACAGCGGCCTGCACTACCTGGGCTTCATGGTCGCCGCCACCACCGTGCCGAACATCGTGGGCGAGGGGTCGTTGCCCGCCGGCCTCGCCAACACCAGCCCTGGGTTCGGGCCGACGAACAGCGGCCAGACCACCCCGCCCACCGTCACCGGCGGGGCGTTCACGGCCGCAGCGTTCGCCGGCGCCGGAATCCTCGCCCACGGCTACGTCGCCTGACAGCCGTCCACCCCACGCCCCGCACCGACCGGTCGGGGCTTTTCTCATGTCTGGAGGCCCAATGGCCTGGTTCAAGGACGCGGTCCGCCTGGAGCTGCTCCCCGAGGCCCACGACCAGCCGACCATCCGCCCCACGCAGATGATCTTTCACAGCATCGTCGCGCCGTGGGACGAGCACCGCCTGTACGCCTACTGGAAGAACTCGACGTCCCTGGAGTCGCACTTCGGTGTCGACTTCGACGGGTCGCTCGGCCAGTACCTGTCCACCACCACCCGCGCCGACGCCAACTACCAGGCCAACCGCAGAGCGGACGGCACCGGCGCCATCAGCGCCGAGACCGCCTCCAACACGCAGGCCTCCGACCCGTGGACCGACGAGCAACTGGAGACGCTCACCGACCTCGGCGTCTGGGCCCACCGCACCCACGCCATCCCGCTGAAGGCGTGCAGCAGCGGATCCGCCGGCGGCTTCGGCATCCACCGCATGTTCCCGCAGTGGTCGCCGTCCGGCACCAAGTGCCCCGGCGACAAGCGCGCCGCCCAGTTCCGCGCCGAGCTGCTGCCCGCCATCGTCGCCCGCGCAGGCAAGCCCGCCGCCCCGGCGCCCGCCCCGTCGAAGCGGCCGGTCGTCTCTCTGGCGCACATCCAGGCCGCGCAGCGCCGTGACCCGGGCCTGCCGCAGGGCGGCACCACCTACCGGGCCGAAGGGCTGATCGTCGAGACCGCGCTGTACAAGGCCGGGCTGCTGGCCAAGCGGTGGGTCGACGGCTCCCTCGGCTCCAGGACCCGGCCGGCCGTGTCCGAGTGGCAGGAGCGGTGCGGCTTCCGCGGCCGCAAGCCCGGCCAGGCCGCCGACGGCTACTTCGGCCGGGAATCACTCACTCGCCTGGGCTCCGCCTACGGCTTCACTGTGAAGGACTGACCCATGAGAATCTCCAGCATCGCCAAGGCCATCGTGTCCGGTATCGCTGCAGGGTCCGCGGCGCTCGTCACCGCCGCGCAGGACGGCACGATCACCACCGGCGAGGGCGTCACCGTCGCCCTGGCCGTCCTCGGCGCCTGGGGCATCACCTACGCCGTGCCCAACCGGCCGACGACTACCCCTCCGCGCGACCTGTAGGGAGCCACCTTGGACGCCACCACCATCGGCGCGATCCTCGCGTTCGCTGGGGTCCTGTCCGGCAGCGTGGTGGCGTACCTCGGCAAGCGAGGCGAGAACGCCCTCACCGGCTATACGAACCTCACCGGCACCCTGCAAAAGGAACGGGACCGGCTCGACGCCAAGGTGACCGAGCTGCACAAGGAACTGGCCGAGCAGTCCAGCCTGCGCGCCGCCGACCAGGCGGAGATTACTCGGCTACGCGGCATCATCATCTCTCTCGGAGGACAACCGTGACCCGGACAGAGCGGGCCCTGGCCCGCCGCTGGCGCCCCGTAGCGCTGCTGTGCTGGCTGGTCGCCCTGTCCGGCGCGGTCGTCATCATCTGGGGACGCATCGACGCCGAGGCGACCGCACGCCAGCACGCCACTGCCGAGGCAAGAGAAGCGGTCGCCGAGGCGAACCGCAGGGGCGACGCCGTGTCGACACTCGCCGGCGACGTGCGCGCATTGCGCGCGCAGGTACGGAGCGAGGGCGAACAGCCCGTAGCCCCAGACCCGTCCGACGCCATCAAGGACCTGCCCGCGCGGGCCGAGGTACCGGTACCGATCCCTGGCCAGAAGGGGGACCCGGGCGAGCCCGGCCGCCCGGGCAAGGACGGCGCACCTGGTACCCCAGGGGAGGACGGCAGCGACGGCGCCCCAGGCGAGCCAGGCGCCGCCGGCGAACCCGGCCAAGACGGCGCGCAGGGACCGATGGGACCAGAAGGACCGCAAGGCCCCCAGGGCGAACAGGGACCACCCGGCGAGCGAGGCCCGCAAGGCGAGCAGGGACCTCGCGGTGAGCAGGGCCCGCCCGGGCCGGACTGCCCCGACGGGTACAGCCTCCAAGCCCCGTCGTGGGACCCCGACGCCTTGGTCTGCCGACGGAACGGTGCCCCTGACCCCGAGCCCTCCCCCTCCAGCTCGGGCCTGCTCGCAGTGGGCCTCGATCCCTACCGCCGCCAGTACCCGTGACCCGTCTGGGCGTACTCCGCTGGCGCAGCCGTGACAGGCTGGTCAGGCTGTATGTGCGGGGCTTACCGGCTCTCTCAGTCGCCAGCCGGCAAGCCCCTGGTGCCGCCGCTGACCTGCGCACCCAGCGGCGGCACCTTCCGCCCTACAAAACAGCCCCCTGCACGGCCCTACGCGGGCCGTGCAGGGGGCGTTTCGTCATGCCGTCAGCTCGGATCGGGGTCCTGGCCGTAGACCGCCACCCACCGGTCCCCGCGCATGACGACGTCCGCCGTCTCCACCGGCCGACCCGACTCCTGGTCGTAGTAGGTCCGCTCGATCGCGAGCACGGGCCCGGGCGGCGTCATGCCGAGCGCCTGCGCCTCGGCGCGCGTGGCCATACGGGCACGGACCCGCTCGACCGGGTCGCCGACCTCAATTCCGAGGACCCGCATCCGCGCAGCCACCCCGACGCCGGCGTACGGCCCGACCTCGGGCAGCGCGATCAGTGACTGGCCGGTGAGGGCGAGCGGCTCCCACGACTCGGCCAGTTGCACCGGCCGGTCGTCGGCGAGGTACACGTACGAGGTGTGCATTACTGCGTCGCCGGGCTCGATGCCGAGCCGGACGGCCACCGTCTCCGTGGCCTGTTCGGTAGTGGACTCGTGCCGCCACGTCCCCACCGCGCCCTGCTCGGCCGCGCCCTGCGCGAACGGCGAGTCCTCCGACCGGCGCCGGTGGCGGCGGACGAGGAGCTCGGGAGTGTCGGTGCCGCGAACGTAGTGGCCGGCGCCGTGCCGGGACACGACCAGGCCGTCGTCGACGAGGAGCCGGTACGCCCGGGTGGCCACGCTGTTGCTGCCGCCGTACTGCTGGATCAGCTCGGCGACGGATGGGAGTCGGGTGCCTGGGGCCAGCTCGCCGGACTCGATGCGGGCGCGCAGTTCCTCCGCGACGCGCAGGTACAGCGGTGTGTCCGTCACCGTCCGCCTCCCTTCCGTGTGACTTGCGTGACAGAGTAGTGGGCCGGTCGCTACTCTCGTACGAGAGTCAGTCTCTCGCACGAGAGCGGGGATGTCCTGTGTCTATCAGCCTGCGAGCAGCGGCTTTGCGCACCGCGCTAGAGCGCGCGCTGGGCGAGCCGGTGCACCTGCTCGCCACCCGGCGAGGCACACGCATGTACGCCGACGCGCCGGACCGGTGCGACCCCGCGTGGCCGCGGGTCCTTGAGGCACTCCGCAGCGCGGATGTCTGGGGGAGTACCGACGCGAACGGCGCCCCCGAGATATGGGCCCAAGTGGACGAGGGGTAGCCGATGGACATAGACGACAAAGGCATGGTCTTACAGGCCCTGCAACTGCCCAGCCTCGACGGCCTCACCGAGGACCAAGTCCGCGGCGCCGCCTGCGTCTGGTGCAACGTGCCCCTCCCCGTGGACGCCGTGGACCTCGGCCCGCAACGCAAGAAGCGCCTCGACGGGGAGTACAACTGGTTCCCCCGCGGCTGCCCGAAGTGCGTCGGCGAGCAAGCATTCATCGCCCTGTTCGACCACGCGCAGACGGGCGTGTGCGTGACATGTGAGAGCCGCTCGGACTGCCCGTTCGCCGTGGAGGTGCGCCGCCTGATGCGCGAGGGCTGGCGATGGTCCGCGCCCGCAACGGCCACGCAGGAAGGGGGCCGGTGAGTATGAAGGTCCAGATGGGGATGCCGCTTGTCCAACCGGAGCCGGTGACCGGCTGCCGCGAGTGCGGCCAGCTCGCCCGCGAGCGGGAAGAAGCGAGGATGGCGGGCGACGTGTCGCGGGTGTCCGACTGCAACGTCCGCATCCGTCGCCACCCTCATAAGCCAGACCGCAGGTCGTAGATTCCAGACTCCCGTCTCTGGCGCGTGCGCCGGCCGCGCCAGCGGCGGGACCGAGCGGCCCGCCCCGGAAGGCTCCCCCCGCGGGGCGGGCCGCTCACCCAGCAAGGTCGCCGACCGAGGTGTCCAGGGTGTCCGCCAGCAGCACCAAGTCGTCCAGGTTCGGAACGCGCTGTCCGTACTCCCATCGGTGGATCGTCCGGTGGTCACGGCCGATGCGAGCGCCGAGCTCCATCTGTGTGAGGTTCGCCGCCAGTCGCGCCTCGCGGATGCGTATCCCGACCTCCCGGCGTCGGGCGAGGACCCAGTCAGGCAGCGGATCGAGTGGCACCCCGCCAACGCTGTAACGATCTTTCCCTCTTGTCTTTGCCTGTCAGGGCAAATTGAATGATCTTGTTGTGGGTGGGAACGGGCTCCATGAATCCGGTGCCGCGCCCCCCACACGCTGGCCCTCGTCACCGTCGCCCGCCAGGCGCTGGTGACGAGACAAGCCTGCCGACGGCGTTGGGGTCGCAGAGCGGCTCCGGAGAGGACGCCAGAGGCAGGAGGGTGGTCGCCCCTGAGGGCGACCACCCGCTCCCCATAGGGGAGTTGCGCGGCCCCCAGCTGGGACCCCCGACCCGGCTGGGGGCCGCCGCGCGTTCGGCGTGATCGCTGGACTCTCGGGCCAGCTACGGGCCAGCTAACGATCATGACGCCTGGTCAAAACGGACAGGACCCCAGCTCATTCCCGCACTGAGCTGGGGTCCAACCTGTAGGCCCTGTGGGACTCGAACCCACAACCAATGGATTAAAAGTCCACTGCTCTGCCAATTGAGCTAAGGGCCCAGGCGATGTTGCCTACCCGAGCATAGCCGGAGGAAGCCGCGTCTCCGATCGGGTATCGGGACGCGGCCGCGCCGGGTCGGCCGAAAGGCCGTGCCCTGCCTCCCCGAGCCTTGCCCGGAACGGCCCTTCGTACCCCTGCCGGCGGCCGGCCGCGATCTTCGTGCGGTCGACGAAGGAACGGGCCGGCCCTGTCCCGGGCCGGCACGTCGCCGAAGCCGTCCTCCCCGCCATGGTCGCGGCGCACTGCCTCACCGCCCGGACAGGGTCACCTTCCCGGACAGGGTCAGTGCCGCGCCCTGCCCGTCGGCGGGCTGCGCGGTGAGCGTCCAGGCGTACGTCCCGTTCGCCGCGGACGCCCCGGCGGAGGTCCTGCCGTCCCACACGGCGTTCAGCGCCGTTCCGCTGGTCCGGCCGCCGGTGAGCGTGCGCACGGTCGTACCGTTCGCCGTGCTCTTCAGCGTCAGCTTCCAGGAGGCGGCCGGCCTCGACAGCTGCCAGGACGCCTTCCAGCCGTCCGCCGCCTTGAAGGCGGTGGGTGTGGAGGCCGAGGCCGCGGCCAGCGGCGAGGCGGGCACTCCGCTCGCCACGACGTGGACGACGTTCTCCTGGTCGACGTACGCCAGGCCGCCGCCGAAGCGGTCCACGGCCCAGGTGCGGCGCCGGCTGTCGCTGCCGTCCGTCGGCATGGGGATGCCCAGGTCGCGGGTGACGGCCGTGCCGCCGCTCTGGAACTCGGTCAGCCGCAGGGTGGCGCCCGTGTAGCGCTGGTTGACGAAGTAGCCGTCGCCGAGCAGACCGCCCCGGCCGGCGGGCAGCGCGATCTTCTCGCCGGTGGTGAGGTCGACCACACCGTGCTGGCGGAACTGCTCGCACGTCCAGTACAGCCACCGCCCGGCACTCTGCAGCTCGACGGGGACGCAGGGCGCACCCGTGTCGACGGTGCCGGTCTGCCTGCCGGTCGCGAGGTCCTTGCGGGCGACGGTGCCCGGCGTCGCCGTGGCCGCGTACAGCGTGCCGCCCCAGACGGTCGCGCCCGTCTGCGCCCGCTGGTCGACGACCGTGCCGGTGTCCAGGTCGACGACGATGGTCTTCCCGTCCGTCACGGGCATCCCGGGCACCGTCGGCCGGCCGCTCTGGTAGACGGCGTACCGCCCGGAGGAGTCCGTCAGCCACCCGTCGACGTCACCGGTCAGCGCCCGGTCCGCCTGGTCGGGGCCGCGCCGGCCCACGACCTCGACCTGCGACCGGCCGGTCTCGTGGTTGCGGACCTGGTAGACGGTGCGCCCGTCACCGCTGCCGAGGAGCCGGGTGCAGAGGTGCTGCCCGCAGACCGTGTGGTCGTACGACCGTCCGCTCTCCCGCCCCGCCCACACCGGGGCGGACACGGCGGCGGGGCCGACGGTGCGGTGGTAGAAGCCGGCGCCCTGCGGGCCGTCCTTCTCGACGGTGGAGAGCGTGCCCGCGCTCAGCGCGAGCGCGTCGACGCCCGCGGCCACCGGGGCGACGCGCCGCAGTTTCTCCAGGCGCGGCAGGCCGTCCGCGCCGACGGTCGCCTTCTGCAGATGCCAGTCCACGGAGGAGGTCCCGCCGATCACCGCGACGCCACCGCCCGCGACCTGCACGGCCTCCTTGTCGGCCTTCTCCAGCAGCGTGCGCCGCTGCTGTCCGTCGGACGACACGGCGACCAGGGCGCGCTTCAGCGCCGCGTCCGTGCCGTCGGCCCGGGTGAAGGCGAGCAGCCAGCCGTCCAGCAGCCCGAGCTTCGAGCGGTCCAGGTCGGCCGGGAAGGGGAACACCTGCTCGGGCGCTGCCAGATCGGCGCGTGAGCGGACGTGCGCGAGGCCGTCGGTGTCGACCCACGCCAGCGTCTCCCCGGCGACCACGACGGAGGTGTCCCAGCCGGTCGCGGCCGGGACGGACCGCAGTGTCCCGGTGCTGAGGTCGATCAACCCCAGCCGGTCGAACCGCCCGGACTCGGCCTGCTCGGCGGATGTGGCGAACCGTACGACCGCCTCGTCCGCGTCTCCCGCGACGAGCCGGGCGTACTGCAGGTCCGCTCCCTGCGGCCAGCCCGTGACGGGCACCTTGGCGTCGGCGGCCGGACGGTCCGCGGGCAGCACGTACCAGCCCTCGACCGTGAGCACCGGCGAGCCGCCCTCCTCGTTCCGCGCCTGGTCGCGGACCAGAACGGAGGAGCCGACCAGGCCTGTGAAGGAGTCCTCGGACGGGATGTCGAGCCGGTGCGAGCCGCCGTCAGCCATGCTGCGGATGTCGATCCGGCCCAGGTGGTGGTGGGCGACGTAGTCCGACTCCGCGCCGAACTCGCCGAAGGCGGCGTCCTCGTTGTTGCCGTGCCCGAGCAGGGTGGTCGTCTCCCCGGTGTCGAGCCGGGTCCACTGGAACTCCTGTCCGGAGTGCGGGTCCGCGTCCTCGGGCGCGTGGGCGAACCCGGTCGCGCCGAAGGAGCCCAGCGAGTCCTCGCGGGGCACGGTACGCCAGTTGGGCGTGACGTCCAGCCGGGCGGGCGCTTCCGCGGCGGCGGCCGGCGCGGCCAGGAGCGGGGTGAGCCCGAGGGTCAGCACGAGCACACCGGCGGCGGCCGTGGCGCGGCGGACGGACCCGCGGGAAGCGGATCCGCGTGAGACGGGTCCGCGTAAGACGGATCTGCGGTGTGCGGAGGTCAGGTGGACGGGTCGCATCAGAGGTACCCCCGGGAAACGTGAACGCATGGTGACCGGGAGTCGGTTGCCCCCGCCGCCGTGCGCGACCACGTCGTTCCCCCTCGGCGCGCACCCCCATGCATGGTCAAGGGATGTTAACAACGGCCATTGATGTGAAGGAAGCGAAAAAGAGAGCGATTGCTCCCGCCACGGGACGCCGGTGCCGGGACGCACGGCGCAGGAGCCCGGGACGCAGGAGCGACGCGGGAGCCCGGAGCGCCGGAACGCCGGAAGGGCCCGTACGACCTGAGTCGTGCGGGCCCTTCCGGGATCAGTCGGAGGCGTCAGCCGTTGCGCTTCCAGCGCGGCTTGTCCTCGCGGCGGCCGAAGGAGCCGCCGCCGCGGTGGTCGTCACGGCGGCCGTAGGGACGCTCGTGGCCGCCGGTGCGGAAGCCGGGGCGGTCGCCCTGGCGGTCGCGGTTGAACGGACGGTCGCTGCCGCGGTGCCCACCGCGCTCGTCCCGGCGGAAGCCGCCACGGTCGCGGTCGCGGTTGAACCCGCCCCGCTCGTCGCGCCGTTCGAAGGGACGGCCGCCACGGTCACGGTCGAAGGAACGCCCGCCGCGGTCGCCCCGGTCACCCCGGTCGTCGCGACGGAAGCCGGCACGGTCACCGCCGCGGTCGTCCCGGCGGAAGCCCCGGTCGTTGTCGCGGCGCTCGTAGCCGCGGTCACGGTCGAAGGAACGCCCGCCGCGGTCGCCCCGGTCACCCCGGTCGTCACGGCGGAAGCCGCCACGGTCGCCGTCCCGGCGGTCGGCACCACGGTCCCGGTCACGGTCGCGGTTGAACCCGCCGCGCTCGTCGCGCCGTTCGAAGGAACGGCCGCCACGGTCACGGTCGGCGTACCGGTCACGGCCGAAGCCGCCCCGCTCGTCCCGCCGCTCGTCCCGCCGGTCGTACGAAGGCTTCGTGCGCTCCTCGCGGTCGCCCGACTCGACGTCCTGCGCGGTCGGCTGCGCCGGCACCGAGACCTCGACGCCGGCCCCGGCCTCCACGGACTCGGCGGACTCGGCGGCCACGGCCTCGGGAACCTCGCCCCGCTCCCGCGCGACCCGGGCAAGCAGCCGGTCGGCCTCCTCGCGCAGTTCGGTCGCGCGCCGCTGGGCACGCTCCAGCTCCTTGGTGAGCTGGGCGACCTCGCGCTCGGCCTGCTGCGCCGCGTTGCCCACGGACTCGGCCTGGACCTCGGTCATCGACCGGGCGCCGGTGATCTCGGCGACCTCCGGGTCGAAGGCGCCGACGCCCTGGATGATGTGGCGCGTGGCGTCGACGCCCGCGTCCTCCATCAGCCGGAAGATCTGGCGCCGCTGGTGCGGCAGGGAGAGGGAGACCACCGTGCCGGTGCGGCCGGCACGCGCCGTCCGTCCGGCGCGGTGCAGGTAGTCCTTGTGGTCGCCGGCCGGGTCGACGTTCAGGACGAGGTCGATGCCGTCGACGTGGATGCCGCGCGCGGCGACGTCCGTCGCGACGAGGACGTTGACATACCCGTCCTTGAAGTCGGCCAGCGTCCGGGTGCGGGCGCCCTGGGTCATGCCGCCGTGCAGCGCGTCGGCCTTCACACCGGCCTCGCGCAACTGGTCGGCGACACGGTCGGCGCCCAGCTGGGTGCGGACGAAGATGATGGTGCGGCCCTTGCGGGAGGCGATGGCCGCGGTGACCGGCGCCTTGTCCTTGGGCTTCACGATGAGGATGTGGTGCGACATGGTCGTCACCGCGCCCTGCGCCGCGTCGACCTCGTGCGAGACGGGGTCGTTGAGGTAGCGGTCGACGAGGGTCTTGATCTCGTTCTCCATGGTCGCGGAGAACAGCATCCGCTGGCCGCCCGACGGGACCTGGTCGAGCAGCTCGGTGACCTCGGGCAGGAAGCCCAGGTCGGACATCTGGTCGGCCTCGTCGAGGACGGCGATCTCCACGTTCTCCAGGGAGCAGGCGCCGCGGTTGATGATGTCGCGCAGCCGGCCCGGGGTGGCGACCAGCACGTCGACGCCCTTCTCCAGGGCGTAGATCTGGTTGCCCATGGAGGTGCCGCCGCAGACGACCTTCATCTTCAGGCCGAGGACGTCGCCGTACGGCTGGAGCGCGTCGGCGACCTGCATGGCGAGCTCACGGGTCGGCGTGAGGATGACGGCCCGCGGCTTGTGCTTCTCGGTGCGGCCGCCGGCCAGCGTGGCCAGGGTCGGCAGGCCGAAGGAGAGGGTCTTGCCGGAGCCGGTGCGGCCACGGCCGAGGATGTCCTTGCCGGCCAGGGCGTCCGGGATGGTCGCGGCCTGGATCGGGAAGGGGGTGGTCACGCCGTTCTGCGCGAGCTTGCGCACGACGCCCTCGGGCAGCCCGAGGTCCGCGAAGGTGAGCTCGGCGGCCTGGGGGATGTCCTCGGTGCTCTCGGGCACGACGACGTGATCAGTACTGGCGATGGACATGCGAATGCGAAACCTTCCGGAGTCGTCTCGTCGGCACGCGCCCGTCAACTCCGTGATTCGCGATTCGCAATACGACCGCCTCGATGCGGTCCACCACGGCAAGGGAGAGTACGCGCCACACGGCGCGCTCTGCGTTGGCGCCGGGCAAATGGGATCAAACGATCTGCCACCATACGCACCCCGGGCCCCCGAAGGCAAACCGGGCGGCAGATGAGGCGTACGACAGCAGAAGGACAGTGTCCCACACCAACGCGGCGGCCCGGGCGCCTATTCCTACGCCGGTGCCCCCGCCTGCGGTGCCGGCTCCCGGTGGGCCGGCTACGGCCCCGGCGGCTCGTTGGCCGAGGACGACGGCTCGGGCACCGTCGGCTCCGGGGTGGCGGACGGCTCAGGGGGTGTGGGCGTGGGCTCCGGTTCGGCCGTCCGGGTGGGGCTCGGCGGGGCGGGCCGCTCGGGGGTCGGCCCGGCGGGCTCGCCCGGCTTGTCGTCCGCCGGTGCGGTTCCGCTCGCCACGGCGGACGGCGTCGCCCCGGGGGCCGGCGGCTTCCTCTTGCGGTCCTTGCCCTTGCGGTCCTTGCCCTTCCCCTTGCCGGGCCCGTCCTCGCCGTCCGCCGCCGCGTCGTACCCGGCGCCGCCGCCCGACACCGCCGACCCGCCGTCGGGCGCCTTGCCGCCCTGCTGCCCGGCGGAGTGCGGCGACCTGGCGCTCCCGCCCGCGCCGTCGTGGCCGACGCTCATGCAACCGGCGGCAGCGGCGACGGCCACGACCGTGGCGGCCAGGCGAGCGGGTACGTTCAAGGGGCGCACGGGGCCACCTCCGGGGCGAGTGACGAGTCGACGTGCCCAACTCCCGCCGCCCGCAAGAGGACACGCGCCCCGCCTCGGCGGCTGCTCAGCCGTACCCGAGTGCGTGCAGCCGCGCGTCGTCGATGCCGAAGTGGTGCGCGATCTCGTGCACCACGGTGATCTCCGTCTCGGCGACGACGTCCTCCCGCGACGCGCACATCCTCAGCGTCGGCCCCCGGTAGATGGTGATGCGGTCCGGCAGCACACCGGCGTACCACTCGCCACGCTCGGTCAGCGGGGTCCCCTCGTACAGCCCGAGCAGCTCGGGATCGTCCGCCGGGGGTTCGTCCTCGACGAACACCGCGACGTTGTCCATCAGTCGCGTCAGCTCCGGCGGAATCCGGTCGAGCGCCTCGGCGACCAGCTCCTCGAACTCCTCGCGCGTCATCTCCAGCACAGTCCCATTGTCGGGTACGACACAGCCGTACGAGAGCCGCCGGACGGTTCGCATATCCGGGGTGGGACTTGGGCATACGGGACCAATGTGCCCGCGTCCCCGCCGCAGTCCCGAAGCTCATGAGCGTCCAGAACCGCATCCGTAGGGTCCCGCGCGCCCTCGCCCGCCACTACCGTTCCCGTCAGGCGCCCACGACGATGGAGCTGGTGCCGCAGCCGCACCCGTGGGTCCGTGCCGTCGGGCTCGTCGCCGTCGTGCTGCTCGGCGCCTGGCTGGGCCTGCTGATCGTGGGCAACGTACGGGTCCCGGTGGGGCCCATGGACACGACGATGACTCTGCGCCCCTCGTTCACGGGCGGCACGAAGATCAACGTCTCGCCCCTCGGGGCCCTGAGGCTGGACAGCCACGTGGCCCCCGTGCGTCTGGACGTCAACGTCGACCAGCTCGACCCGGTCCGCTCCCAGGCCCTGGTCGACCACCCCGAGCGCCTCTCGGGCCTCCAGGACGAGGTCACCCGGGACGTCGGCCGCGGCACCCTCGACCTGGCCGTGCGCTCCTGCGTCGCGGTCGTCTCGGGCGCGACCGCGCTGGGCCTGGCCGTCTACCGCCGTCCGCGCCGCGCCCTGGCCGCCGGCGGACTGGCCCTCGCCCTCCTGGCCGCGTCGGGCGGGACGGCGTACGCCACCTGGCGCCCCGACTCGGTCCTGGAGCCGAAGTTCTCCGGACTGCTGTCGTCCGCCCCGTCGCTGGTCGGCAACGCACGCAGCATCGTCACCGAGTTCGACGTCTACCAGAAGGAGTTGGCGCGCCTGGTGACCAACGTGACGAAGCTGTACGACGCCACGTCCACGCTCCCGGCCTACGCGCCCGACCCGTCCACCATCCGGGTCCTGCACGTGTCGGACATCCACCTCAACCCGGCGAGCTGGAAGATCATCGCCTCGCTCGTGGAGCAGTACGAGGTGGACGTGATCGTCGACTCCGGCGACACGATGGACCACGGCACCGCCGCCGAGAACGGCTTCCTGGACCCGATCGAGGACCTGGGCGCCCCGTACGTCTGGGTGCGCGGCAACCACGACTCGATGGTCACCCAGCGCTACCTGGAGGGCCTGAAGAACGTGCACGTCCTGGACGAGGGCCGGGCGGAGACGATCGACGGACTGCGCTTCGCGGGCATCGGCGACCCGCAGTTCACCCCCGACCGCTCGAAGAAGCCCGGCGCCCAGCAGTCGCAGGAACTGGCGGGCGCCCGGCTGGCCTCGGCGCTGCGCGACCAGCGGGCCGCCGGCACCCCGGTCGACGTGGCCATCGCCCACGAGCCGTCGGCGGCCCGCGAGGTGGACGGGGAGGTGCCGCTGGTCCTGGCCGGCCACATCCACCACGAGGAGATGGAGATCATGAAGTACGGCACGCGGCTGCGCGTGGAGGGCTCCACCGGCGGCAGCGGCCTGCGCGCGATCGAGGGCAAGTACCCGGACCCGATCGAGGCGTCGATCCTGTACTTCGACCGCGACACCCGCCGTCTCCAGGCCTGGGACGCCATCGAACTGGGCGGGCTCGGCCTGACGACCGCCGAGGTCAGCCGCCACCTCGCGGAGGAGAACCAGCCGGGCGCGACGACGCCGTCGCCCACGCCGTCGACGCCCGCTCCGAGCGGTTCGCCGTGAACCGCCGCGGCGATCTACGTAAACCGTTTTGGCGATCCCCCCCGCCATCCCATATGCTTCTCACGTCCCCGACGCGCTGAGAAGCGCCCAGGCGGGCCGATAGCCCTCATCGTCTAGCGGCCTAGGACGCCGCCCTTTCAAGGCGGTAGCACGGGTTCGAATCCCGTTGGGGGCACCACCGAAGGCGTACACGAGCCCACTCTCCGCGTGAGAGTGGGCTTTTGTGTGCCCGGGCGCTGCTCGCAGCGTGCCCGGGCGTCCTCAGGACCGCCCGCGCTCACGCGTGCTTGCGCAGATGCGCCGTGACCTGCGCGCCGGTCTCCGGGTCCAGGCGCCCCGCCGGTACGTCGAAGCCGAGCCTTCGCGCGAGGGTGGCGCCCCGCAGGTCGAACGCGGCCTCGGTGAGATGCGCCAGGGTGTCCACGGCCCCGCGCGTCCGGCGCAGGCCCACCAGGAACAGCACCGCCGCCACGCACAGCGCGGGCCACCACCACAGTCCCGGCAGCACCGCCAGCACGCCCCAGCCCGCGAGGGCGACGGCCGCGTCGAGCTCGGTGCGCGCGGCGCGCAGGGAGCCCTGCTCGAACTCGTTCAGCACCAGCCACAGCCGCGGCCAGGCGAACACCACGTCCAGCCGGTACCACCCCCACACCCGGGCGTCGACCGCGCCGAGCCGGTCCCCCGTCCAGGTGGGGTGGGACGGTGGCCGCAGCGCGATGCCGTTGCGGCGGGCCGCGAGGGCGTCGAGCCGGGCCCGGTCCGCGGCCGACGGCCGGGCACCGGCCCGCTCCAGCTCCTCCCGGTACGCCCGGTCGGCCGCCGCCCACCGCCCGGCGCGGGCCGCCGTCCACCGCCGCGCGAGCCGGTCCGCCCCGGCGGGCCAGGGCTCGAACCACAGCCGGCCCAGGGCCGCGGCGACACCCTGGGCGGCCAGTCCGGCGGCGGCCGACAGCAGCGGCAGCACCACGATCGCGAGCAGCCACACCGACGACGGTCTCCGGCCGTCCAGCGGGCCGCCCCGGTCCAGCAGACCGGTCAGGCGCCCCAGGTCCGCCCAGTGGGCGTGGCCCAGCCGGTACGCCGCCGCCGCGCCCGCCACGTACAGCAGTCCGGGCAGGACGAGCAGCGTCACCCAGCGCTCCACGTACTTGCGGCCCAGCTCGGCCAGCACCGCGTTCATCGGCTCCGTCCCTCCCCGGCGTCCACTCGGTCAGCCGAAGCGCAGCGGGCGGCCGTGCAGGGCGCACATCGGCAGGTCGTCACCGGGGCGCGGCAGCTCCGCACGGCGGCAGGTGCGGGCCGGGCAGCGGTAGCGGCCGTGGGCGACGTGCCCCGAGCCGTCCACGCCGGGCAGGGCGACCAGCCCGCCCCCGCCGGGCGGCGACGCCGGCCCCCGCACGTCGGCCGGCGGCCGGCGGGGCGCCCAGGTGTCCAGCAGCTCCAGCAGCCCGAGCTGCCGCAGCCGGTCGATGACCGGCTCGCCGCGCCGGGCCGCCGCCAGGAGCTCCTCCAGGGCGGTGCCGTCACCGGTCTCCTCGGCCACCGTCCGCAGCTCGGGAAGGGCCCGGCACAACACGCCCAGCAGCTCAGCCGTCTCCATGTCCTCTCCTCCCCCGGGGAGTTGATGGACCATCATGATGCCCTGGACGTGACGCGAGGGCGGCCTACGGGGGCGGACGATGCGGGACGACAGTGGCTGGGCGCGGGCCGAACTGCTCGCCGAACGGCTCGGCCGGCGCCTGGAGGTGCTCCACACGGAGGGCGTCCAGGACGCGGTGCTGGACCCGGCCGCCCTGGCCGAGGCGGACGAGCTGCGTGCCTTCGTGCTGCGCGGGCCGGAGCGGGACGGCGGTCCGCTGCTGGTCCTGGACCGGTTCGTGCTGGCCGCGCTCGCCCATCTGCACCACGCCCGGTGCGTGCTCCTGGGGCCGGACTCCGTGGCGGGCAGGCCCGAGGCGCAGCGGACGCTGACGTTGTTCGCCCTGGTCGCGCGGTTCGCACCGCAGGAGGTGCCCGAGGACCTGCGGCAGGCCGTCGCCACGGTTCCCGTACCGCCCGTGGAGGATCTGGAGAGCCTGTCCCTGCGCGCGCTGGAGGTGTTCGCACACTGGCAGACGGCCGGGGACGCCGACGCGCTGGACGAGGCGATCGCCCTGTGGCGCAGCCTGGACGGTCTGCTGGCCACGTCGCATCCCGAGCGTGCCATGATCCTGTCGAACCTGGGCTGCGCGCTGCGGTTCCGGCACGGCGTGCGCGGGGACGAGACGGACCTCGTGGAGGCGGTCGCGCTGGGCCGGCAGTCCCTGGAACTGGCCTCGCCGGACGACCCCGGCCGGGCCATGTACCTGGCCAACCTGTGCGGCGCGCTGACCGTGTGGTTCGCGCTGAACGAGGACCCCGCCGCCCTGGACGCCGCCGTCGACGCGGGCCTGGAGTCCGTACGGGTCGCGCCCGAGCCGCAGGCGCTGTTCCACTCCAACGCGGGCTTCGCGCTGCTGCTGCGGTACGAGCGGACCGCAGCGCTCACCGACCTCGACACGGCGACCGAGGAGCTCCGCCGCGCCGTACACCACGCGGCGCCGGGCGACCCGCAGCGGCCGGTGTTCCTGGCCAACCTGGGGCGCGCGCTGGACCAGCGGTTCCTGCGGCACGGCCGGCAGGACGACCTGGACGCCGCCGTCGACGCGGCGAGGCGGGCCGTGGCGGAGTGCCCTCCGGGCCGCCCGGGCCACCACGGTCATCTGGTCGGCCTCAGCGGCATCCTCCGCACCCGGGCCGGCACGACGGGGGCGACCGCCGACCTCGACGCCGCGGTCGACACCGCGCGCCGGGCGCTGGCGACCGTACCCGCCGCGAGCTCCGACCGGACCGGCGTCGCGGGAGCCCTGGCGCTGGCCCTGCGGCTGAGGTTCCGATGGCTGCGCCGGCGCGCGGACATCGACGAGGCCGTGGCCCTGCTGCGGGAGAGCACCCGGGGCGACAGCGCCCCGGAGCACTTCTACGACCTGGGCCGGATCCTGCTGGCCCGGTTCCGGGAGTACGGCGAACCGGCCGACGTCGCCGACGCGATCGAGGCGCTGCGGCACAGCGTCCGCCGCACCGAGGAGGGCACGCAGCGGGGCGTGCCGCTCACCGTCCTCGGGGAGGCGCTGCTCGCGCGGGCGCAGTGGACCGGCTCGCCGGACGACGCGGAGGAGGCCGTCGCGGCACTGCGCGGGGCCCGTGCGCTGCTGACCGGGTTCCATCCCGGTGCCCGCGTCACGTGCCTGTCCTATCTGGGCCTCGCCCTGAGCCGCCGCTTCGACCTCACCACGTCACCGGCCGACCTGGACGAGGCGATCGGCGCGTTCGAGGAGGCGATCGCCCTCCAGCCCGACGACCCGGACAGCGTCGTCGACGAGTCCCACCTCGGCGCCGTCCTGATGCGGCGGTTCAACCGCCGGGGCGACCCGGACGACCTCGAGGCGGCGGTGCGTTGGAACCGCCGTGCCTTCGAACGGCTCACCGGCGAGGACGACCCGCACGCCGGGCAGGTGCTGTTCAACCTCGGCCGCACCCTTCAGACGGTGTACCAGCAGTCCGACGATCTCGCCGTCCTGGACGAGTCCGTGGAACGGTTCGAGGGTGCGCTGCGCGCCGACGACGCGCCCCGGTCCAGGCACAGCTCCCCGATGAGCCGCGCGATGACGCTCTCCAACCTGGGCGCGGTGCTGCGGGTCCGCGCCGAGCGCCAGGGAACACGCGCGGACCTGGACCGGTCCGTCGAGCTGAGCCGCGCGGCCCTCACGGTCCTGCCGCACGACCACCGGGACCGCGCGACCTACCTCTCCAACCTCTGCACGACGCTCCTCGCCCGCTACTCCCGCTACGGAGCTCAGGAGGACCTGGCCGAAGCGATCCGGGCGAGCCGGGAGTCGGTGGACGCCACCCCCGCCACGGACACCTCCGCACGCGTCGTCCACCTGACCAACCTCGGGACCGTGCTGCGCCGGCGCCACGAGCTGTCGGGGGCCCTGGCCGACCTGGACGAGGCGATCGAGGCGCACCGCGCCGCGGTCGCGGCCCTGCCGGACGGGCAGGTGGACGGCGCCCTGCACCTGGGCAACCTCGCCCTGGCCCTCCTGTCCCGCCACCGGCGGACCCGCTCGGCCGCCGACCTGGACGAAGGCATCAAGGCGGCCCGTGCCGCCGCCGACGCCACGCCCGACGGCCACCCGCAGCGCGGGACGTGCCTGAGCAATCTGGCGCTCGCGCTGCGGCGCCGCTTTCACAGCACGGGCCGGCGGGCCGACGCCGCCGAGGCGGTGGAATGCCTGCGGCACGCCGTGCGCCTCTGCCCGGCCGGCCATCCGCAGCGCGCGCTCCTGCTGTCCAACCTCGCCATGGCGCTGATGTCCCGTTGCGGCGACGGCGACCCCTGGGCCGCCACCGACGCGGACGCCGACGACGTCGCGGAGGCCGCGCGTGCCGCCCGCGCCGCCCTGCGAATCTCCCCCGAGGGCGATCCGCAGCGCTTCACCGCCCTGGTCAACCTCGCCTCGGCCCTGGTCATGCGCTCGCGCGTGGAGGGGGACCCGGACGACCTGCTGCTGGCGTACGACCTGTACCGCGAGACCACCGGTGTCACCACGGCCCCGGCGTCCGTACGGTTACGGGCCGCGCGCGCCTGGGGCCGGGCGGCCGGTGCCGCCGGGGACTGGAACGAGGCGCTGGACGCCCACCGGGCCGCCGTCGCCGAGCTGCCGCTGGTGGCCTGGCACGGCCTGGACCGTGAGGACCGGATCGACGCGCTCGGCCGGGCGGTCGGCCTGGCCGGCGAGGCGGCCGCCGCGGCCCTGAACGCCGGCCGCTCCGAGGAGGCCCTGCGCCTGCTGGAACAGGGCCGGGGCGTACTGCTGGCGCAGGCGCTGGACGCCCGCGACGACATGACGGACCTGCGCGAGCGGGACCCACGGCTCGCCGACCGCATCCGGGAGATCCGGACCCTGCTGGAGACATCCGGCCCTGACCCGAACCCGGCGAGCGGGGCGGACCCCGCCCGCCTGCTGCGCGAGCAGCGCAGGGCGGCCGAGCAGCGCCGCGAACTGGCCCGGGAGATGGACGAGTTGGTCGACCGGGCGCGCCGGCTGCCCGGGCTGGAGGACTTCCTGCGGCTGCCCTCCCTGGAACGGCTGCGGGACGCCGCCGAGCACGGCCCCGTCGTGGTCGTGAACACCAGCACCCTGCGCTGCGACGCGCTCGTCGTCACCCGGGCCGGTCTGCACGTGGTCCCCCTGCCCGACCTGCGCCTGACCGACGAGGGCGGACTGCTCGAACGGGCCGAGGCCCTGCTGGACGCGCTGGCCGCGCTCGGCCGCTCCCCCGCGGACGCCTGGCGGGCCCAGCGGGTCCTGACCCACACGCTGGCCTGGCTCTGGGACGTGGTGGCCGAGCCCGTCCTGGCCACCCTGCGGGAACCCACCGGTTCCCGCCTGTGGTGGTGCCCCACGGGCCTGCTCTCCCTGCTGCCCCTGCACGCGGCCGGCCACTACGGCCCCGCCGGCGACGGGTCGCGCGTCCTGCCGGACCGGTACGTCTGCTCGTACACGACGACCCTGCGCGCCCTGGCCACCCAGGCCCGGGAGCACCGCGCGACGGCCGGCGCCCGCATGCTGGCCGTCGACCAGTCCGACACCCCCGGTCTGCCCCCGCTGCCCCACGCCCGCGAGGAGGTGCGCAAGCTGGCCGGACGGATCCCCGGCGCCACCGTCCTGACCGGCCCTAAGGCCTCCCGCCGGGCCCTGTTGCACGCGCTGCCCGGCCACGCCTTCCTGCACTTCTCGGGCCACGGCACCCAGGACCCGTCCGACTCGGCCGGCGGCGCGCTGTACCTGCACGACCACGAGCAGGCCGGGCCGCTGACGGTCTCCGACATCTCCCGGCTGCGGCTGGAGCACGCCCGGCTGGCGTTCCTGTCGGCGTGCGAGACCGCGCGGGGCACCGCCGTGCTGCCCGACGAGGCCGTCCACCTGGCCGGTTCCCTGCAGCTGGCGGGGTTCACGCACGTGGTGGCCGCCCAGTGGGCGGTGGACGACGCCTGCGCGCTGCGCGTGGCCGAGAGCTTCTACACCGGCCTGCGCACCCCGGACCACCCCCTGGACCCGAGCCGCGCCGCCCACGCCCTGCACGACGCCGTCCACGATCTGCGCCGCCGGAACGCCGACCCCTTGTGGTGGGCGGCGTACGTCCACACGGGCCCCTGATTAACCGGTACGGGGCACCATCCACGCTCTGATATGCTGATCCAGCGACATCGGGCACCGACAAAGTGCAGGTCAGCCAACGGGATCGAACTTCCGGCGGTTTTCTTCACTCGGTTTTGGAGACCCACATCGCCGTGTGCGACACTGTCGTACGCAACAGCTTGGTCCTGTGGAGCAGTTTGGAGTGCTCGCCACCCTGTCAAGGTGGAGGCCGCGGGTTCAAATCCCGTCAGGACCGCTGAGGTTTCACGTGAAACCTCGTGGCTGGGTAGCTCAGTTGGTACGAGCGTCCGCCTGAAAAGCGGAAGGTCGCCGGTTCGACCCCGGCCCCAGCCACCGTCGCCCCTCAGGGCAAACACCCCCTTCGGGATCTCCCGAGAGGGGGTGTTTTTCGTGTTGGCTCGGCCCGTCGGCCCGCGGCGAGTGCGATCAGTGCGCTGTCGTGACCTCCGACTCGGTCGCTCGCCGTCAGCCCCGATGGCGTCCTAGGGCCAGGCCGTCCCAGGGATCCGGCTCCGCCGCCGGAGGCAAAAGCGTTAGCCACGAATTTGCCGAGGATGAGATCCTGGATCCCGTATGTCTACGCACCCCGCCCCCGCCCTCGGCGCTCTCGCCCCCCGTCTGACCGAGCTGTCCCTGCGCGACGCGCACCGGCTCGGGCGCAGGCTCGAAGGCGCGCGCAAGATCCGTAAGCCGGAGGCCCGGGCCGCCGTCCTCGGCGAGATCGAGGCGGAGGTCGACAGGGCCGAGCAGCGGATGGCCGAACGGCGTGCACGCGTACCCGCGATCACGTACCCCGAGCAGCTGCCCGTCAGCCAGAAGAAGGACGCGATCGCCGAGGCCATCCGCGACCACCAGGTCGTGATCGTCGCCGGTGAGACCGGATCCGGGAAGACCACGCAGATCCCCAAGATCTGCCTGGAACTCGGGCGGGGCGTGCGCGGCATGATCGGGCACACGCAGCCCCGCCGGATCGCGGCCCGGACCGTCGCCGAGCGCGTGGCGGAGGAACTGAGCACGCCCCTCGGCGAGGCCGTCGGCTGGAAGGTGCGGTTCACCGACCAGGTCGACCCGGACGCCACCTTCATCAAGCTGATGACGGACGGCATCCTGCTCGCCGAGATCCAGACCGACCGCGAGCTGCGCGCCTACGACACGATCATCATCGACGAGGCCCACGAGCGGTCCCTCAACATCGACTTCCTGCTCGGCTACCTCGCCCAGCTCCTGCCCAAGCGCCCCGACCTCAAGGTCGTCATCACCTCGGCCACCATCGACCCCGAGCGCTTCTCCCGGCACTTCGACGACGCGCCGATCATCGAGGTCAGCGGTCGTACGTATCCGGTGGAGGTCCGCTACCGCCCGCTCCTGGAGGAGGACGGCGAGGACTCCGACCGGGACCAGATCACCGCGATCACGGACGCCGTCGAGGAGCTGATGGCCGAAGGGCCCGGCGACATCCTCGTCTTCCTCTCCGGGGAGCGGGAGATCCGGGACACCGCCGACGCGCTCACCAAGAAGAACTACCGGTTCACCGAGGTCCTGCCCCTCTACGCCCGGCTCTCGCACGCCGAGCAGCACCGCGTCTTCCAGCCGCACACCGGACGCAGGATCGTCCTCGCCACCAACGTCGCCGAGACCTCCCTGACGGTCCCCGGCATCAAGTACGTCATCGACCCCGGCTTCGCCCGTATCTCCCGCTACAGCCACCGCACCAAGGTCCAGCGGCTGCCCATCGAGCCGATCTCGCAGGCCAGCGCGAACCAGCGCAAGGGCCGCTGCGGCCGTACGTCCGACGGCATCTGCATCCGGCTGTACAGCGAGGAGGACTTCGACGCGCGCCCGGAGTTCACGGACGCCGAGATCCTGCGGACGAACCTCGCCTCCGTCATCCTGCAGATGACCGCGGCCGGCCTCGGTGACATCGAGAAGTTCCCGTTCATCGACCCGCCGGACCACCGCAACATCCGGGACGGTGTCCAACTCCTCCAGGAGCTGGGCGCCCTCGACCCCACCCAGAAGGATCCGCGCAAGCGGCTCACGGACACCGGCCGCAAGCTGGCCCAGCTGCCCGTCGACCCGCGTCTGGCCCGAATGGTCCTGGAAGCCGACAAGAACGGCTGCGCCCGCGAGGTCATGGTCATAGCCGCCGCCCTGTCCATCCAGGACCCGCGCGAGCGCCCCGCCGACAAGCAGACCCAGGCCGACCAGCAGCACGCCCGTTTCAAGGACGACACGAGCGACTTCCTGGCCTACCTCAACCTGTGGCGTTACCTCCGCGAACAGCAGAAGGAGCGGGGCTCGTCCTCCTTCCGCCGGATGTGCAAGCAGGAGTACCTGAACTTCCTTCGCATCCGCGAGTGGCAGGACATCTACACCCAGCTGCGCACGGTCGCCAAGCAGATGGGCATCCACCTCAACGAGCAGGACGCCCCGACCGACCGCATCCACATCTCGCTCCTGGCCGGCCTCCTGTCCCACATCGGGATGAAGGACGTGAGGGACGGCAACAAGAACGAGTACCTGGGCGCCCGCAACGCCAAGTTCGCCATCTTCCCGGGCTCGGCCCTCTTCAAGAAGCAGCCGCGCTTCGTGATGTCGGCCGAACTCGTCGAGACCTCCCGCCTGTGGGCGCGCGTCAACGCGAAAATCGAACCCGAGTGGGTCGAACCCCTCGCCGGCCACCTCCTCAAGCGGACGTACAGCGAACCGCACTGGGAGAAGGACCAGGCCGCGGTGATGGCGTACGAGAAGGTCACGCTGTACGGCGTCCCGATCGTCGCCCAGCGCAAGGTCAACTACGGCCGCATCGACCCGGAGGTCAGCCGCGAGCTGTTCATCCGCAACGCGCTCGTCGAGGGCGACTGGCGCACGCACCACAAGTTCTTCGCCGACAACCGCAAACTCCTCACCGAGGTCGAGGAGCTGGAGCACCGCGCCCGGCGCCGGGACATCCTGGTCGACGACGAGACGCTGTTCGACTTCTACGACCGGCGCATCCCCGAGCACGTCGTCTCCGGCGCCCACTTCGACTCCTGGTGGAAGCACAAGCGCCACGAGCAGCCCGACTTCCTCGACTTCGAGCGCGAGATGCTCATCAACGAGAAGGCGGGCGAGGTCACCAAGGCCGACTACCCCGACTCGTGGCGGCAGGGGAACCTGAAGTTCCGCGTCACCTACCAGTTCGAGCCGGGCGCGGACGCCGACGGCGTGACCGTCCACATCCCGCTCCAGGTCCTCAACCAGGTCACGGACGAGGGCTTCGACTGGCAGATCCCGGGTCTGAGGGAGGAGCTGGTCACCGAGCTGATCCGTTCCCTGCCGAAGCCGATCCGCCGCAACTACGTCCCGGCTCCGAACTACGCGAAGGCGTTCCTGGACAGGGCCGTCCCCCTGCAGGAGCCCCTGACGGTGACCATGGCGCGCGAGCTGAAGCGCATGGTCGGCGTGCCCTTCGAGGCGGACGACTTCGACTGGTCCAAGGTCCCCGACCATCTGAAGATCACCTTCCGGATCGTCGACGAGCGACGCCGCAAGCTCGCCGAGGACAAGGACCTGGAAGCGCTGAAGCTGCAACTGAAGCCGAAGGCCCGCAAGGCCCTCTCCCAGGCCGCGGCGGCCACCGCCGAGCGCCGGGGCGGCGAGTCCCTGGAGCGTGAGGGCCTGACCGACTGGACGATCGGCACGCTCACCCGCGTCTTCGAGACACGCCGCGCCGGCCAGCCGGTCAAGGCGTACCCGGCACTGGTCGACGACGGACCGACCGCGAACACCGTCTCCGTACGCCTCTTCGACACCGAGGCCGAGCAGGCCGAGGCCATGTGGAAGGGCACGCGCCGCCTGATCCTGCGCAACATCCCGGTCAATCCGGCGAAGTTCGCATCCGAGAAGTTGACGAACGCCCAGAAGCTCGCCCTGTCCGCGAATCCGCACGGCTCGGTCCAGGCGCTGTTCGACGACTGCGCGATGGCCGCGGCCGACCGGCTGATCGCCGACTTCGGCGGGCCGGCCTGGGACGAGGAGTCGTACCGGAAGCTGTTCGACAAGGTCCGCGCCGAGATCGTCGACACGACCGTCCGGGCGGTCGGCCAGGTGCAACAGGTCCTGGCCGCCTGGCAGGCCTGTGAGCGCCGCCTGAAGGCCGTACGGAGCCCCGCGCTGCTGCCGAACCTCCAGGACGTCCGTAAGCAGCTGGACGGGCTCGTGAAGCCCGGCTTCGTCACCGAGGCCGGCCTGCGCCGGCTCCCGGACCTGATGCGCTACCTGATCGCCGCGGACCGCCGCCTCCAGCAGATGCCGACCAACGTCCAGCGGGACACCACCCGCATGGAGAAGGTCCACGAGATGCAGGACGAGTACGCCTGGCTGCTGGAGCAGATGCCGCAGGGCCGCCCGATCCCGCAGCAGGTCCTCGACGTGCGCTGGATGATCGAGGAGCTCCGCGTCAGCTACTTCGCCCACGCGCTCGGCACGGCGTATCCCGTCTCCGACAAGCGGATCGTGAAGGCGATCGACGCGCTGGCGCCGTAACGACGTCCGCACGGAGGGTGAGTTCGACCCGGGGGCTCACCCTCCTGTACAGTCTCTTCTCGCAGCGCACCGCACGAATGGCGCCGCGAAACCTGGTCCTGTGGAGCAGTTTGGAGTGCTCGCCACCCTGTCAAGGTGGAGGCCGCGGGTTCAAATCCCGTCAGGACCGCATCGAAAGAGCCCGGATCTTCGGATCCGGGCTCTTGGGCGTTCTGGCCTTTCCGCGTTCCGGCCCTCAGCAGTTCCGGCCCTCGGCACTTCGCCGTTCCGGGACCACCGCCGTTCCCGGCCCCCGTACGCCCCTCGGCCGCCCCTCCCCGCGTCTTGACGGCGTCACATTCGCTCGGTACCCAGAAACCAGGGCCTGTTCTCGGTACGGGCCCCCTGGAGGTGGCGTATGGCGGCATCGGCTAGGCACGAGACCCGGGCACTGCTCCGCGCGCACCTGGCGGCCGCGTCGTCCTACGGGCACCTCACCCGCCACTGCCCGATCTGCCACCACCTGCTGCGGCTGGCGATGGCCTCCGCTCCGCGCCCCGCGGAGCGCCCGGAAGAGGCCGTCGAGGACGAGGCCCCGACCACCGCCTGACCGCCCCGCAGGGCCGCCGTCGACCCCAACACCCCTTTCCCGTAACGCACATACGCCAGTGGCAACAAGTTCTCTGGCATGTGACGGGTGTCACCGCATGAGTTTGGGGAAGGGCGGTACTTACACCTCGCCTACAACCGGTCAATTTAATATGTGCAATTGCACCACTCTTGAGCGGTCTCCCACAGGGGGCCCCACACCCCTCCCCAGACTCCGACAAGGCCGCTCACAGGGGCTCTGCCCGCCCCACGGCCGGCGCACAAAAAAGATCGCGCTGGACCCGGCGGAGTCCAGCGCGATCGACGACGCACCCTGTTACGTGCCTGGAAAGCTCTGATCGGCTTGGGCGTGGGGCCTGTTGGGGCAGGACCCGCGTCGCTTGGAGCTGTCGTTCCGGACGTCTCGGCCAGTTGGGGGACCAGCCGGTTCCGCCCGGTTATTCAGTTGTTCAGGCCTCGCTGCGCTGCTGCGGGATGCCCGCGAGCAGAGCGCGGACCTCGGCCTCGCGGTAGCGGCGGTGCCCGCCGAGCGTGCGGATCGACGTGAGCTTGCCGGCCTTCGCCCAGCGCGTGACCGTCTTCGGGTCGACGCGGAACATGGTGGCGACCTCAGCCGGGGTCAGCAGCGGCTCGGCATCAGGGGTGCGAGCGGTCATGAGCGGCCTCCTCGGGAGAACCGAACCTTCTCGGTTCTTTCCTCTAAATTCTGCACCTTGACCCGCGTTGCCCGAAATGGCGGACGCGAGTCGAGTCGGTTATAGGACGAACGGCTTGTCCTCGGCACTACAACTACACCATCTGTCCAGCCGCCACGGCCAAACCGATGGAATTGCCCTCCCAGGTGTTCATCAGCGACGGAAGCCGATGGACCATGCCATAGCGGACAGTCACGCCACTGTGACGATCAGTCACAGTGGTGCTCTGGAGTCACCAAAACCCCCCAAAGCATGCAATGTCGAGAGATTCCGGCCGCAGCGGGACGGAAGGAGTCCTCCCCGGACTCCTTGTCCTATTTTGGCACGAGGGGGGGCAAGGGGCGCAAGGGTCTTGTAAGTGCAGTCCGTCACGCATGAGACGGTTGACACATACGCCCGGAACGGGACCTACGTCCCCTGTTGACGACGCCTCAGGAACCTCGGTGCGAGGACGAAACCCCAAAACGGGCGCCACGTCAAACGTCAGTTCGTTATAAACGGGCCGCGGGAGGCGCGGCCGGCCGCCCTCAGTTAGCGGACCGCAGGTCCCGCACCGACCGCCAGCGCTCCACCAGCCGCCCGTAGGCCGCCCCCGCGGCCGGCCCGTCGCCGCGCCGCAGGGCCGCGATGCCCTCGGCCACGTCCGCCGCCGAATGGTCGTCCTCCAGCGCGCCGGCCGGGAGGGCGTGCACCAGACCGCCGTAGTCGAGCTCCACGTACGAGCGTGGGTGGAACTCCTCCAGCCACCGGCCCACGTCCACCAGGCCCTCGATGAGCGGCCCCTCGTCCATGGCCTCCTTCAGGGCCCGCAGACCCCGCGCCACCCGCCGCCGGGCCTGCACCATCGGGGTGCGGTAGCGCAGCACCGGGGCCTCGTCGGCGGAGCCCTTGTCGTACTCGCGCTCGTCGTCGGAGACCAGCACGAACCAGTTGATCGGGACCTGCCAGGTGGCCGTGCGGATCCAGGGCCGGGCGTCCGGGTTGTCGGTCAGCCAGCGCTCGTAGTCCTGGGCGGCCTGGCGGCGCAGGACCGGGGGCAGCACCGCGTCCAGGACCGGCGGCGGAAGCTCCTCGGCGATCTCGGACAGGGCCTGCCAGCCGCGCAGCCGGGTGCGCCAGGGGCAGACGCACAGCACCCCGTCGGCATCGAGCACGAAGGCGTCCTCGCTCTCGTGCACCGGCACCGGGACCGGCGGGGTCGGCGCCAAGTCGGCCAGCGCGCGGCGGAGTTCGTCCTGGTACGAGGGGCGGTCGGTGCGGCGGGCGTAGCGCGCCCAGTGGCTGCGCTCCGGCTCCGGGAAGGCGGCCAGCGGTTCGTAGACGCGAAGGTAGGTCGCGTAGGGGACGATCACCGAGGACACCTTGGGCACGCCTGCTCCCTCCCCCGCGCACCGTCGCGAAAACCTGCGGAACCCACTCACAAACGCGCGGGAAATCTATGCAAATCGTCGCACGGACGTACTCCGCTCGGAGGTGATCCTGAGCACTGTGCGGCCGACGGGCACTCCAGGCTCTAATCTCATGCTCACAGCCCCCGCCACCCGCACGGGAGCTGGTCTCCACCCGCCGCTACTTACTCAGGAGTCACCACAGTGACCGACGTAACCGGCGCACCTGCTGATGTACTGCACACCCTCTTCCGGTCGGAACAGGGGGGCCATGAGCAGGTCGTGCTCTGCCAGGACCGCGACAGCGGCCTCAAGGCCGTCATCGCCATCCACTCCACCGCCCTGGGCCCCGCGCTCGGCGGTACGCGCTTCTACCCGTACGCGACCGAGGCGGAGGCCGTCGCCGACGCGCTGAACCTCGCGCGCGGGATGTCGTACAAGAACGCCATGGCCGGTCTCGACCACGGCGGCGGCAAGGCCGTGATCATCGGCGACCCGGAGAGGGACAAGACCGAGGAGCTGCTCCTCGCCTACGGCCGGTTCGTCGCCTCCCTCGGTGGCCGCTACGTCACCGCCTGCGACGTCGGCACGTACGTCGCCGACATGGACGTCGTCGCGCGCGAGTGCCGCTGGACGACGGGCCGCTCCCCCGAGAACGGCGGCGCCGGGGACTCCTCCGTGCTCACGGCCTACGGCGTCTACCAGGGCATGCGCGCCTCCGCCCAGCACCTGTGGGGCGACCCGACGCTGCGCGGTCGCAAGGTCGGCATCGCCGGCGTCGGCAAGGTCGGCCACCACCTGGTCGACCACCTGCGCGACGAGGGCGCCGAGGTCGTCGTCACGGACGTGCGCGAGGAGGCCGTGCGTCGGATCCTCGACCGGCACCCGGAGGGCGTGACGGCCGTCGCCGACACCGAGGCGCTGATCCGCGTCGAGGGCCTGGACGTCTACGCCCCGTGCGCGCTCGGCGGGGCGCTGAACGACGACACCGTGCCGGTGCTGACCGCCAAGGTGGTCTGCGGCGCGGCCAACAACCAGCTCGCCCACCCGGGCGTGGAGAAGGACCTCGCCGACCGCGGGATCCTCTACGCGCCCGACTACGTGGTGAACGCCGGCGGCGTCATCCAGGTCGCCGACGAGCTGCACGGCTTCGACTTCGAGCGGTGCAAGGCCAAGGCGGCGAAGATCTACGACACCACGCTCGACATATTCGCACGAGCGAAGGCGGACGGCATCCCGCCGGCCGCGGCGGCCGACCGGATCGCCGAGCAGCGGATGGCGGAGGCACGCCGGAGGCGTTGATCCGGGAGACCGGGAGACAGGTTTGACCGGTACCCGTCGGTGGGCACTTAGAGAGAACTCTCACTTCCACCGGCGGGTCGACCGCCGATAAGTGGTTAAAATCGCGGTTGACCAGCGAGGACGGGGCGCCTCGAAGGTCCTGGGCGCGGGCACGTCGTGCGGGCGACGTACCGTATGGGCGCGGGCTCAGGTACCGTGGAAGCCCTACGGATCGGCCTCTCCACGGAGAGTCCGTTCTGGACCATGAACGCGTGTCAAGACTCTGGGGCCGTCGAGCCCCGTCGTTGAGGGGGTCGAGCCATGGGGCGCGGCCGGGCCAAGGCCAAGCAGACGAAGGTCGCCCGCCAGCTGAAGTACAACAGCGGTGGGACGGACCTCGCACGCCTGGCCGAGGAGCTGGGCGCATCGACGTCGAACATGTCGCCGAACGGCGACCGGTTCGAGGACGATGAGCACGACGACGACCTGTACGCACGGTACGCCGACCTCTACGAGGACGACGAGGAGGACGAGGACGGCCAGTCCTCGCAACAGCGTCGCGGCGCTTGACCTTGCACTGAGCACTTTCCCGGTCGGTGACCTCGGTCACCGACCGGGTTCTGTGCTGCCCGCAGGTCTCAGCCGGAGTAGTCGCCCACCAGGGCGGCACCGGTGGTGTGCTCACCCCTGTCCGTGATCTCGCCGGCCACCCACGCGTCCACCCCGCGGTCGGCCAGCGTCGCCAGGGCCACGTCCGTGGACTCCTGAGGCACGATCGCGATCATGCCGACGCCCATGTTCAGCGTCTTCTCCAACTCCAGGCGCTCGACCTGGCCGGTCCTGCCGACGAGGTCGAAGACCGGGTCGGGGGTCCAGGTGGAGCGGTCGACGACGGCGTGCAGCGTGTCGGGGATCACCCGGGCCAGGTTGGCCGCGAGGCCGCCGCCGGTGACGTGGCTGAAGGCGTGCACGTCGGTGGTGCGGATCAGGGCCAGGCAGTCCAGCGAGTAGATCTTCGTCGGTTCGAGGAGTTCCTCGCCGAGGGTGCGGCCGAGCTCGTCGATGTGCGCGTCCAGCGCGAGGCCCGCCTGGTTCAGCAGGACGTGCCGGACGAGGGAGTACCCGTTCGAGTGAAGCCCGGAGGACGCCATGGCGATCACCGCGTCACCCTTACGGATACGATCCGCGCCCAGCACCCGGTCGGCCTCCACGACGCCCGTACCGGCACCGGCGACGTCGAAGTCGTCCGGGCCCAGCAGACCGGGGTGCTCGGCCGTCTCGCCGCCCACCAGGGCGCAGCCGGCCAGGACGCAGCCCTCGGCGATGCCCTTGACGATGGCGGCGACACGCTCGGGGTGGACCTTGCCGACACAGATGTAGTCGGTCATGAACAGCGGCTCGGCACCGCACACCACGATGTCGTCCATGACCATCGCGACCAGGTCGTGGCCGATGGTGTCGTAGACGCCCATCTGGCGGGCGATGTCGACCTTGGTGCCGACGCCGTCCGTGGCCGAGGCGAGCAGCGGCCGGTCGTAGTTCTTGAGGGCGGAGGCGTCGAAGAGGCCGGCGAAACCGCCGAGGCCGCCGAGGACCTCGGGGCGCTGGGTCTTCTTCACCCACTCCTTCATCAGTTCGACGGCGCGGTCGCCCGCTTCGATGTCGACGCCCGCGGCTGCGTAGCTGGCGCCGCCCTCGGCACTGTGGGTCTCAGACATGGCTGTGAGAGCTTTCGTGTCGTACGGCAGGTGAAACGGGCTGACTACGGGCGGCGGATCGCGTCGACCGCGGCCGGGGCGGCCGTACCGGCGGCCAGCTCGGTCTCCAGGAGCTGCTTGCCGAGGAGCTCGGGGTCGGGGAGCTCCATCGGGTACTCGCCGTCGAAGCAGGCGCGGCACAGGTTCGGCTTGGCGATGGTGGTCGCCTCGATCATGCCGTCGATGGAGATGTAGGCCAGGGAGTCGGCGCCCAGCGAGGTGCCGATCTCGTCGATGCTCATGCCGTTGGCGATGAGCTCGGCGCGGGTGGCGAAGTCGATGCCGAAGAAGCAGGGCCACTTCACGGGCGGCGAGGAGATCCGGATGTGGACCTCGGCGGCGCCCGCCTCGCGGAGCATGCGGACCAGGGCGCGCTGGGTGTTGCCGCGCACGATCGAGTCGTCGACGACGACCAGCCGCTTGCCCTTGATGACTTCCTTGAGCGGGTTCAGCTTCAGGCGGATGCCGAGCTGGCGGATGGTCTGCGAGGGCTGGATGAACGTGCGGCCCACATACGCGTTCTTCACCAGGCCGGCGCCGAAGGGGATGCCGGAGGCCTCCGCGTAGCCGATCGCGGCCGGGGTGCCGGACTCCGGGGTCGGTATCACCAGGTCGGCCTCGACCGGGGCCTCCTTGGCGAGCCGGCGGCCCATCTCCACGCGGGAGAGGTAGACGTTCCGGCCGGCGATGTCGGTGTCCGGGCGGGCCAGGTACACGTACTCGAAGACGCAGCCCTTGGGCTTCGCTTCCGCGAACCGGGAGGTGCGCAGGCCGTTCTCGTCGATGGCCACGAACTCGCCCGGCTCGATCTCGCGGACGAAGCTGGCGCCCGTGATGTCGAGGGCGGCGGTCTCGGAGGCGACGACCCAGCCGCGCTCCAGGCGGCCGAGGACCAGCGGGCGGATGCCCTGCGGGTCGCGAGCCGCGTACAGGGTGTGCTCGTCCATGAAGACGAGGCTGAAGGCGCCGCGCACCTGGGGCAGGACCTGGCCGGCCGCCTCCTCGATGGTCAGCGGCTTGCCGTCGTCGTCGACCTGGGCCGCGAGGAGCGCGGTGAGGAGGTCGGTGTCGTTGGTGGCCGCCACGCGCGGAGTGCGGCCGCCCTCCTGCTTGGGCAGGTCGGCGACCATCTCCGCGAGCTGGGCGGTGTTGACGAGGTTGCCGTTGTGGCCGAGCGCGATGGAGCCGTGCGCGGTGGCGCGGAACGTCGGCTGGGCGTTCTCCCACACGGAGGCACCGGTGGTCGAGTAGCGGGCGTGACCGACCGCGATATGACCCTGGAGGGAGCCGAGCGAGGTCTCGTCGAAGACCTGGGAGACCAGGCCCATGTCCTTGAAGACGAGGATCTGGGAGCCGTTACTGACCGCGATACCCGCGGATTCCTGACCCCGATGCTGGAGGGCGTAGAGCCCGAAGTACGTGAGCTTGGCGACCTCTTCGCCCGGAGCCCAGACACCGAAGACGCCGCAGGCGTCCTGGGGGCCCTTCTCACCGGGGAGCAGGTCGTGGTTGAGTCGTCCGTCACCACGTGGCACGCCACCGAGTGTAGGCGAGATCGACCGCTGGTCCGAATGGGGGAGGGGCCCTCAGAAGTGGATCACTGGTCGGCGACAGCACGGACGGTTGTCCCGTTTTCGCTGGTCAGCGTGAGAGTGCGGTGATCGACTTCATACCTGACACGCCCGTCGAACAGGCGCAGCAGGGTCTTCTCGGTGTCCATGAGTGAGTCTTCGCACACCATTCGGGTCGTGGACGGGCGGCCGAGGGTGATAGTGCCGTCGCCGACGGTGGCCTGGGCGTTCACGTGGTTGCAGCCGAGCCGGCCGGCGACGGTGCCCCTCTTCTCGTCGAAGGTGAGCTGGGCGCGGCCGGCTCCGGCCGGGTTCGTGACGGTCCACTGGGTGCCGTACAGCGGGGCGTCCTCGGACCTGGTCAGGCGGACGGTGTCGCCGTCGTCGGTGGTGAGGGTGAGGCGGTCGCCGTCGCCCCGGGCCTTGAGTGCGCCATCGACGAGGGTGCGGGCGAGGGTCCGTTCGAAGTCCATGGGCTGCTTCTCGCAGGCCATCCCGGTGGCCGTGGTGTCGCTGAGCCGGATCCGGTCGCCGTCGACGGCGGCCCGGGCGCTGAAGTGGTTGCAGCCGAAGCTGCCCTCGGCCCGGCCGCCCTCGCCGATGGTGACGTGCGCGTCGGCGGGGGCCCGGTGGGCGGTGCCGTCGACGGTGACCGTGTCGACCCTCCACAGGACGCCGGTCACGGGCTTGTCGGATGTCCCGGCGTCGACCGAGCCGCTGCCGCCGCCCGCCTGTTCGCTGCCGCAGGCCGCGAGGAGCGGGACGAGCACGGCGGTGGCCGCCAGGGTCATGCGCTGCTTCTGCCTGTACATGCCCCTTCGACGGGGAGCCGGAGTGATCGGTTCCCCGTCGGCGGACCTCAGGCCAGGACAGGCAGGTACGCCGACAGGTCCGCCCGCTCTCCGCTGGCCCTGACCTCGGCGTTGTCGACCGCTTCCCGCCAGGTCAGCCGCCCGGTCGCCAGACGGACCCAGGTCAGCGGGTCGGTCTCGACGACGTTGGGCGGGGTGCCGCGGGTGTGCCGGGGTCCCTCGACGCACTGCACGACGGCGTACGGCGGGATCCGCACCTCCGTCGAGCCGCCGGGGGCCCTGGCGGCCAGCGCGTCGGCCAGCAGCCGGGTGCAGGCGGCCAGGGCCTGGCGGTCGTAGGGGACGTCGAGGCCGGGTACGGCGGCGTTGAGGTCGTCGGTGTGGACGACGAGTTCGACGGTGCGGGTGACGAGGTAGTCGGTGAGGGGCAGGGCGCCCGCGCTGGTGGCGAGCAGCCGGGTGCCAGGGTGGGCGGCGAGGTCGGCGGTGAAGCGTTCCTCGGTGGCGGCGAGGTAGGCGTCCGGGTCCGGGTGTCGCCCGGCAAGCTCACGGGCGTGGGCGGCGATGTCCGGCGCCTCGGCGGCGATCGCGAAGGGCCAGTCCAGCAGCGTCCCGTCCTGCCGGGCCGGCTCCGGCAGGCCGACCAGGTGGGAGACCGCCCGCAGGGTCGCCCCGAGGTGCGCCACCAGGTCCCGGACCGTCCAGTCGCCCAGCCGGGTGGGGAGGGCGAGCTGGTCGGGGGTGAGGGCGGCGACGGCCGACCGCACGTTCCCGAACTGGGCCAGTACGGCGGCGCGGATCTTGGTGGGGTCGTAGGTGCGGGTGCGCTTCTTGGCCGGTGGCATGGAGATCAGCCTAGGCGGGCCGGGAGGCCGTCGAGGGCGCCTCGAACACCTCGCCGTCGCGGGGCACACCGATGCCCTGCCAGGTGAAGGGGACGCCCCGGGCGGTGTCCGGGTCGGGGCCGTCCATCAGCTGGAAGTGCAGGTGCGGCTCGGAGGAGTTGCCCGAGTTCCCGCAGCGGGCGAGGAGCTGCCCCGGACGCACCCGGTCGCCCTCGCGGACGGCGAGGGAACCCCGCTGGAGGTGGGCGTACAGGGCGTAGGTGCCGTCGCCGAGATCGAGGACGACGTGGTTGCCCACGATCCGGGTGGCGCCGAACAGGTCGCGCACGGCCCCCTCCAGGAACATCAGATACAGCAGCCCCGGCAGCGAGGTGCGGCTGAGGTGGTCGCGCTGCCGGTCGGTGGCCCGTACGACGGTGGCGTCGGCGACCGCGAGGAGCGGGGCGCCGAAGGCCGGATAGGCGTCGGCGCGGCGGGCGAGCGGCCACAGCGGGCGGAAGCCGGGGCGGGTGCCCTGCTCCGGTTCGGCGACGACGTCGATGGCGAAGGTCTGGCCGTAGGCGTGGGTGCCGTGGCTGGGCGTGCGGTCGGCCGGGCTGTTGCGCGCGGTCCAGCGGCCCGTCACGGGCGGGGCGACCTCGACGGGTTCCCGGGCGGCGCGCGGGCTGTCCGGGGCGCCGCCCCACCGGTGGGCCGCGACGAGAAGGGCCCACGACAGGACGAGCGGCAGCAGGTTCCACCACCACGGATAGCCGGGATCCAGCGTGATGTGGGCTGCGACCAGGACGAAGAAGGTCAGTTGCAGACCTCGGTAGGTGATATTGGCCAGTGTGCGTCCGGACATGGACTCCCCCCTCGTGGTGTCGGCGCCGGCCTGGTCAGGGCCGGCGCCGCGGACAGGCCACGGCCTCCTCAGGGCCGGGCCGCGGACAGGACGACGAGCAGCGGCACCACACGGCCCGGCGGCACCTCGTAGCGCCCCCGTCCGGTGGTGTGCAGCCAGCCGGCGCCGGTCAGCTGGCGCAGGTGGTGGTAGATCTGGCCGGTCGTGCCGACCTCCTCCGACTCGGCGAGTTCGGCGGCGGTGCGCCGGCCGCCGAGGATCTCGCGGAGCAGGCGCAGCCGCACCGGGTGTCCGAGCGCGGCGAACGACTCGGCGGCCGACGGCCAGTCCTCCCCCAGCAGGCCCTCGACGAGCGTGCCGTGCTGCCACTCGTACCGCTCCCCGGTCGGCAGCCGTACGGCGCCGGTGAACAGCACGCCGCCGTCCGCCGCGCCGAGCTCGGCCAGCTGCTCCTTCAGCCCCTCCAGGGCCCAGAAGTCGCCCTCGCCGATACCCGGGGCGGTCCGCCCCGCGGCCTCCAGGGCCGCCAGCCGGCGCTCGAGATCGGCGACGCGTTGTTCGAGATCCACGGCTACGACATTACGTAACTACGTAATCCAATGCAAGAGAGGCTCCGCGCGACACGACGAAGCCCCCGCCCGGCGGACCGGACGGGGGCTTCGGGGAGCGCTCGGATCGGTTACGCGAGCAGCGCCGGGATCGTGCCCTCGTGTGCCTCGCGCAGCTCCGTCAGGGAGAGCGTGAACTCGCCCTGCACCTCCACCGTGTCGCCGTCGACGACGCCGATGCGGGTGGCCGGCAGGCCCCGGGCGCCGCACATGTCGGTGAAGCGCAGCTCCTCAGAGCGCGGCACGGCCACGACCGCGCGCCCGGCCGACTCGGAGAACAGGAAGGTGAAGGCGTCGAGCCCGTCCGGTACGACCAGCCGCGCGCCCTTGCCGCCGAGCAGCGCCGACTCGACCACGGCCTGGACCAGACCGCCGTCGGACAGGTCGTGCGCGGAGTCGATCATGCCGTCGCGGGAGGCGGAGACCAAGATGTCGGCGAGCAGCCGCTCACGCTCCAGATCGACCTGCGGGGGCAGGCCGCCCAGGTGGTCGTGGATCACCTGCGACCAGGCCGAGCCGCCGAACTCCTCACGGGTGTCGCCGAGGAGGTAGAGCAGCTGGCCCTCCTCCTGGAAGGCGACGGGCGTGCGGCGGGCCACGTCGTCGATCACGCCGAGGACGGCGACGACCGGCGTCGGGTGGATGGCGGCCTCGCCCGTCTGGTTGTAGAGCGAGACGTTGCCGCCGGTCACCGGCGTGCCGAGCTGCTGACAGGCGTCCGCGAGACCGCGCACGGCCTCGGCGAACTGCCACATGACGGCCGGGTCCTCGGGCGAACCGAAGTTCAGGCAGTCGGAGACGGCCAGCGGCTTGGCACCGGTGGTGGCGACATTGCGGTACGCCTCCGCCAGCGCCAGCTGTGCGCCCGTGTACGGGTCGAGCTTGGCGTACCGGCCGTTGCCGTCCGTGGCGATGGCCACGCCCAGGCCGGTCTCCTCGTCGATGCGGATCATGCCGGAGTCCTCGGGCTGGGCGAGGACGGTGTTGCCCTGCACGAAGTGGTCGTACTGGGAGGTGATCCAGGACTTGGAGGCCTGGTTGGGGGACGCGACCAGCTTCAGGACCTGGTCCTTCAGCTCCTCGGACGTCTGCGGGCGCGGCAGCTTGCCGGCATCGTCGGCCTGGAGCTCGTCCTGCCAGGACGGGCGGGCGTAGGGGCGCTCGTAGGTGGGGCCCTCGTGCGCGACCGTGCGCGGGTCGACGTCGACGATCTTCTCGCCGTGCCAGTAGATCTCCAGGCGGTCGCCGTCGGTCACCTCACCGATGACGGTGGCGATGACGTCCCACTTGTCGCAGATCTCCAGGAAGCGGTCGACCTTGTCCGGTTCGACGACCGCGCACATGCGCTCCTGCGACTCGCTCATGAGGATCTCCTCCGGCGAGAGCGTGGAGTCGCGCAGCGGTACGTCGTCCAGGGTGACGCGCATGCCGCCGGAACCGTTCGAGGCCAGCTCGGACGTGGCGCAGGACAGTCCGGCCGCGCCTAGGTCCTGGATGCCGACGACCAGCTTCTCCCGGAAGGCCTCCAGGGTGCACTCGATGAGGAGCTTCTCCTGGAAGGGGTCGCCGACCTGGACGGCCGGGCGCTTCGACGGCTTGGCGTCGTCGAAGGTCTCGGAGGCCAGGATCGAGGCGCCGCCGATGCCGTCGCCGCCGGTCCGGGCCCCGTACAGGATGACCTTGTTGCCGGCGCCGGACGCCTTCGCGAGGTGGATGTCCTCGTGCCGCATCACGCCGATGCAGCCGGCGTTGACCAGCGGGTTGCCCTGGTAGCAGGCGTCGAAGACGACCTCGCCGCCGATGTTCGGCAGGCCCAGACAGTTGCCGTAGCCGCCGATGCCCGCGACGACGCCCGGCAGGACGCGCTTGGTGTCGGGGTGGTCGGCGGCGCCGAACCGCAGCGGGTCCACGACCGCCACCGGCCGCGCGCCCATCGCGATGATGTCGCGGACGATGCCGCCGACACCGGTGGCCGCGCCCTGGTAGGGCTCGACGTAGGACGGGTGGTTGTGCGACTCGACCTTGAAGGTGACCGCGTAGCCCTGCCCGACGTCGACGACACCGGCGTTCTCGCCGATGCCGACGAGCAGGGCGTCGTTCTCCGGGGCCTTCTCGCCGAACTGGCGGAGGTGGACCTTGGAGGACTTGTACGAGCAGTGCTCGGACCACATGACCGAGTACATGGCGAGCTCGGCACCGGTGGGCCGGCGGCCGAGGATCTCGACCACGCGCTCGTACTCGTCCTTCTTCAGGCCCAGTTCGGCCCAGGGCAGCTCGACGTCGGGGGTCGCGGCCGCGTGCTCGACCGTGTCCAGAGGCGTCCGGCTCATGCGTTGACCAGCTTCTTGAGGATCGAGGTGAAGAAGGGGAGGCCGTCGGTGCGGCCGGTGCCGATGAGCGGCTCCACGGCGTGCTCCGGGTGCGGCATCAGGCCCACGACGTTGCCGGCCTCGTTGGTGATGCCGGCGATGTCGTTGAGCGAGCCGTTGGGGTTGAAGTCCAGGTAGCGGAACGCCACCCGGCCCTCGGCCTCCAGCTTGTCCAGCGTGTACTGGTCGGCCACGTAGCGGCCGTCCATGTTCTTCAGCGGGATGTGGATCTCCTGGCCGGCCGTGTAGTCGGTGGTCCAGGCGGTGTCCGCGTTCTCCACCCGCAGCTTCTGGTCGCGGCAGATGAAGTGCAGGTGGTCGTTGCCGAGCATGGCGCCGGGCAGCAGGTGGGCCTCGGTGAGGATCTGGAAGCCGTTGCAGATGCCGAGGACCGGCAGACCGGCCCTCGCCTGCTCGATCAGCGGCTCCATCACCGGCGAGAAGCGGGCGATGGCTCCGGCCCGCAGATAGTCGCCGTAGGAGAAACCACCGCACAGCACCACGGCGTCGACCTGCTTGAGGTCCTTGTCCTTGTGCCACAGGGCGACCGGCTCGGCGCCCGCGACCCGGATCGCACGCTGCGTGTCCCGGTCGTCGAGAGAGCCCGGGAAAGTGACGACGCCAATACGAGCGGTCACTTCACGGCCTCCGCGACTTCCTCGACCCGGACGGTGAAGTCCTCGATCACGGTGTTGGCGAGGAAGGATTCCGCAAGATCGTGGATGCGGGCGAGGGCGGCCTCGTCGACCGGCCCGTCAACTTCCAGTTCGAAACGCTTTCCCTGGCGGACGTCCGAGATCCCTTCGAAACCCAGCCGCGGCAGTGCGCGCTGCACCGCCTGGCCCTGGGGGTCGAGGATCTCCGGCTTGAGCATGACGTCGACTACGACGCGTGCCACTGGCACTCCCGGTGTGTGGTGCTGAGCAGGTTCCTTCAGACTACCCGCACAAAATTTCTACGCGAGTAGAGTTGTAGGAATCTACGTGAGCCCGGTCACGATTCCGCATCGCAGGGAGGAAGGAGTGAAAAGTTCCGGGAAAGATCCCCGTTCGGTCACGTATCCCTATTGCGCCGGGACACGCGGGCAGATTTAGTCGGGCTTCACTTTGCATTGCCGGGCACTGTACAAATGAATTGTCATTAGCGGATACTTTGCCCAATTACAGGCGGACAGCCGACATCTCCGCGACGTCCCGGCACGTCATCGCAGACGCCATCGGGGATGTCGCACGAAGGGACCGATATTCGTGGCGCAGAAGGTCGTGGTCACGCTCTTTGACGACATGGACGGCTCGGAAGCGGCGGAAACGATCGCCTTCGGACTCGACGGCAAGTCGTACGAGATCGACCTGAATGAAGCCAATGCCAGGAAACTGCGCAAGTCGCTCGCGCCGTACGTCGCGGCCGGCCGCAAGCGCACGCGGTCCGGCCGGGCCTACCGGCAGACGGAGGTCGCCCCCGACCCGGCGGCCGTGCGGGCCTGGGCCCAGGCCAACAAGATGGAGGTCCCCGCGCGCGGCCGCATCCCCAAGAAGGTCTACGAGGCGTTCGCCGCGGCCCAGTGAGCCCGCCTGGCGCCCGGTCAGCCGCCCCTCGCGACAACCGACTTGCGCAGCACCCCCGCTGATCAGCTAGAGTCTGGAGCACGCCGAGGGGCGAGGCCGAAAGGCCCAGCTCACTCAGGTCGCGCGGGTGTAGTTCAGTAGTAGAACATCCCCCTTCCAGGGGGAAGGCGCAGTGTGCGATTCCTGTCACCCGCTCTGCATCGCCGTACCGAGCACTCTTGTGGATCAGGTAGGCTGGTGCTCGCACCGATCGGTGAAAGCCGGTCGGAGGCAATGCGGACGTAGCTCAGTTGGTAGAGCGCAACCTTGCCAAGGTTGAGGTCGCGAGTTCGAGCCTCGTCGTCCGCTCGGGAATGAGACCCCGGTCCTGATGGGCCGGGGTCTTTTCGTGCTCCGATACGGCCTCCTCTGACATTTGTCATGCCGAGTGATGACAGCGCGCACTGCTGCCGGGCCCGCGCCGCCGGGACGCTGGGGGCATGGAACCGAACGAACACGAACACGTGATTGAGGTCACTGACCTTCGGCGTGTGTACGGGGGCGGGTTCGAGGCGGTGCGCGGCATCGGCTTCGCCGTGCGGCGCGGGGAGATCTTCGCCCTGCTGGGCACCAACGGCGCGGGCAAGACGTCGACCGTCGAACTGCTGGAGGGCCTCGCACCGCCGGCCGGCGGCCGGGTCCGGGTCCTCGGCCACGACCCCTACGCCGACCGGGCCGCCGTACGGCCCCGGACCGGGGTGATGCTGCAGGAGGGCGGCTTTCCGTCCGAGCTGACCGTCGCCGAGACCACGCGGATGTGGGCGGGCTGCGTGAGCGGGGCGCGCCCGCCGCAGGAGGCCCTCCGGCTGGTCGGGCTCGTGGAGAAGGCCGACGTACGGGTGAAACAGCTGTCCGGGGGTGAACGCAGGCGGCTGGACCTGGCGCTGGCCCTGCTGGGCAAGCCCGAGGTGCTGTTCCTGGACGAGCCGACGACCGGCCTGGACGCCGAAGGGCGCCGCGACACCTGGGAGTTGGTGCGGGCGCTGCGCGACGGCGGGACGACGGTGCTGCTGACCACGCACTACCTGGAGGAGGCCGAGAACCTCGCCGACCGGCTGGCCATCCTCCACCAGGGGCGCATCGCCGCCGCCGGGACACCGGCCGAGGTGACCGCCTCCCAGCCGTCCCGGATCTCCTTCGACCTGCCCGACGGCTACTTCCTCGGCGACCTGCCGCCGCTCGCCGAGCTCGGCGTGTGCGGGCACGAGACAGACGGGCGTGTCGTACGGCTGCGCACCCGGGAGTTGCAGCGGGCCGCGACCGGGCTGCTGGTGTGGGCCGAGCGGGCCGGGGTCGAGCTGCGCCGGCTGGATGTGCGGTCGGCGTCGCTGGAGGAGGCGTTTCTGGGGATCGCCCGCGAGGCGTCCGAGTCTGTCGAGGAGTACGTGGCGTGAGTGGAGCGAGTGGGAGTGGTGCGATGAGTGGGATGGCCACCACCACACCGGTGAGCCGTATGGCGGCTCTCGCCCGGGCCGAGCTGACGCTGCTGGGCCGTAGCAAGGGCACGCTCGTCGCCGCGCTGTTCGTGCCGCTGGTGCTGCCGGTCAGCGTGCGGACCTGGGCCGAGGAGATGGACCTGAAGGAGGCGGGGCTGACCGTCGGCACGGTCGTCCTGCCCGCCGCGATCGGCTTCTCGCTGCTGTTCGCCGTGTACGGGGCGCTCGTCGGCGCGTTCGTCGCCCGGCGTGAGGAACTCGTGCTCAAGCGGCTGCGCACCGGCGAGCCGCGCGACGCCGAGATCCTGGCCGGGGGCGCGCTCCCGGCCACCGCCACCGGGTTCGTCCAGTCGCCGGTGCTGGCCGTCGGCTGCACCGTCCTGCTGGACGTCCCCGCGCCGCCGGCTCCTCACCTGGCCGTCCTGGGCCTGCTGTTCGGACTCGTGCTGTGCGCCTCGCTCGCCGCCCTCACCGCGAGCTTCACCAGGACCGTCGAGAGCGCCCAGGTCACCTCCATGCCCCTGATGCTCGTCTCGATGCTCGGCTCCGGCGTCACCATCCCCCTGGAACTGCTGCCCGCCCGGATGGCCTCCGTCTGCGAGCTGCTGCCGCTGACACCCGCCATCACACTGGTGCGCGGCGGCTGGACCGGTGACCTGGCGGCGGCCGAGGCGCTGGGCGCCATCGCCGTGGCGGTGGCCTGGACGGCCGTGGCGGTGTTTGCTGTACGGCGGTGGTTCCGTTGGGAGCCACGGCGCTGACGTACGGGGACCGACCGAGCCCCGGGGGAGACGGCACCAGCGGGGAGAACGGGGAGAGCGCGCAGATGCGGAAGCCGGGGGGATGGTGGCGGCGCAAGAGCACGCCGGCCAAGGTCGAGACCTACACGCGCTGGTCGTTCCACTTCTTCGGACTGATCGAGCTGACCGCGATCGGGCTCCCGGCCTTCGGCCAGGCGGACCAGGTGGAACCGCGGCTCGCACTCCTGCTGTTCCTGCTCGTCGCCGCGCACGCCGCGCTCTGCGCGGTGACCGCGTCGCGGGCGCTGGACTGGACGCGGGGCCGCCGTGAACGGCCGGTACGGCTCCTGTGGGGAGTGGGCGCCGTCACCGCGGTCATCGCGATCGCCGCGATCCTCCTCACCCAGCACGGCCCCGGCGGCAAGGACATGCAGACCGCGGCCGGGCAGGTCTTCGGCGGTGTGCTGTGCTTCGGGGCCGGGATCATCGCGCTCGGGGTTCCCAACCGGCGACGGGTCTTCGCGGTCGTCGGGGGCGTCGCGGTGGGAGCCGGACTGGTGTCCTTCCCGCTGGGCATCCCCGGGCCCGCCGCGCTCGTCGCGGCGGTCGCCGTACTGGCCGGCGGCGGCTTCGTGGCCTTCACCTACGTCTTCTCCGTCTGGCTGCTGAACGCCGTCTACGAACTCGACGAGGCCCGCGAGACCCGCGCCCGGCTCGCCGTCGCCGAGGAGCGGCTGCGGTTCGGTCGGGACCTGCACGACGTGATGGGCCGGAACCTGGCGGTCATCGCGCTGAAGAGCGAACTGGCCGTGCAGCTCGCCCAGCGGGGCCGGCCGGAGGCCGTGGCGCAGATGGTCGAGGTGCAGCGCCTGGCACAGGAGTCGCAGCGGGAGGTGCGGGAGGTCGTACGCGGGTACCGCGAGGCCGACCTCGGCACGGAACTCGCCGGTGCGCAGGGCGTGTTGGAAGCGGCCGGCATCGACTGCACAGTCACCGGATCGGCCGCCGGGCTGCCCGTCGCGGTGCAGTCCGCGCTGGGCTGGGCCGTCCGGGAGGCGGCGACCAACGTCCTGCGCCACGGCGACGCCCGAACTTGCGCGGTGGAGCTGCGGGTGGCCCAGGGCCGGGTGGTGCTGTCGGTGGAGAACGACGGGGTGCCGCAGGAGCGGCAGCGGCTGGGTGGGGGTGTCGGGGGTGGCCGGGACGGCGGGGGCATCCGGGGTGGGTCCGGGCTGGCCGGGCTGCGGGAGCGGCTGACGGAGATCGGCGGGACGCTGCGGGCCGGGCCCGCCGGGCGGGGGACGTTCCGGCTGGTCGCCGAGGTACCGCTGCCCTCGGGTGTGGCCGGCGGGGACGGGGGTGTTGCCGTTGCTGATGGGGAGGCTGCTCCGGCGCCGGCGGAGGCCGCGCTCTCGGGCCCCGCGCTCACGTCGTCCGTTGGTCATCCCGTGAGCGAGGTCACGTCATGACGTCCGCCGCGCCCGTTCGTCTGCTGCTCGCCGACGACGAGCATCTGATCCGCGGCGCGCTGGCCGCTCTGCTGAGCCTGGAGGACGACCTCATGGTCGTCGCCGAGGCCGCCAGCGGGCCCGAGGCGCTGGCGATGGCCCGGGCCCACGCGCCCGACGTCGCCGTACTGGACCTGCAGATGCCCGGCGCGGACGGTGTGAAGGTCGCCACATCGCTGCGGGCCGAACTGCCCGACTGCCAGGTGCTGATCGTGACCAGCCACGGGCGGCCCGGGCATCTCAAGCGGGCGCTGGCGGCCGGCGTGCGGGGGTTCGTACCGAAGACCGTGAGCGCGCAGCGGCTGGCGGAGATCATCCGTACCGTGCACGCCGGAAACCGGTACGTCGACCCCGAGTTGGCCGCCGACGCGATCGCCGCCGGGGACTCGCCGCTGACCGCGCGGGAGGCCGAGGTGCTGGAGCTCGCCGCCGACGGGGCGCCCGTCGCGGAGATCGCGGAGCGGGCCGCGCTGTCACAGGGGACCGTACGGAACTACCTGTCGGCGGCCGTCTCGAAACTGGGGGCGGAGAACCGTCACGCGGCAGTGCGTCTCGCGCGGGAACGAGGTTGGGTATAGTTGCTCTCGCGCCACGGCGCAACGCGGACGTAGCTCAGTTGGTAGAGCGCAACCTTGCCAAGGTTGAGGTCGCGAGTTCGAGCCTCGTCGTCCGCTCCGTTCCCAGGGCCCCGGTCATCGACCGGGGCCTTCGGCGTCCCCGGGCACCCGCGTGGAGCCCGGGTGCCCGTTCAGCTCCAGCTCATGCCCGTCAGCCGCTCGTACGCCTCCACGTACTTGGCGCGCGTGGCGTCCACGACGTGCTGCGGCAGCGGCGGCGGGGGCTGCTCGCTCCTGCGGTCCCAGCCGGACTCCGGGGAGGTCAGCCAGTCGCGCACGAACTGCTTGTCGTACGACGGCTGCGCGCGGCCCGGCTGCCACTGGTCGGCCGGCCAGAAACGGGAGGAGTCGGGGGTGAGCACCTCGTCCGCGATCACGAGGTTGTCGTCCTCGAAGCCGAACTCGAACTTGGTGTCCGCCAGGATGATGCCCCGCTCGCGGGCGATGTCGCGGGCGCGGGAGTAGGCGGCGAGGGTCGCCTGGCGCAGCCGGGCCGCGGTGTCCGCGCCGACCTGGCGGGCGACCTCCTCGTAGGAGACGTTCTCGTCATGCTCGCCGACGGCGGCCTTGGTGGCCGGGGTGAAGATCGGGGCGGGCAGTTCGGAGCCGTCCACCAGGCCCTCGGGGAGGGCGAGGCCGCACACGGTACGGGACTCCTCGTACTCGGCGAGGCCCGAGCCGGTGAGGTAGCCGCGCGCCACGCACTCCACCGGGACCATCCGCAGCGACTTGCAGACCAGGGTGCGGCCCTGCCAGTCGGCGGGGGCGCCGGCGGGCAGTTCGGTGCTCAGGACGTGGTTGGGGACCAGGTCGGCGAGCTGGTCGAACCACCACAGGGAGAGCTGCGTGAGGATGCGGCCCTTGTCGGGGATCTCGGTCGGCAGCACCCAGTCGTAGGCGGAGATGCGGTCGCTGGCGACCATCACGAGGTCGCCCGCCTCGTTCTGGTACAGCTCACGCACCTTGCCGGTGTGCAGATGCACCAGGCCCGGAACCTGGGTCGGCTCAGGCTTTTCGACGAATCCGGACACGGTTCCTCCCCGTGGTTCGAACAATGGGGTGCCCGCAGGGCTCGATCAGGGTGGTGGTGGGAGACGGGCGGGCCAGTGCTCCGATTGTCCCGTACGGGCAGATGATCGCGGACAGTGGGTCAGTCGCGTTTGCAGATGCGGTCCAGGAGGTTGGCGGTGGCGCGCTGGACACGGGCGTCGACGTGGCCGGGGCGGTCCAGGGCCGGGGACCATGCGAACGTTCCGGACGCGAACACCCAGGCGCCGGACGGAGCACGGTACAGGGACGTCTCCTGGTGGCGGACGACGCCCTCCTTGTCCGTGTACGGGGAATGGGCGAGCAGGATCCGCTCGTCGTGCTCGGGCAGCGGGGTGCGCGGGAAGTAGCGGTCGGCCTCGCCCGCGACCAGTCCCTCGATCGCGTCGCCCTCGTGCGCCCCCGTCGCCTCCCACAGCCAGTGATCCGCGTTGCGGACGATCAGCGGGTGCGGCTCGGGGACGTGGCCCGCGTACTGGATGCCGAGCAGGTGCTGCTCCGCCCGGTCGATCTCCCGCCACAGCACCGGCTTGCCCGGCCCCTTGCGCTTGCGGCAGGTCAGCAGGCGGTCGGGGACACCGGAGGGGGAGGGGCCGAGCTCGACCTGCCAGTACATGGTGTTGGCGGAGAGGAAGACCAGCGAGGTGCCGTGGTCGCGGGCGCGTTCGGCCGTGCGGCGCATCGGGATGGACCAATACTCGTCGTGGCCGGGGAAGATCAGGCCCCGGTAGCGGGTCGGGTCGACGCGGCCGGAGTGCAGGTCGCGGGCGTCGGCGTAGGCGAGGTCGTAGCCGTAGCGCTCGGCCCAGCGGATGACGTCGTAGGCGTGGCCCACGTGCAGGGGCAGGCCCCAGCCGGCGTAGGGGCGGTCGAAGGAGACCGTCGTGGCGGCGTCGGCCTCGCCCAGCAGTCGGCCGTCGTGGTCCCAGGCGTGATAGAGGCTGGCGCCGGTGCGGCCGTCCTCGGGGTACAGGTTGTACGCCTGCCAGGTGATATCGGGCAGGAGGAGGAGCAGGTCCGCGGCGCGGTCGTCGCGGACGGTGAAGGGGACGTGGGAGCGGTAGCCGTCGGCGGTGGTCAGGACGGCGACGTACGCGCCGACGCTCCAGTACGACGGGATCTGCAACCGCCAGGACAGCCACCAGTGGTGGCAGGAGACCGTACGGTCGGCGGTGAGCGGCGGGGGCTGGACGATGCCGGACAGGCGGGGGCTCGTGGTGATCTTGGCCGCGCCGTCGCCGCCGTAGTGGCCGATGCGGTAGATGTCGACGCTGAATTCCTGGGGCGGGTCGACGGTGATGTGGAAGTCGATCGCCTCGCCGGGCGCGGCCGCGCCGGTGGCGGTGAAGCCCTTGATCTGGCGGTGCACGTCGTCGGCCGAGCGGGGGCCGCCGGAGGAACGGGGTGCGGGGATCCGCGCCCTGCCCTGCTTCCGGGGCGCGGGGACCGGTTCCGGTTCCACCGGGTCGACGTACCAGGGGACGACCTGGCCCGACTCGGCGAAGTACGTCTCCCTGCCGCGCAGCCAGGGGACCGGGCCCTGTCCGAAGGGATCCGTCACGGCGTGCGCGAGTGCTCCCGACTCCCAGCGGCGGATCTGCTCCGACCCCATGGTTGGCTCCCCTCCCCTTCGCCCCCGTGGTGGTGCGGTCGTCGTGGTGCGGTGTGGATGTGTGTGGCTGGGTGGCGCGTGGTGCTGCCCCGTGCCGGGGCTCTTGCGGTCGCGCGTGTTTCGCTTGGCGTGGTGTGGCGCTTGTGTCTGGCCTGTGCCGTAAGCCCTTGCCATGTGCGCGATCGGTCCAAGCACATCACATAACGCACGCAGTCCGTCACCGTTCGTCTTTAATTGACCGAAAGCGGAAGCGGGGCGTCCGGAATGGTGGGGTGCCGCCGAGTGCCCGTGCGGCGGTTCAGACGAGTCGTACCGGCTTCTCGGGGCGTATCCCCAGCCGTGCCAGCCATGTGCGCAGGGGCGTCGGGTCGCCGTCCTCGATGAGGGACAGGACTCCGGGGGACAGGTCGGCCGCTCGCTCGCCGTTGACGAGCAGGGACGGGCCGTCGAGCCAGTCGAGGCCCGGGACCGCGCCGGCGGTGTCCATGGCCGCGCAGCACACCATCGCCGTGATGTGGTCGGCGAGGAGCTCGCGGGCGGTGCGCGGGGGCTGGAGGGGGAAGAGCGGCAGGGCGTGGTCGTCCCACAGCGCGGTGCCTGGTGTGGCGGTGGAAGTGGGGGTGGCGGTGGCGGAGCCGGAGGTGGATGCGGAGGCCGTCCGGGTCGTGCCGGCCTCCTCTCGGGCCAGTTCCACGCTGAGGCGGGCGGCCAGGGCGGCGCTGCGGGGGGTGGCACCGGAGAGGTCTTCTTCGTCGTCGGTTCTCGGGGTGGGGGGTTCGGGGGGCGGGGGCGTTTCCGCTGTCCGAGCTGTCCCCGGGGGTTGGTTTGACGCGGCGGTGTGGTCTGTGCCGGGGGTGCGGTCCGTGCCGGGGGTCTGAGAGGTCTCGATGAACTGCGTGGGCTGGGCGGGCTGGGTGGATCCTGCGGGCTGGGCGGGCTGGGTGGCTTGTGTCAGGTGGTCGATCACCCGGGCGAGGGTGGGGCCCTCGGCGTTCCCGGTCGGGGCGCCGGGGGCGGAGCGTACGCCCAGCGCGTCCAGGACGCGGTGGAGGCGGGCCGCGTCGGTGCGCCACTTGCGGTCCACGACCTCGTCGGGGTAATCGCTCCAGTCCACCGGGGACCATTCGGGGCCGGGCTCGGCGGGGCCTCCGTGGAAGAGGCGGGCGGCGAGGAGGGAGGCCGCCTCGTCCACCGCGCCGGGCTCCTCCAGCAGGTCGCAGGCGGGGCGCTCGCCCAGCCGGGAGGCGAAGCCCTCGGCCAGCCGGTCCCGGCGGGACAGGTCGGTGAGCGCCGCGACCACACCGGCGTCCAGCCGGGAGGGCCAGCGGCCCATCCGCCAGGCGGGCAGTGCCACGCGGGTGAGCAGACGGTCCCAGCCCGCGTACGCGAGGCCGACCTGCTCCTGGGCGACGATCCGCAGCCCGTAATCCACAGCCTGTGCACGCTCGGCGGCGGCTGCGGCGACTCCGCGCTCCATCTCGGCGGCATGACCGCGGCAGCTGCGCAACAGCAGCCGGGCGGCCCAGCCCAGGCCCGAGCACGCCAGGCGGGACAGCGGGCACCGGTTGCGGGTCGAGGCAACCGCCACCGCGGCGTCCAGACCCCGGATGAAGCGCCGGGCGGCCGCTATGTCGGGGTGGGCCGCGGGGCCCGTACCGGCGACGACCGGGGCGAGGACCGCGCGCAGCTCGCCGACGCGCATCCACCACAGGAACGGCGAGCCGATGACGAGCACCGGGGCGTCGGTGGTCCGGCGGTGTGCGAACCGGCTCGTGCTGTCGATGTCGTCCCGGTCGGACCGGTCACCGGGGGCGGGCCGGTCGGCCCGGCCTGTCCGGTCGGTTCGGTCGGTCCCGTCGGGACGGTCTGGTCGGTCCTCGCGCCGGTCGGGCGTGCGGGGGCGGAACCGGGAGCGCGGCGGCGGGCCGTGGGCCGGATGGGTACGGTCCTCAAGCCAGCTGTCGCAGTCCGGGGTGAGCGCTATCGCGGAAGGGGCGGGGACGTCGAGCCGGTCGGCGAGATCGCGCACCATCCGGTACAGGTCGGGGGCCGCCTCCTGGGCGAGGGGAACCGTCGGGCTCATGGCGGGGCGGGCGCGTGCGACCACCAGGGCGACACCGCCGGCGGCGAGCAGCACGAGGACCGCGAGGGGCGTCACGGCCCAGCGCGCGACATCCCAGCCCGGACCCACGAGGTGGCCCGTCGAACCGCCGACGAGCAGGATGACGGCGCCGGCCGCGGGCAGCAGGGCGATGGCCAGGGCCCGGCTGCGGATGCGCAGCACGGCGAGCGCCCGGCCGCGCGCGGCCTGCGCACCCACCTCCACACCGATTCCGGTCACGATCCGACCTCACCCCCTCCCAGCGGTCCTGACGCTGTCCTGGCGTTGCTCACTCCCCCACTGTGGCACCCACCACTGACATCGCAATGCCGGTGGGCCAAGTGCCGGAACGCTTGCGCCGCACCCTAGTTGGGGGCTCGTCCCCCGTCAGCCGGATGGGGCACCGGTCACTCGATGGAATGGCTTTGGGGAAAGGTGGATGACGGACAGCGAGGATCAGGCCCCGGATCCGGACGGTGTCACAACAGGCCCCGGACTCTGAGACGAATCCGGGGCCCGTGGGGTTCATCGGCGGCTCATCTACGGCGTGGGCTCACGCCCCCTGCGCCGTCTTCGCCCCCTGCGCCGCCTTCGCCGCGATGTCCGTACGGTGCTGGGAACCGTCGAGGTGGATGCGGGAGACGGCCCGGTACGCGCGGTCGCGGGCCTCGGTCAGGTCCTTGCCGGTGGCCGTGACGGACAGGACCCGGCCGCCCGCGCTGACGACGGCGTCGCCGTCGCGCCTGGTTCCGGCGTGCAGCACGTACGCGTGCGGGGCGTCCTGGGCGGCGACCTCGTCGAGGCCGGTGATCGGGTCGCCGGTGCGCGGGGTGCCGGGGTAGTTGTGGGAGGCGACGACCACCGTGACGGCGGCCTCGTCGCTCCAGCGCAGGGGCTCCAGGTGGGCGAGGTTGCCGGTGGCGGCGGCCATCAGGACACCGGCCAGCGGCGTCTGCAGGCGGGCCAGGACGACCTGGGTCTCGGGGTCGCCGAAACGGGCGTTGAACTCGATGACCCGTACGCCGCGCGAGGTGATCGCGAGACCGGCGTAGAGCAGCCCGGAGAACGGCGTGCCGCGGCGGCGCATCTCGTCGACGGTGGGCTGGAGCACGGTCTGGAGGACCTCGTCCACCAGCTTGGGGTCGGCCCAGGGCAGCGGGGAGTACGCGCCCATGCCGCCCGTGTTCGGGCCCTCGTCGTCGTCGAGGGCGCGCTTGAAGTCCTGGGCCGGCTGGAGGGGGAGGACGGTCTCACCGTCGGTGACGGCGAAGAGGGAGACCTCCGGGCCGTCGAGGTACTCCTCGATCACCACGCGCTCGCAGCCGGCGGCATGCGCCCTGGCCGCCTGGAGGTCGCTGGTGACGACGACGCCCTTGCCGGCCGCGAGACCGTCGTCCTTGACGACGTACGGAGCACCGAAGGCGTCGAGAGCCGTGTCGACCTCCTCCGCCGTCGTGCAGACGTACGAGCGTGCCGTCGGCACTCCGGCCGCCGCCATGACGTCCTTGGCGAAGGCCTTGGAGCCCTCGAGCTGCGCGGCCTCCTTGGAGGGGCCGAAGACCGGGATGCCCGCCTCGCGCACGGCGTCGGCGACACCGGCGACGAGCGGTGCCTCCGGGCCGACGACGACCAGGTCCGCGCCGAGCCGCGCGGCCAGTGCGGACACGGCCGCGCCGTCCAGGGCGTCGATCTGGTGCAGCTCGGCGACCTCGGCGATGCCGGCGTTGCCGGGGGCGCAGTGCAGCGCGGTGACGTCGGGGTCGAGGGACAGGGAGTGGCACAGGGCGTGTTCGCGGGCGCCGCTGCCGATGACGAGGACCTTCACAGGGGTCAGCCTAACCGGAGGGGGCCTGGGGGGTTTGTGTGGGCTGCTGAAGGGGCGGGAGGAGTCCGCTTGGAGCTTCCTCCAAGGCGGGTCCCTTCGGGGCTGTCGGCAGGGCTGGTAGCTGGGGGGGGTGGGTTCGGCTTGGTCCCGCAAGCTCGTTCCCACGTGGCTCGTTCTTGCCCGCCCGGCTACTCGTTGGTGTACTCCTCGACCACCGTCGCCCCCAGCTCCCGGACGATGAGCTCCTGGCCGGAGAGGGCGGACTCGTCGAGGTCGGGATCGTCGTCCTCGGGGATGTCGTCCTCGGGCGAGACGGGCGGAGGCTCCGGGGCGGAGGGCCGGGGCACGGGGGCCGGAGCCGGGGTGGGCGCGGGAGCCGCCGCGCCCGTCGGAGGCCGCGTCGGCTGGGCAGGGGCGGCGGTCGTCGCCTGCGGCGGGGCGGCCGGTCGCTGGGCGGTCGTGGCACCGCCGTAGCCGCCACCGCCGGTGCCACCGCCGTAGCCGCCACCGCCGGCACCACCGCCGCCGCCGGGGTTTCCGCCACGGCCGCCGAAGCCGGAGGGCCCGCCGGGACCCGGAGCGGCCGAGCCGCCGGAGGGGTCGACGATCGCCTCGATCTTCCACTGGACGTTGAACTGCTCGGCCAGCGCCTGCCGCAGCACGTCCTCGCTGCCACTGCTGAGGAAGTTGTCCCGCGCGCCCGCGTTCACGAAGCCGAGCTGGAGGGTCGTCCCGTCGAAGCCGGTCACCTGGGCGTTCTGGCTGAGCAGGATCCAGGTGAACCGCCGCCGGTTCTTGACGGCCTCCAGGATGTTGGGCCAGAGCATGCGGGGGTCGAGGCCGCCGGGCGAGGGCGCGGCAGCGGGTGCGGGAGCCGGGGCGGCGGGCGTGGGAGCGGCGGACGGTGGCGTCGGTGAGGAGGCGTTCGGCCCGGGCCCACCGGGTGCGGAGGGGTTCGCCGCGGCCGGGGACTGCCCGCCGCCGGCGGGTGCGGCCGTGGGCCAGCCGCCGGGCCGACGGCCACTGCCGGCGGGGGCCGCGGTGGGCCAGGCGCCGGGCGCGGACGCAGCTGAGGGAGAGGGAGAAGGCGAGGGGGCGGAGGCAGGTGCAGGCGGTGCGGGCGTCTGTGCCGGTGGCGTGACGGCCGGCCTTTGAGCAGGCTGCGGCTGTCCACCAGCAGCAGGACCGAGGTCGGCAGGACCGGAGTCGGCGGGGCCGGATCCCCCAGCGGGACCGGCAGGCACCCCGGGCCCGGCGGCGGTACCCGCATCACCACTGCCACTGCCGTTGTCACTGATGCCGTCGGCACCCTGCGGCGCTCCCGAAGCCCGTACGGCGGCCCTGGCCGCGGCGGGTCCGCCTCCCGGCGGAACCGGCACGGCGCCGGCCGCTCCTCCGTGCACGTCCGGCCCGGGCACGTATCCCATGGCGGGCATGCCGGCACCCGCCGAGAAGTGCACACCGCGCTCGATGCGATCGAGGCGGGCCATGACGGACCGCTCGTCGCCGTAGGCGGCCGGCAGCAGCACGCGGGCGCAGATCAGCTCGAGCTGGAGACGGGGCGAGGTGGCGCCGCGCATCTCCGTCAGCCCCTCGTTGACGAGGTCCGCGGCACGGCTCAGCTCTGCGGCACCGAAGGCACCGGCCTGCGCCTGCATCCGCTCGACGACATCGGCCGGGGCGTCGATGAGTCCCTTCTCCGCCGCGTCCGGGACAGCGGCGAGGATCACGAGATCCCGCAGCCGCTCCAGCAGATCGGCGACGAAGCGGCGTGGGTCGTTCCCGCCCTCGATGACCCGGTCGACGACCTCGAAGGCGGCGGCCCCGTCCCCTGTGGCGAAGGCCTCGACGACGGAGTCGAGCAGCGAGCCGTCGGTGTACCCGAGCAACGCGGTGGCCATGGCGTACGTCACACCGTCGGCACCGGCTCCCGCCAGCAGCTGGTCCATGACGGACATCGAGTCACGCACGGACCCGCCGCCGGCCCGCACGACGAGCGGCAGGACACCGTCCTCGACCGCGATGTTCTCCTGCTGGCACACCTCGGCGAGGTACTCCCGGAGCGTCCCGGGCGGCACGAGCCGGAACGGATAGTGATGGGTGCGCGACCGGATCGTCCCGATGACCTTCTCGGGCTCGGTGGTCGCGAAGATGAACTTGAGATGCTCGGGCGGCTCCTCGACGACCTTGAGCAGCGCGTTGAAGCCGGCCGACGTGACCATGTGGGCCTCGTCGATGATGTAGATCTTGTACCGGCTCCGCGCAGGCCCGAAGAAGGCCTTCTCCCGCAGGTCACGTGCGTCGTCCACGCCGCCGTGCGAGGCGGCGTCGATCTCGATGACGTCGATCGAGCCGGGCCCGTTCCGGGCCAGGTCACGGCAGGACTGGCACTCCCCGCAGGGCGTCGGCGTCGGCCCGTTCTCGCAGTTCAGGCAGCGGGCCAGGATGCGTGCGCTGGTCGTCTTGCCGCAGCCGCGCGGACCGCTGAACAGGTACGCGTGATTGACCCGGTTGTTCCGCAGCGCCTGCTGCAACGGGCCGGTGACATGCTCCTGCCCGATGACCTCGGCGAACGACTCCGGGCGATAGCGGCGGTACAGCGCGAGAGACGACACGCTTACGAGGTTATAGGCGCGCACTGACATCCAGCCCCGCCCACGGAACCGGGCAACGGCCCACCGGGGAGCCCGGGCGACCCGGAAACGCAAGCGCCCCCCACGCACCCGCCAGAGCCGACCTACCCTTGCTGCCTTCCGGCCCTGGGGGAGTTCAGTCAGATAGCGCCGCGTGAGGGGCTTCCCGAAGAGTACCCGATGTCCGCCGCGGGGAACGAGTTCGCGAGCACTCCTCTCGGTCATGTAATGTTTCCGGCGGAGGATTCGCCTAGAGGCCTAGGGCGCACGCTTGGAAAGCGTGTTGGGGGCAACCCCTCACGAGTTCGAATCTCGTATCCTCCGCCGGCTCAGAGGGGCGGACCGCATCAGCGGTCCGGCCCTCTGGCGTTTGTCCGTCTCGGTTTCCGTCTCGGTCGGCTTTTCGACTGGTAGCGGGCGTGCCGGACGGTTCTCAGAGCGGCTCCCGGAGCGCCTCTCCCACCTGCTGCGCGACCTTGCGGACCATGATGCCCGTCACATGCATCGGGCGGGCGGGCCGCTCCCCGGGACTCCCCGCCCATGATCGAGTCGATCCCGACGTCCGGGACGCCGGGGAACAGGAGGACGGTCGCGGTGGTGTGGCGAGCGTCATGGAGACGGGCGTCCCGTACGCCCGCACCCCGAAGCAGCCTGGAAAAACGACTGTCCCGTCAAGCGAACGCCGTGTCCTCGACCCCGCCGGTGCGTCGGGCATCGCCTACAGCCGCGCATCCGTAGTCGTCGATGAAGACGACCTCCCAACCCACTCCGCTTGACCGGCGACCGGCCGCGAGGCCGCCGGTGACTGACGGATCGTCAGTCTGGCCGCCGACTTGCCGGGTAACCGCACCCCATGGGCGACATCCTGGTGGGCACGTGCTCCTGGACCGACCGGGCGTTGGTCGGCAGCGGCTGGTATCCGGCGGGGCGGCGGGACGCCGAGGGGCGGTTGCGGTACTACTCCGAGCGGTTTCCGGTCGTCGAGGTGGACGCCACGTACTACGCCCTGCCGAGTGAGCGCAACAGTCGGCTGTGGGCCGAGCGGACGCCGGACGGGTTCGTGTTCGACGTGAAGGCCTTCTCGATGCTCACCGGGCATCCGACGCGGAGTTCCGCGCTGCCGCCCGGGCTGCCGGCCGACACCCGGGACCCGGGGGTGCTGGACGAGGTGTGGGCGCGGTTCGCCGAGGGCGTCGAGCCGCTGCGGCGGGCCGGGCGGCTGGGCGGGGTGCTGTTCCAGTTCCCGCCGTGGTTCCGGCCCGGAGAGCGGGCCGAGCGGTTCCTGGCGGACACCGCGGGGCGCACGCGCGGATGGCCCGTCGCCGTGGAGTTCCGGCATCCCTCCTGGTGGGAGGAGGGGCGGGCGCGGGAGACGGGCGCGCTGCTCGCGCGGTACGGCATGGCCGCCGTCGCCGTCGACATGGTGCAGACGCTCCCGGCCTCCATCCCTCCCGTCACACCCGTCACCTCTGCACGGCTGTCCGTCGTACGGTTCCACGGGCGCAGCGCCGCCTGGGGTACGGGGACCAAGGAGGAGCGGTTCCGGTACGGCTACCGCGACGAGGAACTCGCCGAGTGGCTGCCCCGGTTGGACCGGCTCGCCGAGCGGGCCGACCAGGTCCACGTGCTGTTCAACAACTGCTGCGGCGACGCGGCCGTCCGGGCCGCCGAGGCGATGACGCGGCTGCTCGACCGGCGGCCCGCTACCCGGCGATCCGCACCGGCTTCGTCACACTGACCTGGTCCAGCTCCGACACCCTGACCGTCGCCTTCATCGTCCAGGTGCCCGGGAGGGGGAGGGTCAGGTCGTTCGTGGCCCAGTAGCCGCCCCGGTCGGTCAGCCTGGCGTCGATCGGGCCGATCTTCCGGGCGGCGAGCGTGAAGGACAGCCGTAGTTCGGGGATGGTGGTCAGACCGCCGTCGGGGCCGAAGACCACGGCCTGCACGCCGTTGTCGCCGGTGCGGCCCGGGTCCAGGGTGATCTGCACCGTGCCGCTGCCGCCCGGCGTGCCGACGTCGAACGGCACCGTCACGACCGTGGCCGCGGGCAGCCCTGGGGTCGTCGCGGGCGCCTGGGCCGCCTCGGCCTCCGCGCGTCCGGGCAGTGTGCCGGTCAGCACGGTGGTGGCCGTCAACACCGCGGCGGCGACGGCCACTTCCGCCAGCACGGAGCGGCGCAGGGAGCGGCGGTGAGCTTCGCCCGGCACGGCGTCGGCCGGCGCAGCGACGTTCATCGGGTCCTTCGGGTCCATCGAGTCCTTCGACTCCCCCAGCTCTTCCGGCTTCCCCGGCTTCTCGCGCTGCTTCGACGCCGGCTTCGACGCCGGTTTCGGCTCCGGCTCCGGCTTCGACCCCGGCTGCGGGTCCGGCTGGCGGTCCGGTGAGGCCGGCGGACCGGTGGGCGGCCGCCGACCGCCCACCGGCTCCAGCACCCGTTCCCGTACGGCCGTCTCGACCCCCTCGTCGGCCCCCGCCGTACGCCCCGCATCGGCCTCCGCCGCGACCAGCCCCGTCGTCCACCGCCGCGCATACCCCGCCGCCATCAGCAGCGCGACCACCGCCGCCAGTTTCAGGAGCAGGGTCCGGCCGTACGACGTTGCGGTGAGGGCGGGCCAGGAGCCCAGGCCGCGCCAGGACTGGTAGACGCCGGTGACCACCAGGACGGTGACGGAGGCGAAGGCGATGCGGGAGAAGCGGGCGACGGTGTTCAGCGGGAGCGCGGCCGCGGGCTGCGAGCGGCGCAGCAGGGTCAGCAGGGCCACCAGGCCGCCGAGCCAGACCGCCGTGGCCAGCAGGTGCAGGACCGACGAGGTCATCGCCAGCGGTACCTGGATCCCGGCGGAGGCGTGCTCGGCGGAGGCCCAGGTCAGGGCCAGGCCCACGGCGAGGGTGCCGCCTGCCGTGAGGGCGGCGGGCGAGGTGCGGTCGGGCGCCGGGGGGCGGGACAGTCGTACGAGGAAGACCGCCGTCACCGGCAGCAGGGCCAGCCGGGCCAGCAGGGCGAGGCCCGGGCGGCTGGTCAGGGTGCGGCCGAGGGCCGAGGGGTCCAGGGCGGTCGCCGGGCTCGTTCCCGCCTCGTACGGGCCGCGCAGCACGAGCAGGACCACGGTGGACGCCAGCAGCGTCCACCAGCCGGCCTGCAGCGGCCGTCGCAGCGGGGACGGGTCCGGTGGGCGGCACAGGGCCGCGAACGCCGCCGTACCGATGAGGAGGGCGACGGCGAGGTAGGCGAGGAGGCGCGCGGTGTCGTGCAGGCTGCCGGTCAGCGGGTGCTCGGCGACGTCCGTGGGCACGGCGGCCGTAGTCGGGGAGGGTTTGCCGACCGAGAAGGTGAAGGCGCCGGAGACCGGGTGGCTGTCGGCCGACACCACCCGCCAGGCCACGGTGAAGGTGCCCTCGCCGAGGTCGGCGGGCAGGGTGATGCGGGCGGTGTCGGAACGGTCGTCCGCGTGGCGCGGCTCGCCCAGGCGCACCCGGTGGTTGTCGGGGTCGTAGACACGGAAGGAGTCGTCGAGCAGGCCGACGGACTCGGTGAACGTCAGGGTGAGAGCGCGGGGGGCCGACTTGAGGACGGCTCCGTCGTCGGGGTCGGTGCTCTTGAGGGCGGCGTGGGCCGTCGCCGGTCCCGCACCGCCGAGGAGGAGCAGGACCAGCACGGTGCCCAGCAGCACCAGCCCTCGAAGTCGCCGCCATCCTCGGCTTCCGTCGTACGCACGGTCACACCTCACGTCGCTTCTCCGTTGTCGGACTCGCCGCCTCACGGATACGTACGGACGCGGCCCGCCACACGCTCACCGGTTGCCGCCCGAACCGCCACGCGCACACCCGGCGCCACCCGACCCACACGCTCACCGAGTGCGCCCGGCCCGCTCACCACGTCGGCCGGGCCGAGACCCCGCCGTCCACGACGAGGTCGTGTCCGGTGATCCACGACGCCAGCCGCGAGGCCAGGAACACGCACGCGTCGCCCACGTCCTGCGCGCGGCCCAGGCGGCCGACCGCCGAGGCCTGCCGCCACCGCCGCACGCCCTCCGGCCACGCCTCCGCCAGCCCCTCCCGGTCGATGAGGCCGGGGGAGACCGTGTTGACGCGTACGCCCCACGGGCCGTACTCCTGGGCCGCCGAGCGGGCGTGCATCACGACCGCCGCCTTGGAGGCGCAGTAGTGGGCGTGGGCCGGTGCCGGGGTGCGGGCCTCCACGGAGGCGATGTGGGTGATCGTGCCCCCGCCGTCCTGCTCCCGCATGAGCTCCGCCGCCGCCTGGGTGCAGGCGAAGACGCTCGACAGATTGGTGTCCACGACCGCCCGCCAGTCGGCCACCGTCATCCCGGCGAGTTCCTGGACGGGCTGCACGCCCGCGTTGTTGACGAGCGCGGTCAGCCGGCCGCCGCCCCACTCGGCGGCCTCACGCACCAGGCGTCGGCACGCGTCCTCGTCGGTCAGGTCGGCCCGCAGCACGACGGCCGCGCCGCCCGCCGCGCGGACACGGTCCGCCACGGCCCGCGCCGCTTCCTCCGACGTACGGCAGTGCAGCGCCACGGCCGCGCCCTCCTCGGCGAACCGCAGCGCGATGCCCCGGCCGATGCCGCCGCCCGCGCCCGTCACCAGGGCGACCTGGCCCTCCAGCAGGCTCATGGACGGCTCAGCTCCCTGATGCGGTCGGCCTGCTCCGGGTAACGCGCCGTCAGCTGCGCCGCGTCGCCGTGTTCGTAGCCCTCGTACGTGAAGCCGGGCGCCATCGTGCAGCCGAACAGGGTCCACGCGCCGCCCGTCACCACGCGGGCGCCCATCCAGGTGCGCGCGGGGACGGTCAGCTGCACCTGCTGGCCGCCGAGGACGTCGGGTCCGAGCACGGCCGTGCGCGCCGTCCCGTCCGGGGCGAGGAGCAGCAGCTCCAGCGGGTCGCCGAGGTGGAAGTGCCAGATCTCGTCGGTGGGCAGACGGTGCAGGGCGGAGAAGTCGCCCGCGGTGAGCAGCGCGACGATGGCGGTGCCCTCCGGCCTGCCGTCCGGCCGCGGGGGCCCGGCCCAGGTCTGCCGGAACAGACCGCCCTCGCGCGGAATGGGTTCCAAGCCGTAGTGGGCGATGAGGTCCTCAGGGGTCACGCGCCGAAGGCTACCGCCCGGTCGAGGAAGGCGAGCTGCGCCTTCTTCCTGGGCAGGTACACGTCGCGGAGGTCGATCTCGGGCAGCACGACCGCGGGTCCCGCCGTGAAGCCGTGCCTGAGGAAACGGGCGATCGCCTTCTCGTTGCGCACGTCCGGGTCGACCACGATCCGCGTGCGGTCCAGGCCCCGCAGGACGTACGCGGTGACGGCGGTGAGCAGTCCGGAGGTCCAGCCGGGCCGCGCGCCGCCCGGGCCGGGGGGCGCGACCAGCAGGTGGAGACCGATGTCACCGGGTTCGACGGGGTAGCACTCGCTGACGCGGTCGGCCTCCGGCTCGTACGTCTGCAGGAGCGCGGCGGGCTCGCCGTCCTTCAGCACGAGGAAGGCGTGGTGTGTGCCGAGGGTGTCCATGTGGGCGTAGATCTCGGCCACCTGGCGCTCGGTCAAGCCGGTCATGCCCCAGAACGCGGCCCGTTCCTCGCGCACCCAGCCGTGGACGAGCGCGGCGTCGGCCCGGGCGTCCAGCGGCAGCACGCGCACGGTGCCGAAACCGTCGATCACCTGCTCGTGGACGGCCGGGCGGGAGGCGTACGGGTCCTGGACGTCAGTCATCGGTCTCCTTCTTCAACTGCGCCCAGTCGGTGACGACCGGGACGAGGTCCCCCTGGAGCCACAGGGGGAGTTGGTCGCGGTGGTGGGGTGTTCCGGGGACGCCGCAGGCGCCGAGGGGCACCACCCAGAGGCTGTCCTCCCGGCGGGCCAGGTCCCAGACGTACCGGGCGGCCGGGCCGCGCGCCGCGAGGTCGGTGAGCCCGGGCACGGCGGAGGTGCACAGCACGCAGTCGTGGTCGCCGGACAGGCCCGGTTCGGCGTACGGCGTCTCGGGCGGCAGGGCCCGCCAGGGGGCGAGGCGGTGGGTGTCTCCCCAGGTGGCGGCGGGCTGTTCAGCGGCCTGGGCGGCTTCAGCCGTCTGAGCGGCCTGGGCGGTCTGAGCAGCCACCTCCTCCAGCGCCGCGCGGACGGCCGCCGGACGGTCGACGCCGTACAACTCCTCGGCCGCCAGCAGGTGTTCGAGGGCGAAGCCGATGCGCGGGACCAGGGCGAGCCAGGGCAGGAACACCTCCGGGTACGCCGGTGGCGTGGCCAGCGCGGCGAACGCCGGGTGCGCCGCCAGCCGCCGTACGACCGCCGAACGCACCGCCGCGTACGCCGCCGCGTCCGTGCTCGTGGCGTCCATCCGGCGGTTCCAGCGCAGCAGTCGGTCGCGCAGACGGGCCGCCCGCGGGGTGAGGTCCGTGAGTGCCCGGACGCGCTCCAGCAAGGGCGCGGCGGAGCCCAGGTGGGTGTCCGTGTGGATGGCGGGCATGTCGGCGGCCGACCACCGGGCACGCTCCGCGAGGAGGGCGCGGATGCGGTCGGCGCGGTGCGGCGGGGCGAACTCGACGCCGAGGGGAGCCGCCGGGCCGCGCTGGTTGGCCATGACGGCGACGCCGTCGGTCAGGTCCGCGCGGGGTGTCTCGTGCCAGCCCCGCCACTCGTGTCCGGGCTGCCAGGCGGGCACCAGACGGACCCGGTTGGCCTCGGCGCGCACCGGCACCCGGCCCGCGACACGGTGCAGCAGCCCGCCCTTTGAGTCGGCGGCCTGCACGACGTTGACCGGCTCGGCCCACCGGTCGACGGCCCGGTCCACGTCGGCGACCCGGCGGGCCCGCAGCAACGGCAGCAGCGCCTCGAAGCCGAGGTCGCCGGTGACGCGGGGCGGGTAGCGCAGGGCGACGGCGACCGGGGGCTCGCCAGGGTCGGGGACGCCTCCGTCCAGGCCCTCCGGACCACCGATGATCACCGGCCCCCGGTCGGTCTCGACCACCTCGACCTCGACGGGCTCCTCGCCCGCCACGTCGATCGTCTCGGTGTGCCGGGCGGCCCGCCGCCACACCCCGTCCGGGCCGAGGGCCTCGATCCCGGCGCCGGTGCGGCGCAGCCGTTCGCGGTAGAGGTCCTGGTAGTCGGCCATGGCGTTGGTGATGGCCCAGGCGACCGTGCCGGTGTGCCCGAAGTGGGCGATGCCGGGGACGCCGGGCACGGCGAGGCCGATCACGTCGAACTCGGGGCAGGACAGGCGGATCTGCTGGTAGACGCCCGGGTCCTCGATGAAGCGGTGCGGGTCGCCCGCGATGAGCGCCTGCCCGGTGGTGGTCCGGGCCCCGCTCACCAGCCAGCCGTTGCTGCCTGAGGTGCCGGGGCCGTCGGTGGCGAACAGGCCGACGGCGTCCGGGCCGAGGTGGGCGGCGACCTGTTCGCGCCAGAGCTTGGCCGGGAAGCCCGCGAAGAGGATGTGCGTGGCGAGCCAGACACCGAGCGGGGTCCAGGGCTCCCAGCGGCCCGGGGCGAGGCCGACCCGGGCGAACTCGGGTGCGGTCGCCGCCGTCAGCCCCTCGTTCACGCCGTCGACGTACGCCCGCACCCAGGCGGCCGTCTCCGGGTCCCGTCCCTCCAGCGTCCCGAAGCACCGTCGGGCCGTGTCGGCGAGCCGGGCGCGCCGGGCGAACCGGTCCCAGGGCAGCGCCTCGGGACCGAGGAAGGCCGCCGTGGTGCCCTGCGCGCGATGCCGCTCGACCTCCAGCTGCCAGGCACGGTCGAGGGCGGTCACCCGGCCCTGGGCGCGGGCCAGTTCCGCCGGGCTGCCCGCGCGCAGGTGGGGGATGCCCCAGGCGTCGCGGAAGATCTCGATGGCCACCGGTGCCCCCGCTTTCTCTGTAGGTTAGGCTCCCCTAAGTTCTGGTGCCGGAATCGTACGCGAAGGGTGAAGACCCGATGGGCCAGGGGCGGGGTTGGGAGGGCGCGGTCCTCAGGCTGCTGCGGGCGAAGGACTTCGTCCTCACCGTGACGGACACCGAGGACGTCACACCGCACTACCGGCGCCTGCGCCTCACCGACGGCGGCATGCTCGCGGCGACCGGCGTCCACCCGACGATGTGGGTCCGGCTGTGGTTCGACGACGCGGGCAAGCCCCACCAGCGCGCCTACACCCTGGTCGACCCCGACCCGGCCACCGGCACCTTCAGCCTGGAGTTCGCCCTGCACGAGGGACGCGCCAGCGCCTGGGCCCGGGCGGCCCGGCCCGGCGACACCGTGGAGGCGACCGTCCAGGGCACGGGCTTCGAGCACCCGAGCCCTTTCCCCTCGCACGTCTTCGCCGTCGGCGACCCGGCGTCCCTGCCGGCGATCAACTCCCTGCTCGACGCCCTCGCCCCGGCCCCCGCGACCGCCTGGTTCGAGGGCGACACCGACCGCCTGCCCCTGCGCACCGACCCGGCCCGCCACGAGGTCCGCGAGGTACCGCGCGAGAACGCCGGTGCCGCCCTGACCGAGCGGGTCCGCGCGGACCTGCCCGACCTGCTGGAGGCCACCCCCGACCCGTACGTCTGGATCGCCTGCGACACGGCCACGACCCGGACGCTGGCGGCGTTCGTCCGCAAGGAACTGGGCGTACCGAAGCACCGGCTGCACGCCCTGGGGTACTGGCGCGCGACACCGGCAGCTCCCGCGCGGCGCTGACCGGTCCCTGCCCGGGGCTCCGGCCGCGCGGCCGGCCGGCGGGCGGGGGATGATCGGGGACATGGACGTCACCCTTCACCTCGCCCAGGACCCCGAGGCCGACGCGCTGCTCGGCCGCAGTCCGCTCGCCGCGCTGGTCGGGATGCTGCTGGACCAGCAGATCCCGATGGAGTGGGCGTTCAAGGGACCCGCGACGATCGCGGCACGGCTCGGCGCCGACGACCTGGACGCGCACGAGATCGCCGCGTACGACCCGGAGGCCTTCGCCGCGCTGTTGTCGGAGAAACCGGCCGTGCACCGCTACCCGGGGTCGATGGCGGGGCGCATCCAACAGCTGTGCCAGTACCTGGTGGAGCACTACGACGGGGACGCCGAGGCCGTCTGGCGGGGCGTGGACACCGGCGGCGAGCTGCTGAAGCGCCTCCAGGAGCTGCCCGGCTTCGGCAAGCAGAAGGCGCAGATCTTCCTCGCCCTGCTCGGCAAGCAGCTCGGCGTGCGCCCCACGGGATGGCGGGAGGCCGCGGGCGCCTACGGCGAGGACAGGTCGTTCCGCTCCGTCGCCGACATCACCGGGCCGGAGTCGCTGGCGAAGGTACGGGCGCACAAGCAGGAGATGAAGGCCGCGGCCAGGGCGGCGAAGGCCGCCAAGGCGACGGGCGGCAGAGCGACGGGCGGCAAAACGGGCGAGTAGGTCCGCGGGCGGGCCGGGCGGACAGGTCAACCGGGTGGACCGCCCCGGCTGGCGAGCGGCCCCCGGCCGGTCCAAGCATGGACCATGACCGAGCCACCGAGCGGCTCCCCCCGGGAACCGGAGCACGACGCCCCCCACGGGCCGACCGCCCCGCACGACCCGACCGACCTGAACGACCCGTACAGCCGCGCCCCCACCGACCCCCACGGCCCCGGGCCGGTCCCCCGGCACGGCCGGGGCTCCCCCACCCCGCACGACCCGTACGACCACTCACCGACCGATCCCCACGGCCCGCGCGGTGCCGCCCCGCGCCACCCGCATCCGCCGCCGTCCCCGCCGGGCGGTCGTGAGCCGGAGCCGCCCGTCACGGGCCCCCTCCACCTGCTGTCCCGTACCGCCTGGCAGTCCGTCCTGCTCACCGGCGCCGCCTCGCTGCTCCTGGGGCTGCTCATCCTGGTCTGGCCGGGTGCCTCGCTGCTCGCCGCCGGAGTGCTGTTCGGCCTGTATCTCCTGCTCAGTGGTGTCCTCCAGCTCGCCGCCGCCTTCGGCACGCACCGGACGACCTCGCTGCGCGTCCTGGCCTTCGTCAGCGGCAGCCTGTCGATCCTGCTGGGCCTGTTCTGCCTGCGCGGTCCCCTGCGGTCGATTCTGCTGCTCGGGCTGTGGATCGGGATCGGCTGGCTGTTCCGCGGGATCACCCAGACCCTGGCCGCCGCCCACGACCCGGCGATGCCCGCCCGCGGCTGGCAGACCGTGCTCGGCGTCCTCACCTTCGTCGCCGGTGTGGTGCTGATCGTCGCGCCCCTGGAGTCGGTCGCCGTGCTCACCCTGGTCGGCGGCTGCTGGCTGCTCGCGGTCGGCGCGGTCGAGATCGTCACGGCCCTGCGGATCCGGGCCCGCCGTACGTCGAGCGGGCGGATCTCAGCACCGGTGGGGTGACCGGCATGCGCGCCCCGGGGAGTGAGCCGCCGTGAGCCCCGCACCGCATGCCCCTCACGCCGCACGCCGATCCGCGTGGCCGCGGGTGCTCGTTCTGCTGCTCGCCCTGATCACCCTGCTCGTCACCGGCGCTCCCGTGGAGGCGCAGGCGGGGTCGCCGCCCCCCGCGGTGTCCGGCGCGGCCGTCGAGTACGACGCCGTGGACCCTGCCCTGCGGCAAGTCCCGCGCAACGGCCGGCGAACCGCCGCGCCGACGCCCTCCGGGCGCACCCCGGACGTGCGGCGCACGCACGCCGCGCCACGCCCCGGCCCGCTGCCGCCCCGGCCGCCGTATGCCGGGCGCTGTGTGGTCCTGCGTTGCTGACGGAACCGGTCACCGGTCCATCAGCTCACGCACGGAACGAGGTACACAGCCATGCCCAACGACCCGTACGCGGTGCTCCGCGCCCTGGTGCGCGCGGAGGCCGCCCGCAACGCCCCCAAGCCCGATCACAAGCCCGAGGGACAGCGGCCGCGGCAGGCCCGGAAGGAACGGGACCGCGGCTGACCGGCGGGCCCGTCCGGCGGAGGCGGCCCCCGTGAACCGCCGGGGCCGGCCGGCAGCCACCGCCTCCGCCCCGCCTCTCCGAGCGGCCGCGACGCTCCGATATCTTCGGCCTGCTCCCCGTTCGATCCGGAATCCGGTGACTTTTTCCGCGTCGCACTACGTCGCCATGGCTGCGCCCGGAAGGTCTTGACCGGTAGGCTTTCCGTGTGATCTTCAAGCGCATCGGAAACGGCCGGCCGTACCCCGACCACGGCCGGGAAAGCACCCGGCAGTGGGCGGACGTCGCGCCGCGCCCGGTCCGCCTCGATCAGCTCGTGACGACCAAGCAGCAGCTCGACCTGGAAACGCTGCTCGCCGAGGACTCCACGTTCTACGGCGACCTCTTCGCGCACGTCGTGAAGTGGCAGGGCGACCTGTACCTGGAGGACGGCCTCCACCGCGCCGTCCGCGCGGCGCTGCAACAGCGCCAGGTGCTGCACGCACGGGTCCTCGAACTCGACTGACCGGGCCGCGCACGCGCGGGTTGGCCCTTTCGGGTTGGACTGAGCGACGTGCAATGATCATCTAGTAGGCATCGTCGCTCGGGCGCACTACGCTGCGCCCATGAGCATGCTGACTCCCCCCGGCATGGGCGGCCAGTACCGGATCACGGGTGACAAGTACCCGCGGATGCGGGGTCGCCGGCGGCGCGGCAGGCTCGTGCTCCTCGTCGTCGCGTCCGCCGCCGTGCTCGGCCTGACCGGCTGGGGCACGCTGCAGCTCGTCGACGTCTTCACCGGCGGCGGCGGAAGGGCCTCGGCGGTCGGCACCAAGGACTGCGCCACCCCCAGGTCGAGCCCCTCGCCCAGCGCCCGTCCGCTGCCCGAGCCGGGGCGGATCACGGTCAACGTGCTCAACGCGACGACCCGCAGCGGACTCGCCAAGCAGACCGCGGACGAGCTGAAGAAGCGCGGGTTCAAGATCGGCGACGTGGGCAACGCGCCCGAGGAGTACGACAAGAAGGTCAAGGGCGCCGGCGTCCTGCTCGGCCCCACGGCCTCGCTGGACACCTCGCTGCCCGTCCTCGCCACCCAGCTCTCCGGAGCCGAGCGCCGCACCGACGCCGCCCGCAAGGGCGCCGCCGTCGACCTCATCATCGGCGACGCCTTCAAGGAGCTGACGAAGAAGGCGGACGCCGACAAGGCCCTGACCCGACTGGCCGAGCCCTCGCCGGCGCCCACCGTGAAGAAGGGCTGCTGAGCAGCCGTACGACGACCGGGCCCCGTTCGGCCGGCCCTGCCTGCGGCAGCTCTATTCCGCCGCCCCGTACATGCGGTCACCCGCGTCGCCGAGGCCCGGGACGATGTAGCCGTGCTCGTTGAGGTGCTCGTCGACCGAGGCCGTCACGACCGTCACCGGCGTGCCGGCCAGCTCGCGCTCCATGACCTCGACGCCCTCGGGCGCGGCCAGCAGCACCACGGCGGTCACGTCGTCCGCGCCACGCTTGATCAGCTCCTGGATCGCCGCGACCAGCGTGCCGCCGGTGGCGAGCATCGGGTCCAGGACGTACACCTGCCGTCCGGAGAGGTCCTCCGGCATGCGCGTGGCGTACGTCGAGGCCTGCAGCGTCTCCTCGTTGCGGATCATGCCGAGGAAGCCCACCTCGGCGGTCGGCAGCAGCCGGACCATGCCGTCCAGCATGCCGAGGCCCGCGCGCAGGATCGGCACCACCAGCGGGCGTGGGTGGGAGAGCTTGACGCCCGTGGTCCGCGCCACCGGCGTCTGGATGTCGACCTGTTCGGTGCGCACGTCACGCGTGGCCTCGTAGGCGAGCAGGGTGACCAGCTCGTCGGCGAGACGGCGGAAGGTCGCGGAGTCGGTGCGCTGGTCGCGCAGCGTGGTGAGCTTGTGGGCGACCAGGGGGTGGTCGACGACGTGGAGACGCATGCCCACCACAGTAACCGGGCCGGATGGACCCGGCGTCCCCGCGCTCGGCAAGCGTGCGAGCCGGTCATCACCCGTTCGCTGGCGTCAAAGCGCCCGTCCGGGGGAAGGTGGGAGGGACGGAACCTGGGGTGGTGAACCGATGACCGAGCGGGATTCCCGAGACGATCCGTCGCCGCGCGAGCGGCCCGGCGCGGCGGAGACCGAAGTCGAACGCCGTCGGCGCCGCGCCGAGTTCCTGCGGGACCTGGCCGAGGCCCGCGCACTGCGCGCCCGGGTCCAGCCGCGCCGCGCCAAGACGGCCCGCCTGAGGCACGCGATGCGGATGCGCACGTTCCGCTGGTAGTCCGCCTGCGGGGAAGCCGACGTGACGACCGGGAATCCGGCGTGAACACCACGGGCACCGGGACGGAAGATCACGGGGGTTTCCGGCGTTGCCGAGGTGGGCGTGCGTGGACCGTGGGGAAAGCCGCGTACGATCCGCACGTGGCGGCAACGAGTGCGCTGGTGAGTCCTTTACGGACGTGCTCGCGGACCTCCTCGGAAACGCGCGATCAAAACTGCCGGACACAGGGAGCCGAAGACGTCCCCTGAACGCCTGGTTTCTGCCACGATTCCGAATGGGTGGGGCTCAAAGGAGCACTCCCCGCCCGTAACCTCCGCCGGGGGGACCCCCAACCGGCACGCCTATGACCAGTGGGAGAGTCACGGTGTACTTCGCCGCACTGCTCGCGCGCACCGAAGACGGGTGGGAAGCGAGCGACACAGAGCTCGACGATGTGGAGACGCTGTCGGATCTTGCCGACCTGGCCCGGGAAGCCTCTCCCGACGAGGACACGGTGCTCGTGCTGATCGAGCAGGAGGACGCCTGGTTCGGTGTCGTCCGCGTCGACGGCGAGGAGGACCCTCGTATCTACGTCTCGGACGCCGCCGCCGCTGTCCGCAGCAGCTACGGCGAGATCCTGCTCACGGACGAGCTGCTCGGCCGGGAGCCCGGGGACGACGGCGCCGACCTGGACGCCCTCGACCTCGACGGCACCGAGGACGGTGAGCCCGACGACGAGGACGCCGACGACGACGGCGACGCGGCCGCAGGCTCCGCCGACGTGCCGCACGGCCCGGTCGGCGACGCCCAGATCCTGGAGGACCTGGGGGTGACCGAGAAGGAGCTGCGCGCGCTGTCCGAGGACGCGCTCACCGAGATCGCCGAGGCCCTCGGCGCCTCGGAGACCCTGGAGACCGTCCGCTGAACCGGGAGACCCCTGACACCACGCCAGGGCCCCCGGATCCGGTACGCGACCGCTGGCGGGCCGCGATGCGGCTCGCCCTGGACGAGGCCGGCCAGGCCGTCCGGGGCGGCGACGTCCCCGTCGGCGCCGTCGTGCTGGCCCCGGACGGCCGGTCCGTGCTCGCCTCCGGGCACAACGAACGTGAGGCCACCGGCGATCCGACGGCCCACGCGGAGATCCTCGCCCTGCGCCGTGCCGCGGCCGGGCTCGGGGAGTGGCGGCTGGCCGGCTGCACCCTGGTGGTCACGCTGGAGCCCTGCACGATGTGCGCGGGCGCTCTCGTGCAGTCCCGTGTGGACCGCGTGGTCTACGGTGCCCGCGACGAGAAGGCGGGAGCCGCCGGGTCCCTCTGGGACGTCGTCCGCGACCGCCGGCTCAACCACCGGCCGGAAGTGATCGAGGGCGTGCTCGCCGAGGAGTGCGCCAGGCTCCTCACGGACTTCTTCCGCGACCGCTGAAGGCCGGTTCGCCGCAGGGCGGATCCGCCGCATACCGATTTCGAACCAGCACCCACCTTGCTGTAAGGTCTCCCTCGGTAGCGTGTCCGAGCGGCCGAAGGAGCTCGCCTCGAAAGCGAGTGTGGCGCAAGTCACCGAGGGTTCAAATCCCTCCGCTACCGCTGGAGAAGGGCCCCGTCGAAAGACGGGGCCCTTCGTGCGATCATGGGCCCGCTCGGCGCGCGTCAGTGACAGGAGTGACAGGGGAGGCCGCGATGGCGGTGAATGCCAAGAAGATCGCCGTCTACGTGCTCGTGGTCTTCGTGCTGTACGTGATCATCACGGACCCCGAAGGGGCCGCCGATTACGTCCAGATAGGGTTCCAGGGCGTGTCCGACGCCGCCAAGGCGATCGGCGACTTCATGACGTGGATCGCCAACGGAGGAGAGTCATGATCCGCCATCTGGTCCTCTTCAAGCTGCACGAGGGCGTCGAACGTGACGACCCGCGCGTGGTGAAGGGCGTCGAGGCCTTCCGCGCCCTCGAGGGCACGATCCCCGAGATCCGCTTCTGGGAGCTGGGCTGGAACGTCAGCGACCGGCCCATCGCCCACGACTTCGCGATCAACTCCGCCTTCGACGACGCGACCGCGCTGCGCCGCTACGTGGAGCACCCCGACCACCAGGCGGGCGTGGCACTGTGGCGCGAGTTCGCCACGTGGGTGATCGCCGACTACGAGTTCTGAGCCTCTGCGCCAGGGAGCCCCCCGCCGGCAGGGCGGGGGGCTTTCGTGCGTCCCGCGGTCCGTCCCGCCGTCTCCGGTGGCCGGTGTGGCCGTCTCCCGCGGCCCGTCCGACCGTCTCTCGTGGCCCCGTCCGACCGCCTCTCACCGTTCAACTTGTCCCTCAACACGGCGTTATGAGGTACTTGCACACAGTGGACTGTCTTGTGATGCTATGACCGCTTTTCACGGACGGATTGACGGATGAGTTGACGGATGAAGAGGTGGCGTTGACCGTGTCGGCCAGTACTGCGCCGCCCCAGGACGAGGTTCCTTCCCAGACCCCCGCGAAGCGGCGCGGCGCCGACACCCGGGCCCTGACCCAGGTCCTCTTCGCACAGCTCAAGGAGCTCCAGCCGGGTACGCCGGAGCACGACCGCGTGCGCGGGGCGCTCATCGAGGCCAACCTCCCGCTCGTGCGCTACGCCGCCGCCCGCTTCCGCTCCCGCAACGAGCCGATGGAGGACGTGGTCCAGGTCGGCACCATCGGCCTGATCAACGCCATCGACCGCTTCGACCCGGACCGGGGCGTGCAGTTCCCGACGTTCGCGATGCCCACCGTCGTCGGCGAGATCAAGCGGTACTTCCGTGACAACGTCCGCACCGTCCACGTCCCGCGCCGGCTGCACGAGCTGTGGGTGCAGGTCAACAGCGCGACCGAGGACCTGACGACCGCCCTCGGGCGCTCCCCGACGACCGCCGAGATCGCCGAGCGGCTGCGCATCACCGAGGAGGAGGTGCTGTCCTGCATCGAGGCGGGACGGTCGTACCACGCCACCTCGCTGGAGGCGGCCCAGGAGGGCGACGGGCTGCCGGGGCTGCTCGACCGGCTCGGCTACGAGGACCCCGCGCTGGACGGTGTGGAGCACCGCGACCTGGTCCGGCATCTCCTCGTCCAACTCCCCGAACGCGAACAGCGCATTCTGCTGCTGCGCTACTACAGCAATCTCACCCAGTCGCAGATCAGCGCGGAGCTCGGCGTCTCCCAGATGCACGTCTCCCGGCTACTCGCGCGTAGCTTCCAGCGGTTGCGGTCGGCGAACCGGATCGACGCGTAACCGAAAGCACGAGCGAGGCGTAACCTGCGTGGGCGAATCGCTCACCAGGGCCGTTCGGGGTAATTGTGCCCCGAAATACCGTCAGACCCCATGTTTCCAGGGCTGTTTGCCGTCTCGCATGTCGACATGTCACTACAGCGTGTTGCCGACATGTGACATTCTGCGGGAAGTGCGTTTGCCGGGGCTCCGGCTCCGGTATTCAGGTGAAGGCTGCGTTCCTCAGTGGGAGCGTCCGCCGCGACCGTCCCGCGACCCAAAGGGGGTGGCATGTCCGCAGAACAGGGCAGCTCGAAGGTGCTCACGCTCGCGGAGAGCGACACAGCGCCGCATGCGCTCGACGCACTCGGCCCCATCGACGAGGTCACGGACCTCGAGGCCGCGCCGGCCCCGGCCCTTGCCGCCTCGGAGGCGATCGACACCCGCACCCTGTCCCGCTCCCTGTTCCTGCGGCTGGCCGCACTCGCCGAGGACAGCCCCGAGCGCGCCTACGTCCGGGACACCCTGATCGAGCTCAACCTCCCGCTGGTGCGCTATGCCGCCGCCCGCTTCCGCTCCCGCAACGAGCCGATGGAGGACATCGTCCAGGTCGGCACGATCGGGCTCATCAAGGCGATCGACCGGTTCGACTGCGAACGGGGCGTCGAGTTCCCCACGTTCGCGATGCCAACCGTCGTCGGTGAGATCAAGCGGTTCTTCCGCGACACGTCGTGGTCGGTGCGGGTGCCGCGCCGGCTGCAGGAGCTGCGCCTGGCGCTGACGAAGGCCAGCGACGAGCTCTCCCAGAAGCTGGACCGCTCCCCGACGGTCTCCGAGCTCGCCGCCGTGCTGGGCGTGTCCGAGGAGGACGTCGTCGACGGCCTCGCGGTCGGCAACGCGTACACCGCGTCGTCGCTGGACTCGCCCGCCCCCGAGGACGACGGCGGCGAGGGCTCACTGGCGGACCGCCTCGGCTACGAGGACACAGCCCTGGAGGGCGTGGAGTACCGGGAGTCGCTGAAGCCTCTGCTGGCCAAGCTGCCGCCCCGCGAGCGGCGGATCATCATGCTGCGCTTCTTCGCCAACATGACGCAGTCGCAGATCGGCGAGGAGGTCGGCATCTCCCAGATGCACGTCTCCCGCCTGCTGACGCGCACGCTGGCGCAGCTGCGCGACGGCCTCATCTCGGACTGACACCCGGACGGCACCCCCGTCCGGCCCCGACACTCCCCGCCGTGACGCCCGACCGGGCGTCACGGCGGCCGTGTGCCGACGCCCACCGCACAGGGGCGCTGATGCGTCCGGCGGCCGTAGGGACGAGCCGCCCCGGCCGCCGGTCGCGGTGTGTCTACTTCAGCGCCAACCAAGCCACCGCCGCCACGATCGCCACCGCCACGACGACGCCCACGATCAGGCCGACGCGGGGACCCGCGGGAGCGGGGGCCTGCCGGGACTGGGGGGCGCCCTCGTCGACGAACGCGCGGAACATCTGGGTGCTGCCAGCGGGGTCGGGGTTGCCCTGGGGGCCCTGGGTGTTAGCCATGCCCCGAGACACTAGCGAATCCCGGGAAGGCTCCCAAGTGCGGGTCCGCCCGGCCGCACGGACGGTCCGGCCTGCGCGTTTACTGCCGCAATACTTGCCTTTGCCAACTTTTTCCTCCACCGCCCGCCCAATTATTTGCCTGTAGCAACCAACAAGCCTATGGTTGCCCTAAGCAACGAAAATGGGAGGTGTGATGACCGCGAGCGCGCAGTACGAGGAGCTGATCCGTCAGTTCAGCGCCTTCGGCGTCGTGAAGCGGGAGCTGGGACGCATCCTGCCGTCCGACTGTCCCAGCGGCTCGGCGGCCGTCCTGACCCTGCTCGACCGCCACGGCGACATGCGCATGAGCAAGCTCGCCGAACTGCTCGCCGTCGACATGTCGGTGACCAGCCGTCATGTCGCCCACCTCGCCGAGCGCGGCTGGATCGAGCGCTGCCCCGACCCGGCGGACAGACGCTCCCGCATCCTGCGCCTCACCCCGGCGGGCCACGTCCAGCTCGACGACCTGTCACGGCGGACCACGCAGCTGCTCGCCGAGCGCCTGAGCGACTGGTCCGACGAGGACGTCGGCCGGCTCACCCGGCTGATGGCCCGGCTCAGGGACAGCTTCGGCGACTGCCGGCCCACCCACCGGACGGGACCGCCGCCCCGGCCCGCACCCCCCGAACTCGACGAGACCACCCGTACACCCGCGACCACGTAAGAAAAGGAAGGCCATGGCAACGACCACACCAGCCGGTGTGCGGGCTCATGCCGAGCACGGTGGGACTTCCCACGACTCCTCCGGCGCCGCCGCGATGACGCACCGGCAGATCATGGAAGCCCTGACCGGGCTGCTGCTCGGCATGTTCGTCGCGATCCTGTCGTCGACGATCGTGTCCAACGCCCTGCCCCGGATCATCGGTGACCTCGGTGGCGGGCAGAGCGCCTACACCTGGGTCGTGACGGCGTCGCTGCTGACGATGACCGCGTCCACGCCGCTGTGGGGCAAGCTCGCCGACCTGTTCTCCAAGAAGCTGCTGATCCAGCTCGCCCTGGTCGTCTTCGTGCTGGGCTCGGCGGCGGCCGGCATGTCCCAGAACCCCGGCATGCTGATCGCGTTCCGCGCGGTCCAGGGCATCGGCATGGGCGGCCTGTCCGCGCTGGCCCAGATCATCATGGCGGCGATGATCTCCCCGCGTGAGCGCGGCCGGTACAACGGCTACCTCGGCGCCACCTTCGCCACCGCCATGGTCGGCGGGCCGCTGGTCGGCGGTGTCATCACCGACACGGGCTGGCTCGGCTGGCGCTGGTGCTTCTACGTCGGCGTGCCCTTCGCCGTCATCGCCCTGATCGTGCTGCAGAAGACCCTGCACCTGCCGGTCGTCCGGCGGAAGGTCAAGGTCGACTGGGCCGGAGCCCTCTTCATCACCGCGGCGGTGTGCCTGCTGCTGATCTGGGTGACCTTCGCCGGGGACAAGTACGACTGGCTGTCCTGGCAGACCGGTGCGATGGTCGGCGGTGCCGTCGTCCTGCTCGCTGTCTTCGTGCTGGTCGAGGCGAAGGCGAGCGAGCCGATCATCCCGCTGCGCCTGTTCCGCAACCGCACCATCACGCTGGCCTCGCTCGCCTCGCTCTTCGTCGGTGTGGCGATGTTCGCGGGCACCGTCTTCTTCAGCCAGTACTTCCAGCTGGCCCGGGACAAGTCGCCGACGATGTCCGGCGTCATGACCATCCCGATGATCGCCGGCCTGTTCGTCTCCTCGACCGTCTCCGGCCAGGTCATCACCCGCACCGGCCGCTGGAAGGCGTGGTTGCTGGCCGGTGGCGTGCTGGTGACGGCCGGCCTGGGGCTGCTGGGGACGATCCGCTACGACACCGCGTACTGGCGTGTGGCGGTCTTCATGGCGCTGCTGGGCCTCGGCATCGGCATGATGATGCAGAACCTGGTGCTGTGCACGCAGAACCAGGTGGCCCCGGGCGACCTGGGCGCGGCCAGCTCCACGGTGACCTTCTTCCGTTCCCTCGGTGGTGCCATGGGTGTCTCCGCGCTGGGCGCGGTGCTGGCGCACCGGATCACCGACTACGTCAAGGACGGCCTGGCCGGTCTCGGCACCCAGGGGGCGTCCCTCGGCCACGCCGGCACGGGTGAGGGGAACATCCCCGACCTGGGCGCGATGCCCGCGCCGGTGCGCACCGTCGTGGAGAGCGCCTACGGCCACGGCGTCGGGGACGTCTTCCTCTACTCGGCGCCGCTGGCGCTGCTCGCCCTTCTGGTGACCCTCTTCATCAAGGAGGTCCCGCTGAGGACCAGGGGCGCGCTGGAACAGGCGGCGGAGGCGCAGGCCCCCGCGGAGACATCCGCCGAGGCGTCCGGCGAGGCGTCCGGCGAGGCGCCCGGCGAGACATCCGCCGAGGCATCCACCGAGGCCCTGGCCGAGGCATCCACCGAGGCCCTGGCCGAGGCGTCCGCCGAGCCGTCCGCCTCCACCTCCGCCTCCGAGCGGCTTCCGAGCTGGGCTGTTCCGGACGGCGACACCGCCCCGGAGAGGACGGCCACGCGGCGGCTCGCGGCCGTCGCCACGGTCGCCCGCCCGGAGGAGACCGTCCCGGGGGGCGGGATCCCGGTGCGCGGTTTCGTGCGCGGCGCCGAGTCCGCGCCCGTGCCGCGGGCCGCCGTCACCCTGATCTCGCCGGCCGGACGCCAGTTGGGCCGGTCCGTGGCCCAGGCCGACGGCTCCTACGCGCTGGACGTGCCGGGCTCCGGGTCGTACGTCCTGATCGCCTCCGCCGACGGCTACCAGCCGCAGGCCTCCACGGTGGTCGTGAACGGCGAGCCGGTCGCCTACGACGTCCTGCTCAGCGGCACCAGCGGGCTGACCGGCCTGGTGCGGGCCGCCGGGAGCGGCCGGCCGGTCGAGGACGCGATGGTGATCGTCACCGATGTGCGCGGGGAGCTGCTGGCCACCGGGACCACCGGCGAGCAGGGCGAGTTCTCCTTCGCCGAGCTCGTGCCGGGGGCGGTGACCGTCGCGGTGAACGCCGCCGGGTACCGGCCGCGCGCCCTGCCCGTCGAGGTCGGCGGCACCGATGTGACGCGGATCGAGGTCGACCTGGACGCGGGCGCCCGGCTGCGGGGTGTCGTACGGGCTCCGCACGGTCCGCTGGCCGATGCCCGGGTGACGCTGGTCGACGCGGCGGGCAACGTGGTCGGCTCGGCCATGACCGGCGCGGACGGGGCCTACGCCTTCACCGACCTGGACGGCGGTGAGTACACCGTCATCGCCACGGGCTACCCGCCGGTGGCCACCGCCCTGACGGTGACCGGTCAGGGCGTCGACGACCACGACATCGAACTCGGCCACCGCAGCGAGTAGTCGAGACCCCGGCCCGTGGCGGGCGAGCGCGCTCCGGGTGCGCCCCGCCACGGGCCGGTTCTTGTCCGAGGAGGAGTGACCTGAGATGGGACTGACCGCGAGGATCCGTACCCGGGACGGATGGGCCGTGTCGCACGCGGTCGTCACGGTGACCGACATGACCGGCACACAGGTGCTGCGCGCCCAGGCGGACGCCGCGGGCACCGTACGGGACGGGACGCCGCTGGAGCCGGGGGCGTACACCGTCATCGTCACGGCTCTGGGGTACGCGCCAGCCGCCGCGGGCGCGATCGTCACGGCGAGCGGGCGGGCGGAGGTCGGGACGGTGACGCTGGCCCGGCAGGGCGGCACCGAGCTGCCGCCGCCGGGGCCGTGGACCGTAGACCCGGCGCACTCCAGCGTGGCGGCGGTGGCGCAGCATCTGGGGATCTCCAGCGTGCACGGCCGGTTCACGGACTTCTCCGGCTCGATCGAGATCGCGCCGGACGATGTCACCACGTCCCGGGTGACGGCGGTGATCCGGGCCGCGTCGATCGACACCGGCAACGGCACGCGCGACACGCACCTGCGGTCGGCTGACTTCCTGGACGTCGAGCGGTACCCGGAGATCATCTACCGGTCCACGGGCCTGACCGCGGCCGGTTCCGACCGCTGGACGGTCCACGGCGAGCTGGGGATGCGCGGGGTCGTCCGGCCGGTCGACCTGGACCTGGCCCACCTCGGCACCGGGCCCGACCCCTGGGGCGGCGTCCGGACCGCCTTCCGCGCCACGGCGGAGCTGCGGCGCGAGGACTTCGCGATGCACTACAACCAGGTCCTGCGGGCCGGCGTCGCCGCCATCGGCACGACGCTGAGGGTGGAGCTGGACATCCAGGCGGTGCGGGGCGAGTCACTGCCGGCGGCGTGACGGCGCGTCGGGTCTCTCGGAGACTCTGGCCACCAACTGGCTGCACAGGTCGCGGAGTTTGACGTTCTTCTCCTGCGAGACGCGGCGCAGCCGCTCCAGCGCGATACGGGCGTCGATCCGCTCGCGGGCCATGAGGATGCCGATCGCCTGGTCGATGACGCTGCGCGAGAGCAGGGCGGTGCGCACGTCGGCCGCCGACTGGCGGCGGCGTTCGATGCCCAGGGCCATGTTGATCGCGTCGGTGGCGCGGGCGGCGAAGGCACGGGCCGCCTCCCGGCCCGGGCCGAGCGCGCCGGGGTGCGTGCCGTAGAAGTTGAGCGCGGCGCCCGTCTCACCCTCGACGTCCAGCGGCACCGCCAGCACGCACTGGACGCCGGCGGAGAGCGCGTACTCGGTGTACGAGGGCCACCGCGACTCCGCGGCCAGGTCGGGGGCGTACTGCTCGACGCCCGTCTCGGCGGCCTGTACGCAGGGGCCCGAGCCGTTCTCGTACTGACGCTGGTCCAGGCCGCTCGGCAGGCCGTCGCTGCCCGCGAGGGTCAGCAGCCGGTCGGCGCGGCGCACCGTGACGCTGCACGCCACGGCACCGGGCACCTCCTGCACGGCTCGGTCGGTCAGGTCGCGCAGCAGCGTGTCGAGGCCGCCGCTGCGCACCATCGCCATCTCCAGCGTGTCGGACGTCTCGGAGCTCATGACCGTACGGGTATCCCGTCAACGTCCGTTAACGCCCATGAGGTCACGCGCCGCCCGGTCAGGGCGTGTTGTGCGCGTCCACGATCCGGCGGGCGAGGTCGCGCAGCTTCACGTTCTCCCGCTGCGAGGCCTTCACCAGGCTCTCGAAGGCTCCGGCCGCGTCGATGTCCAGCCGCTCCATGAGGATGCCGGTGGCCTGGCCGATCAGGTCCCGGGTGTGCATGGCCTCGGTGAGCTGCTCGCGCTCGGTCGCCGAGTCCAGGGCGATGCTGACGTGGGCGGTGAACAGCCTTCCGATCCGGGTCGCGTTGTCGTCGAAGGCGCCGGGCTTGCGGGCGTACGCGGTGAGCACGGTGAGCCGGCGGCGGTCGGCGCGCAGCCGCAGCGACAGGGCCGAGCGCAGCCCGAGGGCGGACAGCACCTGACCGCCGTCGTCGGCCTCGCTGTCCCCTATCCGCACGACCGGGTGGGTCCACAGCCGTTCCCAGTACGGCTGGTGCTCGCGGCCGCTGTGCCGGGTCTCGGCGGAGCGTACGACCTCGTCGGTCCAGGCGACCGTACGGCGCTGGTTGCTGCGCTCGATGACGGATACTCCGGCGTGGTCGGCACCCGGCATGATGTGCACCGCCAGCCGGACCGCCGTGCGCAGGGTGCTGTGCGGTGTGGGCGTCTCGTGCAGTTGCCGAGCCGCCACCGTCAGCGCTTCGGCCAGCTCGAAGCCGCCCGGAAAACGGGGCAAATCAGAAAACTCGGACGCAGCCACCACGAACCTCTTCGGCATGCACGGCCACTGGCCGTGCGCAGGAGAGCTCCGCAGCACATTCCCGACTGCGAGCACAGGACGGACAGCACTTTATCTGCTCGGTTGCGCCGAGGTGACGTCCGGCCGACGGCCCGCCGAGGGCGCTTCCGCTGCCCCCCTCCGGCGTGGTGGAATGGCCGGACGGGTCAGGAAGCGGCCTTACCGGAATCCGGACGAACGTCTGCCAGGTGAGTACCGTGACCTTCCTCCCGAATCCCGTCGAACCACAGGACCGGCCCGGCCGCGTCCTGCTCGAACTGCCCCGCGAGATCGACTACTGCAACGCCTCCGAACTGCTGACCCTCATCATGTCCGCAGCCCGGGTCCGCGCCGGGCGGCTGCGGGTCCTGGTCCTCGATCTGCGGGAGACCCACTTCATGGACTCCCAGGGCGTCCGCCTCATCAACGACGTACGCCACCGTCTGCCCGCCGAGGCCCGGGTGCACGTGGTGGCGGAAGCGGAGGGAGTGGCGCGCCGGGTGCTGGAACTGACCGGAGTACGCCGTGACGTCCCGGTGTACGACAACGTGCCGGAGGCCCTGGCGGCCTAGTCTGTGGGCATGGCACGCACCATCGCGACGAACACCCGCGTCTCCCTCGACGAGTTGCTCGACTTCGTACGGCCCCGCCACCACGCGATCCTGCTGACCCGGCGGGCCGACGGCGGCCCGCAGGGATCGCCGCTGACCTGCGGGGTCGACGACTCGGGCCGGATCGTGGTCTCCACCTACCCGGAGCGGGCCAAGACCCGCAACGCCCGCCGTGATCCGCGGGTCAGCGTCATCGTGCTCAGCGACGACTGGAACGGGCCGTGGGTCCAGATCGACGGCACGGCCGAGGTCATCGACGCGCCGGAGTCCGTCGAACCGCTCGTGGAGTACTACCGCAACATCGCCGGGGAGCACCCGGACTGGGACGAGTACCGCCGGGCGATGGTCGAGCAGGGCAAGTCGATCATCCGGATCACGCCCGAGCGGTGGGGGCCGGTGGCCACCGGCGGCTTCCCGGCGCGGCTGGCGTCCGAGGAGTAGCCGGCAGGCGGGGGCTCAGCCGCGCTCGACCATCGCCTCCAGGCCCGCGATCACCACGTCCAGGCCGAAGGTGAAGTCCCGCTCCCACATCTCCACCACCGTGTCGCCGCCGCGGGCGGCCATGAGGTCCTTCGACTCGTCGATCAGCTCGGAGGTCTCCGGCCGCTGCGTCACCGTGTTCATGGCGTGCTGGAAGTACTCGTCCTCGGTCATCCCCGTGGCCGCGCAGCGCGCGTGGAAGTGGCCCTCCATCGTGCCGAAGCCGTAGACGAACTGGAAGACGACGGCGATGGCACCGGCCAGGCGGTGCACGGGCAGCCCGGTCCGGCGGACGACCTGCTGCACGGTGCGGGCGAAGGCCAGGTTGTGGGGGCCGATGTTGAGATACGTGCCGACGAGCGGCGACGCCCAGGGATGGCGCACCAGCATGGTCCGGTACTCCACGGCCAGCGTGCGCAGCTGGTCACGCCAGTCCTCGTCGGCGGCCTCCGGGTCGGGCAGGGTCATCTCGCCCATGATCGCGTCCAGGGCCAGTTCGAGGAGGTCGTCCTTGGTGTCGACGTACCAGTAGACGGACATCGCCGTGACGTTGAGCTCGGCGGCCAGGCGGCGCATGGAGAACCGGGCCAGTCCCTCGGCGTCCAGCAGCCGGACGGTGGCCTCGGTGATGCGGTCGCGGTCCAGCCCGGACGGCTGCCCGCCACCACGCCCGCCCCGGCGCGCCTTGTCCTTCAGCCAGACACTGGTCTCCGTCGCCCGCTGGGCTTCCTCGGCCATGGCGCACCTTCCTCACTTCGCGACGCCGTCATGCTAAGCGTCCCCACACGGGCCGCGGGGCAGTGCCGACCCGCGGCCGGCAGCGCGGGCGCGACCAGCCGGAACGAGCCCGCAGCCGCACGACTCCCCCACCGCTCCGGCTGCTAGGCGCCGACCCGTTCGACCCGCTCGGCCCGCCGCAGCAGCACCGCCGCGACCAGTCCGCCGAGCAGCACGGCCACCGCCCCCACCAGCTGACTGCTCTGCAGCCCGGCGGAGAACGCGTCGGTGATCCGCTCCCGCTCCGCCGCCGACTCCGCCGACGCCAGGGCCGCGGGCAGCGACGTGGCCGTCACCGACACCAGCGCGGCGAACCGCGCGTTGAGGACCGCTCCCAGCACCGCGACGCCCAGCCCGTTGCCGAACTCGGCGAGCGTGCCGTTGATCCCGGCCCCGACGCCCGCCTTCTCCCGGGGGATGGAGCTCATGATCGCGTGCGCCATCGCCGGGCTGGCGATCGCGCACCCCACGCCGATGAGCACCAGCCCCAGCAGCGTGCCGGCGTAACCGCCGGAGGCCAGGGTCGCGATGGCCACCAGCCCGCCCGACGTCAGCGCCATGCCCAGGGCGATGGAGACGGGCAGGCCCAGCCGCGCCGTCCACTTCGCCGCCAGGCCCGTGACGTTCAGGGCGACGAACGTGAGCGCCAGCGGCGCGGTCCGCAGGCCCGCCTCCAGCGCGTCGTAACCGAGGACGAACTGAAGGTGCTGCGTGAGCAGGTACATCGCGCCGGTCATGCCGAACGTGATGAGCACGGCGCCGGCGACCGCGCCCGTGAAGCGGCGGTCGCGGAAGAAGTGCAGGTCCAGCATGGGATACGGAACACGGCTCTCCCAGTACGCGAAGGCGCCGAGGAACACCGCAGCCAGGCCCGCCGAGGCCAGCACCCGGTTCGACGCCCAGCCGTGCTCCGGGCCGGAGATGATCGCGAAGACCAGGGACGTCATACCGATCGTGGACAGCAGGGCGCCCAGCAGGTCGGGGCGGTCGCCCTGAGGGTTCTTGGACTCGGGGACGAGGGCCACCACCGCGATCAGGCCCAGCGCGGCGACCGGCAGGTTGACCAGGAAGATCGCTCCCCACCAGAAGTGGTTCAGCACGAACCCGCCGATCAGCGGACCGGCCGCGAAGCCCAGGGTGTTGACGGCGGCCCAGATGCCGATCGCCCTGGGCTGTTCCTCGGGCGTGAAGATCTGCATCGCCACGGCGAGGGTGGTGGTCATCAGCAGCGCGCCGCCGACGCCCATGCCGGCCCGGGCCGCTATCAACTGGCCCGTGGAGTTGGCCAGTCCGGCCACCAGCGAGCCGACGCCGAACAGGGCCAGGCCCGCCAGCAGCATCTTCTTGCGGCCGTAGCGGTCGGCGGCGTTGCCCGCCGTGAGCAGCAGACCGGACTGCACCAGCGAGTAGGCGTTGATCATCCACTGGATGTCGGCGGTCGCCGCGTCCAGCTCGCGCGTGAGCGAGGGGATGGCGACGTTCAGGACGGTGTTGTCCAGCAGGACGGTGAGCTGCGCGAGGCAGATGACACCGAGGATCAGCCACCGCTGGGGGTGCCCCTGGGGCCGGCTCGGTGCCTGCGCCTGTTCCTGGGAGGTCGTAGTCATGCTGTACACCGTAGAACAGTTCCCATACGCTGTACAACAGAGAGAGGGAAGGGCGGTGGCAGTGCCACCGCCCTTCCCCTCACTCAGGGACCGTCAGCTGCCGTCAGTCGGCCGGGTCAGGTCGTAGAAGGTGGCCGACCCCACCGTCACCTTCTGGAAGCCGGCCTCGACCCACTCGGTGATCTGCGCGGAGGTGCCGGAGTTGCCGCCCCCTCCCATACCGCCGCCGGAGATGAAGTAGTGGATCTTCCCGTCCGCCACGTACTGCTTGAACTGGGCCAGCGTCGGGGACGGGTCGGTGCCGTTGAAACCGCCGATGGCCATCACCGGCTCGCCGGTGGAGAGCTGGTAGCTCGCGGCGTTCTGGGCCCCGATCGCCGCCGCGGCCCAGGTGTACCGGTCGGAGTCGGCCGTCAGCAGCTTCCTGGCCTGCGAGCTGACACTGGCGCCGTTGAGCAGGCCGCCCATGCGGCCGGCGTCGCCCCTGCCCGTGCCGGGCGTGTTGCGGCCCTGGGTGGTTCCGCCGCCGTCCTGCTGGTTCTGGCCGGGTGCGCCGGGTGCGCCGCCGGGGAAACCGCCGCCGGGCATGCCGCCCTGCTGGTTGCCCTGCCCCTGGGTGGTGCCGTTGCCGTTCTGCTGGTTCTGGCCGCCGCCCGGGCCTGCGCCACCGGGGCGGCCCCCGCCGCCCGGGCCGCCACGGCCGCCGGCGACCGCCGGACCGGCGGTGACGATCGAGCCGCTGTGGCCCTCGTTCAGCGTGGTGAGGGTGTACGCCGCCGGACCGGCCAGAGCGGCGACCAGGCCCAGCGCGACGACACCCCGCGCCGGTCGGCGCCCCAGCCGGCCGGCGAAGACCAGGCCGAGGGCAGCCGCCAGACCGCCGACGAGCACCAGCCACTTCAGCCAGGGCAGGTAGTCGGAGGAACGGTTGAGCAGGACGTAGCCCCACGCCGCGGTGGCCGTCATCGCGCCCGCCAGGGTCAGCGACGCCCACACCGTGCCGCGCCGCTCCCACAGCGTGGCGGCGCCCATGCCGATCAGCGGCGCGACGTAGGGGGCGAGGGCCACCGTGTAGTACTCGTGGAAGATGCCCTGCATGTAGCTGAAGACCAGCGTGGTGATCAGCAGCGAGCCGCCCCACACCAGGAACGCGCCGCGCGTCGCCGACGTGCGCCGGGCCCTGCCGGCGGCCACCAGGCCCGCGACCAGCAGGATCAGCGCGGCCGGGATCAGCCAGGAGATCTGGCCGCCGATGTTCGCGCCGAACAGCCGGTCCCAGCCGGTCCCGCCCCAGTTGCCCCCGCCGCCGCCACCGCCGCCGACGCTGCCGGTCTCCTCGCCGTTGAGCCGGCCCAGGCCGTTGTAGCCGAAGGTCAGCTCCAGGAAGCTGTTGTTCTGCGAACCGCCGACGTACGGGCGGGAGGACGCCGGCCACAGCTCCACGATCGCCACCCACCAGCCGCCGGAGACCACCAGCGCGACGGTCGCCAGGGCCAGCTGCCCGAAACGCCTCCTCAGCGACACCGGAGCGCACACCGCGTACACCGCCGCCAGCACCGGCAGGATCAGGAAGGCCTGCAGGGTCTTGGCCAGGAAGGCGAAGCCGATCGCGACACCGGCCCACACCAGCCACTTCGTACGGCCGTCCTCCAGGGCCCGGATCACCAGGTGGCAGGCGGTGGCCATCAGCAGCGCGAGCAGCGCGTCCGGGTTGTTGAACCGGAACATCAGCGCGGCGACGGGCGTGAGCGCCAGCACCGCGCCCGCGATCAGTCCGGCCCCGGGGCTGAAGCGGCGGCGTACGGCCGCGTACACGACGGCCACCGTCGCCACGCCCATCAGCACCTCGGGGACCAGGATCGCCCAGGAGCTGAGGCCGAAGAGCCGCACCGACAGCGCCATCGGCCACAGAGCCGCCGGCGGCTTGTCGACGGTGATGGCGTTGGCCGCGTCCAGCGAGCCGAAGAAGAACGCCTTCCAGGACTGGCTGCCCGCCTGGACCGCCGCCGAGTAGAAGGAGTTGGCGTAGCCGGAGGCGCTGAGGTCGTACAGGTACAGCGCGCAGGTCGCCAGGAGCAGGCCGAGGAAGGCGGGGCGTGCCCAGCGGGGGTCCTCGGGCCGGCCGCGCCACAGTCTCCGCGGGAACGGCGGCCGGGGCTCTGCCGGGGGCGCCGGGGCAGGCGGCCCCCAGGTGGCGGGGTCCGCGTCCCTGTCGGAGGCCGGCGGGGCGTGGTTCGTCGTCGTCATCGGGCGTTCCTCGGGTCGGTGTCGGTGGGGCGTACCGGCTGGAGTTGCACGGTGGTGTCCCGCCAGGTGCGGTCCGCGGCGTCACCGGCGCGGAGCGGGGTCGTGTCGTACGGGGCGTACCGCTGGGCCGTCGGCCGCTGCGGGAGCGGGCCGAAGCCGTCGGATCGTGCGGTGGAGCGGGTCGGCGGGGCCGGGGTGGGGGCCGCGTCGGGCGCCACCGGGACGGTCAGGGGATCTCGGCCGTCGCGCCGGTCGGGGAACACCCACGCCCGCAAGAGCAGGAAGCGCAGCACGGTGGCCGCGAGGTTGGCGGCGATGAGGACCGCCAGTTCCGTGGAGCGCGCCGGGGTCGAGGTCGCCGCGTGCAGGGCGACGAGCGAGCCGCTGGTCAGGGCGAGGCCGATCCCGAAGACGACCAGGCCCTGCGCCTGGTGCCGTACGGCGCCGCCCCGGCCGCGCACCCCGAAGGTGAGCCGCCGGTTGGCGGCGGTGTTGGCGATCGCCGAGACGAGCAGGGCGAGCGCGTTGGCGGCCTGCGAGCCGCCGAACTGCCGGAAGGCGGTGTAGAGCAGCAGGTAGAACAGGGTGGACAGCCCGCCCACCACGCAGAAGCCGACGAGCTGACGGGCCAGGCCCTTCGGTACGTCCTCGATCTCCCGGTCGCGCGGGTCGTCGCCGAACGGCCGGGCGAGCCGGTCCAGCGGCAGCGAACCGGTGGCCAGCGCCTTGCCGACCCGCCAGACGCCCCTGAGGTCGTCCGTCGCCGTCCTGACGATGTGCACGGTCGAGTCGGGGTCGTCGACCCAGTCGACCGGAACCTCGTGGATCCGCAGGCCCGCGCGCTCGGCGAGCACCAGCATCTCGGTGTCGAAGAACCAGCCGGTGTCCTCCACCAGGGGCAGCAGCACCCGTGCCACGTCACGGCGGATCGCCTTGAAGCCGCACTGGGCGTCGGAGAAGCGGGCCTGGAGCGAGCCGCGCAGGACGAGGTTGTACGCGCGGCTGATGAACTCCCGCTTGGGGCCGCGCACCACCCGCGAGCTGCGGGACAGCCGGGAGCCGATCGCGAGGTCCGAGTGACCGGAGATCAGCGGAGCCACCAGCGGCAGCAGGGCGTTGAGGTCGGTGGACAGGTCCACGTCCATGTAGGCGAGGACCGGGGCGTCCGAGGCGGACCACGCGGCCCGCAGGGCCCGGCCCCGGCCCTTCTCGTCCAGGCGGACGGTGGTGACCTCGGGGATCTGTGCCGCCAGCCGCGCGGCCACCTGCGGGGTGGTGTCCGTCGACGCGTTGTCCGCGACCGTGATGCGGAACGCGTACGGGAAGGTGCGGGTGAGGTGCTCGTGCAGTCTGCGCACGCACGGCTGGAGGTCCTTCTCCTCGTTGTAGACGGGGATCACTACGTCCAGGACAGGCGTACCGGCTGAGACGGCCGGGAGGTGCTCCCGCGCCGGCAGGGTGCCGGGAGAAGAGTCGGTTCGCATGGAACCGACTTTCGTCAGGCGCCCTGTTGCGCCCATGTGGTGGCGCTGTGGCGTACCTGTGAGTGCTGCCGCCCGTTCACGTCGGGCTGCGGTTGGGGCGCGGGCAGGTGCACCGTGAACACGGTCCGCCCGGGCACGCTGTCGACGGTCACGGCGCCGCCGTGCGCGGTCGCCACGGCCTGCACGATGGCCAGGCCCAGCCCGGTGGAGCCGGTGGCGCGGGAGCGCGCCGAGTCGCCGCGCGCGAACCGCTCGAAGACGTGCGGGAGCAGCTCGGGCGGGATGCCCTGCCCGTTGTCCTCGACGTCCACGCACAGCCACGGGCCGTCCCTCCGCACGCGGGCGGTGACGGTCGTACCGGGCGGGGTGTGGGCGCGGGCGTTGCCGAGCAGGTTGACGAGGACCTGCTGGAGCCGGGCTGCGTCCGCGGACACCGGCGCGGGCTCGTCGGGCAGCTCCAGGCGCCACACATGGTCCTGGCCGGCCGCCCGGGCGTCGCTGACGGTGTCCACGACGAGCGGGACGAGGTCCGTCCGCTCGAACTGGAGCGGACGGCCTGCGTCGAGGCGGGCGAGCAGCAGGAGGTCCTCCACGAGGAGCGTCATGCGCCCGGCCTCGGACTCGATCCGGCCGAGGGCGTGCCGGGTGTCGGGCCCCACCTCCTCCCGTCCCCGCCGGGTGAGTTCGGCGTACCCGCGGATGGAGGCGAGGGGCGTGCGCAGCTCGTGGCTGGCGTCCGCGACGAACTGCCGTACCCGCGTCTCGCTCTGCTGGCGGGCGTGCAGGGCGCCGTGGATGTGGTCGAGCATCCGGTTCAGCGCGGCGCCGACCTGGCCGACCTCGGTGTGCGGGTCGCACTCGGACTCGGGGACGCGCTCGCTGAGGTTCACCTCGCCGCTGTGCAGGGGCAGTTCGGAGACGCGGGTGGCGGTGGCGGCGACCCTGCGCAGGGGGCGGGTGGCCACGCCGATGAGGACGGAGCCCGCGATGGCCGCGGCGACCAGACCGGCGCCGGTGACGCTCACCTCGACCAGGACGAGGGTGTTGATGGTGGTGGTGACCGACTCGGTGGGCAGGGCGACGTAGTACCTGTCACCGTCGGCTGCGGGGACGTACTGCACGCGGTACTCGCCGAGCCCGGGAAGGTCGACGGTGTGGGTGCCCGTGGTGGGCACCTCGGCCAGGGCGGCCTTCTGCTCGTCGCTGAGGACGACGGCCGAGTTGCGCTGATAGGGGCCGCCCTCGGCGGAGTCCTTGGCGAGGAACGCCCGGGTGACCGTGCCGCCCACGCCCACCTCGGCGGCGACGGTGCCGGGCTGCGCCGGCCCCTCGACGAAGCCCGTGAGCCTGTCCACCACCTCGAAGTCGTCTCCGCGGCCGGGCTTCATGGGCCCCGACAGCCGCTTGCCGGCGTCGTCGACCTGCCCGTCCAGCTGCTCGTACAGGTGGGACCGCAGCGCGAGGGTCGTCACCGTGCCGATCACTGCGCACACCACGGCGATCAGCACCACGGACGCGACGACGAGCCGCGTCCGCAGGGTGCGCGGCTTGCCCGCTCGCGGCTGTCCGCCCGCCGTTCGCTGCCCGCCTGCCTCCCGCTGCGTCCGCGGCCGTCGCCGGCCGCTCATGAGGCGGCGGGCTTGATCATGTAGCCGGCCCCGCGCCGGGTGTGGATCATCGGCTCGCGTCCGACGTCGATCTTCCGCCGCAGGTACGAGATGTAGAGCTCGACGACGTTGGCCTGGCCGCCGAAGTCGTACGACCACACCCGGTCCAGGATCTGGGCCTTGCTGAGCACGCGCCGCGGGTTGCGCATCAGGAAGCGCAACAGCTCGAACTCGGTGGCGGTGAGGTGGATGGAGTCCCCGCCCCGGGTCACCTCGTGGCTGTCCTCGTCGAGGGTGAGGTCCCCGACGACCAGCAGGGACTCGGAGCGCCGGTCGGCGGCTCCGGAGCGCCGGATCAGCCCGCGCAGCCGCGCGACGACCTCCTCCAGGCTGAACGGCTTGGTGACGTAGTCGTCACCACCGGCCGTCAGTCCGGCGATCCGGTCCTCGACGGCGTCCTTCGCGGTCAGGAAGAGCACGGGCACGTCCGGCAGCTCGCGGCGCAGCCGCCCGAGCACGCTCAGCCCGTCCATGTCCGGCAGCATCATGTCCAGCACGACGGCGTCGGGCCGGAACTCCCGCGCGGTCTGGACGGCGCCCTGGCCGTCCCCCGCGCTGCGGATCTGCCACCCCTCGTAGCGCAGGGCCATGGACAGCAGTTCGGTGATCGACAGCTCGTCGTCCACCACAAGCACGCGGACGGGGCTCCCGTCCGGCCTCAGCAGTTCGGTGCGCCCCTGGGGCGAGGTCGTGGTCATACCGCACACGATGTCGGGGCGCTCTGAGAGCGGCCTTTCGGCGACCTGTGATTTCTCTGAGAAACGCACAGGCGCCTCTCAGGAACCTCCTGAGTGCCGGACGGCAGGCGGAGCGGGCCCTCACAGCCCGAACAGCCGCGCCGCGTTGTCGTGGCACACCGCCCGCAGCCACGGCTCACCGAGACCCAGCCGCTCCAGGGCGCGCAGCTGGTGCACGTACGGGTAGGGGATGTTGGGGAAGTCCGAGCCGAGCAGGATCCGGTCCCCGAGCCCGGCCAGCCGCGGCAGGGCCCGCCTCGGGAACGGCGCGAGTCGCTCGCTGAAGTCGGTGAACGCCATCGTCGTGTCCAGCCGCACCTCGCCGTACCGCTCGGCGAGGTCCAGGAAGTCCTCGTACTCGGGCATGCCCATATGTGCGACGACCAGCCGCAGCCGGGGGTGCCGGGCCAGCACGCGGGCGATCGGCTCGGGCCCGGTGTGCTTGCCGGGGGCGGGCCCGGAGCCGCAGTGGATCACCACCGGGACACCGGCCTCGGCGAGCAGTCCCCAGACGCCGTCGAGGAGCTCGTCGGCCGGGTCGTACGCCCCCACCTGCACATGCGCCTTGAAGACCCGCGCCCCCGCCTCGACCGCCTCCCGGACGTACGCCTCGACGCCCGGCTCCGGGAAGAGGGTCGCGGTGTGCAGGCACCCGGGCGCGCGGCGGGCGAACTGGGCCGCCCAGCCGTTCAGCCACCGGGCCATGGCCGGCTTGTGCGGGTAGAGCAGGGCGGTGAAGGCCCGTACTCCGAACTCCTCCAGCAGCGCGGCCCGTTCGGCCTCCTCCCGCCGGTAGGTGATCGGCCACTCGATGCCGCCCGTCAGTGGCCCGAGCGCGTCGAAGTAGTCCCAGACCTTGCGCAGGACGCGCTCGGGCATGAAATGGGTGTGGACGTCGACGAGGCCCGGCAGGCCGAGCCGGCGCGAGAACCGCCGGACCTCGGCCGCCTCGTGCCCGGGCGCGTCAGCCATCGCCCGGCTCGCGGCGGCTGCCGTTCCCGTCCACGCGGCTGTTGGCGTCCTCGTAGCCGTTGGCGTGCTCATAGTCGTGGCTGCGCTCGACCCTGGCGACGTGCACGGTGTACCTCTCGTACCACTGCTCGCGCCCCCTCTTCTGCGCCGTGCGGTGCTCGGCGTCGCTCCGCCACTGCTCGATGGCGGCGGCGTCCCGGAAGTAGCCGACGGTGACCGACAGCCCGCCCGGGGTCCGGGCGTGGTCCATCCCGAGGAACCCGGGTATCCCCCGGACCAGGTCCTCCATGCGCTCGGCGGTCTCGCCGTACCCGGAGTCGTCGTCCGTTCGGACGGAGGTGAAGACGACGGCGTAGTACGGGGGTTCGTGGGCGGGGACGGGCCGGACCGGAACGGGCTCCGCCGAAGCACGGGCATCGACAGGCGCCATACGGTGATCGCTCATGTCACCCACGATCGGCTCTGGTGGGGTGCCGGGTCCACATCTTTGCCGAAAGGGATCCAGGAGGCTCTGCCAAAAGGGATCCAGGAGGCTCTGCCGAAAGGGAGCGCTGAGGATCTACCGACAGCGATTCTTCAGGGAACCGTTTCCTGCCCCCCCCAGCCCAGCGGTGGACGTCAGAACAACCCGTCCTGCACTGCCGCGACAGATCTGAACGCCCTTACAGGAACGGTGCATTCCACCTCCCCCACCGGGACCAGCTCCCACCCCCTCATCAACCGTGTGTCGAGCACGACGACCCCCCGCTCCGTCACCAGATGCAGGTCCGGCCCGGCGGCGGCCACCAGCTCACCGCTCACCGCACCGCCGGCGACCAGCTCGGTCACCTCACCGACGGCGGCCGGCAGACCCGCGAGCCCGAACGCCCGCACGTGATCCACCGCCTGGAACGGCCGGGGCGCGAGCGCCTCCGGCCACCCGCCGAGCGCCACCGCCCGCGCGTGCAGCTCCGCGATCTCGGCCGCGCGCCCGGCCTCCTCCGGAGGCAGCGCGGACCGCACCGCCCGCTTCTCCCCGTACGGAATGCGGTCGGGCACCCGCAGCGCGGCACGCAGCAGTTCCTCGGCCCGCCGCGCAGCCATCAGCGGCCCGGCCCCCAACCAGCTGAAACAGACCGCTCCCTGTTCCAGCAGCCGGGCCGTGCCCCGCTCGACCGCGGTGATCCCGACCTTGGCCATCCCGGGCCCGAACCACGCCAGGTACACGTGGTACGGCCGCGGATCGTCCGCGATCGTGTCGGCCGCCACGGAGTGCGCCCGGTCCAGCCGCGCACACTCCTCGCACCGCGCCCCCGTACTCCGCCCCGGCACGCCCGCCCGTACCGGACACGAATGCCCCCGCGCCCCCGCACACGTCCGCACACCCCCGTCCGCGACCCTGAACGCCACGCGTTTCCCCCAGGTCAGCGCACTGCGCCGCCCACCGTCCCACGCCAGCACCGGGCCGTCCGAGGACCATCGCAGCCCCGAGCACTTCCACGCCTGTGTCATCTCTGTTCGAGAGTAGGGGCCGGCACTGACATCGCTGTTGCTAGTGCCGCATCAGACAACGTTCGCCCTGTCGACTACCTCGCGTAGCCGTTCATCGGCAGCGTGCTTGTTCCGCCAGATGATGTAGCGGCGATCATGCTGCCCTGCTCCTTGTGGCTGGCGTGGTCGGTGCCGTCCAGCACGAAGTAGCGCAGGGCGGTGAACTGGGCCTCGATGCGGTTCAGCCAGGAGCTGTTGGTCGGCATGTAGGCGAGCTCGACGTTGTTGGCTGCGGCCCAGTCGCCGACCCGGGAGTCCTTCTTCGTGGTCAGGTGAGGGGAGAAGTTGTCGAGCACGATCGTGATGCGGATCTCCGGCGGGTACAGGCTGCGCAGGTAGCGGCAGAACTCCAGGAGCCTCGTCCGGTTCTTCTTCGGCTTGATGTGGCCGTAGAAGCTTGTCCTCGCCCAGGTCGCAGGCGGCGAACAGGTGCCGGACCCCGTGCGAACAGGTGCCGGACCCCGTGCGGGCGGGTGCAGGTCGCCCGTCGGCGGGACCGGGGCTCCCGGTCGGGGTCCTTGTGCTTGCCGCCGCGCTCGGCCCACTGCCGCCCCGGGTGGGGCTGGAGGTTGAGCGGCCCGAACTCGTCCAGGCAGAACACGACGTCGGGCTCGCCGTCCTCGGGTATGACCTCGCCGTCGGCGATCGCGTAGAGGTGTTCGACGCGGGCCTTCTTGGCAGCGAAGTCGGGATCGCGGGAGGTCTTCGAGGTCTTTATGCGTGGAAGCGAGACGCCCTCCTCGCGGAGCAGGACCCGAAAACCCTCGTGGCTGATGTCGTCGACCACCCCCTCGGCGACCAGGAAGTCGGCCAGCTTGGCCAGGCTTCAGGGCGAGAAGGGCAGGCCGTGTTCGGCCGGCTTCGACTTGGCGATCTTCTTGATCTCGCGCCGCTCGGGCAGCGTGAACGTCCTCGGCCGACCGCCTTTGTACTTCGGGTAGAGCGCCTCGAAGCCGTCGGCGTTGCAGTCGTGGATCACGTCCCGGACCCTGTCCGCATTGGTAAAGGTCACCCCGGCGATCTTCACCACATCCATGCCCTGCGCGGACAGCAGCACCATCTGCGCCCGCCGCCAGGTCACCACCGACCCGGCGCCACGGCGGATGATCCGCAGGAGGCGCCGGCCCTCGTCGTCATCGATCTCACGGACGCGTACTCGTTCTGCCATCCGAACAGGGTGCCGATCACGCACCACGCGGACCAATGTTTTGGGACGGCACATCACATCACGACAGCACCAATGTTGCCTGCCACAAAGTAGAATGACGGATAGTCATGGCGTGACGTCATCACGGGGGCATGTAGTGAGTACCGATTCCACCGGGCCGTCGACACCCGCTGCCGATACGGGAGAACCCGGGAGCACTGATACGCAAGAACCGCGCCAGCCGAGGTGGGCGTGGTGGGTCGTCGGCATCGCCGTTCCGCTCCTGGGCACCCTCGTGACGGAGCTCGTCAGCCAGCCCTCGCCCTCGTCACCATCGGCAGACCAGAACTCCCCAGCAGCGTCGGTCCCAACCGGCGGGACACGTTCGGCAACGCCGACCGCGCAGGATAGCCATGGCACCGCCCCACCAAATCCCGTACCCGTACGGTTCGGACCGGACGAGGTCGGGATGGAATTTCACGACGGGCAAGATGTAATCGAAAGCTTCGAGCCGGACTTAGACTCGAATCCGCCTTTGATCCTGGAAGCGAAGACCAAAGGAACCGATTTCTCTTTCACCCGCGCTGTTTATCAGGACGGCATCAGCTTTGGGACGTACGGGGGGAGCAAAACAATCGCGCCGCTGCCATCGGGCGGAACCGACCCGAGCGAGGAGGAATGCCGGACTCACCTCGCAGAGAACGCGACGTCCAGCGGCGGCACCCTCGAGCAAGGCGACGGTTTCTGCGTCAAGACAACAGAAGGACGAACGGCCTACATCCGCGTGATCGACTCACCCTCCGGCCTGGGCACGCTCCGGCTCAAAGTGACCGTCTGGGAGCTCCCCAGCTAGCTGAGGGGTGGTTCGCCACGCTCGACGCCCTGGCACGGCCATCGAGCGCGTCGCCGCATCACGCACTTACAACCCGATGCGAGTGAGATCGGCGCCTTGCATCCGGCCGCGCCATGGCTCTCCTACCAGGCAAACGTTCCCTGACGTGGCACTAGTCAGGTAGCGGCGGTCGTCGGACGGGGGCGGGCGTCGGACACGGGCGATCGTCGGGCACCTGACCGTCGTCCGGGCACCCGACGGTCGTCCGGACACCTGACCGTCGTCGGGCGCGGGGACCGGGAGCTGGCTGGCTCGGGTGGAGTACGCCGCCTCGCCGGACGGTCAGCCGGGACCGCACGGACAGGAACACGGACAGGACGGCACGGGCGGGACAGGACGGGACCGGGCAGGACAGGACCGGATGGGCTGTTCACACCCCGGCGTCGGCGGCAGCGACGGGCGGCTGCTCGCCCGGCGCGGACACCGAACCGCCCCCCACCGACGCCGACCCGCCCCGCGCGGACACCGGCCCGCCCGGAGCCGGTACCGCCACCACCACCTCGACGGACCGCCCCCGCCCCGCCAGGCGGCACCCCAGACACCCGGCATGCCCGCCCCGCGCACCGGTGTCCCGCACCCGCCACCCCCACTGCTCCCTGGGCCGCGGCCCGGGCCCCTTGCCCCAGCCGGCCAGATGCAGCAGCCAGGTGACGAGCAGGCTCACCGCTCCCACCGCGAACCCGCAGGCCAGCAGTGGAACGGAGACCAGGCACACCCCCGCCCCCAGCAGCACCGCCCCCACGGAGGCGATCCCGAATCCGGTCCACCCCGCGACCGTGTGCCCGTGGTCATACTGATGTGCGCTCACGTGTCCGCCTCCCCGCGCCGCAGCCGACGCGCCTGATCAGCAACTGGATCACCAGGCGAGGGCCCCAATCCCCTTACGCCCTAAGTAATTTAACTCAAAAACCTCTCACAAACTAAGGAAATTGCGAACCATGCCAGCCACGCCGCGTCCGCCCGCCACCCCCGAGCAGGCGCTGTCGGCCATGGACCACCTCATCGCCACCCACCTCGTCGGCCAGCACGAGATCGCCCAGCAGGTGGGCCTGAACGTCACCGACCTCACCTGCTTCGCCTTCGTCCTGGAGGCCGGCGAGAACCTGCTGACCGCGGGCGACCTGGCGGCACGGGCCCACGTCACGACGGGCGCGGTGACCGGCATCCTCAACCGCCTGGAACGCGCCGGCTACATCACCCGCCGCCCCGACCCCGCGGACCGCCGCCGCGTGCGCGTGGCCGCAGAACCGGCAGCGGTGGCCCGAATCCGCGAGGTCTACGAGCCGTACTACGCCCGCCTCACGGCCCTCTTCGCCGACTACTCCCCCGAGGAGATCGCGGTCCTCCACGACTGGTTCTCCCGTGCGAGCACCCTGGCGGCGGCGCACCTGGAGGAGCACTGCCGGACCGACTGACCCGGCGGGCCGCGTCTACGCGCCGGGAGCCCGGTACTTGATCCCCCCGGCCTGACGCAGCGCGTCCAGGGTCTCGTCGATGGTCAGGAGAACAGTCGTCTCGTACGAGCTGAGCGCCCCGCCTCCGGTGATCGCCAGTGCGACCGAGGCCATGGACACGTTGTCCGGGGCCTCCCACAGGTTGTAGCCGTCGTGAGTGCCGAAGGCGTACCAGAAGCCGTGCAGCTTCCCGCCGACGGACTCGATGTACGCCTGAGCGGCCTTCGCCCGGTCCTCGGGGTGGCTGATCAGCCTCGCCCAGGTCTCCGGCGTGTAGCTGAACCTCGACAGATAGAGCGGCATGGTGTCTCCCTCTCGTTCCTCCAAGGGATGCCCCAGCGAGGCGGGCACCCGCCGGAGTGCGCCCGCGTATCGCCCGAACGGCGGCGACGACGACCTGGCATCAGCGACGTGAGTGCCCTCAGTGGTCCGACGGTCAGGTCAGGTGGCGTCGATCTGCCAGGCGATCACGCCGGTCGCCCCGTTGACGGGGTCCACGTCGAGGCGGACCGGCCGGCTCCCGTGGATCCTCAGCCGGACCGACGACTGATCACACGGGACCCTGGTCTTCGGGCCGGTGCTCGCTGGTGTGAACACTGCGCGCTGCCAGTGCCGATGCCTATCGGGTTGCCATGTACACGACAACCAAATTGCCAGAGGAGAACTTGAGGAAAGTGCACGAAGCCGCCCGGCCTGACGAGAAGCCTCATCCACGGGATGCGGGGACGACGCTGCGCGCGGCTGCGGACCAGATCGACCATACGCTCGGGGCGACGATCTCGAAGAGGAGATCTTGTAGGCGGGTGCCTTCATGACGTCGTCCGCACGGCCAACGTAGGCGTTGATGTCACCGGTTGATGTCAGAGGCCCTGCCGGATTCTCCGGCAGGGCCTCTGACCTGTGCGCACTCGGCAGGATTCGAACCTGCAACCTTCTGATCCGTAGTCAGATGCTCTATCCGTTAAGCTACGAGTGCTTGTTCTGTTTTTTCGCCGCTCCCGGCCCTTCCGGCCCGCTCGCGGCGACAGGAAGAACATTACATGACTGCCGCCGCCATGTGAAATCCGTTTGGCGTACCCCTTGTGACCTGCGGAAACGTCACTTTGGCCGGAACAGCGCCCTGACGACAGCGAAGCCCCGGCCGGGTGGGCCGGGGCTTCGTGATCAGGTGCGGAGGCGGAGGGATTTGAACCCTCGATGGGCTTTAAGGCCCAAACCGCATTAGCAGTGCGGCGCCATAGACCGGACTAGGCGACGCCTCCAGACACAGCCTCCCGCGCGCGAGTGCGAGTGGGTGGTGCGTGCCGATGATGACACAGTCGAGCGCGGTGTCACCAATCGCCCCCCACGGTACTAGGACGGAAGGCCGCAGGGCAAAGCCCTTCCCGGCGGGCGCGCAACGTCCGGGAGGGTGCCGCGTTAGTCAGGGCATGTCGCACGTCAACCGTATGGGCGGCCCCCGGCCCGCCTCGCCCTCCGTCCACCGGCCCGTCGCCCGGCCCGCCCTGCGGCGGCTCGTCGTCGGTGCCGCCGCCTGCGCCGCCGCCGTCGCCTCGCTGTCCACGGCGTCGCCGGCCGCGTACGCCCTGCCCGTCAGCGGCGCCCTGCCGCCGCCGGTCCCCGAGGAGGGACCGGGCCACCGGGACCACCTCACCGTGACCGTGCGGAACGCGGGGGACGGGACGGACGGCACGTACGAGCTGTACTGCCACCCCCGCGGGGGGAGCCACCCGGACCCGGGCGGTGCGTGTGCCGCCGTCGACCGGAGCACGCGGTGGGGGAAGGACGCCTTCGCGCCCGTGCCCGAGGGCAGTGTGTGCACCATGCAGTACGGCGGGCCGGCCACCGCGCACGTCACCGGCACCTGGGCCGGACGGCCCGTCGACGCGACGTACGCGCGCGGCGACGGCTGCGAGATCTCCCGCTGGGACCGGCTCGTCCCCCTGCTGCCCGACCTGGGGCCCGCGGAGCGCGCCTGACCTCCGTGAATCCCGTGAGGAAGCCCGTGAGCGGGCCGGTAAGCCGTGGGTTCGTACGCCGTGGGCCTGTACGTCCGTAAAAACGTCCTACGGGAGCGTCCCGGAGGGGGCGGCGCGGCACGGGGTCGTAAAGGTCCCGCGAAGGTCCTGGGGTGTCGGTGCAGGCAGGCCGTCGGTGGGGGGTGGGGTGACGGGCGGTGGTCGGGCGGTTCGCTTCGCGTGATCGTCACTTGAGGGTCACTTCGTCGTGCGAGCTCCCTCTCATCCGGCGTCGCGAGCGCAATGCCAGCCCTTAGACTCCCTCGCGTGACACGCTGCGGGCCGGTTGGCAAGATGGCCCGAGCGGCCAGCAAAGTGCGGTAACAGGGAGGAAGCGTCTCGTGAGCAGCAGGCCATCCCGAGGCGCTGCTCGCCTCGCAGCCATACTGGACGCACTTCCCGACGCGTTGGTGCTGGTCAATGCCAACGGGACCGTCGTCAACGCCAACACCATCGCCCTGGAGGCCTTCGAGACGCCCGGCACGGCGCTCGTGGGACGGGGGCTGCTGGACCTGCTGCCGCAGTTCGACTCCAAGCTCATTCCCGGGTCCATGCGGCGGCCCGACCACATCGATCCGCGGGCGCGCACCAAGCCGACCCGGATGATCGCCCGGCGCACCGACGGCAGCGAGTTCCCGGTCGAGGTCACGAGCGCGAATCTCGAGAACGGGCAGCAGGCCTACGACGGTTACGGCTACACCGGCGACGAGCTGCTGATGCTCGTCGTACGCGACCTGTCCGGGACCGTGGACACCGAGGCGGAGCTCGCGCGGTCGCAGCGGCAGACCGAGATGATTCTGCGGGCCGCCTCCGAGGGTGTGGTCGGGACCGATACGGACGGGCGGATCGTGCTGGTCAATCCGGCTGCCGCTCAGATCCTGGGGTACCGGGCCAGCGATCTCGGCGGGCGTGAGCTGCACACGCTCGTGCTGCACTCGCGGGCCGACGGCTCCCCCTTCCCGTACGACGAGTCGCCGCTCGCCGACACCCTGCGGTCCGGGCGCAAGCACCGGGTGCGCGGGCAGGTGCTGTTCGCCAAGAGCGGCGAGAAGGTGCCGGTCGACCTGACGACCGCGCCGGTGCGCGACGGCGACCAGCTCGTCGGCGCGGTGATGACCTTCACCGACCGGCGGCCGTACGACGCCGCCGTGCAGGAGAAGGAGGCGGCGCAGAAGCGTCACGCGGAGGAGCTGGAGCGGCTCGCCGAGGAGCACGCCTCCGAACTCACCGCCCTGCGCCAGCAGCACGTCACCGAGCTGGAGGAACTGCGCGAGAAGCACGCCGAGGAGCTCGCGGCGGGCGAGGAGCGCTACGCCGCGCTCGGGGAGCGGGAGAAGGACCGGTACGAGGCGCTCGCCGCGCGGCACGAGCAGCTGCTCACCCTGCTCGGACGGTCGCTGCGCGGCCCCCTGGAGGAACTGCGCCGCGAACTGTCCGCGCTCGCCGCGGACGACGCCGGGCAGCTGTGGCCCGAGGCCAACCAGGTGCTGCACCACCTCTCGGCGGGCTACTCGCGCATCACGACGCTCATCGACAACGTGCTCGGGTACCAGCGGCTCGACACGGGCAGCGAGGAGATCTCCCGCACGAAGGTGATGCTCGACGCGGTCGTCGCCGCCGGGGTCGACGGGGCCGTGGAGCTCATCGGGCCGGGGCGGGTGCAGTTCGCCGTGCACGCGCCGCCCATCGAGGCCGAGGTGGATCCGCGGCTGCTCGCGACCGCCCTCGCGCACCTCGTCGCGGACGTGGCGGGCGTCGACGCGACCGGCAACGCGCCCGTGTCGGCGGGCGGTTACATGGACAACACCGTCGTGGTCGCGGCGGCGCAGCGCGGTGAGGTCGTCCGCATCGAGGTGCGCGGGCCGTACGCCGGGGGAGACCCGGTGCACGAGCCGATCGTGCGCGGGATCGTACGGACGCACGGCGGTGTGCTGCAGACGCACGAAGTGCCGGGCATGAGCGGCAGTGCGTACGTGCTGGAAGTGCCGCTCGGGGGCGGGGCCGGGGCCGTTCCGGCCGGTGCCCCGGCCGAGACACCGGCTCTGGAAGCGGCTGTGGACACGGCTGTGGACACGGCTGGGGAAGCGGCTACGGATCCGGCCGCTGAGCAGGCCGGTGCGGTCACTGCCGAGCAGGCCTCGGGCGGTGGGCGGCGCCGAGCGCGGCGCGCGTCCGTCGACGCCTTCCTGGACAGCGAGGTCCCGGGCGGGGCCGAGGGCGCCGAGGACGCCGCGCATGCGAGCGGCTCCGGTGACTCCGGCAGCTCCGGTGCGGAGGTCGCGGTCGCCGCGCCCACGGGGCGGCGCAGGCGGCGGGCGGCCGGGGAACCGGCACCGCTTCCGGCCCAGGCGGCCGGGGAGGGTGTGCAGGTGTCCGGCGGCACCGGGCGGCGGCGCGGGCGGCCTGCCGAGGACGTCGGCGCGGGTGTCGCCGGGAATGCCGTCGCGAGCGCCGCAGGGAGTGCTGTCGGCAGTGCCGTCCAGGGGGTCGCCGAGGGTGCCGTCGTCACGGCCGCCGAGCACGCGGCAGGGGCCGCGGCCTCGGGGACGGGGCTGGGCGGGACCGTACCGCCGCAGGGCGTACCCGCGCCCTCCGGGCGGCGCGGCCGACCCGACTCCGGTGGACAGCACGCCTTGCCGCCGGCACTGCCCGCGCCCTCCGGCGAGGCCGGAGCGGCCCAGGCGCATCCCCAGGCCCTGACTCCGGCTCAGGGTCAGGGGCAGCAGGCTCAGCAGGCCCAGCCGACCGGGCGCCGTCGGCGTGCCCTGGCCGCGGCGAACGAGCGGGCCGCCGCGCAGGAGGCGGCGCCCCGTGCGGTGTTCGCCCTGCCGCCGGCCGAGGCGGACCAGGGACCCCGGCAGCAGGTGAGTACGACCGCCCCGGCGGGGCAGGCCGTTTCTTCGGACGCGCCGGCCGACGCCGGTCGGCACGATGCCGTACCGCACGACCAGTCCGACGACCACACCCCGCCGCAGCCGCATCCCACCACCATGCCGACGGGCCGCCGCCGACGCGCCGCCGCCCAGCCTGCGGAGTCGGCCGGGACGCCGGCACAGGGTGTGCAGGCACAGGGTGTTCCCGGGCAGGCGGGTGCCGGGCAGGGCGTGCCCCCGCAGGAGGCCGTCGGGCAGGTGCCCGGCGCGGGGCAGGTGCCGGTGGGCCAGGGTGTGTCCGGCCAGGGTGCACCGGTGCCCCCGCACGGGGCTCCGGTGCCCGCTCAAGGTGCGCCCGTCCCACC